>NZ_JBKEZY010000005.1:0-461481 GCF_053345335.1 Bacillus sp. M5A3_1b | reverse complement strand
TTTATGCGGTTGCGGCTTATTCATTTCTTCTAATTCTTCTTCCGTGATCGTTTCAATCCACTTTTCTCCATCCCATACAGGTTTCCAATTTGGCTGCGGTAATGGTATTTCTGTGGCGTTTTCTGGAATGTTTTTGTAAACAGGAATCCATTCAATCATATTCCCGTCATTATCTGTTTTAGTGTCATATGAAGGGAATATAATCACATTTTCTAAATATCTTCCTGTTTGTTTGTCGTACACATAAAATGTTCTCATATTTTTAATCACCGCCTTTAAACAATGTAAGTAAGGGCAAATCTATATAATGATACTGCAGCTTCACTACCTTTACCGGTATATCCTGCGCCACCACCTGGTCCTACTTCACTATTCTTTTGAGTGTAATTCCATCCACCTGGATCTTTAACATATGTATTTTTCATGGCTCCTTTCCTCCTTCTCAATTGGAATCTACAATTATTTTAGCTTATATGTTCTACACCTGTAAATTAACTATTTTGGTATTTTGTAGGATTATACACTTTCATTTTCAAATGAAATATATTAATATACATATAAATAGTTATAAGCGGCATATTGAATGAATCAAATTGACTTTAGTTCTATACAATCACCTGTCAACCAATTAGCTTTGCAAGCAGCTGTTATGTTTCTTGCCATGGGCGTTACTTTTGGAATAGTTTACAAAATACTGTTAAAAATCCATGCCCCAGAACAGTTAGCTAGTGTGATTGCGACGGTGTGTACTTTGGTAGTTGCCTGTAAAACGATTTCAATTCTGTTTACATGAGTACAACAAAAAAGAGCCATTTGGCTCTTTTTCAATTATACAGTTATTTAAATGTAATTAAGAGAACGTCTTTAAGTTTTTCATCAAACTCCAAATCAAGATCTTCATACATCGCCTTAAATAATTCTATTAATAATTCATTGGCATTCCCATTACATTTAACATTAACATAATCATGAAAAACTACCAATTTTACTAAAACACCTGGACTATCACTAAAAACTATCAATAATGAATTCAGTGCTTTCATAAATTCCAGGTAGTTTTCACCAGTCTTATCACCAGTTACGAGCCAAATCCAATGTTCCATCAATTTTTTTAAAACGTCCTTTTTTTCTTCCCAAATTCTATTAGTGAAAAAACTTTTTCTTTCGTTTTTAATTGTTTTTCTTACTCCTAAATAAGTAAGCCCACCGCTAATGAAACCACCTAAGACTCCTCCCCAGAATCCGAGCCAATTTGTGTCTATAGATATCCATTCAAAATTCATAAACTCACTACACTCTATTTTAATTATTATATTATAATATACATTTAAATGAAATTCTATCAAACCTTTATTTTATCTCAAACAAATTACGTTCCTCCCTTTGTTTTTCACATATGAATCACAATAATCTTCGAACAAAATAAGAAATTACTGACAATCAAATCCTATAACTGAATTTGTTCATATATGGTAAAATGTATCCATCGCTGATATGTCCAACTATGTAATTTTCATAGCAGCAAAATTACAACTAGACTTACACAACATGAATCAAGATGAGATGAAGGAGTGTATACAGTGAAAGGGCATATTATAAAAAGAGGAAGTAAGTACAGTTTCGTTTTAGATATCGGCCCAGATCCAGAGCCAGGTGGAAGAAGACAGAGATGGTTTTCTGGGTATAAAACAAAAAAAGAAGCACAAGCCGACAAAAATGAGAGTACGCGAATTTTTCCTTCAATATCTTGAAGCTAGAAAGATAAACCTTCGAGAAACCACGTACTATAACTATCGAAAACATATTAACAATCATATTATACCAAAACTCGGAAACATTCCAATGCAAAAATTAAAAGGTGTGGATCTTGAAAAGTTCTATGGTGATTTATCCGAAACTATGAAACCTGTCACAGTTCGTAGCATTCATCAAATCGTACGAACTGCATTATCTTACGCTGTACGCCATGAAATTGTAAAAAAGAATGTTGCTGATGTCATTAGCCCTCCTACTGCTGGTGCCGATACGAGAACGGTAAATACTTGGACTGAAGAAGAAGTTCTTCTTTTTTTAGAGAATGCAAAAGAAAGTCGTTATTATATTGCATACCTTCTTGCAATTACATGCGGAATGCGTAAAGGTGAAATCTTAGGGCTCCAATGGAAGGATATTGATTTTGAGAGAAGAACTTTATCGGTTAATCGGTCCCTCTCTCATATCACCAAAGAATTTCATGAACCTAAGACATCTTCAGGAAAAAGATTAATTGTTCTGCCTGAAATTACTTTGCAGGCTCTTCAAGAACACCTACTGAAGATAAATGAAGAAAAAGCACGGTATGGAGATGGATATAATAATTATGATTTAGTTTGTCCAACATATAATGGTAACCCCTGCAATTTCAGAAGTTTGACACAGCTCTGGAAAAAGCTTATAAAGAAATGTGGGGTTCCTGATATTCGTTTCCACGATCTACGGCATACCCATGCGACATTAATGTTGAAACAGGGTATTCACCCGAAAATCGTAAGTGAACGATTAGGACATAAAAAAGTAGGTATCACATTGGACACCTACTCACACGTCGTACCAGGCCTACAAGAAAAAGCAGTCGAAGATTTTGCAAACAACCTATTTCAAAAACACTAATGTTTGCAATCGCGGATTTTGCATAAAAATACTAGCTTATCCGTGTGACATTGAGAGGAGACAAAAACATGAAAGAAATCAAATCTGAACAGGAATTCAAAGACATCATCGCAAGTGAGGAGCCAGTAGTTGTTAAGTTCTTTACTACATGGTGCCCAGATTGTGTGCGTATGGACAACTTTATCGGAGATGTAATGGAAGAGTTCAATAAGTTTGAATGGTATTCTATTAACAAAGATGAATTCCCAAGTATCGCTGAAGAGTATCAAGTAATGGGTATTCCAAGTTTACTTGTATATCAAAATGGTGAGAAACTAGGCCACTTACATAGTGCTAACGCAAAAACTGAAGAGCAAGTTACTGAGTTTTTAGAAGCATACTAAGATGAAGACCCTCTAAAATATATTTTCTAGAGGGTTTTTATTTTGCCCAATCACCTTTGAGCGGTGTAGTATACGGATTCATCATAATACATCTATCCTTTTCCCTATCCCCTCGATCCAAATCGCGTTCACACCCTAACTTTGCACTTTACAACATATTTTTCCTTAACGAAACTTTGTTATCCCCTTCTTAAAAACCTAAAAAACGTCAACAATGTTTGTATAGACCCACACGAGTTTCGTTTGGTACTCTATTTATAGAAAGAAATTCCTTGTAGAAAGGTGAGTGATCAAAATGGATACTCTTTCTCATAAAGAAGCTGATAAAGGTGCTATTGTCAGCATTATGGCCTACATATTTTTATCCTCTATGAAAATTATCATCAGTTATATTACCCTCTCTAGCGCATTACGTGCTGACGGTTTAAATAACTTAACGGATATCGGTGCTTCTTTAGCGATATTAATTGGTCTAAAAATCTCTCGTAAACCTCGTGACCCAGATCATCCTTATGGGCATTCACGAGCAGAACAAATTGCATCACTTGTTGCTTCTTTTATTATGGCAACGGTCGGTTTAGAAGTTGTTATTAGCGCCATTCAATCTTTTTTTAATCCGAAACAAGCAGCGCCTAATGTACTTGCTGCATGGGTAGCCTTATTTTCTGCTGTCGTTATGTACTTTGTATATTTGTATACGAAAAAGATTGCAGCACGAACAAAAAGTAAATCATTAGAAGCCGCTGCAAAGGATAATTTATCAGATGCTCTCGTAAGTATCGGTACAGTAGTAGGTATTGTCGGTTCGCAGTTCCAAATGCCTATTTTAGATCCTATTGCCGCTTTAATTGTCGGCCTTATTATTTGTAAAACTGCATGGGAGATTTTCGTAGAAGCTTCTCATATGTTAACGGATGGAATCGATCCAGATAAGATGGAAGAGTACGCTGGTGCTATTGAACATATTGGTGGCGTGGAAAACATCGTAGACATTCGCGCGCGTATGTACGGGAATCAAACGTACGTTGATATTACAATCGAGGTAGATGCTCGTATGGAGGTTGGTGAAAGTCATTGTATTACTGACAACATCGAGGCAATGCTTCGGAAAAAGTTTGGCATTTACCATGCACACATTCATGTTGAACCAATGGAAAAAGAACCTATTATGACATAGGTTCTTTTTTAATGAACGCTTTATGAAATATAACACATAAAACGAGCCAGCTACCGCCAGCTGCCCATCCTGCTAATATGTCAGATGGATAGTGAACGCCAAGATATATTCGGCTAACTGAAATAGATAATACAACAAAGCTCGCTATAAAAATAATCAACAATTTTTTATGCAATGTAATACGTTCTTCAGTAATTGTGACGTATGCAATAAATCCTAAAAAAGCAGTAGCATTCATCGTATGACCGCTCGGAAAACTATATCCAGTTGCAGTAACAAGCTGCGTTACATCAGGTCTTGCTCGTTCGTACCATAGTTTAAGCATACTGTTTAAATAACGAGATCCATAATAATTAATTGTTAGAAGTAATGCACTAAGCAACTTTTTTCTAACGAGAAAATACATTACAAGAATGATGAGTAACGGAAAATATATTCTTTTGGAACCGATAAAAGACACCCAAGTAAAGTAAGCTGTCAAGTAATCGTTTCGAAAGCTTTGAATAAAATGCGCGACTATATTGTCAAATTTCTCAATACAAGCGGTATGATACGAAAGTGATAATACGACAAAACAAATGAGTAGCGTAAAACTTAACAAGTATAAATGTCGATATCGTTTCACATACATAACCTCACTATACAAAAAAATGGAGCGGTTGTTTTAGTTTTCCTCTCCATTTCTTTTTTATGCATAGTTTATTTAAAAATATAATTGTTAATTTTTTCTTGCATTGTTGGAATATCTTCATTCGTTACTGTAAAGCGAATCACTTTCTCGTCAAGATCAAGCGCTTCTGCAAATAAACCTGCTAATCCGCGAGATTTTCTGTCTACTTCCATAATAATCTCTAGGCGATCGTAAACGCTTGGTAAGATTAATAATTCTAGTTCATCTAATTTCCCATAATACTCTCCGGAAACAGGAACAAACTCAAATTCTTGTGCAAACGGAACTTGCTTACGTAATCGATATGGTAATTCTTCACATTCTATATGACGCGCTTTAAAACCTAATTGATTTACACTCTCTAACACACTATTTAATAGTGCATTGGGCAACACTTGAATGTAATCACGATCACTTGGATCTATACTTCGTTTAATATCAAGACCTGTATGCACCCAAACTGTTTTCATTCCAAGTGTAAGCGGGGTTTCAACTGGCATTATAAATGAAAATGGAATTTCTTTTTTTTCATTCGGCTCAACAGAAAAAGGTTCTGTTAAACGAACTCGCTCTAAATCATATGTTGCTGTTACTTTTTTATCATCCACTTCTCGTACATACGACGTCGATAATGTTAAGTAAATGCTTTCAATTTGTTGGCTAACTGAACCACCAGTTATATGAACCTTCCCTAGTATCTCTTCTCCAACAATATACTCATCTTTTTCAAGAACTGTATCTACTTTTGCATTACCAATACCAACACTTGCTAAAAACTTTTGAAACACGGAACCTCCATCCTTTCTAAAGCAAAAGCTATATCTTTTTTTAAATCTTGTACATTCTCATAGTACGGCGTTTTTATTTGTAACATTCGCATAAGCATTTCACGGTTATAATTTTCCAAAGTTAATTCGTCATACCATGGTTTTTCATGTTTTTCATTAGATTCATAGCCTGCATATAATAAAAATAACGAGAAATGACCAAGCGCATAAAAATCGCTACGAAAGTGAACTTCTCGCATCAAAGCTTGTTCACCTTCATAAGCTGTAGCTCGTTCATCACCCTCACCCTTCAATTTAGCTAATCCAAAATCAATAATACTAATTTGGTTTTCTTTCATTAATATGTTTGGAATGCGTAAATCTCGGTGAATTATACCTTTATTATGAAACACCGATACAATTTCTAATATTTCATATAAAATTTTTAAAACTTCACGTTCTGTATATACATGCCCATCTAAGAAAATATAATCTTCGAAATTTTTACCAGGCATATATTCCATCACGAAAAAGCTTTTTTTCTCCCATACGAAATGATCATATAAACTAGGAATTGCGTGATGATTTAATGTTTGTAAAATCATTTTCTCTTGTTCAAATGATTTTCTACCAGACTCATATCTTTGTTTACTCTGTCTTAATTGTTTTAAGACTTTATTTCTATTTATTTGTAAATCATTAACGACATATGTAACCCCATAACTGCCCATTCCAATTATTGATTCAATTTTATAACGTTCTGCAACGATTGTATTTTTTCGCAGTGGTCTATCAAATAAAGCTAGTATACGACGCCATTTCATCAGCTACTTGAAAAGAAGCTACGACTTTTACGTTTTCTTTTATAATGCTGATGCCCATAACCAGATGAACGTCGTTTATAATCGCTACTTGAATAAGAGCGACCTCTATGGCGATAATCACTACTAGAATACGAACGATTTTTTTTCCTACCTAATAAAGAATCAATAATTTTTTTGAACATCCCTTCACCTCTTGAGTAAAATTTTCTTTTAATTATACCAATAATTTCCGACTATATTTGTGACAAGTTTGTAAAGAGTAAAAAACGACGAGTTAAGCCCGCCGTTACTTTCACTCATCCTCTTCATCAAAAACTTCATCAATCATACATTTTTCTAATAAATACTCAAATGTAATATCTGCGAGATCTTCAATTTCTTCTCGTTTTGGGACGTACCCTCTTTCAATTAGTTGCTCATAAAAAAACTCCGCAATCTCTTCCGTATCAATTACGACCTCAATTTCCTTCATGAGCATCACTCCTTTATTTCTGTTTTATGAAAAAATCTCAAAATTATGTATATGAGATTAGAAAAATAGTTTTTCTTTTTTTATAGGTCATATCCTTTGGACGAGATGCATACGATGGTAGTACAAGCTATCAAAAAGGGGGATTTAATTATGGAATACCAATATGAGGTAGAACAAGAAGTAGGGCAAACAAAAGAAGAGTTCATGCATGAAGATCAATGGGCAGACTCTCTTATTAAATGGCTTTTTATTTTTTTAATAATTGTAGGCATACCTTATACTGCATATGTTGTTGTTCAATTCATTCTCTCTTTCTAGTTAACTATTTTTTCTCTGTCAATTTAACTAAATAATTATGAACAACATCCATAACAATTTTATATTCTTCATCTTTAAATGTATCGAATAACAATTGATAATCGTTATAAATATCAAGTAATCCATCAATGATTTCTTGACGATTTGTCTTAACACTCACTTTTTTTGAGTTGTTAATTGACTTTAATTTTCCTAAATCTAATTTATTCATACCAGCTTTATCTTGTTTCATTTTCTTCAAAATTGCATTTGCCGTTTGAGCATTGGCAAGTAACGTTAAATCTGATTCATCCGCTTCTAACCATTCACCATCCGTAATTCGTGACAATTCGTATATAGTATCTTCCCATGCGTCATTTTTATATCTCCATACTTCTGTACGAAAACCAACAATTCGAAACACATCTTTATCGTATCCTGTTACTTGCACGAGATCACCAAATGTGAAATTATAATTTAATTCAATCCACTCAGTTTCACCTTTTTTCATATCTTGCTCTGAAACGTGCTGCAACGTTTGCTCTACGTAAAACCCATCGTGATTATTGACTTCGTAAACGTAAACTCCATCTAAAACCTTCATATTTGTGATTTTACCAACGGTTCCATATAGCGTAATCACGACTATGTCCCCTACGTTATATTTAGGTTGCTTTTTTCTCGCCATCTATATCTCTCCTTTTTTTGACGTCGTGATTTTGATAACAGTATATGCAACCTACATAAAAACGCTTATCACAGAAGCGTATATTCATAAATTTTTTCAATAAAAAATATCACCGTATAAAAAAATTATTTACAACGTAAAAAAAGCTAGCAAATAGACTAGCTTCACGTCAAAAATTTCATATAGTTCTTATCTCTCTTGTATGTATAAATCCCAAGCTTCATCAAATATAGACATACTTTCTAGCAATCCACTTAACTCTAAGTATGAACTAATTTCATCATAATCTTCAGATTGCTTTGGAAAGCTTAAATCATCATACATTGCTTCTGCTAAATTCGATACTTCATTACTAAATAAAGCTGCACGATGCTTCATCATATAGTGGTAAAATGTCTTTTTCAAAAATATTCCCTGCCTTTCTAACTTGGATACATTATACAAGGCAAAAAAGAAAAAAACCAGCATAAAAGCTGGTTAAAAGTCGAAATAATTTCTTTTTAATAGACGTGGTCTTCCCATTAATTCTTCATATGTTAGTTGTTTTGGTAAATCTTTCGTATAAATTAGAAACAATTGATCTTCTATTTCTTTCACTGTTTGATCTGCTTGATAGTCCATACCACATGAGGAACAAGAAATGCATGGTGTCTCTTGGATTTCAATGGCTTTCGTACCATCTGGTAATTCCCAATATACAGTATTCAAGCTTTCTTTCGCTTCTGTACTGTCACACCACATACAATTCATACTGCATCACCCTCATTTTTTTTGTCGTTTTCTTCTAATTTAGCCATTTGCGATTGATACTTTTTATCTTTAAGTTGATCACGCTTATCACGTTTATCTTTTAGTGATGCATGAGTGTCATTATCTTCATAGTCTTTACGACGGCTCATACGCTGTAAGTCGTCTGGAACAAGGTTAAATTTCTTATCACTCATAAGACCTGCGATACCAACATCTGAACGTTTTTCTTCGTAGTTTGGATAGATTTCTTTAAAGTACCCTTCTGCTCTTCCTGGGATATAACTCTCTGGCTCTGGATACGTTGTAATAACACCTTCAAAGTTACGAAGCACAACTTTATCTGCACTTTGCGAAATTAAATAGTTTGGTTGAAGCGCAATTTTCCCGCCGCCTCCTGGTGCATCTACAACGAATGTTGGAACCGCATAACCAGATGTATGACCGCGTAAACCTTCAATAATTTCAAGACCTTTAGATACTGGTGCACGGAAATGACCAATACCTTCAGATAAGTCACATTGATAAATATAGTATGGACGTACACGGATTTTTACTAAGTCATGCATAAGTTTTTTCATAATTGGAACGCTGTCGTTAATACCAGCTAAAATTACTGCTTGGTTTCCAACTGGAACACCAGCATTCGCTAGCATTTCACATGCTTTTTTCGATTCCTCTGTAATTTCAATAGAAGTATTGAAATGTGTATTTAACCATACTGGATGGTATTTTTTAATAATATTACATAAGTTTTCTGTAATACGCTGCGGGAATACTACCGGCGCTCTCGTTCCGATACGAATAATCTCGACATGCGGAATCTCTCGTAAATTTTTTAATACATATTCTAAAATTTTATCGTTAATAAGAAGACCGTCACCACCAGAAATTAATACATCTCGTACTTGTGGTGTATCACGAATGTAACCAATTGCATCATCTAATTGTTTCTTAGGCACACCCATTCCAATTTGTCCACTAAAACGACGGCGTGTACAATAACGACAATACATAGAACATTGATTCGTTACTAAGAACAATACGCGGTCTGGATAACGATGTGTTAGCCCTGGAACTGGTGAATCTTCATCTTCATGAAGCGGATCTTCTAAATCATATTTTGTTTTATATAACTCTTCCGAGATCGGTACAGATTGCATCCGAATCGGACAGCGTGGGTCATCAGGATTCATTAGCCAAGCATAGTACGGTGTAATATTTAACGGGATCGTTTTTGTTGAAATTTTAACACCTTCTTCTTCTTCAGGTATTAAATTGATCACTTTCTTTAAGTCATCCAAAGTTTTGATCGTATTCGTTAATTGCCAAACCCAGTCATTCCATTGCTCTTCAGTAACATCCTTCCACAACTCGATATCCTTCCAGTGACGATTTGGTTTGTATACATCATGTAACATTGCTATTCCCCCTTTTTATACGCTCATCCTTTATATAAGCAATAGTTATGCCAACTTTACATTATTGATAAGTAAATGTACGGTGAACGCTATTACATAAACGAAAAAATATTTGTAAGCACTGTATAAAATCCATACATACTATCATATTCATTACTTTTTATATATGTAAACGCTCTTTTATTGGTGCAAACACACAAAAACCGCCAATTATTCGGCGGTTTTGTCGTACTTACTCAATTTATATTGAAGCGTTTGGCGAGGGATACCTAACATTTTTGCAGCTTGTAATATATTCCCTTCCGTTTCAATTAACGCTTGATCTATTAATTCCTTTTCCGTTTGATGAAGTGCTTCTCTAAGTGGCAATATGCTCTTATTCTTTGGCAGATTCTCTTTCCGAAATGTACGCGGTAAACAATTGGCTGTTAGTGTATCCCCTTCTGCAATAATGACAGCATGTTCAATCGTATGTTTTAGCTCACGAACATTGCCAGGCCATTGATAAGCTTGTAGTCTTTCTTTCGCTTCCTTATCCATTTGAAGTACACCTTTTTTATAACTTTTATTATATTCGTTCAAAAAATAAGACGCTAATAATAAGACATCCTCAGTTCTTTCACGTAGCGGCGGAATATATAATGAAAAGACATTTAATCGATAATATAAATCAGTACGAATTTTATTCTCTCTTAAACATATTTCTGGTGGCTGATTCATTGCAGTAATAACGCGAACATCTACTTTTCTCGTCTTATTATCACCAATTCGACGAATAACACCATCTTCTAATACACGTAACATTTTCGCTTGTAAATCGAGAGGCATTGAATTCAGTTCGTCTAAAAACAATGTCCCACCATCTACAAGTTCAAATAATCCCGCTCGTTCAATTGCCCCAGTATAGCTACCTTTCGTCGTTCCGAACAATAAACTTTCTAATAGCGACTCTGGCAAAGCTGCGCAGTTTTGTGCAATAAATGGCTTGTTCTTCCGTTTAGAAGCTTCATGAATCGCTTGTACAAATAACTCTTTCCCTGTTCCTGTTTCCCCATATATTAAAACATTTGCATCAGTTGGCGCTACTTTTTGTGCTAATTCTTTCGTCTGTTTAAATCGAGCATCATCCGTCACAATCGTCTCAAATGCAACATGCTTTTTAATTGCTTTTTTTCTAGATGACCGCTTTATTTTTGACTGCAAATCTACAATTGTATCCGTAAGTTTTTGAACTGTGGAATAATCCTTTGCAATTTCAACAGCCCCAGCAATATTTCCATCTATAAAAATAGGTAACGTCGTATTTACTGTACAAATGTCTTCCCCATTTAAATTTTGATAATGCTGAACTTGATGAACGATTGATTTTTTTGTATCTAACACTTTCATTAACGTACTCGTTTCCCTAGATAAAGAAGGAAACGCTTCTAACAAATGTTTTCCTAACACTTTTTCAATTTTTGACCCATCGTGTTTTGCAGCTACAGTATTATAGAAAATTGTAATACCATTTTCATCTACTGCGTGTATAGCCTCATCAATACTGCCCAAAATCGCTTCAATGACTTCTTGTGTCGAAACTGCTAGCAATGTCATCCCCCCTTTTGCCGAAAATTCAGCAATCACATGCCGAATTTCCGGCATACCTATATGCGATTATAAGCATGACGATTCCGTTCCATTTTTTATACCGTACTATTTAGACAAATCTTTCACCCATATATTCATATCTTCCAGCTTATCGAAAATGTAGCAATTGTTCGCCAGTCTTCCTGTATACGTATAACCTAACTGATGAAAGGCCGCATTCATTCCGAAAGAAAGCGATCGAGCAATTGTATAGGAGCAGAAAATCGATTTTTCTTGCAGTTCTTCTTCTAACTTAATTAGTAAACTTTTCATAAACCCATGCTTACGATATTCGGGTAAAGTAGCACAATTCGTTAATTCTGCATTTCCTTCTTTTATATTCATTTCTGCAGATGCTGTACTAATTATTTTCCCCTCGAATTCGTACACATAGTATATTGTATCGTCTTCCTTCATCGTTTGTTTTACATAACTCGCTTCGTTTAAAGGAGTCGGATAAACTTCAAATACTTTTCCAAAGACAGCCGCTAATTCTTCCGCATCCTCTTCTATCGCTTTTCTTAATAAAAATTTCTCTGGTACTATTTTTTCCTTTACTTCTTTTGCTTTAACACCGCTTAAAATGGTATCTTCCTCAGCCCAATGAATACTATTTCGTCTTTCATCATTAATAAATTTCACGAAGAAGTATGCATCGTGACCTTGAAAATAATGCGGTATTGTTGCTTCCAATAAAAAACCGAAAGAGAGCCATGTAGAAACATGCTCTCCCTTTCCTTTAATAATACATTTAGTGAAAGAATGCTTCTCTGCTAATTCGTCAATTGTTTGGATAATCCTCTCAATATTTCCTGTGTAGTGGTCTACTCGAATACGTTTATTAAAATAGTCTAAAACGCCTTCTACTGTATAGCCATTTGTCTGTTCTCTAAAAGATTCATAGTATTTCATTTTTTCACCTCACACCAATCTAGTAATGTACATGCAATAATTTTTGCGGCAGCTATCATTTTATCAACTTCTATATATTCGTTTGGATAATGTGCTACTTTCGTCTCTCCTGGACCAAATACTATCGTTGGTACACCTGAGATTTGTGTAAATAAACCTCCATCAGTCCCCCACGGAGATGCTTCAATAATCGGTTCATTCCCTTCGATTTCAACAAAGTTATGCTCTAGTGTCGTAATTAACTCATGATTTTCTTCTAGTTCACCAGGAACCCATCTCGCTCCAAACCATTCTACTTCTACAGGATTTTCAACAAACCAATTGTCCACATTATTTAATTCAGCGATCCAATTCTCGAACTCTTCTTTTGCTGCCTCTATAGTCTCATTCGGCGCAATACCACATCTTCCTTCTAAATTTAATGAATCAGGAACAGAACTTGGCCAACTCCCACCTTCAATTTTCCCAATATTAATTGGAATTGGAATGGGGATTCCTTTAAATAACGGGTCTGTAATTCGGTCATTTCTCTTCACTTCCAATTTTCTCAAATGATCTACAACAAACATACTTTTTTCAATTGCACTTACTCCTTCATAACGCGTTCCACCGTGTGCTGCTTTGCCTTTCACATGTAGACGAAACCACATGGACCCTTGTTGTTTCGGGAAAAACTTCATATTTGTTGGTTCTGGAATAATGACACCATCTGCTTTATATCCTCGTAATATAGTCGCTAATGTTCCTGCCCCGCCACTTTCTTCTTCAATTACACTTTGGAAATAAATATCTCCTTTTAATTCAATACCAGATTCAATAATAGCTTCCATCGCAAGCATCAGTGCGACATTGCCGCCTTTCATATCCGTTGTTCCACGACCATATATACGATTCCCTATTTGCTCACCACTATAAGGGTGATGGTCCCACTGATTCACATCTCCTTCTGGTACGACATCAATATGTCCATTTAATATCATAGATTTCCCGTCGCCACTTCCTTTTAAAGTTGCCACTATGTTCGGGCTATCTGAAAAACTTGTACGCGGTGATACAAAATAAGGATGATCTTTTATTTTAGAAAATGAAGGTTCCCAAATATCAAGATCTAAACCTAGCTCACGTAATTTTTCAATCACAATTGCCTGCGCACCACTTTCATCACCAGATACGCTTTTTTCTTGAATTAATCGTTTTAAAAATTTTATGCTTTCCTCTTCATGACTCTCGATATAATCACAAATTTTCTTTTTTAATTGCTCCATATATTACATCTCCCCTCATTCGATTACTAGTAAGTTAGAGCCAATTTTGAAATCAGCTTCTGTATGTTGTTTTATATCTTCCACTGTGTATGGACTCATTAATTCTTGTAAAACGAGTCCACCCTGCGTCACTTCCATAACTGCCATATCCGTAATAATTACATCTACACATTTCTTTGAAGTTAATGGTAATGTACACTCCGAAACAATCTTTGCATTTCCGTACTTATCGACATGATTCATCACAACAACGACCCGCTTCGCTTTTTGTGCCAAATCCATCGCTCCCCCAATACCTGGAACGCGTTTTCCTGGTACAATCCAGTTCGCTAAATCACCATTCTCACTTACTTGTAATGAACCAAGAATCGTTATGTCTAATAAACCTTTTCGAATCATCCCAAACGCTGTGCAACTATCAAAATAACTCGCTCCTGTAATTAGAGAAGTCGGTAAACCTGCTGCGTTACATAAATTTTCGTCTTCATTCCCTTTTCTTGGCGTAGGTCCCATACCTACAATTCCATTTTCCGCATGAAACATAACGTTTATATCGTCAGGAAGATGATTCGGTACAAGCGATGGTATACCAATACCTAAATTTACAATCATACCATTTTGTATTTCTTTCGCTGCGCGCCTAGCAATCTTATCTCTCACTTCTACGCCCATACCCATTTCCAATTCACTCCTTCCGACGGTACGATATAATTTACAAATACTCCTGGGACAACAATTTCTTCTGGATCTAAACTTCCAAGTGGAACTATTTCTTCTGCTTCTACAATCGTTATATCCCCTGCCATAGCTACGTGAGGATTCATATTACGAGCACTTTTATCAAACACAAGATTACCAAACGGATCCGCTTTTTTCGCATATACAATTGCAACCTCAGCAGTTAATGCTGTTTCAACTAAATATGTCTTGTCATTCATTTCAACTGTACGTTTTCCCTCTTCTACAATCGTATCAACACCTACATCAACTAATACACCTCCAAGTCCTACACCACCAGCGCGAATACGCTCTGCTAATGTTCCTTGAGGAGAAAACTCGATTTGTAACCTTCCTTCGTTTAGCTGTCTTCCTGCATTTGGATTTGAACCAATATGTGAAGTAATTAATGATTTTACTCTTTCATTCGTAACAAGACGACCGATTCCTACATCAGGAAATCCCGTGTCATTTCCTATTAAATTTAAATTTGTAACTCCTTTTTCTAAAATCGCCTGTATTAAAGATGGAGGGGATCCAATCCCCCCAAATCCTCCAAACATTAATGTCATATCATCGTGGAACAAAGAAATTACTTCCTCTATCTCTTTTAATTTATCGAATGTATTCGTAATAGTTGTCATGCGATACTATGCCCTCCTTTTTGCATCATTTCTTCTACACTTTTTGCAAAAATTGAAAGTAATTCATCTAACTCGGAATATGTAGTTGTCATCGGCGGTGCTACAAGCAGTGCACTATCTTCTTTTCCTGCTTGCCCTGAAACAGCTTGGTATAAAAGAAGACCATTTTTAGCTGCAACCGAAATAAGTTCCGACGCTTTTGTAAACGGTTGCAATTCTACTCCAATCAGCAACCCTTTTCCGCGCACATCAGCAATGATTGTCGATTGTTGCTGAACTTTCTGTAGTCCTTTTATTAAATACTCTCCCTTTTCTGCTGTTTTTTCAGGTAGATTATGTTTCTCCATATATTCAATAACAGCTAGAGCTGTTGCTGCAGATAATGGATTTGCACTTAACGTATGCCCACTCATTACAGAACGCGATCCACGTAAAATTGGCTCCATAACACGGTCACTTACAATCGTCGCTGCCATCGGTGTATATCCAGCTCCTAAACCTTTACCAAGAGTCATAATATCCGGTTCTACACCCCAATGCTCCATCGCAAACCATGCGCCAGTACGACCAAGCCCTGTCATTACTTCATCAGCAATAAATAAAATATCGTAATGACTGCAAATATCTTTAATGACTTTATAATATTCTTTCGGCGGAACGACTGCGCCTCCAGCTGCTCCGATAATCGGTTCAGCGATAAAAGCTGCGATATGTTCTGCACCAATTCTTTCAATTGATCTTTCTAGTTCAGTCGCACAAGCAAGCTGACAAGTTGGATATACCTTTTGCACCGGACATCTAAAACAATATGGAGCTGGAATAGTTGGATAATCTTCTAAAATTGACACGAAACGTTGTCTGCGCAGTGGATGCCCAGACATTGATAAGGCTCCCATCGTAATACCGTGATAACTCATCCATCGTGACAAAATTTTATGCTTCCCTTGAATACCTCGCTCTTGAAAATGCTGGATTGCAATTTTCATAGCTGTTTCATTTGCTTCCGTACCACTATTCACAAAAAAGCTCCAGTTCAAATCTCCTACACTTAAATCGCTTAATTTCTTCGCTAATTTTTCAGCTGGTTCACTCGTAAACTGTGATCTATAAACGAAAGCAATCTCCTCTGCTTGCTTTTTTATAACATCTGCAATCTCCTTTACGCCATGCCCAATACCTGCCGTAATTGCCCCTGACGAGCCATCAAAATATTTATTTCCGTTTTGATCATACAAATACACACCTTTTCCATGTGAAATCATTGGATACGGCTGACCAACAAGTGGTTTAATTAAGTAATCGCGCATAGCGCTCCCCCATTTCTCCAATTTGTATATATATATGAAGAAAATTGACGTTTCTTTCATAAAAAAGAACCCTCTGCGAAAGCAGTGATTTTATCAAAAAACTATTATAAAATATACAAATGAGTGCTAAATATTAATTTCAAAAACAGAAAATTCAGAACTTAAAACGAAGACCAACCCTTATCTATACGCTCCAATAACCCTCCTTTATATAAAATAAACGCTTCACTACATATTTTCTTAACATAATATCAGCTTCCCTAAATTGCCGACATTGTGTAAACTTCGACGAAACTCCCTTTAAACTCCTTCCTATTCTCCTACTTTATATTGCATATTTTCAAACAAATATCGACAATTAATCCTACTAAATGCATAGCAATTATTTTTATAGAAATCTATATTTCACATACATTCTCCTCCGTTTTATACAATAAAAAAAGAACCGATTAACCACATTAATCAGTTCGGCACGACGCTCTTTTATCGGCTAATATTGCCACTTGCTAACGTAAATAGAAAAAATAATGTTACAAATTCAAAATTCATCCTACATCGTAAAGCACAAAATCGTCCATAACTCCATTCACAATTCCTTTTTGGATATCCCCATCCCAATATTTTATTCCTTTCCTTATGTTTAAACTACCTTTCCTTTATAATTTATGTAGGACAATTATCACTTTGTATGTGTATTTGCCCATTATTAAAAAAATCCCTAGTTTCCTAAGGATTTTTGGACATGTTTTCGATATGTTACTTCATACGCTCTTAAGGTTTTTTATTTCGAAATATACGTTGTAATCGGTACATCATCATCCAACATAGATGATATATTGCTGTATACTCTAGAAAATTATAAGGCTCTTTCGCCTAAAAAACAATTATCCATAAGCAATACTCTTTATTAATTTTCAACTTTTCTCCTTCAAAAAACAATTTTTTCGCATAACCTCTTTCTTGTTAAGCATATAGTTTTAATGATGACAAAGGAGGAATATTCATGTCTCAATCTGAAATCGAAAAATATGGACAAGAAGCTGCACGTTACGAACAGCTCGCTCGTTACTATCAATTTAAAAATCCGAAAAAATATGTAGAACTATATATGAAATATTACGATGCGCTTACGAAACTTGTACAGGCGTATGAAAAAAGAGATTCACAAGAAGCTGCTTTACCGTCACACATACGTTTTTTTCACTCTGCTTCCAATACACCTGCGGTTGACATTTTAGTAAACGGGCAAAAGGTTATTAAAAATATTTCATTTAAACAATTTAGTCCCTATTTAACATTAGTGCAAGGTAAATACCGTATAGATATTGTCCCTGTTGGAAATGAAACTCCCATCTTTTCAGCTTTAGTACCAATAATGGGGAATCACACTTATACTTTTGCTGCAATAAATAGTGACAATCATCTACAATTACAACCTATGCTTGATAATACACATTTACCAGCTGGTCAAGCAAAAATACGCTTTGCACATTTTTCTCCAGATACCCCTGTTGTAAATGTAGATTTAAAAGGTGGAGATCATTTATTTGAAAATGTACTCTTTAAACAAATAACAAATTTTTTGGAAGTTAGTCCTGGTACAGCAGATATTGAAGTTTCACTCGCCGATAATCCCAGCGTCTTACTAACTATACCGAATTTCAAAGTCGAACCGAACATCATATATACAATTTCACTTTTAGGTTATTCAACTAAAGATCCTAAATTAGAAGCCGTTATACTTACGAATTAAAACAGTCTACACCATTCATTTGGTGTAGACTGTTTATTTTTGAAATACAATTTGAAATTCTGTCCATTCGTTATCTGAACGGCACATGATGGACCCATTATGTTTTTCTACAATTTGTTTACATACAAATAATCCAATACCAGTTCCTAACTTTTTAGTAGTTACAAATGGTTCGAAAATCATTTCTACACTTTCAGCTGGAATCATTGGCCCATTATTTTTTATCACAATTCGAATCGATTGATCTTCTTCAAATACATCAATGATAATTTTCCGTTCTTCTTTCATTGATTCTAGAGCGTCAATTGAGTTCATTAATATATTTAAAAATACTTGTCTCACTTCACTCCGATAGCCAACAAGTGGAATTGGATACGGTAAATTCTTTTCAATCGAAACATTTGCATTGACCAAACTCGGATATAAGAACTGTATAATATCTTGAAACAAATCATTAAGCCAAAATTGTTCTGATTTATTCCACATTTCTTTTTTCGATACGAGTAAAAATTGCGAAATACGAAAATTTAATTGGTCTAATTCATGCGAAATAATATCTAAATAAGATAAACTTGGATGATCTGCCTTTAATAATTTAACAAATCCCATAATTGAAGTGAGTGGGTTACGGAATTCATGTACAAAACTTGCTGACATTTGCCCTAAAATCGTCAGCCTTTCTTTATGTGTTTCGTTAATATATTGCTGTTTTTCCTCTAAATTTTTTGATATAATTTCCGAGTATTTTAAAACAGTATAATAAATTAATTTATCAAAACAAGTATGTATTTGGGCCATAATCGGTTTCAATTCACGTGCGCTAACATCTAATTCACACATCGCTTCGAAAAGTTCATTTCTTCCCACATTTGCATTATAAACAAAGTCTCCAATATTCGCATCTGCCCCTGCACGTTCAATAGCAATTTTCTCGCATAATGGCTGAAGATAATCTATATCTTTTTCTTCCATAGTAAGTTCGATAATTAACTCTAATAAATCCTCTCCATTTTGAACTGCTTCTAGTTTAAATGGATCTTTATCGGAAATTATCATTTTGTTTTTCCAGTTCTCAACGAATTGGTGCCTGTTGTTTTTCAAGTGCGAACAAAATACTTCTTTAATATCCTTATCGATTGGAAAAACCCCCATTCCCTCCATTTCCATGCGACGAACACCCTTTATATTTTGAATATTAACACAAAAAATGCGATTCGTTAATAGATTATTGTCACATTTTGTTAATATGTGTTGATAAAATTTTTAATGTCCTTATTAATTGCTTAGATTGATACATTCCATTTTCCTTCCTTTCATTCAAAGTTTTTTACATTCGATGCGACTTTTTTTTGCATCCTGCTTCATTCTTTCGTACAATAGAAAATGAAAGGTGTGAAAAATATGGTAAATAAAAATGTGGAAGATTATCTCCAAGAAGGCATTTACGGCCAAAAGCAGAACAAACCAGAAGAACGTAATATGTATTTAACTACGTTACGTGAGCGTGTAGAAATCGCTTTAACTATCGGTCAAGTAATGCAAAGTAATGTATATTCTGAAGTAGCTAGTAGCATGCGCTCTTCTCAATCATTACAAATATTCCTAAATGGTGGCATTGCTTACCCACATTTATCAAAATACATTAAATTAGCAAATGAAAAAAATGTTCCTTTTACAATTGTTCAAAATAAAGGCATAGAAACACCAATCGGTTTAGTATTATCTCATAGCACTGCTGTTGACAAAGAACAAATTTATGTAGAAGATGCTATTTTCAAACAAGAAATGAAGTAAAAGGTACACTTGGTTAAATTAAATCGTTCCGAGAAACGTAAAACAAACAATAAAAAAACGAGTATGGAATCGTAAACATTTCCAGCTCGTTTTTTATTAGGATATTTAAGCTCGCTCTACTTTATTTTTTAATACACACTAATTTCATTTCTGTCATTTCTTCTATTGCATATTTAATTCCTTCACGCCCCGTACCACTTTCCTTAACACCACCGTAAGGCATATGATCTACCCTAAACGTTGGAATATCATTAATCATGACACCACCAACCTCTAGCTCATCAATTGCACGCATTGCTTTAAACAAATTATTTGTAAACACACCTGCTTGTAGACCGTAACGTGAATGATTTACTTGCTCAATTGCCTCATCAAATTCTTTAAATGTATTTACTGTCATGAGTGGACCAAATACTTCTTGGCACTGAACAGATACATACTCTGGAACATTTGTTAATACAGTTGGTTCAAAAATCCTTGCATCACGTTTCTTACCACCGTATAAAACAGTAGCACCTTCCTTAATAGCTTCTTGCACCCACATTTCTATTCGCTCTACATCTTTTTTCGAAATTAAAGCCGATACGTCCGTTTCTTCCAGCAATGGATCACCAACAATAACTGTTTCCATCGCTATCTTTAGCTTTGAAAGAAATTCATCCATTCTCTTTTCATGTACAAAAACACGTTGTACCGAAATACAAACTTGTCCATTGTTTACATATGCTCCCCATTTTACACGTTCAATTACTTCATCTGTTAATTCTACATCTTCATCAATAATAACAGCAGCATTTGATCCCAGTTCCAACGTAACTCGCTTTAACCCAGCCTTTGCCTTAATTCCAATTCCAACTTTCGGACTTCCCGTAAAAGTAATGGAAGCAACATCATCATTTGTAACTATCGCCTCACCTACAGTTGAACCGGGACCAGAAATAATATTTAAAGCTCCTTTTGGCAATCCTGCCTCTTCAAATAATTCAACTAATGCGTAAGACGATAATGGTGTTTGATCAGCTGGTTTTAACACAACTGTATTTCCGGCAGCAATTGCAGGGCCGACTTTATGTGCCACTAAATTTAATGGGAAATTAAATGGTGTAATAGCTCCTATAACCCCTATCGGTTTTCGTATTGTGTATGCAATACGCCCATCTACACCAGGTGCTGCATCAAGTGGCAGTGTCTCGCCGTATATACGCTTCGCTTCTTCCGCTGCAAATTTGTATGTCTGAACGGTACGATCTACTTCTCCCCTCGCAGCACGAATTGGTTTTGCAGCCTCTTTTGCAATAATCTCTGCAAATTCTTCTCTTCTTTCATCCATTTTTTGTGCAACCTTCTCTAAAATAGTCGCACGATCATATGCAGATAATGTATTCATTTTTTTCATTGCATTTTTTGCAGCAGTAACAGCCTCTTGTACATCTTCTTCCGTTCCTTGTGCAATTTCCGCTAACGTTTCTTCAGAATATGGTGCGTATAATGGTTTATAAGTGTTTACAGACTTCCAATCTCCATTTATATATAAATGCTTTTTCATAACTCTTCCCCTTCCAAATATATGTATACAAATACATTTCACCTAGTGAAAGGTCTGGCTTATGCTATTGTATCATAGCCCTTATTCTGCCAAAAATATTATGCTCAAAAAAACCCTGCCATATAGCAGAGTCTACGAACTAATTTGTTCTTGAAATGAAATTTGTTTTTCATCTTCTAAAATAACAATTGATTCTACAGTTTTTGTAACTTCTAATCTCTTTATATAGTGTCCATCTAATTCTTTTACACAAAACTTATAATTTTCAATTTCAATGAAATCCTCTTCAGCAATTTCTATATTCTTCGTTAAAATCCAACCACCGATTGTATCAACACCATTATCATCAATTGTTAAACCTAATAACGTATTCACTTCACTAACAAGTACTTTTCCCTCTAGTATTGTTTTCGTTTCACTAACTTGTTGAATTTCTGGCTGTTCATCCGTATCAAACTCATCTTGAATATCTCCCACTATTTCTTCTAAAATGTCTTCAACTGTAACAAGTCCAGACGTACCACCATATTCATCTATCAATATAGCAATATGCGTTCTTTCTTTTTGCATTTTTAAAAATAAGTCGTGTATTGGGATAGAGTCGATAACTAAAATGATTGGCCTAATATATTGCTCTACTTTCTTATTACTTACTGCATTATGCTGCACAAAATCTGTGAAAATATCTTTAAAATTTACAAAGCCTATTACGTGATCTTTGTCCCCATCTACAACTGGATATCTCGTATATTTTTCCCGAGACATTTTTTGCAAAGCTTCTTCAGCAGGCATTTCTTTACTTATAATATGCATCTCAGTTCGGGGTACCATTATTTCTTTCGCTATACGATCATCAAATTCAAAAATTTTATTTACATATTTATATTCAGATTGATTAATCTCTCCATTTTTGTAACTTTCTGAAACTAACAACCGTAATTCTTCTTCTGAATGAACCTCATCGTGCCCTTTCGGTGGTTTCAGCCCTAACAACTTCGTAATAATTCGGGCTGATCCATTTAATAGCCAAATAAATGGAAACGCCATACGATAAAAGAAAATTAACGGTTTAGCAACAAACAAACTCACTTGTTCAGCTTTTTGAATCGCGAATGTTTTTGGGGCCAATTCCCCTACTACAACATGTAAAAATGTAATAAACAAAAACACTAAAATTACAGCAAAAATGTCTGCTAGTTGAGTAGAAATGTTCAAATTTACAAAAAGCGTGTCAAACATTTGCTTTAACGCCGGTTTACCAAACCACCCAATCCCCAGAGCTGTAACTGTTATTCCTAGCTGACAAGCAGATAAATATTCGTCTAAGTTTGTAATGACTGTTTTGACAGATGTTGCGCGATTATTTCCTTCTGCAATTAAATAGTCAATTCGTGAACTTCGCACTTTAACAATTGCAAATTCTGCTGCGACGAAAAATGCCGTTAAGGCAATTAAAACAATCACTATACTTATACTATATATGTCCAAATACTTCTCCTTACTTACATTGTAAGCAAGGAAGCCACCTCCTACTTAATTTTATTCAAGTGAAGTAAGCATTCTAATACTCTAACAAAATTCTACATTAGCAACCACCTTTTTATATATTATATGCATACATAAAAAAGATATTTATCATTATGATAATCTAATTCATTTCCCTTAGTCAAATAGTTCTAAATCTTAAGATAAAATATTTTATATAAACGATATATTCTTCACAGGTTCATTTCGTGAAAAAACACTTTCTTTGCCGATTCCACACTTCTTTTGTCACACTAGAAGGGAACTTCCTTCATAGATCGAAATCATTCAACAGGATATATATAGGAGGGATTATTTTGGAATATAAAACACCATTTATCGCAAAAAAATTAGGTGTTAGCCCAAAGGCTGTTGTCCGGATTGCACAACAATTAAATCTTACGATAGAAAAAAATAAATATGGTCACTTTATTTTCACACAAGAAGATTTAGATCAAATGTTAGAATTCCATCTTTCACAAATAGAGCAGTCTCAAAACTCTCACCCTACTCAAAAAACATCATCAAATGATGTTGAAGAATTAAAAACTCAAGTAAATACAATTGTTCAAGACAAATCATCACATGAATTTGAGCAATTAGCAGCTCAATTAAACACTATTACGCGAAGGCTAGATCGAATGGAAGAACAAATGCAAGATAAGGCAAATGATGTTGTTACGTACCAACTTTTACAACATCGCCGTGAAATGGAAGAAATGTTAGAGCGAATTCAAAAGCTAGAAGCTTCCCTGAAGAAAGAAGAACCAATATATATTACTCCCGATTCAAAACCAACATATGAACGAGAAAAGAAGCCGAAGCGCCGCAAAATGATTTTTAGTATATTTGGATTATAATTTTTAGACCCTTATTAAAATAATAAGGGTCTTTTTTCATGAAGAATGACTTCATATTAAAATAGTATTCTCTTTATTATACATATTCATTTCGCTTTATTTTGTTAACATAATATTCTTACTGTATTCTGCGATTAATGCCTGTGCATGAGCATTCCCTTGAATCACATCTCGAAATTCTTTTAAAGAATACAAATGCGTAGCCCCTTTTCGGGCATGAATTCGCACTGGTACACCTTGTAAAGTATCATGAAACTGAAATGGCTTATCTACCGGTTCAATTGGGAAACCGAGTGTTAATAAATACATATACATTCTTTTTGTCACTGCTGCAATATACCATTCTGCTTTCGTTTCTAATGCATGCATAAATAAAATAGCTGTTAGTCTTTTGAAGTGTCCTCTCCCACGAGACGTTTTCGCAATACTCAACTTGCCTATTTCATACACATTTTTCAAATCTTTCACTAAATCATTTTTAGAAAACGGATAGAAAAACTCAGAATTCGATTGCTCTGGTTCCGTATACTTAATACATTCTACTGTACCAATATGATGTTCATCTTCTATTAATAAAAATCGTGATGGATTTAAATTACGTTCTACGAACATTAAGTTTCTTTCTTCACAAAAATCTCCCCATAGTTGCTCGAACCAAAAATGTTCTTCTTTTGTTTGAACACGCTGGAACATATTTACCCGCCTTTCCCATCGCCGCTCTGTTTTTGATAACGCTTTCACTATCTATCATATAAGAACAAATCTTCGTATGCAACTAAAAATATTTATGACTTATTATATTCTGCAAAACGAATTAAATTCCATCTTAATCGTCTTTTATCCCTCATGTACCGTTCTTCTAACAATATATTTATATTACTTTCAAATTCAAATCGTATAAAGCTGTCTTCCATACAGCATATATTTCTTCTTAATCTAAAAAAATCCTTTATAAAAAAGGATTTTTTTACTTCTTCATGCTTTTTAACCACTTCTCAAAAATTTGTACCATTCCATGTTTTCCGGCTAATTTCTCTTCCCCTTGTTTCGTTTTATATGGATATAATTGCAAGAACACACCACATCCAGACTCAATTTTTTTACTATGCATATGACTTCCTGGATATACACAAATAACTTCATAAATGGCCCTTCGATAATAGACTCTCTTTCCATTCTGTTCTTCTACATATTTTATAGACCAGTACTTATACATTTGCTCAGTTGCCTTCGTATTTCCAACGTGCTGAAAAATGTTGTACATTGGGCTATACTTCACTTCAATAATAATAGAAGATTGATATACGTATTTTCCTTCTTCCTTTACATAACAGTCTAAGCGAATGTCTGGCTTCTTCGTATCTTCTCCATTATAAAAATTACTCCCTTTACTTAATGCAATAAGGGGATGAGTTTCAATTAAATCATTAAATGCGACATGTACTCTAATATCATCTCGGTGTAAAACTACTGTCGTTCCATCCTGTAATCCATCTACATAAAAATGTTCTTGAATTTGTTCACGAATGGAATTTCTAGCCTCAAAACCAATTTGCTCTAACATGGAAATAACGATAAAAAAAGCGTAATATTCATACACTAAAAATGTTGGTTTATAAACAAATAATAAAGATAGAGATTGTTCTGTATATTGTGGAAGTACATCTAAATGCTGTAGTAGTTGTTGATGTGGTATCGGTAAATTATGTGAGTACATGTTACCTGTTTCGGAAACTTCTCTCCAAAATGGAGAATGCATTAAAGTTTGAAAGTATTGTACACTTTCATGTACAAAGTGCGCTAATATTTTATATTCTTGTATCTTCATAGAGCTTTTTCGCAAATCCGCCTCTTTTAGTAAATGAATATTTTTATATTTTTGTTTCTCTCTATCGGTCACTGATCCATTACGCTCAATTGTTTGTATAATCGTTTTTACAGCTTGAAATTCTTCTGATTTCTTCCTTTTTGCTCTTTCTAATATTTCAATTGTTTGACGCAAAAAACTTTCAGCTTCAAGTAAATAGAAATAAAATTGCATCGCTTTAAATTTAAGAAATGCATTTTCCTTACTATTTTTTTGTTCTATAAGCTTACGATTATAATATTTTGCATACGGTTTTCTTTCCGCCACTATGGCTCCTTTTCTCGTTGCTTTCCGCTCTTTTTCTTCCCATTTATATTCATGTATAAATTTTGAACTCGATTCTATTTTCTTAAAAATTTGCTTTATCTTTTTCATTTTTTGCGGCAACTTTCTAAGTAACACTAAATAAGAAGAATCTTCAATATCACTAAGTGCAGAGAAAGTCTTTTTATAATAACCTCTATCTAAAATCAACTCATTCAAAATTGACTTTACATAGTTTTGAATCATTTCAAATTGATCATCAAAAAAATTTTTGGGAACGATTTGAAATGCACCATAATACGTTCTATCTTCTATATTCACTTCAAAATGATATAATCCACAACGCCATGGATAAAAGAATTCCGTTTTTCCATGTTCATATATTAATACCTTTTGTTTTTTTTCATTTATTTCATATTTTGACTCTTTTATATTTTTCTGTCCCTCATATACTTTATTCCATATAAAAGTAATATTCATTGGACTTTCATAATGGTAATGCAATCTAATTGGTTTTAATTCTTGTACTTTATAAATACATTGAACTAATGCTGTAGTAGTTGTACAAAGACGATTTAATAAAATATATTCCCCCTTTGCCTCAGTTCCAATGATTAACTTTAGTACAAAAGGGAGTGTTTCTTTCGTATCAACGATTTCTGTTTCATATCGCCCTTCATTTTGCATAGCCATACAGCTCCAGTTCTCTACGCTTTTCTCTTATATATGCTAAAGAGTGTTCAAATGTAGATACTCTGTTTGCAAGTGGCGATTGCAAAAGAGGTAGTAATGTCGCCCCCCTTTTTACGTCTTCTGAAAGTAAAGACCCAACCATCATTTCAGTACCTCTTATTTTCGTCAATACACGTTGCTTGATTTGTAAATCAAATCCCTCTTCTCTACTGATCATATAGGAATGATTATTTTGGAACGGTATATTTTGCAAGTAAGTAGCGATTGCGTTTGCACATCGAAATGAAATTCCCTTTGATATATCATGTGATGACAATACAACATGTAACTTATCTAATAGTTCTAACTCTTCTTCAGAAAACACCTCAATCATCGCTTTATTCCTGACCCAGCTTATACGAAATTCTCCTGCAGTTACTTTCAAAGGTGGTTGTAATACAATTTTCTCTTGTTCCATACACATCTCACAAAACGGAATCTTTTGTAACGTTATTAAATTCGTCCGATCTAATAATCGATCTGAGAGTTCTTTCGTTGTTTCATCAAAATTTACTGTACCTACAAATATAATATTTTCACCAATTTCAATTGTTGATGGAATTGGATTTTCTTTTTCTTGTACACTTTCATACAAATTTAGAATACGGTTTTGTTTTTCAAGTTGAAGAACAGATAGAAATGGAGTAAACCAATGCTCAATATGTGACATATTCATTTCATCAAAAACGATTATATATAGTTGATTTTGATTTTCTTTTGCCTTCATTAACGCCCTAACTAATTTTGTTTCACTTTCAATAAAAGTACCATTTGGGTGAAGGTAACCAAGTAAATCATGTGGTTCTTGATACGATGGTGAAATCGGAATCCAAACCAATTCTTCCCCATACTGTAATCCAAGTGCTTCTGCATAAGCTTGCACAAATCGAGATTTCCCAGCGCCTGGTATACCACCTAGAATCGTCAACATATTTGTTTTCGCACTTATATGGAAATTATAAATGTCCGTTTCATCCAAATATAGCCCTTTATTACGTACAAAACTTTTTACATACTGTAAAAAGACGGATTCACGCTCATCCCATTCCCATTCATCCTTGTGCACTTTTATTTCCTCTACTTCTACATGCTTACCTTCTTCAGTCATTCGTTTTTTTAATTGCTCATACATGTGATTGCTTACAAAATACAATTGATCTTCTACCGTTATTTCCACATACTTCATCCAGTCATTTAAGTCTATATACTTACATTCCCGCTGCTGTTCAAAATATGCGATTGAACTAATTGATGATGACTTTAAAGATATATTTCCATATAACCTTCCATCGTGCCACAATAATTCAGGAGGCTCAAAGTCTTTCGGATATTTTGGTATTAGAAATGACAAATAGCCATTTCCAAGTTTTCTTTCTAAAGACTCTCCTTTTTTGTATTCGGAAACTTTAGGTACTGGAATCATTTTATAGCCATTGGCCATTTCTCGTGGTTCTTCTGCACAAATTAACTCCACGTATATATGTCCTCTTTCATAATAGAGACGAAACATAACCAATTGCTTTTCTAATTTTCTTTTCTTTAATTCCGAAAAGACTTTTTCATTCTTTTTATTGCTACATAAACCTTCAAATACGGATGGTTCATTTTTTAATTGCTCTTGTAACGTGAATGGTATTGGCGATAGGCATTGTACAAAGAAGTTCTCTCCATTCTTCTCTCTCTCTGCTTTTGTAAACTTTCCGATAAACCTCATATAGTACATTCTTTTTATAAAACTTGGCTGAAGAGCTTTATGTAATCTCACCTTCGTCACCTTCTTTTTTTCATACTATTCTTAGTGTATGAAAGAAATGAAAAACTAGAAACAAAAAACCTGACGTTATCCGCCAGGTTCAAAATTAAAACGTATATTAATGAGATGGAAATGCTTTTTTCTCTTGTAAAATGGCATTATGAGCAATTTTCATTTTAGCAAGTACATATCGTAATCGATCTTCAGCGTTTTCATCTGTATTTTGCTGTAATTCCGCCAAATTCTCTACAGCACTCGCTAAATTTTCAATCACTCCTCGTAGTTCAGGATGATGATTAAAAAAGGATTCTTGCACTAATACTTTCCTTACTTCACTCGCTAAATCAACAATTCTGGTTAACTGTTCTTTTTCTTCCATTTTCATCCCTCCTGAATATCTTATGTATTAAATATTCTCTAGACAAAGAAAAAAGCCCTTTATTTAAAAGGACTTTTACATTTTTATATTTCCAGTTAATAACATATAAAGTGATGTGATAGCTGCGATAACAATTGCCCACATTACATATCTCTCAATACCTTTAAAACAACGATTTCCTTTTTCTTTTCTTGCATACATGTAAACAATAATCCCAATTCCATACACGATTGAAACAAGTAATAAATTTTTCAAACCTGCTGCATATAGAAGCCATACAGAATAAGTAGAAGCAATTAAAGCTAACGAGCCGTTTTTTACTTTTGCATCTTTTAGTTCGTTTGTAATAACTAATTTAAATTGGAATAACGCTGATAATAAATATGGTACTAAAATTGATGTTGAAGCAATAAAATACATAATTTGATATGTTGATTCTGAAAACAGAACGATTATAAATATAATTTGGGCAACGCCATTTGAAATCCATAATGCCATATGAGGCGTTTGTTTTTTATTTGTTTTCGTAAAGACTTTCGGAAACACGCCATCTTTTCCTGCTACGTGGGAAATTTCAGAAACAAGTAAAAACCAGCCTATTAATGTACCTACAAGTGAAGCAACTAACCCAATGTTAATCGCAACGGCGCCCCATGTCCCAACAACATGTTCTAATACATGTCCCATTGACGGGGTTTCTAACACGGAAAGCTCTCCTCTTGTCATCGCTCCCATAGACAAGACAGAAATTAAAATATAAATAGACATTACTAAAATAAGTCCAAGTACTGTCGCTTTACCAACATCTCGGCTATTTTTCGCTCTACCAGATAATACAACCGCTCCTTCAACCCCAATGAAAACCCAAAGAGTTACAAGCATTGTATTTTTCACCTGACCAAGTATAGAGGAAACTGATATAGTTCCTTCTCCCCAAAAATCATGTGTAAATGTATCCCAGCGAAACGCTGTTACCATTACAACAATAAATAATACGATTGGAACTAATTTCCCTATCGTTGCAATAACATTCATAATAGATGCTTCACGAATTCCAAATAAAATTAGAAAATGAAGTGTCCATAATAAAAGTGATGCACCAACGATAGACGCAACATTATTTCCACCTTTAAAAATGGGGAAGAAATAACCTAATGTACTAAACAGTAACATGATTGTTGCAACGTTTCCTAAAATTCCTGCTAGCCAATATCCCCAAGCACTGTTAAATCCGATATATTCTCCGAAACCAGCACGTGCATAACTATAAATTCCGCCCTCAAGCTCCGGTTTTTGTCTTGCTAACGTTTGATATACGAGCGCGAGTGGAATCATTCCCATCGCTGTAATACACCAACCAATTATTATAGAGCCGCTATTCGCTCCTACTGCTAAATCATGCGGTAAACTAAAAACACCGCCACCAACCATCGTTCCGACTACTAATGCAATTAATGGAAAAAACCCTAACTTCTTTTCTATTTGTACCACCCCATCTGTCATTCTAGGTGTTATGTTCGTTCAACTATTAAAGTCACCTTTTTCTCTAATAGACGTTTCTCTTATATTTTTTCAGGAAAACATTACTTATTCTAAAAGAAAATGAAGAAAAATGGAATACTTTTTTGAAAAAATGTATAAGTATGCACAAAAAAACCGTTCATTTTGTAATGAACGGTCATTTCATACATATAAATTTGTATATTTCTTGTAAAATTAACGAAGTAAATTCTCTTTTTGTAAAAATTGTTTCGCAACTTCTTCACTACTTTTCCCATTCACATTTACTTCATAATTCATTTTTCGCATTTCTTCATCTGTAATCTTCCCAGATAATGTATTTAATACTTTTTCAAGTTCAGGATATTTCTGTAACGTCTCTTTTCTTAATAATGGTGCACCTTGGTACGGTGGGAATAACCCTTTATCATCTTTTAGCACTTTCAGTCCATACTGCTCAAGTTCACTATCAGTTGAATATGCATCGATTACGTTAACATCCCCTGATTGAATTGCACTATAACGTAGTTTCGGTTCCATCGTTTTCACATTTAAAAACTTATAGTTATATAATTTTTGCATTCCTTTATAACCGTCTTCACGATCAGCAAATTCTAATGTGAATCCTACTTTAGCATCCTGTGCCATTTTTCCTAAATCAGAAATTGTATTTATATTATTTTGATCTGCTATTTTTTTCGGCATAGCTAGTGCATATGTATTGTTATACTCCATCGGCTTCAACATAACCATATTATATTTCTTTTCCATTCCAATGCGAGCTTGCTCATATACTTCATCCCGATTTGTGCTTTTTGGCTCTTCTTTCACGAAAGTAGATAAAGCTGTTCCCGAAAACTCAGGGTATATATCTACTTCTCCTGATTTCAATGCTTCAAATACAAATGCTGTTTTTCCAAGACCTGGTTTTAATTCTACGTGTAAATCGGTATCCTGTTCAATAAGCTGCTTATACATTTGAATTAAAATTTCAGGTTCTGATCCAAGTTTTCCGGCAATAACAATATCTTTCTTTTGTGTGTTCCAAAGAAAGGGAGAAGCAATCATTATACAAGTAATACATATCGTCAATATAATACGCTTAGAAGAGCGTTTTGGACTCTCAAGCACTCGAAGTACTACATCAAAGAATAAAGCGAGTAACGCGGCTGGTACGGCCCCTAAAATGATAAGCGCATGATCATTTCGATCGATACCAAGTAATATGAGTTTTCCGAGCCCACCAGCACCTATAAGAGCTGCTAATGTAGCTGTTCCAACAATTAATACCATCGCCGTACGAATACCGGCCATAATAATTGGTAATGCAAGAGGAAGCTCTACCTTCCACAGTCTTCTCCAGCTATTCATCCCCATAGCTCTCGCTGCTTCGATTAAAGATTCATCTAACTCCCTTATTCCTGTATATGTGTTTCGTAAAATAGGTAATAGTGCATACACAACTAATGCAATAATGGCTGGGAGCTTTCCAATTCCTACTAACGGAATTAAAAGTCCGAGTAATGCAAGTGATGGCACTGTCTGCATAACCGCAGAAGTTCCTATTATAAATTCAGCCATTCGTTGTTTTCTCGTTAATAAAATGCCAAGTGGCACCGCAATAATTACTGCAAAAAATAGTGAAATAAGCGATATTTGTAAATGCTCACTTAATGCAGTTAGTAATTCTATTTTTCGCTCTTGGAACGTTTGTATAAAATCAGTCACTGTTTAGCCTCTTTCCTTCATTTGTTCAACAATGTAATTAACAATATGACGACTTGTTAAAGCTCCAACATATTGACCATTTTCTTCAACTGGAACGACTTCGTCAGCTCGTACACGAACTAATGCTTCTTGTAAAGAAGAATGCAATGATAATGCATCCCCTTCTACCCGTATACTTTCATCAAGTGGCAATACATCTTCTATACTTTTCCCCTCATACCAAGGTTGTCCACGATTTCCAATGAACTCTTCTACAAACTCATTTTTCGGATTATGTATAATACCTTCTGGTGTATCTAATTGAACTACTTTTCCTTCTTTCATAATACAAATACGATCTCCAAGTGATAATGCTTCTTGCATATCATGTGTTACGAATACAATTGTTTTTTGAATCTTTTTTTGCAATTGTACGATATCCTTCTGAAGCTGTTCCCTACTTAATGGATCTAACGCACTAAACGGTTCATCCATAAGAACGATTTTCGGGTTTGCGGCTAATGCCCTTACGACACCAACGCGCTGCTTTTGCCCTCCTGACAATTCATCAGGCATGCGATCGCGATATACGTCTGGATCTAGCCCGACCATCTGTAGCAACTCATCGACACGAGCTTTTATTTTTTCTTTGCTCCATTTTCTCATTTCAGGAACAACTGCAATATTTTCTGCAATTGTCATATGCGGAAACAAAGCGATTTGCTGCAATACGTATCCTATATTCCAACGCAATTCATTAATATTATATTGTTGAATATCTTTTCCATCGATTAAAATAGATCCTTCAGTCGTTTCAATTAAACGGTTAATCATTTTCATTGTCGTTGTTTTCCCGCAACCACTCGGACCAATGAGAACAAAAAATTCTCCCTTTTTAATTTCTAAATGCAATGAATCCACTGCTTTCATGCCATCTTCATACGCTTTTGACACATGATTAAATTGAATCACAAATACAACTCCTTTAATGTTGTTTCCTTTATTTTGATGGAATACGGCATTCATTTCAAATGATACGCTTTATAATTAAAAAAGAGCTCAAATTTGAGCTCTAACGGTCGAACAATATCGTTTTCATTATTGCAACATATTCACGTACATACATTTTTTTCTTAGAGCGCATTGGTGTTTCAGCAGCTAGTGCCTCCATCTTCATGCCTAAACGCTTTGCAATTATTTTGGTCCTATACAAATGATACGTATTACTTACAACTACCGCATGTTTCACATCATATAAATCCATACTAAACTTTAAATTCTCATACGTATTTGTAGATTGATCTTCCATTAAAATACGATTCTCATCTATACCATGTACCATTAAATAGTTTCTCATACTATGAGCTTCCGGTATATCTTCATCTTCTCCTTGACCACCTGAAACAATTACTTTCGCTTCAGGATGGGAATATAAATATTCCAACGCTACATCCAAACGGTTTTGAAGAGATAAAGACGGTCTATCTCCAAATAACTTTGCGCCTAATATAAGAACGTACGGAGAGTGCTTACTCAATTTTTCACGAGCAACATTCTTCATTCGAAACGTCATATAAAGGATGTATAGTAGAGGTAATAATAAGATTATAAGTAATATCCATTTGTTCATATATACGTTTACACTCCCTTTCTTTTTATTATATGAACACTCCCCCACTTAGCAAAGCTTGAAGTGGGGGTTTCTAACGTTTCAACCTAACGGACGATTAACGTCAGGGGAGTTAACACATTAGCGAGCTGTTTCACGCCTAACCCCTCTATCCCATTTGTCCATGCATTTGGGATTACTTTTCGTAAAATGTTAGCCGCAGCATTTACATCTGCATTAATTAAAGTTTTATTTGCTGAACGATATATGCCGCGCTCTATTCGTTTTCCTGAAAAAGTTGTATTTTGGTCATTTTCTCCAAACGTTGGAATGAAGTCGTTATCCAGAAAACTTGCCTTCGATGTATATGATTCTTCAGTTACAACAACTTGAATGCCTACAGCATTTGCTTTGTATGTAATCATTTGAATCAGTAAATTATGCGGGATATGACAAAACGATTGGTTATTTCTTTTTCCCATATTCGTTTCTTGTTTCCAACTTTTGTTTTGACCAATAACGATTTTACAAACTTCTTCTTCTTGAGCTAGTTTCACGATATGGTGACTAACTTTATGGAAGACGTCTTTTATTTTCAAGTAACGTTTTTGATGAAGTTTTTCTATCCTTTTAGAAGTAAAAGGTCCTTCATTAGTTTGTTTTCCATTTCTAAGAATGCTTGTAAAATGAATCTTCATTTTATTGTAATATTGATTTATGCTTTTGACATGTTTGCCCTTAACAAGGACAGGTTTCATACCTGTGTTTGTTACGATGGTTGCAAGGTTATCAATCCCTAAATCAATACTCATATAACGAGCATTCTCTTCAATAATTTGTTGTTCAGAAGGAACATCAATCACCAATTCCACTACATATTCATTGTATTTTGGAATCACACGAACTTGTTTCAGTTTACCTTCAGTGAAACCTAGTTTCCCAATATTTAATTGCAATTTCGTCTTTGGAAACTTTAAAAATCTACTGTTTTTAATGATGCAATCTTGGTTTGTATACAGAATCTCTTTTTCAGAAGAACGAATATACTTTGGAATCCTAGGCATTCCAGCATATTTGTTTGGATTCTTTTTATAGTCTTTTAAACTAGCAAAAAAAGATTTCCAATTTTGGAACAAACCTTTCATGATTGACTGGCTACATTGCGTAGGCAAAGCTCGATAATCATTTTGAATCATAGCCTTAAATAGTGCATCTAGAAAGTTGTAATCTACATAAGGGTTTTCAAAATTAGGTTCTGAAAACAAATTACATGTAATCTCTTTCTGTTCTTCTTTAGGTTTTAATTTCTCTTTTTCCAATTTCTTCTGATAGGCAAGAAGTTGTGTGTCATTCATCTTACCAATATTTTTATGAATATTATCCAGAACTTCTTTTTGCAAAGGCTGCAACTCTTTTTCTTGTGTTAATCCAGTGTACACCTGGCGTATATAAAAGTTTGTGGTGTTGTACATATTCTTAGCGTTATGACAACATTCTTGAAAATAAGAATACATACGATGCCCTTTTTTAATCCAGATTTGAAGAGTTTTATAGTTTGATGGATTTTCCTTTGTCATTTTATTCACCTCCTTGTTAAGGATATTATAGCAAAAACAGAACGTATGTTTCTGGTTTTTCTTGAAAATAAAATATTTCTTTCGAGAGGACCCCCATCTTCACTTACGTTTAGAGGTGGGAGTTCTCTCGAAAGGCATGATAGAAAAAGCTTGGAAGGCAGAAGTTTTTTTTAAACAATTGATTTATTAGAAACGTTCGTCCCTACTTTACGTTGTGAATATACATAATAAAGAGCAATTCCTAATGATAGAATCAATATACAGCTAAGTACGTAAAACGGGAGCATTACCCCAGCTTTAGATACACCAGCTGTAAACAGCATTAATAATACAATTCGTATTCCTGTACCGATTAATCGAAATAAGCTGTCTACACGTCCCATTACTTCGTTTGGAATTTCCTCCATCATTAATACATTTCTCGCCACTCTTGTACCCGCATTTCCAATTGCATGAAAAATTGCAAGTCCATATAACAACATTACGGAAGGTTCAATAATCATTACGGTAATTGAAATTACATATAGGAACATCGTCATGACGATTGAAATTTCTATTTTGATATATTTCATCATAATTGGAATACTTATTCCCGCAAGAACCGCTCCCACACCATACATCATACCTTCTATCGCGTATACAGAGGCACTGGCTTTTAATATATCTGAAATATATACCGGGATTAAATAATTTGCCATCATAACACCGATAAACGGCATATAAGTCGCAAGTAAAAACCAAAATAACCTAGGACGCTTTTGCATAAAGTGAATCCCTTCGAATAATTGCTTCTTAAATGTTACTTTCCTTTTCACTTCCTTTTTCTTTACGTACGGTATACATAAGAAAAGGATGAAAGCTCCGGCAAAAGTTAACATATCTACTAACAAGATCCATTTTAAAGAAATGATTTCAATTAGGAAGCTAGCAGCCGCTCCTGAAATAACTTGAGTTAACTGTCCTTGTATTTCCATTGTTCCACTTAAATTTTTATAATGTTCTGCTTGAAATATCTCTTGGTTAAACGCAAATATTGTAGGATAAAATAATAAATAGTAAAATGACCCTGCTATATATATAAGAATATAGTGAATAGAATGATAAGGTTGCCCAGTAAATCCCCATATAGCCATCATCCCTATAACAACTATCCCAATACCTTCATTACATAATAATAAAGATTTTCTTGAAAAACGATCAATACTCTGCCCGATAAACGGTGTTAATAAAAACATAATAAGAGTTGCGATGATGGAGACATAACCAAACGTTGTCTCTCCTCCACTCTCTTTAATTAACAACCACGGAATCGTTATCATAACAATACCGGAACCAATAGCTGATAAACTATTGGCCCCTAGAATGAAATACAAGCGTGAATCTTTATACAGAGATGGCATATCACTCAACTCCTAGTTGTTTTTTCACCTCTTTATATACGCTCATATATGCTTTTAATTCTTTAACTAAATCATGAATTAATGGTTTTGCATCTTCTCCCAGTTCACCGTCTTGTACATGAAGTCCATCAAGTACAACTTGTTTTGGGATGGCATTTGCGTATACCCCTCTAGCAACAGTTCGCATACTATTTAATGCGTTAATTCCTCCTTTACCGCCCCCTGCAACAGCCAGTAATGCGACAGGTTTATGGATGAACTCACCACTACTTAAGTAATCTAACGAGTTTTTCAGCGCTCCGCTCATCGCATTATGATATTCTGGTGTACATAGTACTACACCGTCTGCAGTTTTCACTAATGCCTTTAATTTTTTTACCGCTTCTAATTCACGCTGTGATTCTTCCCCGTTATATAAAGGCAGTTCCTCTACTGATAAATCGTATAACTCCCCTTCAAATTGATCAGCAATATATTTTGCCACCACACGAGTTCTACCGAATTTTCTTGGCGTACCGTTAATAACGACTAGTTTCATAATTATTTCTCTCCTTTATTTTTCAGTTATACTTATATATTATCAGAAATTTCTATACAAAACACAATATAAAGAGGGAACTAGCTTGATAAAATAGTATGATAGATGAAAAAAAAACTCATACGAAAGTATGAGTTCTTCACAATTACTTTTCTTCCCCTTTATCGCTCAGTATGTCTATGCTTCTTTTTGCTTCAAAATGGTTATACGCTTTTTCTGCTAATTTAATACGTTCTTCTGGTAATTCTATATATTTCATAACGTTTTCTATTATTTTTTCATACGGAGTAAACACTATTCCCGGCCACTCTATCTCGTCCTCGGGATTACTATTTTCAGAGATAATAAATTTCTTATTTGCCACTGCATAAGAAACTCGAGGAGTTTCAAGAATACCCGATAAGTAAAAATGAATATTTAATATAAGTTTAGACCTAGCAATTAACTCATTTCTAACTATTCCCCACGCATTATTTTTAAAAACAATATTTAAATTCGGGGCAACTACTTTTAATTGATCTAAAATAGCTTGTCGCCTTGGGTTAAGAGCACCTATAAACAGTATATCAATGTCTTCAGTTAACTCTTCATCAAATGCATCTTTTTTTATTTCTAGAGTTGGGGCATAGTTCATTTCCACATGTTTTATTCCTTTTCCTACTCCTTTTTGTTTTAACCATTCTATATTTTGTTTACTATAATCCCAAATTTCCTTATCTTTTAATAACATTAAATAAAGAGGATGCGCATAAGGACTTCCTTCATATAGCTGTTCTAAATTATAAATAATTGCATTTTTCGGGAGTAGATTCGGATTATGCGCATATGTATGCGCTCCAAAAACAATTGTATTTTTCACATTTTCTAGTATTGTTTCTGATATGATTGCTGTATTTCCCTCCTGCTCCAATCGCCATTTCAAAGCTCGCGCGACATCTATGAAACTACCATACGTCTTTGGGCATATAAAAAGACAATAATCATATTCTTTATTCAAATAAGCTTCCATTAGTCTTAAATTATTTTTATATAAATCCACATCCGGATATTTAATTAAAAGCTCACTTGCATGTTTTTTTGCTACTTTATACATTCCAGCATAATAAGCAGCGATGCACCTTCTTAATTCGATTTTTTGCCGATGCTCTTCTGCTACGTCCATGTCTATAAGAAGATTTGCGATACAATACGCTTTTAAATGATCACGATCATAATAATAATCTAGTAGTGGCATCAATTCTTCATACGTATTTCCATGCACTGATTCCCCTAGTTCTAGCGCCCATCGTATTAATTCCATGATTACTCCACTACTCCTTTAACCGAAAATGTATTTAATAAAATTTCGCATTACTTTCTACCATATTTGCTATATGCAACGGTAGCTCTTCTTTTTTCGATTCCAAATATTTTTGTGATACTGCACCTAAATGTTTTTTATGCGGTATATAAAAAGCACTTATAGAAATCTCATAGTCAAATAAGTAATCATACACATGATAATCTACAAATAGAAGATCATTTTTCGGAAAAGGAATTTCCTTCCCTTGCAACGCATACATCAAAGCAATATTATTTTGAGATTTTAATCGATACATTCTTGCAAGTTGGTATAATGGCTCAGCCCGAGTTGGTCTATATTCCCACGCTTTTTGAAAATAAAGAATAGCTAATGCTGTATATTGCTCTTCCTGCGTCTTAGCATTTTCTTTTTCATCCGCTCCTGTTACTTCATATTGTTTATTTGCTGAGCGGTTTGCTAATTGTTCATAACAAAATCCTATTCGCAATAACGAATAGAACACCTCTTCAACCCATCCCCCTGCTTCCACTCGTTTTTTATACCATTTAATCGAATCTTCAAATTGACTTAAATGAAAATAAGTTTGGGCTAAGTAAAATAAATATCTTATATGCAAATCTGGCGTTGTTTCTGGATCACTCAATCCTTGTAACAACAACCGCTCATCTCTCTCAAATTTATCAGCTTTACTACCACCATCCCCAGGATCATTAACGACAAGCGTCTCTAACCTAGCTACCCTCGTATTGTAATTCGCACCAACTTTGGAACGATCTATATCCCAATACTCATGAGTAACACCGACAGATTTCCATGGTAAAGAAGCTTTCAAAAGGCGTGTAAGCCAATACTTAATATGAATATCATATTGCATTGTAAGATAGTGGTCTTCCGTTAAACTAGTCTTATCAAAATCAGGATCAACTTCTAATATCATATCTGCATCTAATATTAATAAATAATCTGCTTCTGGATATGTTTTTTGTGCTAATGAAACTGCTAAACTTCTGTTATAACCAAAATTTTGAAATGGTTCATGATGAACTGTTCCAGGGATTTCATTTTCTTCGCACCAATTTTCAATAATTTCAGGGGTATCATCAGTTGATCCCGTATCACAAATAGAAACAAAATCTACAATTGATTTTGTAGCATTTAAACATCTTTCCATAATTCTAGACTCGTTTTTAACAATCATACAAAGACATAACTTTTTTTCTTCCCCTGCATTCTTCACTTGCTCATTTCCCATTTAACCACCTCATATTTTATTAACACGCTCTTTTCATATGTAACACCATTTCATAGCTACACTGATGACATAATCATCCTTTTACTATTTATGAAAACTTCATTTTATTTATTCTTATTTTTATGTTGGGACATCTTTCATGCTTCCCTTTATATTTGATACATCCAGTACAAATAAACAATGATTGATTGATATTTTCAAATTAGAAATTTCTTAAACTATAAAAAAGAAACTTGCGCCTATGCACAAGTTTCTTTTTAAAAACAACCTTATTTTTTCACAACTTCATGTCCACCGAACTGATTACGAAGAGCTGAAACTACTTTTCCGTGGAATGTATCATCTTCTTGAGAACGGTAGCGCATAAATAATGACATTGCGATTACCGGTGCTGCTGCTTGCAGTTCAAGTGCTGTTTCCACAGTCCATTTCCCTTCTCCTGAAGAGTTCATCACACCTTTAATACCATCCAGTTTTGGATCATCTGCAAATGCCTTTTCAGTTAAGTCCATTAACCAACCGCGGATAACCGATCCGTTTGCCCATACTTTTGCAACATCTTCATAATTGAACTCAAAATCACTTTTATCTAACACTTCAAATCCTTCAGCGATTGCTTGCATCATACCGTATTCAATACCGTTATGAACCATTTTTAAGAAATGACCACTTCCGACGCGGCCTGCATAAGAATACCCATTCTCTACTGCTAAATCTTTAAATAAAGGTTCTAATTGATCGTAAATTTCTTTTTCTCCACCAACCATTAAGCAAGCTCCGTATCTAGCTCCTTCTACACCACCTGATGTACCGATATCAACGTAATGTAAACCAAAGCTTTTCGCTTCTTCCGCACGGCGTAACGTATCTTTATAGAATGAATTTCCGCCTTCAATAACGATATCGCCTTCCTCTAATAATGGATATACATCTTTTAATACTGACTCAACAACTTCTCCCGCAGGTACCATTACCCAAATTGTACGAGGGGCTTCTAATTCAGCAATCATTTCTTTTAATGTATGACGTGCAGTAATTCCTAAAGCCCCAGCCTTTTCAACAAGCTCTTTATTTACGTCATATACAACAACTTCATGTTTGTCTTCATATAAATGTTCCGCCAATGGGAATCCCATTTTTCCTAATCCAATTAAACCTAGTTTCATATTAATCAATCTCCCATTCTATACAAATATATTTAATAACGAAATGAGTCCAAGTGCTACAACAGATAATATTGTCTCCATTGCAGTCCATGTTAATAATGTTTCTTTCACAGTCATTCCGAAATATTCTTTAATCATCCAAAATCCAGAATCATTTACATGTGATAAAATTAATGACCCTGCACCTGTTGCAAGTGCTAGTAGTTCAACATTTACACCTGGTATACTTGCTGCAATCGGCGCAACAATTCCAGCTGCTGTCATCATAGAAACCGTTGCCGATCCAGTTGCGATTCGGATAAGTGCCGCAATTCCCCAGCCTAATAATATCGGTGAAATATGAGATTCTTTCGCCATTTCTGCGATTGTCGTTCCAATTCCAGAATCTAATAATACTTTATTAAATGCGCCGCCTGCACCAATAACTAACAGTATGTTCGCAATAGGCCCAAGGCAATCGTTTGTAAATTGTAATACTTTATCCTTTGAGAAACCTTTTGCATAACCAAGACTAAAGAAAGAGTATATCGTTGCAATTAATAACGCGACGATTGGATCTCCAATAAAGTGCAATACTTGTGCAAGTTGACTTGTTTTGTTTAGTGCTACTTCCGCAATTGATGCACCTAGCATTAGAAATACTGGAAGTAAAATTGTGAACAATGTATTTCCGAAACTAGGAAGCTCCTTCTTCTTATCTCTCTCAATAAATTGCTCCGCTATATCTAATGGTACTTCTTTATGTATACGAGCACCAATCCATTTCCCGTAAAGCGGACCTGAAATGATTGCAGTTGGAAGTCCGACGATTAAAGCATATAAAATTGTCTTCCCTACATCTGCTTTAAAAATACCTACTGCTGCCATCGCTGCTGGATGTGGCGGAACGAGTCCGTGTACAACAGATAAACCTGCTACTAGTGGTATACCAATTGTAATAAGTGATACCCCTGTTTCTAACGCAATTGTAAATACTAATGGAATTAACAGTACAAATCCAACTTGGAAAAACACTGGAATCCCTACTAAAAATGCAACGAACATCATTGCCCAGTGAACACGTTTCTTCCCAAAACGATTAATTAATGTGTTAGCAATTCGTTCAGCACCGCCAGATTCGGCCATCATTTTTCCAAGCATCGTTCCTAATGCTAATACTATCGCTAAAAACCCTAACGTATTACCAAGCCCTAGTTTAATAGAATCGATAATCCCTGGATCTTTTGGGGAAGTTCCAATCAATGGCATTCCCATTGCAAGTCCTACACCAATTGCTGTTAAAATTAACGCGACAAACGGATGCCATTTTACTACTGTAATAAGTAAAAGTAGTATGACAACTGCCGCTAGTACGATTCCAACTACCATTTCTCCCAATCCCCCTATTGTTTACGTTGGAAAGCAGCTATACAATCAAATTCTTCTTTCAAGCGATTGTAAAGTCGTTCATACATATAAAACATTTCTAAATATATAGCCGTATTTTCTTTATTCGGTACATGATGATGAACAATATCAATCCAATCCTTTACCTCTTCAAGAGAATCAATTTTTCCTACAGCATATAAAGCAACTGCCGCTGCCCCAAGCGCAGATGCTTCATGACTTTCAGGAACAAGCAATTCTTTTCCCATCATATCGGATAACATTTGTCTCCAAAATGCAGATTTCGCAAAACCTCCTGAAACGCGTATTTCAGTAAGTGGCCCTGTACAATCCCTGATTGCGAGTGCAACAGAATATACGCTCATACAAACACCTTCCATGACTGCACGTATAAAATGTTCTCGTTTATGCTGAAGGTTTATTCCAAAGAATGTACCACGAGCATTTGCATTCCAGTAAGGTGCACGTTCTCCAGATAGAAACGGTAAAAATAGCAATCCACCCGCTCCAGCTGGTACACTTTCCGCATACTTAATTAATAAATCATACGGATCAATGCCAAGCTTCCTTGCAACTTCTTGTTCCGGGCTACCAAATTCATCACGTAACCATCTCAGTAATATTCCGCCGTTATTCGTTGGTCCGCCGATCACCCAGTGCTCGTCTGTTAATGCATAACAAAACGTTCTTCCTTTTTCATCTGTATTAACACTTGATGAAATTGTTCGAACCGCACCACTTGTACCAATTGTAATTGCAGCTGAGCCAGGCGATATTGCCCCAACGCCTACATTCGCAAGAACACCATCACTTGCACCAATAACAACCGGCGTATCTTCACGAATGCCCATCTTTTGTGCTAATTCAGGTTTCATACCCGATAAAATATATGTAGTTGGCACAGGTTTTGATAATTGTTCTGGTGACATATGTAACAACGTTAAAACATCTTCATCCCAGTTTAATGTTTCTAAATTAAATAACCCAGTAGCAGATGCTATTGAATAATCCACTACGTAACGTGAAAACAATTGATAAATAACATACTCTTTAATGGAAATAAATTTATAAGCGCTCGCATATAATTCTGGCTCTTCCTCTTTCATCCACAATAATTTAGAAAGCGGCGACATCGGATGAATTGGTGTGCCTGTTCGTCTATAAATGTCATGCCCATTCATATGTTGTAATAACTTTTCCGATTGTTTCGTACTTCTATTATCTGCCCAAATGATAGAACGCGTTAATGGTGCACCGTTTTTATCTACTGCAATTAATGCGTGCATTGCTGTACTAATACCGATTGAAGAAATATCCTCTGGTAACACGTTACCTTTCTTTATGGCAACGCTTACAGTTTTATATACAGCGGCACATATTACATCAGGATCTTGCTCAGCCCATCCGACGTTCGGTTGAATAATTGGATAATCAACTGCATGTGATGCAACGACTTTTCCTTTTTCTGTGAACACAACCGTTTTTGTACTTGTGGTACCGATATCAATCCCGATTACTCTCCCCCTTGTTTCCATGCGAATCTTCCCTTCGTTTCTAGCAAAATACGATTTAGTAAACCGTTTACATGAATTAGTATATAAAATATTTTTTCATTAATCAAGTTTTAAAAAGAAAATTTTTTTCATAACAAAAAATATATCCCCTTCATTCCATTTCACTTACATACTAAATTTAGATTTTCCGCGCGGTAAAGTTGCGTTATATTCGTTACGTTACGCTACACACTCTCTTTTTCTATCATTAACAACACATACATACATAGTCCTTCCTTACGTTCTACTCATTTGCATGAAAAAGGAGTTGAGAAGCAATATTCATTTTTAAGGGGCACTTTACATAACCATAAAGCTAAGAAAAACAATTAGTGCCCCTTATTTTTTATACAAGTCCGAAAAATAAGGGCTATTTTTAAAAGCTTATTAAGTAAGCAATGGTTAATTAATTAGGCCAGTATTTTTATTCTTCACTAATAAAGGGATCAATTATCTTTTTTTCATGTGAAGATAACACGATATTTGTTGATGGCGTACCATATTGCATCGAATCATCAATAAACTTTTCTAAACTTTCTACAGAATACGTTGCTAATTTGACAATATAGCTAATTTCCCCTGCTACTCTGTAACACTCAATTACATCTGGATGATTATAGCAAAAGTTAGATAATGATTTACAATTCGTTGATTTAAACAATATAAGTGCCGAAATTGGACGATTAATTTTTTTTAGAGAAACATGTGCATGGTAACCTTCAATAATTTGTTGCTCCTCTAACTTCCTTACTCGCTCAATTACTGACGGAGAAGATAAATGAACTGCTTCAGCTAAATCCTTCATTGAAATTTTTGCATTTGACTGTAATAACCCCACGATTTTTTTATCAATTTGATCCATAAACTAACCAACCTTTTTTTATAAAATAGAATAACCTAAATCCTTTATATAATAAAGACAAACAACCAAAAATCCTTATTTAACTTATTCATCAGCTTTTTATATTTATATAAAATAAGGATATCAGGAGGCGATTTACGATATGAAAAAGATTTTATTATTATTAGCTGACGGATTTGAAGCAGTAGAAGCTAGTGTATTTACTGACGTACTAGGTTGGAATAAGTGGGAAGGTGATGGATCGACCGAGGTCATAACAGTTGGTCTTCGGGATAAATTAACCTGTACTTGGAATTTTACTGTCATACCCGAAAAAACGATTGATAATATTCAATTGAATGAGTTTGATGCACTAGCTATTCCAGGAGGGTTTGAAGAAGCTGGCTTTTATCGGGATGCATACAGTAAAGAATTCTTACATGTTATTCAACATTTTCATACCAAACAGAAGCCTATTGCAAGTATTTGTGTTGCATCATTAGCGCTTGGTAAAAGTGGAATTCTTATAGATAAAAAAGCTACCACATACAGTCATCCAACGAGTAAACGAAAAGAGCAGTTAAAGAATTTCGGTGCAAAAGTACAAAATGATTTAATTGTTCAAGATGGAAATATTATTACATCTTCAAATCCAGGTACAGCTTTTGATGTTGCATTTTTATTACTTGAAAAATTAACATCTAAACAGAACGCTAAACATGTAAAGAATCTTATGGGGTTTTAAACATTAAACTTCAACAAAGAGATAATTCTAGAGCTTGTTAGAATTATCTCTTTGTTGAACCACAGGTGCCCTCCTAGGAATTCATTGATCCCTAGGAGTTTTTTTAATTTCCTACAAGTAGCCTAAAAGAAGAAACCATCTCGTCTAAAATTAACTTTGCATAAGCTTAGCTTTATCGCGATGAAGTCGCGTAACATAGCCGCTACCTCTCCAAATAAGAATTCTGTACATTTTGCTCTATTAATTGTTTTTGGTTGACTCATCCTATTACCTTAATAAACTTAGAGCGCGGATCCTACTATCACTTTATTAAATAGAATTTTTATTTTTCAGAAAAATAAAACAATATTTTAGACTTTATTGTATAATGTTGTAAAAAGATGTCGGAGGGATTTAATGTTACATAAAATATCTCAATTCACAATTAAGCTTTCATCCATTCTTTTATCACTGTTACTATTATTAAATTTACCTTATTTATTTATCACTCAACAAGGATTCACCTTTCAACCAATTTATTTTTTTAACCAGATCGTTACTATGTTAAAACAGGTTTTCTCACCTGAATCATTGTTAGTTATAGGATCAGACCCAAAGTTTGGTCATTTAAAAACAACACCATTATTTCCAACTGTTTTAGAACCTTACCTATATTCGTTTATTGTATTATTTGTGGCCTTTTTGCTTGCGCTCTTTATCTCATCTAGCATGGCATTTTTTTATTTTTTAGCAAAAGATTATATAAAAAAATGGATAAACCGAATTGTGTTCGTATTAGAAGCTGTCCCTGATATGATGATGATGATTTGTTTGCAAATATTTTTCATTTGGGTACTTAAGAAATTTGGGGAAGCTCCTTTCACCATTATTTCTTTTAATGAAAATCGCGCTTATTTACTCCCTATTTTATCTTTAGCGGTCTTACCTACATTACAAATGTTTCGGATGATGGTGTTATACATCCAAGAAGAACATGGAAAACATTACGTAGAGGTTGCATATGGAAAAGGTCTTTCATCAAGTTATATACTACGCATTCATTTATTCAAAAATATATCTATCCACTTCTTCTACCATTTAAAAACGATTTTTGTTTTCTTACTTTCTAACTTATTCATTTTAGAATTTGTTTTTAATATGCAAGGTATTATTCAATTTTTATTTAAGAAGGCGTTTATTTCACCTCCCGCTGCATTTATTATACTTGTCATGATTATTTTACCGTTTTATACCATTTTTCAAATAATCTCTCTCATGATGAATAGATGGAAAAAACAATTGAAAGGAGTAGCTTTATGAAATCTATTTGGAAATCAAAACGCTTTTTAATCGGCTTTACTTATTTATTCATACTTGTTTCAGCTAGTTTTATTTATAGTTGGTTCTTTAAAGATAACATCCCAAAACCTCCTCAGTTACTTTACAATGACAATAACGAATTACTTGGAAAGGCCCCCTTTCCACCATCGTTAATACCTCCTTTTGGATCTGATCGTTTTGGAGAGTCTGTTTTCTTACAAATTATAGAAGGAGCAAAATTCACTATCTTATTAGCTGTGGCAATTAGCTTCTTTCGAATTTTATTCGGAACATGTATAGGAATCCTCTTAAGTTTATATGCTCCAAAATTCAAGAGGTTTTTCCAGTCATGCTCAGAAGTTTTTTATTACATTCCTACTTTATTTATCGCATTTATACTCATCACACCCGTTAATATTGTAATCGTATCAAATGCTGATGGATTAGATGCAAATATTTCATTTGCGTTTTATCAAGTACTCGTACTTATTTTCGTCGCTCTGCCTACACTTTCTTTATATATATCCTCAGAGGTTGATGAATTTATGAAACAAGATTACATTTTAAGTTCCCAATTGCTAGGGGCTAGCCGTTTTCATATTATCAAAAAACACTTACGAGTCTTATTACTTGACCGCTTATTTGTGTTATTTATGGAACATATCGTTCAAACTCTCATACTCGTTATCCATTTAGCGTTGCTTGATATTGTAATTGGTGGGATACAAATGCGTGAACTCTATGACGGAGTACTCAAACCTGTTTCTCTATCTAATGATTGGGCAGGCCTTATTGGATTAAATCGTTATGAAATGAATATTTCATGGTGGATTATTTTGTATACTCTCGTTTCATTCTTTATTACGATTCTATTTATAAAGCTTATGACAATCGGGATTCAAGATGCACTGAAAGCAAGAGATTCGCAAGTTGTAGCAATTCAAACCGTTCCAAATCATAAAAAATTTGTTAAAAGTAAAGATTCTTTTTCGTTTGTAGATAAAGTGAACCTTTAATCCTTTCTCGTTAGTCGACATTGATAGTAGTGGAATGCAAAGAAGATGATTCCTGTTGAATGCAGGGATCATCTTCTTTCTGCCGTCTAACTTTTTTACATGTCTTTAGCTAGACTCATGCTTTTTATATTTAAAATGAATTATTTGCAATCACACACAATTATGCTGTTTAAAATCGATTACCATACGCCCTTGAATTCTACCTTGTTCCATTTCTTCGAATACATTTTGTACTTTATCTAGAGAACAAGTTTGAACAACCGGCACTACTTTTCCTTCTGCACCGAACATGAATGCCTCTTCTAAGTCTTTACGAGTACCGACTAGAGAACCAACTACTTCAATTCCATCTAGTACAAGTCGCGGAATGTTTAAATCCATAGTTTCTACTGGTAAACCTACTGCAACGACTTTACCACAAGCACGTACTGCATCAACTGCTGAATTGAACGCTACTTTAGAAACGGCTGTTACTACAGCAGCATAAGCACCACCAAACTCATCTTGAACAATCTTATCAGCAGGACCTTGAGAAATTGGATTGATAGTCATATCCGCACCAACCTCTTTTGCTAATGCTAATTTATCGTCATTAATATCTACTGCAATTACCTTTGCACCAAATACGTTTTTAGCATATTGGATAGCTAGGTTACCTAATCCACCACACCCATAGATGACGATAGGTTGACCAGGTTTAATGTCTGATACTTTTATTGCTTTATATGTAGTTACGCCCGCACATGTGATTGATGATGCTTGAGCAGGATCTAATCCTTCTGGTACTTTCACAGCATAATCAGCTGTAACAATACATTGTTCTGCCATACCACCATCTACTGAATAACCAGCATTCTTAACTTCACGGCAAAATGTTTCTCTACCAGTTATGCAATATTCACAACGTCCACAAGATTGGAACATCCATGCAATACTTACACGATCACCTATTTTTAGTGAAGTTACATCATCAGCAAGTTTCGTAACAATCCCTACACCCTCATGACCAAGAATACGGCCATCTGTGTTTCCAAAATCATGATTTGCAACGTGTAAATCAGTATGACAAACCCCACAATACTCTACATCTACTAGCGCTTCACCTGAGTGTAACGGACGTAATTCCTTTTCAATAACTTCAATGTTTGCTTTACTATTTTTATTAACTACTACTGCTTTCATATGTGATCTCCCCTTTAGTGTTTTAGAATTTTAATGAGTTCATCTCACAACTTCTACTTGCACTGTTTCGGCCAATTATTGCACCAAATTTAAATGTTCAATCATCATTACACGTTCATCATAACATGTAATTTTAAAAGCTTATTGTTAAATATTGAACAATATTTGAATTATTAACCAAATGTTTTCTTACTATATTTGAAGGAAAACTGAAATTTCACCCATATATAAGTTTATTAGAGTTCAATATGCGGAGTATAAGGCTCAATTAATAAAGTTTTTTTAACACAGGAAATTATAATTTTCGCAATAGATTAGATTATAACGAGTACACATAGAGTATGTATCATCAGACTATTAAACAATATAAAAAGCCCTTCAACTGAAGGACTTTTTATATTCGTTTCATCGAAATTGTTTCACGTATACTTTGCAAATTTTGCAACGTTTCTTCTTGGCGTTGTAACGATAACCCAACGTACAAAGTATCTAACAAACTTAACTGTGCTAATCTTGATGAACTTGCTTCTGTACGGAATTCTGTCTCACGTGTTGAGGTATACAAAGTAATATCAGCAAGTTGACTTAATGCTGATTTCTGATAGCTCGTAATTGCAATAATGTGAGCTCCCCTTGCTTTTGCTACTTCTAACGCTTCTAGTAACCCTTTATTGCTACCAGAATGTGAAATTGCAATTACCACTGCTTCTTTAGTGAGTAAACCCGCACCCATAATTTGAAAATGTGAATCTGTATGAGCAATACAAGAAATACCCGTTCTCATAAATTTATGATATGCATCCATCGCAATAATACCAGAACCACCATTTCCATAAAACTCAATACGACTTGCATCTTGCAATACCTTTACAGCTTGCTCTAGCGCTGTATCATTTAACAAATGCAATGTATCTTGCAGTCCTGTAATATGCGAATGAAAAACTTTTTTAGCAACAGTTACCATACTATCTTCTGCCGATACTTCTTCATGAATATTTTGCATAGGAGTATGTACAATTTCACGAGCTAATGTAATCTTTAAATCTTGAAACCCTTGAAAACCGAGGTGCTTACATAAGCGGAATATCGTAGCTTCAGAACTATTCGTAACTTCAGCTAATTCTGTAATAGATTTATGTACAACATCTTGTGGATGTTTCAATATATGTTCGGCAATACTTCGCAATTTCGGTGATAAACCGTTTAACGAAGCTTGAATTTTTCCAATCCCACTTCTTGTACCTGGCATAGCATATCTTCCCCTTCCATCGTAGTTTTATTGTACCTAATTATAGAAAGAAGAAAAACCTTTATTTAGCACTACTATAAATTGAAACTTTAATCAGTGAGAGTATTGTACATCTACCACTAATTATAAGCCCGCAAATAGCGGAATACATTTTAAAATACTCCTATGTATTCTGTCGTAACATGGTACATATTTATTCATACTTATTATTTCCCCCGTGTTTCACCGCATATAATGCAGCTTGCGTACGATCATCTACTTCCAATTTAGCTAAAACATTTGAAACGTGTGTTTTCACAGTCTGTTCTGTAATATGAAGCTCTGCTGCAATTTCTTTATTACTTCGCCCTTTCGCAATTTCACGAAGTACTTCTTGCTCTCTTTTCGTTAACATGGAAAAAGGGTTCTCTTTTTCTTTCTTGACTGCTGATCGTCCGAATAGTGCTGGTGTTACTTTCGGATGAAAATTCGCATTTCCTTCATGTACTGCAATGATAGAAGCAACAAGTTGCTCTGGTTGTACTTCTTTTAATTGATAACCATCTGCTCCAGCTTCCAGTGCTGGTAAAACATAATCTTGCTCTGAAAAACTGCTTAATATAAGTATCTTTATTGTTTTATCATATTGCTTTATCCGTTTTGTTGCTTCTATACCATCCATCTTCGGCATTGATAGATCCATTAATACTACATCTGGTCTTTCCTTTTGAATGAATGTTAATGCCTCTTCACCATTTTCTGCTTCCCCAACTATTTCAAATTCTTCTCTCGTTTTTAAAAAGAATACAAGTCCTCTTCGAACGATATGATGATCCTCAACTAGTAGTAATTTAATCTTCAATCTTCTTCTCCCCTTTAAACCGGCAATTGAATTTCAATTTTTGTACCCTTTTTCAGCTCAGTTTTTATTTGAAATGATCCCCTCATTAACTGAATACGTTCCTTCATACTTTTTAAACCGAGCGCTGACTCTCTTACGTGATCTTGTATAAATCCTATTCCGTTATCCTCTATGTAAAAATACAACTGGTTATTTTCTATTTTTAAAAGAACATTTACCTTTTCACATGAAGCATGTTTTTTACAATTATGTATTGCTTCTTGACTAATACGCCATAAAACTTCTTCTATTTCATCTTCAATTGAAACCATACCATCAATTCGAACTTCCACGTGGATCCCTAACAACTTTCCGTAATTTTTAATTGCTTCTGCTAAACCTTTCTCTAATCCTTCCGGTCTTAATTGCCAAATTAAAAGTGTCATTTCTTGTAATGCTTCCTGTGATAATTCTCCAATATAGCTCAACATCTCTTGCAAGTCTCTATCTTGCGTCATATTTAAAGTACCTTTTGCTGTTAGCATAATAGAAAATAACAATTGTTTTACTGAATCATGTAAATCACGTGCAAGTCGATTTCTTTCAGCTACCACTACGTATTTACGTTCTTTCTCTACTAATTGAATACGTTGTATTGTCGTTCCTATTTGAAATGCAATCGATTCTAATAATGCCAATTCTTCCTCTGAAAAGTGTTTTTTTTGAGGTGAGGCTACATTTAATAGACCAAACTTCTCCGATCCAGACCTAAGTGGAATCGTCGCATGATGCGTAACATCTTCTGTCTCTCCCCAATTACACTCAATCGCATCCTCTATTCGCTTACATTCAATAATATTTGTCGCTTTTTCCAATCTGCCATTCACAAAACGCTCTACACACCAGCAGTCCCCTTCACACATCGGCTTCTTCTCTTTCCATGTAAGAGCCGGTGGTAAGTTTTCATCTACAAGCATACGGTGCTTTCCACTTTCATCGATAAAGAATATCCACCCTGTTTGTAAATTCATAACTTGTAACAATGTATGTAACACTTTTTCTAACATGACTTGTAAGTCTGTTGCTTCATTTAATAATTCTGCAATTGCTTTTAATGCTTCTAAACGATGCATCTCTTTTTCTTCAAAGTTCATTTTCATCACCATCTACCATTATAACATTAAGAAATTTCTAAATTCTACAAATAAGAAAGAACTGAATTCCTTCAGTTCTTTCTTTAAATTAATCATTTTATTATTGTTTTTCTATTCAATGTTGGAAGCTAGATTTTTGTTAACAAACTATTCTATTTTAGCTGTCCGATAAAGATTGTCCACCATGGTTATGCTGTAAACTTTCAGTAGTAACGACCATATTTGCTGCTGGCATTTGCACTTGATTCTTATGGAACATAGACATTAATTCAAACCTTACTTGTCTAGAAGTTTCAAAATAATCTTCTGGCTTTATTAAACCTGTAATACAAAATTCATATCCAACATATTTAAGGTTCGGGTTTAAATCTGTGACACCAACATATTTAAACGGCTCAACAGCTTCATCCTCTACTTTATAAAGACTCGAAGCCAATCTTTCATTACAATTAACACAAACTTTTTCTAACAATTCCTTAACTCTTGTAGGATCTTCCTGATAACTTACCGTAATCCGTTCAATTACGCGCATCCATCCTTTATTAAAATTTTGTATCGTCCTAATCTCTCCGTGTGGTATCGTAAGAAGTTTTCCTGACCATTCACGAATTTGCATAAAACGAATACTAATTTCCTCAATTGTTCCTGAATTTGTTCCGTTAAAAGTAACAAAATCGCCAACACGAAACTCTTTGTCCGCTAATCTCGCAAAGCCTAATATAACATCTTTTAACATCTGTTGTGCAGCAAAACCAATAACAACTCCCGCTATCCCTGCACCTGCAATGATACTTTTTATATCTACAAATTGGCTAATTAAATATATGATTAGACTGATGATAATGATATATCTAAAAATAGATCGAATCACACTTTGAATCGTTTGCTCTACCTCTTCATCAAAAAAGCTTGATTTCCTAAAAAACCAATCAATAATACGGTTGATTACAAAAGAGATAATGATTAAAACTAATGCAAATAGTAAAAATCTTAAAAGTAAAAACTCACGTACATAATTAAAAAATTCTTCAGTATACGTTAATAAACTCATCCATCCACACCCTTAACTAATGAAAATTTCATGAAAAACTAATTTATTGTCATACCTTTTGATTTCCTTAAAACTTGTTACACTTTCTTCTATAAATATACCCTTTTTCATTATCTAAAGGGAGATTACATTAGAATTTTTTTATAACCGACTTTATTTTATGACTGCGCTACATATCTCGAAAAAGGAAAATATTAACACAATACCGAATAGTTCATTTGTAAATATTTTGACTCGCGGGGGGTTAACTAACAATGGGCTATATCGAAGAACTAAGAGAAGTTATTGGATCAAGACCACTCAATTTATCTGGCGTTGCTGTAGCTGTCCTCAATGAAAAAGGACAAATATTACTACAACAGAGACGAAGTGGTATTTGGGCTGTCCCTGGTGGATTCGTTGAACTTGGCGAATCAACGGAAGAAGCCGGAAAACGGGAAGTGCTTGAAGAAACAGGGATTGAAATAGGCTCTTTACAGTTAATAAGCGTATTTTCCGGAAAAGAATTTTTGTAAAATTACCGAACGGAGATGAATTTTACCCTATAATAATCGCATATCTTTGCAAAGATATTACAGGTGGTACGTTAAAAGCTGATGGATTAGAATCATTACATGTACAATTTTTTGACTTAAATGGGTTACCAGAAAAAATTAGTCCGTTCATAAAAAAACTAATCGAGCGAAACCTCGTATCCATTTAAACGAAAAAAGAGACCTTTTTTAAAGGCCTCTTTTTTTCACTTCACTTCTGCATGTAAGCATGACTTAAAATGTCCAAGGGCAAATTCATGTCCTTGCTCATTAAAAGATGCAACCGCCTTTTCAAAAACAACAATTTTAAATCCTTTATTATAAGCGTCTACTGCTGTGTGAAGAACACAAATATCAGTACAAACACCTACAAGATGAACTTCTTCTATTCCTCTTTCTCTTAACTTCATCTCTAAGTTTGTTCCTGCAAATGCACTATATCGTGTTTTGTCCATATAATATACATTCTCTGCATTTTTATATGTTTCATACACATCTTGTAATTCACCAAACAAATCTCTTCCATTTGTACCAGCTATATTATGAGGCGGGAATAACTTTGATTCTGGATGATATACATCATTTTCATCGTGTTTATCGATCGCAAAGACAACATAATCTCCATTTTCAATATATTCTTTCGTTATATGGACAATTTCCTTCTCAATTTCTTGTCCTGGTTTCCCGCATGTTAAAGCACCTTTTTCAGCTACAAAATCATATGTATAATCAATATTAATAAGAGCTCGTTTCATAACCACTATCTCCCCTTCTCCTGTTTCACAGTAAACAATAGAAAATTTGTTATTACGACATCGTATGTACTATTCGACATTTCAAATGAAATACCTACATTTTTCATGTAAAACTTACCTTAACCTGAGTTTATCATATGATAGATAAACAATGGTAAAACAAATAGCTCCTATTAACAAATCATGAATTTGTTAATTGAGGGTAATTTGAGTCACCTCTTGGACCATAAACCAAGTGACTAACATCGTTAAAATAATCAAGACGATACGAATACACAGATTCACATCTCCAGCCTCTTTCTCTATCATAGTAGAAACAAGTTATTCACTGTTACATCCTCTAGTATAAACAAAAAAGCACACTACTTTTTGAGTAATGTACTTTTTATTCTTCTTATGACGCTGGTTTTGTTTCGAATGTTGCTTGATTTAAACTAATAACCTTTCCTTTTGGATCATTGTTTTCATACTGAACTGCAGTAATCGTATGACTACCTGTCTCAAGTGTCTTTTCTTTTAATTGTACTGTTGTCTGTGTTGTACTAGTGACTTGATGTTTATCTGCATATACTTGATCTACAAATATAAATGTTTCTTTATCATTTTGAAAATTAGAAAGCTCTAATTCAACATGTTGAATTAAAGTATCCTTTTTGATGAATACAGTTGGTATATTGCCGTTTTCAGAAGTACCATCTGGTGTAATAACTTTTACTTTTCCTTCACCAACTGGTACTGCACCTTCAGGGAATACTACTATATTCTCATTACTTGCATTTACAACTCGTTCTTCCTGCTTTGATTGCGCATCCTCTTTTTCTTGTGGAGCACCGCAACCGGCTAATAACAATACAGACAATCCAGTGATTATGAATTTTTTCAAAATTCATCCCCCCTGTCATTTCATTATAATTTATTATACAAAAATAACTTTTAAATTTTAAAACTATTTTCAACACTTTCATGAACAAATAAAATCTTGCCCACGATTAATGTATCATACTTTCCTTAATAGAACATTAATTTTTTTTATGAAATAAATAGTAATTCCCTCTTATCTATCATTTTAGCCCAACAAATTAATTACATACCTGTCCAAAATAAAAAGACATTGTTCATTCAATGTCTTTTTATTTTAAGCTTTAAAAAACAAATGTTGTAATCTCATCTACTTCTTTTCTTGGAAGTTTCTTCGGCTTATCTTTCGGAAAACCGAGTGAAATAACCATATTTATTTGTTTTTCAGACTCAATTTGTAAATATTGTCGTAGTTCATCTTGAGCTAACAATACCGGTCCTGTCATTGGACAAGTACCCAGCCCTTTCGCATGTGCAGCCAACATTAAGTTTTGTGCCGCTAAACAGCTACTCTTAATTCCTTCTTCTTCCCAAACTGAATCTGGAACAAAAGCAATTGGATCAAATATCTTTTCGCGAAATTTTGATTCATATGGTGTTGCCAAACACACGATTAATACAGGTGCCTCTGAGAAAGCTGTTGCATATGGTCCAAATGAACGGGTAAGTAGTTTCCCTGCTTTCTCTTCTCCGTTTTCTGCCGCTTTTGCCGCAAGTTTATGTAATGCATCCCAAGTCATTTGCTCAATTTCTTTAATTTTCTCTCGGTTCATAATGACCAAGAACTCCCAAGTTTGTGAGTTCGTATCACTCGGTGCATAACGAGCACAATCAATAATTTCTTTTATGTCACTAATGGATACTTCTTGTTCTGTGAACTTCCTAACACTTCGTCTACCGTGAATTACTTCTTTAAAATCTTCATAATTCATACATTAAATCCCCTTTTTACAACGTTTTCAAATCTTGTCCTATGTTTGAATTATATCATGAAAAAAAGCTGGAGGAATACCAGCTTTTTTCTTCAATATTAGTTCGTAACTTTAAACAAACGAATACTTTCTTCATATGCAACTTGGAGTTTCTTTGTAATTGGTCCTCTTTCGCCGGTTCTAAACTGTTCATCACCTATTTGAACGACTGGGAATATTTCAAGTGGTGTCGCTGTAAAGAAGCACTCATCAGCCTCATATACTTCTTGTAGTGAAAATTCTCGTTCTTCTACTTCAATATGTAACTCTTTCGCTAATGTAATAACGAAGTGACGTGTAATGCCATGTAGAATGAAGTTGTCAGCCGGATGTGTAATCAATTTATTATTCTTCACCATAAAGAAATTTGAATGACACCCTTCAGTTACAATTCCATCTCGTACTAATATCGCTTCTTGATAGCCTTGTTCGTTTATTTTATTTTTAATCATAATATTAGGTAGCAGATTTAAAGATTTTATATGACAAAACTTCCACCGTATATCCTCTTCTACCGTAACTTTTATTCCCAGTTCCATAGCAGCAATTGGTCTTGGAAACGAAACAATATTTGCAAAATATGTTGGCTGCATATTTGACTCATATACATGATTACGTGCTTGAGCACCTCTTGATATTTGCAAATATACATTCCCATCTTCTTGAAATTGATTTTTTTCAATCATTTCATGCAACTCTTCCACTAACTCCTCCTTAGTAAAAGATGGAATTAGTTTTATTTCTTCCATAGAATTAAAGAATCGTTCCAAATGTAGATCTAATAAATGTGGCTTCCCATCATATAGTCTGAATACCTCGTATATACCATCACCAAATTGAAAGCCTCTCTCCTCTAATGGAATCATCGGCTGTTCTTCCTTCGTATTTACAATTCTTCCGTTAAACAAAATCCAATCTTTATGAGTAGCTTTCATTCATTCCCACTCCTTTATTCCATAATTGGTTTAATTGTACAACTTATCCACGCTCAAAAGAAGGAATTTTCTGTATTTTCACAAATAAAAAAGTACATCACCCATTTAAGGTGATGTACTCGACCATTCATTTACTTTAAAAAATATTTTTCAATATCATCTAACATAAGGTTTGCAGCTACAATACCACCTGCTGTATTCCAAATCACTTCATCTACTTCGAATACTTTATTATCTTTAGAAGCCTGTAACTGCTTAAAGAGCGGATCTTCTGTCCATTCTTTCGCTAACGTGTTTCCTTCATTATTCTTATCCGCATCTTTATCAGATGTGAAATAGAATAAGTAGTCCCCGTCCATATTTGGAATTTGTTCTTTTGTAATTCCTTTTATCGCAAATTCATCTTTATCTTGTAGTGGTGGTCGTTTAAATCCAATATCATTTAATACAACGCCTGAGAATGAATTTTTTTGATAAATACGAACATCACCTGGGACGAAGCGAATAATTGAAACTTTAGAGTTAATTTTATCACCTAATTGTTCTTTTATTCCTGCAATACGCTTTTTATAATCATTAAGAGCATTTTGCCCTTCTTTTTCTTTATTTACAGCTTTTGTATAAAGCGTAAAGTTTTCTTTCCAATCACCGCGCAATGTTTCAGCATATACTGTTGGCGCGATTTCTTTTAACTGCTCGTATATTTTTTCGTGACGCATTTTATTTCCAATAATTAAATCCGGCTGAAGCTTCATTACTGCCTCTAAATTAATGTCACGCTCAGTTCCTACTACTTTCGTATCTTTTAACTCATCCGCTAAATGAGGATACCATTCATCCCCAGCTCGTGGTTTTGTCGTTCCAACTGGCGTTACTCCAACAGTTAAAAGTGCCTCAGCACCCTCATTCGTTAAAACAACAACTCTTTTTGGTGTACCATTTACTGTCGTTTCGCCCATTGCATGCTTTATACTATATGAATCTTTTGCCTTTACTGATGTATCTTTATCTTTCTTCTCTTCTTCTTTACCGCAACCTGCAATTATGACCATTAATAACATAATGCAAAGTATAAAAATATTTTTAGTGCGTGTCATAAATCCTCCTAGTTGAAAATGATTTTCATTAACATTTAAAGATTAATGTATATCTCATGCATTGTCAATAGATATATCAGAAAACTTTTTCAATACATATAATTTCGACCTCATTTTTATTCAAAATATTTTTGTACTTATTTGCTATTCACTTTTTAACCGTAACATGTGAAACATAAACGGACATAAGAAAGTAATTGTAATTCCAGTCAATGCATAACGTACATAATACATATCAGGTATTACTTTTTTTAGTATGAGCTGTATCATTAACATGAAACTAAGGCCTAAAACTGTTTTTACTACTTGTATTTTTAAATTATTACTTTCGCTTATTTTAATAAAATGATTCTCTAACATGATACCAATCGTAGAACCTGTCAAAACTCCAAGTAATTTTAAATTATCTATTTGGTCAGTCATAAAATACATAGTAAGTGAAACTGCCAATACAATTCGTTGTAACAATATAAATTTCCTATCACTTAATTCCCCTGTTACTTTCGTATATAAATAAACAACTATGACACTAATTAAAATTGCACCTCGTTGTTTTTTGATATATAGAACTACTATTAAATAAATCAGCATACATATAACTTTCAAAACCATTACAATTACAAATAAAAAAACCGCCTTATGTAAGGCGGTTTCTATTATTGCGCTTTAACCAATTTAAAATAAATATATACGATTGATAGTGAATATAACGTATGCAAAATAAAAGAAATAAAAGGGCTATTCCAGTGCTACTATACAGCAAACCGAACTTTAAAAAAATATTTAATAGCGGTGGAAAGTTCGTTATGTTTTGTAATGTAATAAGCATACAAAATAAAAGGAAAAACACAGGGGCATATTGTAATTCATACGGCTTTCTTTTCTTATTCATTCTTTTTCGAATGAACATATGGATTAGCTCTGCTACTATAAAACACCCTCCAATTAATACAAGACCAGAAGTCATCGTCATATATCCACCTGCCTTATATTTATCTCGCACAACTACTCATCGTTATATTTTCTTCACATATATTCCATCTTCTTCATTAAAACCAAAGCTCTCTATGAAAGTTTTTGCTTGTTCTGTTAATTCCGTTTGTAATACCTTTATCTCTTTCACGTTTCTTTCTTTCATCATCGTTTCAAATGTAAAATACGTATTTGTCCCATAACCGTAACTTTGATAATCAAAGTGAATAATTAACTGCGATAAAATTGCACTCTCCTCTTGTACACTATAGTCTATTACACCAATATATGTATCATCAACTTTCACACAATACTGTACTTGATTCTCAGTTAAACTATGTGAGCGAAACATTTCTTTAACAACGCTTTCATTATCTACAGTTACTTTTTCAAACGTAATCATATGTTGTCCATCCTTTTACTATTATTGTATCAATAATACGTCCTATTTATGAAAAAAACCTTAAGACCATATGCGATCTTAAGGTTTTTCTAATTAAACTAAGCTATACGCACGTTTCGTTTCTTCGTGGAACTTATTCGTATCGTATTTATGCTCAACATAAATTTGATGCCATACCATAAACGCAAGTACAGTCCAAATTTTACGGCTATAATCGCCTTTATCTGCACAATGTGCTTCCAGTAAGTTTAATACATACTGTTTGTCGATTAAATGCTCTGTTTTACTCTCGTTTATAATATTGATAGCCCAATCATGCATTTCGTCTTTTAACCAGTGACGAATTGGTACTGGGAATCCAAGTTTTTTACGATCTAATACGTGATCTGGAACGATTCCGCGTGCCGCTTCACGTAAAATAGCTTTCGTAGTTCCGTTAGCAATCTTAAATTCAGTTGGAATTTTAGATGCAACATCAAATACTTCTTTATCTAAGAACGGTACACGAAGTTCTAATGAGTTTGCCATTGTCATTTTATCAGCTTTTAATAAAATGTCACCGCGTAACCATGTGAACATGTCAATGTACTGCATTTTGCTTACATCATCATAATCTTTAATCTCGTTATACAATGGTTTCGTGATATCCATATAGTTAACACTTTCATTGTAATACTTCATTAATTCAACTTTCTCTTCTTCACGGAAGATTTTCGCGTTTCCATAGTAACGCTCTTCAATTGGCGTACATCCACGTTCTAGGAAGCTCTTTCCTTTAAATCCTTCTTTAAGAGCACCACTTAATGCTTTTAGAACGCTCTTACCTGGGCTAGGAATGTAAGAGAACATTTTTAGTGAGTTTGGCTCACGATAAATGTTATAACCACCAAATAGCTCGTCTGCACCTTCACCTGAAAGAACAACTGTTACATGCTTACGTGCTTCTTTTGCAACGAAGTACAATGGTACAGCTGCTGGATCTGCTAAAGGATCATCCATATGCCAAATGATTTTTGGGAACTCATCCATAAACTCTTTCGCTGAAATGAATACGTTATGGTTTTTAACGCCTAATTTCTCAGCAGTTTCTTTTGCAACATCAACTTCACTGAAACCACGTTGTTCAAAACCAATTGAGAATGTTAAAAGATTTGGATTCATTTCTCTTGCGATAGAAGCGATAATAGATGAATCGATACCACCAGATAAGAATGAACCTACTGGTACATCACTGCGCATATGCACTTTTACTGAATCATACAACACATCACGAATTGCTTGGATATGCTCCTCTTTCGTTGCGCTTGAAGCATTGAAATAAGGTTTCCAGTAGCGATAGATTTCCATCTCTTTACCGATTTCTTTTACGAAATAATGACCAGGCTCGATTTTATTAACATCAATTGTTAATGTTTCTGGCTCTGGACCATATTGGTACGTAAAGTAATGTTGTAGCGACGTTGGATTAACGCCTTTATCTTCCATCACATGCATAATACTTTTCTTCTCAGATGCAAAGAATGTAGTATCACCTTGTTGTGCGACGTATAAAGGTTTAATACCGAAGTGGTCACGTGCACCGAAAAGTTTCTTCTCTTCACGATCCCAAATCATAAATGCAAACATACCACGAAGATAGTCTACACATTTTTCTTTCATATGTGCATACAATGCAATGATAACTTCTGTATCAGATTGTGTTGCAAACGTTGCACCTTTTTCAAGTAACATTTCACGTAATTCTACATAGTTGTAAATTTCACCATTAAAAATAATTACATATCGATCATTTTCATAAGTTAGCGGCTGATGTCCTGCCTCTAAGTCAATGATGCTTAAACGGCGGAAGCCAAATTGTACATGTTCATCACGAAAATATCCTTCGTCATCTGGACCGCGGTGGAAAATCATCGTGTTCATATTTTCAAATTGATGTTTTTCTGTTTCTGAAAACTCTCTAGGGTTTTCACATAAACATCCTACAAAACCACACATACTTCTTACCCTCTTTCAGTTTTCATTCTGTCTATATACTACTATATCAACCCTATTTATACTAGCATAATCAATTGAATATGGCGACCAAAAACTATAAAAAAATCACTCCATTTCACATTTTTAACAATTTTTTATGAAAACATGAAAACTAGGCAATCACCTTTCTCCGCTTTTGTCATATGATATTGCAAATTGATTTCTAGGAGGGAATACCATGAGTGAAGAAAAAAAAGACTCTTCTCGCCCACCGGTTCGCAATTATTTAAAACAAATTGATGATTTCTTCGAGCAAACACCACTTCGCAATGTAATCGCTGATTTAAATCATTTTTTCCAAAAAGGAAATCGTTTATTAACATTCCCCGTAGATTTATATGAAGTTGGTGAAGAACTCGTTGTTACAGCTGAACTACCAGGTATACAAAAAGAACAAATTCAAATTGAAATACAAAGTGAATACTTAAAAGTCTCTGTAAAAGAAGAGATACTTGAAGAGGTCGAGGAAGAAACGTCTCATAACTATTATCGCCGAGAACGTTCCATTTCAGAAGCATCAAGATTGATTAAATTACCGTACTCAATTAATAAAAAAGCAGCGAAAGCTTCGTATCAAAACGGCGTGTTAGAAATTCGGGCACCAAAACTTCCACAACAACATGACATTTTATCCATAGACTAATGTAAAAAAAGAAGGGTGCTGTGCACCCTTCTTTTTAATCCACTAATCTCTTCATATCACGTATAATGTCTTCGTACGGCGTATTACTAATACCACTATACTTTTTCATTACTTTTCCGTTTTGATCAATTAAATAAAATGATGTACCATGTATAACTTGACCATCCTCAGGTTTATCTACAAGTGATTGGAAATTATCTTTGGAAAACTTTGTAATATCTTCTAATGAATAACCCGTTAATAAATTCCAGTTACTAGTATCCTCTGTAAACTTTTGAATGAAAGCCTTCAAATTCTCCGGCTTATCAAGGTCTGGATCTACACTAAACGAAACAAACTGAACGTCTAATTTCTCTTCTTTGGCCATCTTTTGCAGTTTTGCCATATTGGCAGTCATTGGCGGACAAACTGTTTGGCAATTTGTGAACATAAAATCAGCAACCCAAACTTTCCCTTTTAAATCTTTTGTACCAAATGACTTTCCATCTTGATTTGTAAATTGGAAAGTTTCTAAATCCCAATTCAATGGTTTACGAAGCTTTGAACCCGATCCACTACATCCAGCAAGTACAAAGAGACAAAATACAACCATAAGACCAATTATTTTTTGATAACGCTTCATTTATAAACCTCTTTTCTCTATCCTAAATTTAAATAGGTTATGTTTATCATAACAAAAGTTAACACTACGAGAAAATTGTTTACTACATTTGTTCACGAAATCGTACGAATTTACGTATGTTACTTCTTTATTTCAAGCCAATTACTAGACAAAATTTATTTTTTTACTATTATTTCTCTAAATAGAAGTTGCAAAACTAATTTTATTGTTACTTTTGTAAACGCATCCCCCTATTTTTTTACAATTCCTTAAACATTCATCCATGTTATACACTGTATTCCTTAACAACATTTCGGTACAATACAATTACAACGATTTTAAATGAGGTGATGTTCATGACAAAACGTTATGAAAACATGGATAATGTGAGTACAAAAAAATCAATTCGTTCCTTTATACGTTGGCGAAAAGAACGAAAACAAAATAAAAAGGATTTTTCTTTTTTAGTAGAACAATCACCTGTTAAACAAAGTAAATTCCTACAAAACAACTTTGAAAAGACGTCTGTAACTTGGATTGGTCATTCCACATTCCTTATCCAAACGAATGGGCTGAATATATTAACAGATCCAGTATGGGCTACTAAATTAAAATTAGTTCCAAGACTTACTGAACCTGGTCTTTCTATACAAGAACTACCTAAAATTGATATTGTCCTCATTTCACACGGTCATTATGATCATTTAGATTTTTCATCGCTTCGCCAGCTAAATGATGATGTTTTATACCTTGTACCTATTGGACTGAAAAAACTATTTACTCGCAAAAAATTTACTCGTGTAGAAGAGTATAATTGGTGGGAAAATACGATCATTAATGATGTTTCCTTTCACTTCGTACCTGCTCAGCACTGGACGAGAAGATCCTTATTTGATATGAATACATCACATTGGGGTGGATGGATTATTAATAATGAACCAACGAAAGAAACCGTTTATTTTTGTGGTGACAGTGGCTATTTCCAAGGTTTCAAAGAAATTGGCAGACGCTTTTCAATTGATATTGCCCTTATGCCCATTGGCGCTTATGAACCAGAGTGGTTTATGAAAGCATCTCATGTTTCACCTGAAGAGGCAGTGCAAGCTTATTTAGATTTAAACGCTACACACTTTATACCGATGCATTACGGAGCTTTTGCCCTCGCCGATGAAACACCCCGCGAGGCAGTAACAAGGCTTCGAAATAATTGGAATTTACGTATGTTACCGTGGGAACAACTGCATGTACTCTTTTTAGGCCAAACCTTTACTTATAATAACGCAACAAACGGTAAGCAAGTAAATGAAAAAATTGAAACATTACACGTATAACGTAACTACTTATTTTCTATATCCAACATATACTATAGAAAATCATAAAGTAAAACTTTAATCAGTGGGTGTTTTCTATGAATGAATATTTACAGACTCGCTATATAATTAGCGGGAGTGCCTGTATAACCCTTCTTATTTCTTACTTTCTATTCACATAAAAAAAGCTACTTGAAAATTCATTTCAAGTAGCTTTTTTATTACTCTGCTAAATACATAAATCCAATTGCACCCGGACCTGTATGAGTACTAATAATAGGCGTTGTAAAGAAAATTTCTGATTGAGCAAATCCACTCACTTTTTCAACAGCCGCTTTTACATTTTCAGCTAAAGGAATTGCTTTAGCATGCGGAATTGCAACAGCTTTTACAACTTTTCCAGCTGTATCTTCCTCAAATAACTTAGCTAACGTTTTTACAATTTGACCTTGGCTACGCACTTTCGTTACAGGGTTATAAACACCATCTTCAAGGCTAGCAATTGGCTTTATATTAAGTAGCGAACCGATAAACGCTTTTCCTTTACCGATACGCCCACCCTTCACTAAATTTTCTAATGTATCTACTACTACATATAAACGAGTATTCTTTCTCACTTCATCTACACGTTTTAAAATTTCTTCTAGTGAGCGTCCTTCATTTGCCATTTTTGCAGCTTCTATTACTTGATATGCTAAAGCATGTGTAATAAATTGAGAATCAACAACTGTTACTTTTGTGTCGGTCATTGATGCAGCACTATTGGCAGTTGCCACAGTACCACTCATTCCACTTGTCATATGAATGGAAAGTACTTCACTTCCATCTTCACCTAACTTGTCATACATTTCTACAAATGTACCCATTGCCGGTTGTGATGTTTTTGGTAATTCCTCTGATTTGATCATTTCTTCAATAAATTCATCAGGTTGTAAATCAACGCGATCTAAATATGTTTGTCCATTTACAGAGATTGATAATGGTAGCACATGAATGCCATACTTTTCGATTACATCCTGCGTTAAATCTGCAGTTGAATCTGTTACAATTTTAATTTTTTGCATATTATATTCTTCCCTTTCCAATACGCTCTCCTTGTTATTATACTAGCATTCCCTGTGCTTTCAACAATTTCGAACAAATTTCACCAAATTAATTATATTTTTATACCTAAAATGAAAAAGACAGAGTTTACTAACCCTGTCCATACTTTGTATCATGCATTTTTTTCAAGGGTATTTGTTTTATATACATTTAAATAATCATTCCACTTCAAACAATTTTGCAAATATTCACGGAAAGAATACGAAAATCTTGGGTGCTTTTGTTTTTGAATTTTTGCAATAAATAATTGAAGACGAGACTGAATTAGAAACGATAATGGATGCTGTGCCTGTAGGACAGGGATTTCGAATATTTTAATACAATCCCCTGTTGAATGAGTGAAATAAAAACTTTTCGTAATCACAATATCAATCCTCTTTTTCATTGGATTTTTGAACTTCCTCTACTTTACGCTGTAACACGTTGTTTAAAGTGGAGACTTCTATGAATACAAAAGTATCCTTAGTCAATCCCTGTAGTCCTTTTGGTTAGAAGATTTATACTCTATTCATCCTCCATCCTAAATATCCGATCAGACAGGAATCCCGTTATCCGTATATTGCTTAATAATTTTAGTATAAACTTAGCAAAGCGCAAAGTTTGTCTAAATTTTGGAGATTCTATAATTTTTTTCTTCTATATATTGTATACGTTTATGTCTAAAGTATAACAAATAAATAAAAAAAGTGCCTTTATAACGAGGCACTTTTCGACTGTATTTCTTCTCTTTTCTTTTTTCGCTTACTGACAATCTTTGATAAAGCGATACTAATTTCATAAATACAAATAAGCGGTACCGCTACTAAACTATGTGATAAAAAATCCGGCGGTGATATACACGATGCAATGATAATCAATGCTACATAAGCATACCTTCTTATTTTTATTAGCAATTCCGCCGTTAACAGTCCAATACTCGTTAAAAACATGACAACTACAGGTAATTCAAAAATTACAGCAAATGGAACTGTTAAATTAAGAACAAAATGAAAATACTTTTCTGTCGTAAACATCGTATTAAACATTTCATTACCTATCGTAGTTAAAAAATGAAATAAAAACGGCATTACAACGAAATATCCAAAACATAAACCTGCAACAAATAATATAGACAATACCGGTATATACATTACTGTCATTTTTTGTTCATTTGGATGTAAACCCGGTTTTACAAATAACCAAATTTGTATAGCAGCAAAAGGAATTGTACAAACGATAGCAAATACTGTAGCAATCGAGAAAAAAATCCATAATACATCACTTGGACCGAGAACAGTTAATTTCATTGGTAAATCTTTTACTAGCCAAAAATAAATATCCTTCGTAAAAGTAAATCCGATAATTAAAAATAGGACAAAGGATAGTACTGTATATATTACTCGTTTGCGAAGCTCAACAATATGTTCTACTACGCTCATTTCCCGATCTTCCATCTCGTTCACCACACTTTATTTATCCATTTCGAGGAAAATTCATTACATTTTTTCTTTCTTTTCCTTCTCTTGAAATGCATCATCAGTCAATTCTTTCGTTGATTTTTTGAATTCTTTTAACGTTTCCCCTAAAGCCTTTCCGATTTCCGGCAATTTTTTCGGCCCAAACAAAATGAGTACAGCTACTAAAATTAAAATTAATCCTGGAAAGCCAATATTTGAAAACATTTCTCCATCCCCTTTATTAGTAGATTCCTTGTCCTACTATTGCATAATTTTATTTTGTCAAAAAAGTTTGAAAACGTCAACAAATCCATTGCCTTTTGTCAAAAAAATTCAAAAATATAATCAATTATACAAATTTCATTTTCTATTGCCCTTGTGTATGATATGGTAAGGGAAATGACATATTATTTTATGATAGTAGAAAGGATTTGCATTATGACTGAAAAAATGACACGAATGACACATTTTGTGAAAGAAGAAATTGCAAATGCAATTACACATGGTATCGGTGCCATTTTAAGCATCCCTGCCTTAATTATATTAATTATTCATGCCTCTAAGCATGGTACCGCATCTGCTGTAGTTGCATTTACGGTTTATGGTGTAAGCATGTTTTTACTGTACTTGTTTTCGACCTTGTTACATAGCATTCATCATCCAAAAGTAGAAAAATTATTTACTATACTAGATCACTCAGCCATTTATTTATTAATCGCTGGCACATATACTCCTTTTTTACTTATTACGCTTCGCGGACCATTAGGCTGGACGTTACTCGCTATTATATGGACACTAGCACTCGGAGGTATCATCTTCAAAATTTTCTTTGTACGTCGCTTTATTAAGGCATCAACATTATGTTATATCATAATGGGATGGCTCATAATCGTTGCTATTAAACCACTTTATGAAAATCTAACTGGACATGGTTTTTCACTACTTTTAGCAGGCGGAATTTTATATTCTGTAGGGGCTATATTCTTCCTTTGGGAAAAGTTACCTTTCAATCATGCCATTTGGCATCTTTTCGTTTTAGGTGGTAGTGCGATGATGTTCTTCTGCGTACTCTTTTATGTCTTACCTACAGCATAAAAAAAGGTTTCAGCTTATATTAAGCTGAAACCTTTTTTTATTACTTATGTAATTGTGATGCGATAACATCCTGTGTATGCTTCATTAATTCTTTAATATCCATATTCGCATACTCTTCAGCTGTAATCGGCTTAGAAATTGTTACTGTTGCATGAGCGGGTTTCATACGGTTTCCATTCGCTTCAAACATTTTATATGTCCCATCTAATGTTACAGGTAAGATTGCTACACCAGATTTTACTGCAAGGTGAAAACTCCCAGCCTTAAACTCTCCAATTTCGCCACCCTTACTTCTCGTCCCTTCTGGGAAGATTACGATTGAATGCCCGTTCTTTAACAGCTCAATTCCATCTTTAATCGCTTGAAGAGATTGACGACGATCATTACGAACCATAAATACACAATTCATAAGTTCCATCCAAGTTGGTACAACTGGAAACTTCTTAATCTCTGCTTTTGAAACAAATCCAATTGGTTTATTTAAGTAACCTAGTAAAACAGGAATATCCATATTACTCTGATGATTACTTACAACTAGTACCGGCTTATCTTTTGGAACATTTTCCAGTCCCTTTACTTCAACTGTCCCACCAGCTACACGCACCATTTTCTTACCAAACCAATTTGTCGTTTTATACACAACATTATCTTTTTCTTGTGGCGACATCGTATTTACTTGTCTTTTCAGACGCCACATTCTCGGTGTAATCGCAATTACGATTAAAATTAAATAAAAGATTTTAAAAAACGTTTGAATCATACAGAACCCCCACCTATTATCATTCCGACCTTCATTATACTAGACAAACGAAGGAAAAAGAAGAAAAAATGTCCAAACAGCAAGTGCTTGGACATTTTTTAAGTATTCTATATTAGAAACGTTTTGCTAATTCACGAGCATTAGCAATTGCTGCTTCTTTAATTTCTGGTGCTTTTTCAGGGTTTGCATTCATACCTTCAACTGCAATGTATTCAGTTTCATTTACACCAATGAATCCTAATACTGTTTTTAAGTGATTGCGGCCGAAGTCTACAGCTGCGTATGCTCCTTCAGAATAAACGCCACCTGTTGCTTGAATGTGAAGTGCTTTTTTGCCTTCTAATAAGCCAACTGGGCCATTTTCAGTATACTTGAATGTTTTACCTGCGATTGCTAAGTTATCTAAGTATGCTTTTACTACTGGTGGATAGCTAAAGTTCCACATTGGAGTTACGAATACATAACGATCCGCATGCATAAATGTTTCTAAGTTTGTGTTCATTGCTGCAACTTTTTGTTGTTGAACTTCAGTTAAAGTTTCAAAGCCTTCACCTGCTGCAAATTTACCCCAAGCAGCAAATACATCCGCATCGATTGCTGGTACTGTAGTGTTGAATAAATCAATTGTTACAACTTCGTCTTGTGGATGTTCGTTTTTATAAGCTTCGATGAAAGCTTCTCCTACTGCCATTCCGAAAGAACCTTCTGCTGAATTTGGATTTGCTGTAATAAATAGTACTTTTGTCATTGTATTCTCTCCCTTTTACACATCTTATCTTTAATTTGAGATTTATAATTCGAAAGTAAATAACTTACCTTATGTAAGTATAATACAAAAAGTTATGTTCAATGTCAATAAAAAATAGCTACTTTTTTTTCGTAAGTTAATAAACACTATCTGTTCAATATGTTTCTGGTGAAACAAAAAACTACCTCCACATTCCATGGAGATAGTCTTCATCATTTTCTATTTTTGAAACACATGTTTCACTTTTTCAGCTGGAATATTACTTCCGCCTCTACCTTTTACATCTTCAATCATCATTGTAATGACCATATCTGGTGAATTTAAATCAAATGCAGCGAACCAGCCTAGTTCTTTTCCTTCGGCCTCTTTTGATACTTTTAATTCCGCTGTACCTGTTTTTCCAGCAAGAGTCATTCCATCAATTTTAGCAATTTTCCCAGTACCATCTGGATCATTAATTACTTTCGTCATGGCAGTTCTTAATATATCCTGATTGCCTTTTGAAATGACATTCTCTTTCCAAACTTTTGGTTGCTTATCTGTCTTAATAATATACGGAGAAGGTATGTTTCCATCATTAACAATTGGCGCGTACGTTAATGCTAGATGGAGCGGTGTCATTAAGACTTGTCCTTGTCCATAACCTGTGTCTGCCATTTGAATATCATTTTTAATACCATCATTGGCGATTTTAGAAGCTGGGAATCCATATTCAATTGGTAATTTCTCATCGAATCCGAATTTTTTCGCTTCACTCATAAATTTATCTTTTCCGATTTTCAAAGCTTCTTGTGCGAAATAAATATTATCCGAGTATTTCATCGCCTTATCCAAATCAATCGGATTTGCATCTTTCACACGTGTTACATAATAATTACCCCAAGAAGAATCTTTTGTCCATTTTAATCCTTCAATTTTCAACTCTTCTTTTGGATCAATCGTTTTCGTTTCAAGACCAATTGCAGCTGTAATAGGCTTAAATACAGATCCTGGAACTGATAATTGTGTAAATCGATTCGTCATCGGTTTTTTCGGATCATTATTCCATGCTTCGCGTTGTGCCTTCGATGTCCCTCGTGCAATTATATTAGGATCATATGCTGGACTACTTACTAGTGCAATTGTTTCTCCACTTTTCGGATTAATTGCTGCACTTGAACCAGCTTCGCCCTTCATTTCATTATACGTTTTTTCTTGAACAGCACTATCAATAGTTAAAGTTACATTTTCTCCATCAACAGCATCTGTTTTTGCTAAATTTTTAATTTCTTTTCCTTGCGCATCTTCTACAAAGACACGGCCACCTTTTTTACCGCGTAGCTTTTCCTCTAATACTTGCTCTAAACCGGCTTTACCAACTGGATCATCAGCTTGATAGCCTTTCTTTTGTAGCGTTTTTAAATCTTCAGCATTTACCTTTCCAATATAACCAGTCAGATGAGCTGCCGCTTCCCCTAACGGATATGTACGAACATTTACAGGTTTTGTTGAAACACCTGGTAAATCAATGTACGTATTTTGCGTTGCCCCCTCAGGCAAAATTCCAATTGGTACGAGATACCCTGGTTTTACCCATTTAGCAGCTAGTTTTTGATCAATTTCTTCTACAGACATATTTAACAACTTCGCTACTGTCTCTTTCGTTTGCGGAGCAGTATCGTCTAATTTTTCTGGAACTATTCCAATTTCAGAAGCTTTCCCATTCGTTGCAAGACCTTTTCCATTACGATCGTATATTTCACCACGTTTTGGCTCTGTCGTTTGCATACGCACTTTACTATCTTTTGTCATACCTGGGAATATAAAATCAGGAGTCCAATCTATTTTCCAAGATTCTTTATCTCCATCTTTTTCTTTCACCATTTTTGCTTCATGGGCAAAATTGATTTTACCACCGACTGTATCCATACTTACTTTAAAAGGAACAGGACCTTCATCTTTTTTATCTTCTTTTACTTCTCCTGCTTCTACTTTTAAGTTTTTCACTTCAATGCCAGAATAAATTTTTTCATATTTCTCAGTGAACTCTTTCTTCGAAATATCTTTTTTTGCCTTTTCTGATAATTGATCATACATTTCTGCAAATTTTTGTTTATTCCATGCTTTTGTATATGTATCAAACGCTTCTTGTGGTTTTTCTTCTTTACCGCATCCAACTAACATGAATGTTAAGCAAAGAAAAAGAATCCCCCATATCTTTCTCAATCAATTCTCCTCCTCTTTCTATATGAATACTTTTGAAAATTTTAGCATTTTTACATGCTAGATTTCATTATAGCACTATTGAATATCATCTATAAACTTATATTAATGAATACAAATAAAAAGATTGATGTGAATTTCACATCAATCCTTATTATTATTGTTGTTTCTCATATACATGATAATAGTACGTATACGGATTCTTTTCATCCGTTAAACCTTTTTCAACAAAAACTTCTTTCCAATTTGTCATATCCATTTCTGGAAAGAATGTATCACCTTCAAATGCGTAGTGGATTTTTGTTATATATAACTTGTCTACGTAAGGTAAAAAGAGATCATAAATTTGCGCTCCACCAAAAATAAAAATCTCCTCTTCATTTTTGCATAGTTCAAACACTTCTTCTACAGAATGTGCTACTTCACAACCTTCAACATGATACCCTTCATTACGAGTTACAATAATATTACGTCTTCCAGGCAGTGGTCTACCAATCGCTTCGTAGTTCTTTCTGCCCATAATAAGTGAATGGCCCATCGTTGTTTTCTTTACATACTGCAATTCACTTGGTAAACGCCAAGGTAAATTATTATCTTTGCCAATTACTCTATTCTCGTCCATTGCGACCATAAATGAAACAATCATTTTTTCATCTCCTCTACAATTATACTGCAACCGGTGCTTTAATTGCTGGGTGTGGATCATATCCTTCAATCGTTAAATCTTCCATTTCAAAATCGAATACAGATTTCACATCTGGATTTAATGTAAGTTTCGGGAATGGACGTGGTTCACGTGCCAATTGCTTTTCTACTTGTTCAAAATGATTCGTATAAATGTGTGCATCTCCAATTGTATGAACAAATTCTCCCACTTCAAGACTACATTCATGTGCAATTAAATGTGTTAGCAGTGAATAACTTGCAATGTTAAATGGAATTCCAAGGAATATGTCACCACTTCTTTGATATAGCTGACAAGAAAGTTTGCCATCTGCTACATAAAATTGGAATAGCGTATGACAAGGCGGTAATGCCATACTTGGTACATCTTCAGGATTCCAAGCAGAAACAATAAGGCGACGGGAGTCTGGCGTTTTTTTAATCATTTCAATTACATCTTTTAATTGATCAAGCGTCTCACCAGCTGTCGTTTTCCAGGCACGCCACTGCTTTCCGTATACATCTCCTAAATAACCATATTTATTCGAGAAATTGTCATCTTCTAAAACGTTCTTTTTAAACAATTCCATTTGCTCATCGTACTGCACTTTAAATTCCTCATCTTGTTGTGAACGAAGACCAAAATCAGTCATGTCAGGACCAGTATACTCATCGCTTTCTACCCAGCTCTTAAATGCCCATTCATTCCAAATATTATTATTATGCTGCAATAAATAACGAATATTTGTATCACCTTTCATAAACCAAAGCAGTTCACTTGCTACAAGGCGAAACGGCACTCTCTTTGTCGTTAATAAAGGAAAACCTTTACTTAGATCAAAACGCATTTGATATCCAAATACAGATACAGTGCCTGTCCCTGTACGATCTTCTTTCTTCGTACCATGCTCCATTACATGGCGGCATAAATTTAAGTATTCATTTTCAGCATGTTTCATATGTAGAAAAACCTTCTTTCAAATCTCTAGTCTATATGGATTTTATCATAAATTTAATGCTAACAGATTGAACAAACTAAATTTATAAAAAAACATTTCTATACTTAACAAAATTCTACTTCTGTATGTTCTTACAAAATCTAAATTCATATGCGCCTGAACCTAATTTCATTTCAGGCATATCACTTGCCTTCCAATCATCTTCCACTATTCGTAATGTGGCTGATGTATTTGTTGGCACATCAACGTTTAATACTGCTTGTCCATGTTCTACACGCCAATCAATTTTAATTTCTCCATATGCTGTTTCACGCTTTATACAAACCCCGTCTAAATTAGAATTAAAATGAGGCTGAATATAAAAATGTTTATATGCAGGTTTTGTCTCATCCATTTCTAATCCAATAATATATCGGTATATCCATTCAACAATAGAGCCATATGCGTAATGATTATAAGAATTCATGCTATCATTCCAAAGTGTTCCATCCTCTTTCACGCCATCCCAATGTTCCCAAATCGTTGTGGCACCTTTTTTCACTTGGTATAACCATGATGGATAATCTTCATAAAATAGAAGCTTACAAGCAAGGTCATGCCGGTTAAACTTGCTTAATATTAAATTCAAATACGGTGTTCCTATAAAACCTGTTGTTAAATGATTTTTATTTTCTTTTAGTAGCTCAATTAAGCGATTAAATACTTTCTCATTCACATCATCTTTCACTAGTTCAAAAAGAAGTACTAATATGTGGGCTGTTTGTGTATTTGAAATTAACCTACCATTTGGTGTAACGAATTCATTTTGAAATGCTTGAACAATATTCCTATGTAACTCTGCATATAATTTAGCATCTGTATTTTCACCTAAAATCTCAGCAATCCTTCGTAAAAGCGATGTAGAATAGGCATAATAAGCTGTCGCAATAAAATGCTTGTCTGTTCCGCCTTCATATACATCTGGTTTCGTATCTAATGCGAGCCAATCCCCTAAATGATAGCCTGTATCCCATAAATACTCGTTCTCACCTTGTGAACGTATGTAATCTATATACTTCTTCATACTTTCATATTGTTCTTTTAAAATCGATACATCTCCGTAATGTAAATAATGAACCCACGGACATATAATTGCTGCATCGCCCCAACCACCGGAAGTATCCAGATTAAAATCCGCTCTTTTTCCAAACGCATCTGGTATAACTAAAGGCACAGCTCCGTTTTTATTTTGGTCAAGCGATAAATCTTGAAGCCATTTTTTAAAGAACAATTGGACATTCATAATTTGCGTAGCTGTCCCAATGAACATTTGTGCATCTCCTGTCCATCCGAGTCGATCGTCTCGCTGCGGACAATCTGTTGGCACATCAAAAAAATTCCCTCTTTGAGACCATTCCACATTATGATGAAGTTGATTGATTAATGGATTGGACGTTTCGAATTCAGTCGTTTTTTCCATATCTGTATGTAATACAATCCCTTCAAAATCTGCTATTTGAGGCGGCTGGGTTAATCCACTTATTTTCACATACCTAAAGCCTTGATATGTAAAATGAGGCTCAAACGTTTCCTCTTCCTCTCCTTTTGCTATATACACTATTTTTTGTTTTGCCTTTCGGAGATTTCCAGCGTAAAAACTACCGTCTTTATCCAATATTTCAGCGTGATGCAATTCTATCTTTTGACCACTATAAACATGACGGACTATAAATTGAACCCAACCTACCATATTTTGCCCCATATCAATAAGCCATTCGTGATTCGGTAGTTTTGAAATAGAAATTGGTTTTATAATTTTCATTTTACGAATTGATTTATTTTCTTGCGCAACAACTATTTGTTTAGAATGCTCAAGTACTTCAACATTTTCTAGCTCTTGCACACTTTCTTCTAGTCTAGCATCGTATACTTCACCTTCATAAATTTCTGAGTACAAAATTGGGCTTGAAGTTACCTTCCATGTTTCATCCGTTACAATTTTTTCTTTCGTTCCATCTTCATACGTTATATGTAATTGAGCAATTATTGCTCGTCTTCTCCCGTAATAATTACGTACATGATGCACGGTAATCGGCCCTTTATACCAGCCGTTACCTACCAGAGTAGAAATATCATTTTGCCCTATCTTTAATACATGTGTTATATCATACGTTTGATACAATACTCTCTTATCATAACTTGTCCATCCAGGAGTAAAATAACAATCTCCAATACGCTCTCTATTAATAGAAGCCTCATATATTCCTAAACTAGTGATATATAAGCGTGCTTTTTTAACTGCTTTTTTAATAGAAAAACTTTTATTAAAAGACATAACTTGCGTTCGTTCTTTTTTCGCAGTAATCCAGTTTCCGCTCCAATTATCTTGCCCTTGTAACCCCGTCTCCCAAAATCCTACTTTAGACCAAGATGATTCTTCTCCGTAATTATCCCATACCTTTACCCGGTAAAAATAACGTGTCTCTTCTCTGTATGAAAATGAATTGATTGGTATATGTAAACTTTGATCTGTTTCTACTTTTTGCGAATCAAACATTAAAATTTCAAAATCTCTATCTTTCGCAACCTGCAGTTGATAAGCAAATTGTTTTACATTTCGGTTACTCGACTCAAGCTGCCAACTCATTTTCACAACTTTTGAATCTATACCTATCGGATTTTTTTTATTATCACAAAGCACTCTCTTTATTGTTAGCACACTTCTTCACCATCTTTTCTAAATATTAATTTAAATTAATTGTAATAAAAATAAAATTCTAAATAAATAATAATTTTATTCATTCTTACAAAATTATTAACTTTCCATAATTAAAAAGGTTTTCATTTTCTATTACCGAAAGTATAGTGCGGTAGAACAAAATTTATATTTGGAGGTTAGAAGTATGTCTAAAATTGAAACTCCTGTTATGTCTTCTTTGCAAACAACGGTTGAAAAAATGATGAAGGATTTAAATGTTCCTGGCGCTGCTGTAGCTGTTATAAAAGACGGTGAAGTTATTATTTCAGAAGGTTTCGGCTATCGAAATATAGAAACAAAAGAAGCTGTTACACCGAGTACTCGGTTCGCAATTGGTTCCTCAACGAAAGCTTTTGGGACACTTTCATTAAGCTTGTTGGCACAGCAAACAAAGTTTAATTGGGATACTCCTGTCCAGACTTATATACCTAACTTCTCTTTATCTGAACTACTTGCTAGCTCACAAGTTACAGGACGAGACTTAGCTTCCCATCGCACTGGGGTTAGTCGTCATGAGGCTCTTTGGTACAGCTCTTCCTTATCTCGAAAAGATCTCGTTGAAAAAATAAAACATTTACAACTTGATGCACCGTTCCGCACAGCATTTCTTTATAACAACTTAATGTATGCAACAATTAGCTACATTGTAGAAAACATTACGAATCAAACGTGGGAGCAATACGCTACAGAACATATTTTAGAACCTTTAAATATGAGACATACAAATTTCTCTGTTACAGATTCACAAACTACAGATGATTATGCTTTACCTTACGTTGAAAATGAAGATGAAATAAAAGAAGTTCCATTCCGCAATATTGATACGGTTGGCGCTGCTGGGTGTATTAATTCTACAATTGAAGATATGGCAAATTGGGTCCTTCTTCACTTAAACGAAGGGAAATTTGGAGATCATGAATTAATCTCCTCTGAATTATTACAACAAATGTATACACCACATAATTCCATTCCAGATCAACCAGTTTTATCACTTCCTGAATCTCCATTAAATAGTTACGGCCTTGGTTGGTTTATTAGCGCTTATCGTGGTAATAAGGTAATTCATCATGGCGGTAATATTGATGGGTTTTCAGCACTTGTTTCATTCATACCAACAGAAAACATTGGCCTTGTCATTTTAACGAATGCTGGAGGCACACTACTTCCTACTTATCTCGCTAATCAAATTTATGACGAACTACTTGAATTAGAATCCATTAATTGGCATAAACGTGCTGTAGCAGATACTGAAAAAATGAAGGAAATGATGAAAGAAGCAACTGAATCCATTCCTAAACAAATTGAAGGGACTACACCTTCTCACAAATTAGAGGATTATACCGGTACTTTCGAGCATCCTGCATATGGAACATTACAAGTATACAAACGAGATGATTCGTTATATGTACAATTTATGGAGATGGATATTCAATTAGCGCATCATCATTTCGACATCTTCTCTGCAAAAGTTGATTTATTCCAAATGAAAATGAGTTTATTATTCGTTTATGAAATGAATATAAGTGGTGAATTCCCATCCCTTCAGTTACATGTACCAGCTATGTTAAGTACGCAGCCGCTTGCATTTAAGAAAATTAAATAAATATTTTAATAGAGGGATGATAACACATCCCTCTATTCCTCTTTTCTCTATGCAAAAAAGGATAATACGTAAAGGGTACAGAATTCTATTATTTAACTAATTAAATTATCTGGAGGAAAAGCTGTGTACACAGAAATTTTCAAAGAAGTTGTTTCGATTACTCATCACGATTATTCCGGTTGTATTGATAAAAAAGGATGGGACGATCCTACTACTTATTTACAGACAATCGAGAAATTAGAGAAACACGGAGAACTGACACCAGTTCATTTCACTGAAATTGTACGTGATTACTTACTAGACTTTAAAGATAATCATATGTTTTTCAAAATGTACTCTAACAATCAACCACTTAACAGTGTTGGCTTCCAAGTGAAAAGATACGAAGATCGCCTATATATTACATCCACTTCACACGAAGTAAGAGTGAAAAAAGGACAGTCTATACTAGCATTAGATAATATGAAAATTCCTGAGCTATTAATAAAATATAAGAAGTATTTAAATGAAGCTACATATGAACGCGAAAAATGGGATTATGTTTTATTAAAATCGTCAAATTGTACACTTATAGATGAAGATGGATTGACTCAAACAATTACTTTACAAAAGTATAAACAAAATGAATACACGCCTATTCATTCATTTAAACAGCATAATAAAGATACACTTTTAATTACTTTGACAGATTTCGCAAACACTGAAGCTATTAATAAATTATTAGACTCACACAAAAATGAGCTAAATTCTTTTCCCAATTTAATTATTGATGTGCGTTTGAATCGTGGTGGAAGTGATGATGCATTTTTTAAATTACTTCCTTACATATTCAAAGACAAAGAGATTTCCCTTTTCGATTCTTCAGATACAATGCAATTAAATCATACGGAACGAAACTTTCATTTACGTATGAAAGACATCGAAATGGAAGATTATGATTCTTTAGACGAACTTTCCAAAATATTCACAGATATATTTATTCAAGATTTAAAAAAGAATTATAAAAAAGGGTTCGTTACATTTGATCCTTCTGAATTACCAAAAGAACTTCAATCATTAACAATACACGGTAGAAAATCACCTACTAGAGTAGTGATATTAACAGATGTTACATGCGGAAGTTCTGGTGATTCTTTTGTAGAAGTTGCAAAAAAATCATCGAAAGTAAAAGTAATAGGTCGTCCTACTGCTGGTTTAAATGATTATTCTAATTTAGCGGTAATGAAATGGGCTGATACATTCGCTCTTTATTACCCTACTTCACGGCTTTCTATTATAGATAAAGGCGAAGGAATGTCCGGAATTGGTATACAACCACATATACATATCCCATGGACTCCGGAACATATACAAGAAGATATAGATGTAAAGTTAGCATTACAACTGCTTCAAAACGAAGAATGGTAAAAAATAAAGGTAGATGTGAATCACACCTACCTTTTCTATTTCATATCAATCTTTTCTGGTTGAAACCAAATTGGCTTTAATAACTCAAAGTTTTTATGATCCTCTAAAACGATAGTAAGGCGTTCTAACGTATCATCTAACATATGTGGTGCTGCTCGTAATGACCAGACAACTGATGAGAAAACCGTCATGCCAACATATACCGCATATAAATTCCAGAACTCCTCTGGTATTTTCCCATTAAAGTAGCCTTCTATTTGTCCGATTGAATACGGAATACTAATGTCTCTTGCAAATAGTGCAATCTTTACGAAATCATGAAGTGGGTCGCCCCAGTCATAGCCATTAAAATCAACAACACCTACATATTTCCCATCTCGCACAATTATATTTTCTAAATGAAAATCATCGTGTTGAAATCGATTTGGGCGGTTCTTTAAATATTTTTCATTTTCATCTATAAACTTTATGATTTTATCATCATTTTTTATTTTTATTCCACATGTTTTATATGCCTCTACATATTTTTGGTGTTTTTTCATTGCTCTTTCATACCATGGAAGAATATCCTTAGAAGCTTCATATGTATGCATTTTTGCTAAATCTTTTCCTGCCTCTATACCAATTTCATATTGTTCTTTTGGTGAATACGTAGGCAATAGTTTCTTCGCATCTTCCCCTTCTATATATGAGAAAATACTATATACACCTTCTTCTTCCAATACACCTATTTCAATCGGCCTTTGTGCCTGTACGTTACGTTTTACCATTTCATTTAAAATTTGAAATTCTATTTTCCTTCTTTCATACTCTTGTATATCGCCAATCCGTAACAAATATTTTTCATTATCAATTGTCGTAACTATATATTTCTTATCAGGAGAGAAACCTTTAGAAATTTCTTCAATATTAACTGCATCTTTTACTATCTGTATATTGTTTTGCCATGCTGTAATTGTTTTCATGTATATTCCCCTTACATTTCTACATTTTGTGTATACGCTACTTCTATAATAAATCCATTCGGATCGTAAAAATCAATTGTATAATACCCTTCCGAATAATGATTCATTTCAATTGGACCACGTATTATCTTTATTTTCGTACTAGAAAGAAACTCTGCTACCTCATCAACTACTTCTCTATGAATAGCTTGGTAACAAATATGTCTAGGGCCTAACGTCCTTACGATTTCCTCATCTACTTCTTTAAAATATATTTCACTTTCTCCCGTACTATATGATACTTCATTTAGCTTTCTCCATCCAATTATGGAAAACAACATATCGTAAAAAGAAATAGATTCATCTAAACTCGCTACCCAAAATTCAATATGATGAATACCTGCTCGAAGTGTATTCATATTAAGAATACGCCCCTTGTACTATTTGCACAATTTCCATTGGTGTATTGACCATATAATCTGGTGCATCTTTTTTCACTGTTTCAATAACATCATACCCCCAAGATACCCAAATTACGTTCACCCCTGCCTTTTTACACGCTACTACGTCTCGCTGTTCGTCACCGACGTATAACATATCTTTCTCTGTTATTTTTTTCGATCTTAAAAATCTTTTTATCATTTTATCTTTACCGAACAAATTTTTAGAACAATATACCTCTTGTATATTTTCTATATCATTATTGTGTAAAAATGCCCGAATGTGCTCTTCTGAGTTAGAAGATATAACGGCAATTCCGTATCCTTTTTTATGTAGTTCATCTAATACATCCTTCATCCCATGAAACAAAATAAGATCTTTTATAGCAGGTTGATACAATTTATAAAACTCAAGTGCTAATATCGGTAGTTTATACAGTGGTACATCGAGTTGTTTACATCGCTCTGGCATCGTTAATTTACGTAAATACTCAATTTCTTCTTCCCTTACCGTTTTATATCCGTGCTTTTCAGCAAGTTGATTATAAATTGGTACAAATATATTTTGTGAATCTACTAATGTGCCATCAAAGTCAAAAACAATATACTTTTGCATTCCCATACTCCCTTTGCTTCTTTTTCTAAACCTATCTTATTCAACACCGTAGTTGTCTTACCCTTCTATATACATAAAAAAGAACAAGATTTTCTCTTGTTCTTTTTAAGAAAGCCACTTTGGCGGTATATTCGTATTCCAATAAATATTCCCTAATTCATGGTGTCCTGAGTACCCATCATCAAAACGGTGATAGTGGAAATTAAAATAATAACCATCTTGCGGTGGATGATCTCTTCTTACATGAAATCGCAATAAGTCATTTCCTGATTTCGTGTCATACACATGAAAAATCTTTTCATTATTTCCGCCAGCTGGTCTTTGAGAAATCGCTAATGATTGCAATGACTCCTCTGGCACATCACTTGCAAGCTCAGCAATTGCCTCTTCAATTTTCGGTAATATTACATCTTTAAACTCATCTTCAATTACTGGACCAATTTTAGTGCCAAACTTTTGCATCGACTGCTTCTCTGCTTCTTGCATTGCGTACGTAATAAAAGTATCAGTGGTTAACCTGTCATTCGTTTCTTCATATGTATAGGACGTACTCTCCAAATTTTGTTGCCCAGCTGTGCTCGTAGGCTTGTCCGCAGCTTTGGCATTATCAAGCAATATGGAAGGAGGCGTCACTAAACCAAATGTAAATACGGTAATTAATGCGACTAAGGTTTTTCTAAACCAATTTGGCATGTATGTTCCCTCCCCTTTCACTCATTATGTTTTATATAACGGTTGTTCCTTCTATTATACAAAATGATTGTAATTTTTGCACTTTACAATTTTGTTAACGTTCACATATTTTTCACTTGAATATGAAATTGTAAGATTTCATACAATATAAGTACAACAACAATGAGGAGGCAATCCGATGACTTTAGACGTCATGTATTCCGCCGCAAGCATACTCGTTTTAGTATATTTTCTTTATCAATGTGTGACAGATTAGAAAAAGAGCCGTTTAGCGGCTCTTTTTCTATGGTAAAAATACAATCCAACCAATCCATATTATAAAAATAACCCCGGTAATTACAGCTGGTAATAAATAAAAATGAGAAAGGATAACTATTCCATACAAAAGTAGTACTGGAAGTAATAAATAGCGATCTGCCTTCCATCTTAACAATAGTAATTTTCCTTCATCACAATATAAATGAAGAAACATTTTTTTCGTAAATTCATTCCAATAATCGCGCGCATAACGAGAAATTGCAACTAAAGTAAATGCAAGAATAATAGCTGCAATCCACCTCGGACTCATAATAATACTGACAGTGCTTATACATACAATTTGAATATAGAATATTCGTGCACTACTTGTACGGAAAAATTCTTTTAAAAAGGATTCAACAATACGAGATTCCTTTTTCTTCCCTAAAAACTTTTTAGAACGCGGAAACATCCACGGTTTTTTATTCGAACTACTCGGTTTAGCTGTATGACCACCAACTTGCATAATCCCACTTGTCCAGCGCATACTTTCTTCTTTCTCTTTCTCAACTTCTTTAAAAAAGCAATTTTTATAATTCAATTTTTCTTTTATCAATACGATAATTAGTAAAACTGCTAGACCGATACTTAGTATAGAATAAAATGGATTTTTATAAATAAGAAGCAGACTCACTCCAAAAAAGGTTAAACTTATAGAAAACATTACATTTTTTATAATCCATAGTAGCCATCGTTTCCCCACACGTACATGAATAAATCTCGTTAATAACGACAACAGAAATCGAAATACAGTAAAAAACAGCCAAAATAATACGACTTGTATTTTCGTCACTCCGATACTTTTCATCAACACTGGTAACATAGCAACTACTACTATTACATTCGTTATCGCTATTCGAATAAACGTATATGTCATGCCATACTGGATTAACTTTTGCATGTGAGCGGGATACGAAATTAAAAATAAACTATCCGCTTGCTCAAAAAATGAGCGAACTCCTCTTCCATATGTCATCACATAAAATGCGAGTAGACCTAATCCGAAATAAATAGTCTCTCCCATCGATAATTCTTCCGTCCATAGTGAACGATAATAAATCCCCATAAATATAAATGCTGGAATAAGAATATATAGCGCAACTGTCCAATCCGTTATAGAACGTATGGACTTCCATTTGCGGCCCAGTTCATGGCGCAATCTTTTATAAAATTGTTGTTTAATCATGTTGTTCACGCCTTACAATTCCATCAAAACAGTCTAATAATGAACTCCCTGGCATTTCTGCTAACGTTTGGATTGCTTCTAAATGTCCATCTGCAACTAATGTACCTTGTGAAATGAGTAAAAATCTCTCACAAATTCTTTCAGCTGTGTCTAATACGTGCGTACAAAGTAATATACCCGCGCCACGTTCTTTTTCTTTATATAAATAACTTAAAAATTCTTTCGTAGCTACTGGATCTAAACCGATAAAAGGTTCATCAATGATATAAAAATCTGGTTCAGTTAAAAATGCCAAAATGAGCATCGATTTTTGTTTCATACCTTTTGAAAACTTTGATAAATACTCATGCTTATGCTTATCCATTCGAAACATATGTAATAACTCGTCCGCTTTCCTTTCCCAGCTCCCTACTTCGTTTCCTCGAGCAGCCATTAATAATTCAATATGTTCCCAGAGCGTCAAATAATCATAATAAGTTGGATGTTCGGGCACGTATGCATACGGATTTTTCTTTTCACCAAATGATATTTCACCATTCACATTTACAAGTAACCCGAGCATCGTTTTAATCGTTGTACTTTTCCCGGCACCATTTGCGCCAATAAGAGCAACTAATTCGCCTTGCTCAATCGAAAAGGCAATATCATGAATTGTTTTTTCACCTATTTCATATCCAGCAGAACGGATATTTACTTCTAACATACATTCCCCTTCTTTCCATTTCCAATACAAACTAGGAAAAGAATAACATATAAATATCTATATATCATTATAAAATATTTATTTTCATAGCAGGAATAAATATTTTTTAACAGAATACTTAATGTTTGATTACATTTAATTGGAGTGGATAATATGTCTTTTCAAATTCGTGAAGCTACGATAGACGATATAGATGCACTTTGCTCTTTAACAACAGAACTAAAAGGTTCCTCTATTTCATATGAAGATATGAACAACCGATTACAATTCGTACAAATGAGTCCTTTTGATTTTCTATATGTTTATGAAGAAGAGGACACTATATTTGGATTACTTGGGTTTCGTATACGTGAAAATTTAGAAGATGTAACTCGGTACGGGGAAATTTCAATTATTAGCGTTGATTCTACAATACGACGGAAAGGCATTGGGCAAGTATTAATGGATTACGCAGAGCAATTAGCAAAGAAACATAATTGTATCGGCACATGGCTAGTCAGTGGAACAAAAAGATTAGAAGCACATCCTTTTTACAAAAAATTAGGATATGAAGTGAATGGATATCGATTTGTGAAACACTTTTAAACTACTTATAAATGGAAAGGACTATAACTATGACAAACATGGAAGCTATTTTTATTGATCGTGACGGTACAATTGGTGGTGACACTACAATACATTATCCAGGCTCTTTTACATTATTTCCTTTCACAAAAGCAGCTCTGCAAAAACTAAAAGCTCAAAATATAAAAATTTTCTCTTTCACAAATCAACCAGGTATCGCAGATGGGATAGCAACTGTAGCTGATTTTGCACAAGAATTAGAAGACTTCGGTTTTGATGATATATACGTATGTCCTCATAAACACGGTGATGGTTGTGAATGCCGTAAACCTGGTACAGGTATGCTGCTGCAAGCAGCTGAAAAACATGGGCTTGATTTAAAAAAATGCGCTGTAATTGGTGATCGCTGGACTGATATCGTTGCAGGCGCAACAGTACATGCGACAACGATATTAGTTCGAACAGGCGCTGGATATGATGCTTTACATACCTACCGAGACAAATGGGTACATATTGAACCAAACTACATTGCAGAAAACTTTGAAGATGCTACAAATTGGATTTTAAATCAACAATAATACAAATTAAAAGAGACGTTTTCACAATGAAAACGTCTCTTTTAATCTTATATTTTTTTAAAACGTTAATTCATAATGGAAATAACGATTATCTCTCAAATAACCATTTTCAGCATATAATCGCTGTGCTGATAAATTATCAATCTCCGTTTGTAATTTTACACCTTTTGCACCATTTTCTAATGCAAATTCTTTAGCAGCTTCTAGTAATTTTTTACCTGTTCCTGCTCCGCGCTTAGTGGCTTGTACAAATAAATCATTTAAAATCCATAATTCTTTCATCGAAATGGAAGAAAATGATGGATATAATTGTGTGAAACCAATATATTCGCCGTCTTCAACTGCCACAAAAATAACGGATTCTTTTCTCTCGATTCGACTTCGCAAAAATACTTTTGCTCCTTCTAAATCGGAATCTTGTCTATAAAACATACGATAGTTATTAAAAACTGATGCTAGTCCATCTAAATCTGCAATTGTTGCCTCATATATTCTCATTTTACTCCATTCCCCTTCCAATACTGTCTCATTATATCCGTTGCCCATTTAGGCTGTACAATTTCTTCTTTCGGCATAAACTCTTTCATTATCGGCTTTATATCCAATATAGGTGTGCCATCAATAGCATCTAACCCCTCAACAATAATTGATTTACCTTCTCTTTTGATCACTTTTACAATTGTTGCTCCTATGCGATTCGGACGATTTTTCCCGCGCTGTGCAAAAATGCCTACTTTAGGATAATCATTATTATTTCTAGGATGTCTAGCAAAATATTGAATTTGTTCATCAGTTACTTTATGAAAATAAAAAACAACTTCAATATGAGAAAAATCTTCAATCCCTTGTATACTTTCCTCTGTATACATTTCAGTTAAAGTAATACAGGATCTTACTTCTCCCCACTCATCATCTTTTATTTCCTTTCTTTCATTATGTACAAATGCGATTGGTTGAACTGAAAACATACGCATTCCCCCTCGATTGTAACCACTTACATTATAAAATATTTTCTGAATGTTTTCCACAAACTTGACTAGGTTACATAATATAATTATAATCTATTTTGTAAAGCGAAATTAACTGCTTCAACTGCATGTATATAAGTTGTGTCGAATATCGGAACTGATATGTCTCCCTGCTTTATTAATAATCCTATTTCTGTACAACCTAATATAATTCCTTGGGCCCCTTCTTGTACTAGCTCTTCTATAACTCTTTTATAATACTCTCTAGATTGAGATGTTATCTTTCCTAAACATAATTCTGTATATATTACTTCGTTTATCTTTTCTCTATCCTTTTCTGATGGAACCATTACTTTTATACGATTCTCTTCTATGCGTAATTTATAAAAGTCTTGCTCCATTGTATATTTAGTTCCAAGTAAACCAACCTTTTGAATATCTTTCCTTTTAATTTCTTTCGCAGTTGCATCAGCGATATGTAAGACTGGAATATGAATATTCTCCTTTATTTTCTCAACTACTTTATGCATTGTATTTGTGCAAATAATTATAAAATCTGCTCCTCCCATCTGTAACGAATATGCCGCATTTCCTAATATTTTTCCTGCTCCATTCCAATCTCCGTTAGACTGGAATCGTTCAATCTCTTCAAAGTCCACACTATTAATCATACATTTTGCTGAATGTAATCCTCCCAATCTCTCTTTTATTTCTTCATTTATGATTCGATAATATTCAGAAGTGGATTCCCAACTCATACCACCAATTAAACCTATTGTTTTCATTACACAACACCCACCTTATACTATTTTTTAAAACTAATCACAACATTTTATTATGTATATTATACACAATAAAACAAGACTTTACGTTTATACTATAAAGTCTTGTTTTAACTATTTCCAAGGAAATTTTATAAGAATATTCTGAAATTATTTTTCTGATGTTTTTATAAAATCTTCATATTGATAATGAAAACATTCTCGATACAACTGTTTAATTTCATCATATGATGGCACACGTGGATTATTTGCTGGACTTCCACTTTCAATTGCATCTGATGCCATTTTAGAAATAGCTGTTTCAAATTCAACTTCACCAATTCCGTATTCTTTTAAATTTGGAATACGAAGATCAAAACAAAGTTTTTTTATTTCCCTCAGCGTGTAGTCGGCTACTTCTTCATCACAATAGGAATACAAATCTTTATTTAAACAACGTCCAATATCCGCTAGTCTTTTTACTGCACTAACTTTTGTATATTGTAAAACTGTAGGTAATAGTATTGCATTCGATATACCATGTGGTACATGAAATAACGCTCCTACCGGCCTTGACATTCCATGAACTAACGTAACAGATGCATTGGAAAATGCGATTCCAGCTTGTAAGGAAGCAATCATCATCGCTTCTCTTGCCTCCATATTCTCTCCATCCTCATATGCAATACGTAAATATTTCATAATACTTTCAATAGCGGAAAGTGCAAGTACATCGGTAAGTGATTGTGAAACTTTAGAAATATATGCTTCAACTGCATGACATAATGCATCTATCCCTGTTGCTGCTGTAATATGAGATGGTACCGAACGCGTTAAAATCGGGTCAATAATCGCTACTTGTGGGATAAAACTCGGATGTTTCATCATCATTTTTACATCGGTTCCTTTATTCGTAATTACTGCTACACTTGTTACTTCCGATCCAGTACCAGAAGTTGTTGGGATTGCAATTAGTGGTAGCGGATCGTTGTCTATTTCCATATCTTTTTGGACATAATCTTCCACTTCTCCACCATTTGTATATAACACCGCAACTGCTTTCGCTGCATCAATACAACTTCCACCACCAATACCAATAATAAAATCACACTTTCCTTCTTTACAAAGTGTTAACGCTTCTAACACGTGTATATTTGTAGGCTCAGCATTTACTTTATTATATGTACTAACAGTAATACCTTTCGTATTTAATTGTTGTATACACCTCTTAACATATCCTAAATTCTCCATAATTGTATCCGTAACTATAAACGCTCTTTTCCCCAACTTCTTAGATTGTTCCCCCAGCTTTTCAAGCGAATTTCTTCCATATAATACGGACTTCGGCATACGAAATTCAGCAACTTCTTGCAAGTACTCCACCCCTTCTTACCCTAGTTAATGTTTTAGTTTATAAAATATCGACTTAATAAATTCCTGTTACAGTGTAGAATGCAATTACTAAAAATACGGCAACCGTTTTCAAAACTGTAATGGCAAAAATATCTTTATATGACTGTTTATGTGTTAAACCTGTTACTGTAAGAATAGTAATAATAGCTCCGTTATGTGGTAATGTATCCATTCCTCCCGATGCCATTGACACGATACGGTGCATTACTTCTAATGGAATATCAAATTGATTGGCCGCTGCAATAAACTTATCTCCCATCGCACTTAAAACAATCCCCATTCCTCCTGATGCAGAGCCTGTAATACCGGCTAAAATATTCGTCGTTACTGCTCCATTCACTAAAGGATTTGTGAATGTGGCAGAAATACCATCTCTCATAATCGCGAATCCTGGAAGTGCTGCGATGACACCACCGAATCCAAACTCAGCTCCTGTATTCATTGTTGCAAGTAGCGCTCCACCAATACTTGTATTCAATCCAGCTTGAAATCCTGTTACTACTCGTTTCCAATATAATAATAACGTTGTTACAATACCTATAATAAGTGCCAATTCTACTGACCAAATTCCAACTACTGCACTTAATTCTACTTTGCCAAATGCTTTCATACCAATTGCAGAAAAATCAAAACCATTCGGATACCACTTCGGTATCATAATAGTAAACACCTTATTCATTACACCTACTAAAATAAGTGGTATAAAAGCAATCACTTGCTGAACTCTTGTAATTTCAATACTTTTAAGTAACGGCATATCTTTTTGTTCTACTTGCAAAGAAGCTGCCATTTCAGTATCCCCATCGTTAAAACCAAGATACCCTTCTCCTGCTGCTTTCGCCTTCTTACGTCTACTCTCTAAATATAGTAAACCTAACGTAAGTACAAAAATTGCACCTACAATACCAAGTATCGGCGCAGCATAAATGTCCGTTTTAAAAAATGTTGTAGGTATTACGTTTTGAATTTGTGGTGATCCAGGTAGCGCATCCATTGTAAACGTGACTGCTCCAAGTACAATCGTTCCAGGGATTAAACGCTTCGGAATATTCGCTTGTCGAAACAGCTTAGCTGCGAACGGATAAACAGCAAACACTACTACATACACACTAACACCGCTATACGTTAAGATAGCACCCATTAATACAATCGCTAATATCGTACGTTTTTCACCAACTAACTCTATAATTGTCTTTGCAATCGAGTCTGCAATTCCTGACATTTCAACTACTTTCCCAAATATTGCCCCAAGTAAAAATACAGGGAAATATAGTTTAATAAAACCTACCATTTTCTCCATAAAGATATTCGAAAAGAAAGGTAATACAAAACTAGGCTCTGTCAAAAATACCGCAAATAATGCAAATATCGGTGCAAATAAAATAACAGAAAACCCTCTATATGCTACAAACATTAGTAAACTAAGTGCTAATAATATAATAACTAACTCCAATTATATCCCCCTTTTAGACTGAAAATTCGAACTTTTATAGATGAACTTCTACTAATCTTTTGATTCTGACACCCCTCCTCCTATTCATACAAATTTTTCATGCTAAAAATGTCTAATTATAAGTATTCGATTACATATGAAAAATCCCTTTAAACATAAACGATTTCATCGTCATACGTTATAAAGGGATTTTCAGTCTCTATATTTACTTCTTTATCAAACTACTGTCTACACAAAAATGATGTAGTTCTTTTACATCATTTACTATATGAGTCGCACCAACTTCAGTCAATTCTGTTTTACTACCATAACCGTATAAAACACCAATTGAAGCAATCTCATTATGATTCGCACCGATTATATCGTGCTTTCTATCTCCAATCATAACAATGTCTTCTTTACTAAATTCTTCATTTGTTTGTAAAATATGAGCAATGATCTCTTCTTTCGTTATTCTTGTACCATCTAAATTACTTCCAATGATACCTTCAAAATAATCCGTTAATTGAAAATGATCTAGTACTTGTTTTGCAAATACAGTAGGTTTTGAAGTTGCTATTAATAAACGATTGCCCGAACTTTTTAATTGTTGTAAAAGATCCGGAATACCTTCATATACATTGTTTTCAAACAATCCACTCTGCTTTAAATACTCACGAAAATAAAAAACCGCTCGTTCAACTTCTCCTTCCCCCATATTATATCTCTCTATGAATGATTGCTGAATCGGCGGTCCAATAAATGAATCTAACTCTCTTTTATGTAATTCTTCAATTCCAACCTTTTTTAATGCATACAGTACTGAATTAATAATTCCTTCTTTCGGATCAGTCAATGTCCCATCTAGATCAAATAGAAATGTTGTATACAAATTTAATCCCCCGCTCCTTTTTACTTTCCATATTATATGGAAGACTTTTTCATGCCCATCTTTTACTATACTATCATTATTTATCTTTTCGAAAAATTATTTCTTCTATGTCATATACTTTCAGTTACAAAGTGTAATACATATGATAAAGTAAAAAAGTTACAATTATTTTAATAGAAACTGGTGAATCTAATGTCAATTACGTTAATTGTTATAATGGCTTTCACAATTGTTATTCACGCGGTTGAAACAAGCTCTTATAGCATTCGATTAGCTGGTGTGCGTTTAAAGAAAATTGCTGTTGCATTATCCGTTGTAGGAATTGTATTACTCATTTCAAGAACGTCAAACTTACTACAAGCCTTTTTACTCGGCGGCATTGTTGACGAAGCTAAACAAGATGCTTCTATTGATTTAGAGCATATCATACGTCTTGTATTATTATCGGCTTCTTTTGGTACATTACTTGCGATTATACTGTATCCAACTTTAACCAAACTATTTGGATATGTCATTCAAAACTTTGAAACAGATGGTTCTTTCATTCGAATGATGAAAACAAATAACATTCAAAAATTAAAGTACACAAAAAAATATGTACGCTTTCCAAAATTAGAAATGATTCATAGACTGCGTATCGGCGGTATTCCAAAACGTATTATGCTTATTAATATGTTTGCCACTGCAATTTATACAGCTGGTGTTCTTTCAGCCCTATACGCTTCTTTTTTACTTCCAACATATGCGACAAAGGCTAGTACAGCTTCTGGACTTATTAATGGTTTTGCTACTATTTTATTAACAGTGCTACTAGATCCACGTATCGCTCTTTTAACAGAGCGAGCCCTTCAATCAAAAGAAGGTGCTGAAGCAATGAGTAAAATGTATGGTTGGCTAATGATTTCTAGACTTTTCGGTACATTATTAGCACAACTATTATTCATACCAGGTGCTTACTGGATCACATGGATTATTAAACTGATGAATTAGTCCTCTATAAAAATAGTAGGTGGGATAACAAATGACTATACAAACAGAGCAAGATATAATTCGCTTAATAGAAAACGACGAATGGATGATGAACGTATTACAATTAGCAAAATCACTAGAGCTACCAGATTGGTGGATTTGCGCCGGATTTGTTCGCTCTAAAATTTGGGATACTTTACATAACTATGAAGCTAAAACAGCTATGCCTGATGTTGATGTGATTTATTATGATAGTCTACATAAAGATGAGATATACGAACAATCATTAGAAACGAAATTAAAGAATATTGATGCTACGATCCCTTGGTCGGTAAAAAATCAAGCTCGTATGCATGTAGTGAATAATATGCCACCGTATTCTTCTTCTGTTGATGCTATTTCTAAATTTCCTGAAACAGCAACCGCTTTAGGAGTTACACTTGATGAATTAAACAACGTCATATTAACGGCTCCATGCGGTATTGAAGATGTTCTTTCCTTACAAGTGAGACCAACAGATCATTTTCTTGAAACAAAAGAACGATTACATATGTACAACGCTAGAGTTACTAAAAAGAATTGGCAAAACAAATGGTCTAATATTACAATCACCTATCCCAAAATGTAAGAAAGGGGGCTTCGCATTATACGAAGCTCCCTTTCTATTTTATTCCAAAAACTGGATGACTATTTCCGCAAAACGATCTGCTTCCTCATAATATGGTGTATGACTACTCTCTTCGAATACAATATACTCTCCATTTTGAGCATCTTTATTAAACGTATCAATTTGTTTTTCACACGTTACTGCATCGTATTTTCCTACAATTAATAACATTGGATTTTGTACATCTTTTATTTTTCGTAATAAGGAAGTATGAAATGCTCCTTCTAATTTTAATCTATCAAAATGAATTTTGGAGCGATTTGAAAATACTTCCCACTCTTCATCACTATATAAACTCTCTTCTGTCACATCTTCCTTATAATTGTAAATCTCCATTCTTTTTTCTTCTAGTTCATCACTTAGTCTTATATACGCTTCTAACAACTCTTCTGAAGTAGCATTGCTAGATGAATAAGCAAAGGACTCTTCTGCTACTTCTTCTTTTCCATATTTTTTTAATAGATTCCCTGTCTTTTGTAACAAGGCTCTACTTGTTAATGCAAAATCGAAAGTTGGCCCCTCAAATATTATTTTCTCTATTGAACTTGGATATATCGACGCATATAACAATGCTACATATCCACCGAAAGAATGTCCAATTACAGACCACTTCTCAATTTGTAATACTTTTTTTAGTTCCTCACAGTCTTCAATCAAATCATTTAATCCAAAAGCTTCGTCCTCAGTAATTTCTTCTGAGCGACAAACACCTCTTTGATCTATCATAATTACATATAAAGAATCTTTTAAACGTTCCGCTTGATGAAATGAAAAATCATAGCAACTTTCTCCTGGCCCACCATGCAAGTATAAGACCGGTTTATTTTTAGGATTTCCATGCGTTTCAACGTATAGCTTTTTCCCTCTAATGTTCATGTATTTCCCTGCTTCTATTAAATCCGCCATAAAAACCGCCACCTTTTTACTGAATATTATAATATTTCACCTTAAATAATCCCTATTACATTTAAAAAGACGATGATGATTGCGAGCGGTGCTACAAATCGAAGTAAGAAAGCCCAACAAATAAATACTTTCTTCCCATAATTTCCACCTACAAAAAACTCTGCTTCTAGCACCTTCTTTTCCATTTTGAATGAAACGAAAATACTAATGAATAGTGCTCCAAGTGGCATTAATATATTACTAGATAAGAAGTCTACTGCATCAAAAATATTCTTTCCGAAAATCGTAATATCACTCCATACTCCAAATGATAACGCTGATGGTATACCTACTAAGAAAATGCCGAAACCGATCATCCATGATAATTTCGTTCTCTTTTCTTGTTCACCATTTGCTAATGCTGACACAACTGTCTCTAGTAGAGAAAATGCCGATGTTAATGTCGCAAATGTAAAGAGTGCAAGAAATACTGTTAAGAAAAATCCACCGAATGGAATTTGACTAAATACAGATGGTAATACGATAAATAGTAATCCAGGCCCTTCTGTTGGTTCCATTCCTAATGAAAATACGGCTGGAAAAATAGCAAGACCCGCAAATAATGAAACAAATAAATTCAATCCAACAATTGTTATTGCTGATTTTGGTAAACTTTCTTTTTTATTTAAATAGGAACTATACGTTACCATAATCGAAATCCCAATACTAATCGCAAAAAATGATTGTCCCATCGCGAACAAAATACTTTCTGAAGTAATCTTTGAGAAGTCTGGTTGTAAGAAAAATTTCACACCTTGTATTGCATTGTCAAGTGTTAATGAACGCATAATAAGAGCAACAAATAAAACGAACAATGCTGGCAACATATATTTACTTGCTTTTTCAATTCCATTTTGTACCCCCTTTGATACAACCCAAATCGTAATAAACATAAAAGCGAAATGTCCCATAATCGCCCAAGCGGGATTTCCAATTGTTTCAGTAAATAATGCTCCATAATTTTGTCCCGGAGTAATAAGTTGTCCCGTTACTCCTCTGAATAAATAAATTAACACCCATCCACCTACAACACTATAAAACGAAAGTAGTATAAAACATGTTCCAACGCCAAGGCGTCCAATCCAGTGCCATCCTGTATTAGGTGCGATACTTTTAAATGCGCCAACTGCTTGTTTCTGCGTACTGCGTCCAATCATAAATTCAGCTATAAGTAGTGGTAGTCCAATTAATACAGTAAATAAAATAAAGATTAAAAAGAATGCTCCTCCCCCACTCTTCCCAGCGATATAAGGAAACTTCCATATTGCGCCTAGTCCAATTGCTGATCCTGCTGCAGCCATTATAAAACCTAATTTCGAAGTCCATTGCTCCGTCTGTTTCATCTTATTTTCCTCCTAATAATATCTTTTTATATAAATAATTTAATTTTATAAACCAATCTGAATAAACCCTCCCTTTCTATTTCCATAAAATAAAAAAATGGCCTAGCGTCTCTATATAAAGAGACGCTAAGCCATTTACTTAACGCGGTACCACCCTTATTGATTCCATTATGAATCCACCTTAGTAGTAATCGTTTGATTACAAACCTAATATCGAAGGTTAACCGTTAAGATTTACTAAGAATGCGATTCCGTTCCACCTTACTGCTCCTAGGCGAGTTCAGGATGTCATTTGACTATGTCACACCAACCCATAGCTCTCTGTACAAATATACGACCTTACTACTCCTATTCAACACATTTAAATATTTAGAATATATTTTCTTTTGAAATTAATATGAAGTATATAGGTTATATTTATAACTGTCAAGGGCTATATTAAAATTTGATGAGAAACCTCTTTTATTTTTCATTATCCTTCGTCATCATCATCACCGTGATCATCAGTACTTCCTTCTTGATCATCGTCATCTTGTTGTTGAGATGACTCCTTGTTCTGAATAGCATTATTTACCGCAGTAGTAGACATGACTTCACCTGTTATTGTATGTACTCTTACATCAACCGTTTCTGTTTGTTTTTTTATTATAATTTGGTAGGTAGACGTACCATTTATATTGACTACACTTACCTTCTCGATAAAACCGCCTGGTACTTTTTGTAACGCAACTTCTTTCGCCTGCTCTTCTGTAACGACTTTTTGTATTTGTGAAGTACCAATAAAAGCACCCGTCGCTTCTTCAATTTCTACCATTACATTCTCATTTGCACTTTTCTCTATCTCTATTACATATACATTTTTTTCGTTCTTCTTCTCTAGTCTTATCCCTTTCACATTCCCTTGTACTTGCTGCACTGCAATCTCTTTCGCTTGCTGCTCTGTAACTTTTGTCGTTTGTTTCTGTAATAATTGAATTTTCCCGGTAGTTTTTTCGATCTCAACTATTGTACTTTGAGTAGCATTTGTTTCTACCGTTATTAAAAATACTTCTATCCCCTTTCTTTTTTCTAATATAGTTTGTTTAATGATCCCCTGTACTTTCTGAAGTGCCATTTCTTCCGCTTTCTCTTTCGTTATTGTATTACTCTTTAATGATATTTCTTTTGCACGTTTTATGTTACCACTTTGAGCATCTACTATTATCTCATATGTGCCTTTTTCATTTGAAAGATTTACCTTATATACATCTTGTTCCCCTTTGTTTACTAATTTCATATTTTTTATTTTTCCAGGATATTGTTCAGACGCAATATTCTGAATTTGTCTCTCGGATAATATGTTTTCTCCTTGCTTAGAAACAATACGTTGTGATACAAAAGCTACACTTACAAGTACAAAACAAAGTAACAATGCAACCTTCCATTTCTTTTTCATTTTCAAGCTCCTATCTCTTTATAAAAAACGAGGCAAATATACGGTAACTTTCGTCCATTCTCCCTCTTCACTTTCCAGTTGTATATTTCCTTCATGAGCATCAATAATTTGTTTCGCAATCGACAATCCTAGACCTGTTCCTCCTGTTTCCCTACTCCTCGCTTTATCAACTCGAAAAAAGCGATCAAACACTTTCTGTATATCCTCCTTAGGAATTCCCATACCGTAATCTTGAATAGAAAAAAAGACTCTTTCCTTTTGTATTCCTACTATCAAATCGATTGAATCTTTACTGTATTTCATTGCGTTATCCAATAATACTACTAATACTTGTTTTATTTTTTGTTCATCAATATTTACAACAATCTTTTCTTCCTCTGTAATAACACGAAAGTCCCGATTATATGTTTTTTCTAATTGTTCCGCAGTCATCTTACATAACCAAACTAAATCTAATTCTTTCGTTTCCAACTTCCACTCTGCACTACTGTTGGCAAGCAGTAACATTTGATTTGTCATGCCTTTCATTCTTACTGCCTCGGAGTATATCGCTTCTACAGATTCCTCTAAAACATCTTGTTTTTTCATTCCCCATCTTTTTAATAATTTTGCATAACTTTCAATAACTGTTAACGGTGTTCTCAATTCATGTGAAGCATCTGAAACGAACTGCTGCTGCTTTTCAAAGTTCTGATGTAATAAATCTATCATTTTATTAAATGTTGTCCCCATTTTATGCAATTCATCTTTTGATTTTTTCTCAAGTGGTATTTTTTTGAATATCCCTCTATCTTGTATATGCTCCATTGTTTGTATTAAAGAGTTTACAGGTTTTAAAATGAGTTTACTTAACATTCTCCCCGCAAAAAAAGACGGAATTAAAACGAAAAGTGATGCAATAACTAATACATTTTTTAACATATTTAAATTCTCTTGCAAACTATCTAAACGTTCTGTCATTTCTAACGAAACGATTTTCCCATCATTCCAAATAATTGGTATTTTTATGCAAGCGAATTTCCCTCCATTCTTCTCATAAATTCCCGCCGATTCTTTTCTTTCAAATTTCGTATTTACTGCTGGGATTGGTTTTGTACTATCCACTTCTTGTCTAATCATTACCTTTGAATTTTCATTAATAACTCTAATCATACCGTTTGAAGGTAAGTATGGTTGTAGTAGATTTACTGCGTCTATTTCTTTTGCTGATTCCGCATTCATTCCTTCTATAATATGTACTGCCTCACGTTTTAATCGTTCTAACTCTCCGTTCGTTGTAACTTTATAAAACAAAAAGTATATAGAACTATTAATAAGTAACAAAATAAGTAGTAACCATACTGTAGAGAATAAATATATTTTATTTTTAATTTTCATATACTACACCTTTAAGACATACCCAACACCTCTAACAGTGTGAATAAGTGGTACGTCCACATTACAATCTACTTTTTTACGTAAATATCGAATATACACATCGACAACATTTGTATCACCATAATAATCAAATCCCCAAACATTCGTTACGATCTGTTCTCGATTTAACACTTGATTTTCATGCTTCATTAAAAATAGTAATAAATCAAACTCACGTGGTGTTAATTCCACTAAATGATTCCCTCTTTTCACTTCTCGTGTTTTCTCGTCTAAATATAAATCTGCAATTTGATAACTACTATTTTCCTCTTCTTTTCTTACGTTTGAAATTCTTAAACATGCACGAATTCTCGCTAAAAGCTCTTCTATTTGAAATGGCTTTGTAATATAATCACTTGCCCCTTGATCTAAGCCACTTACTTTATCAACAACTGAGTCACGAGCAGTTAATAAAATAATAGGTATTACAGCATTTTTTAAACGTATCCTTCGAAGTACTTCTAACCCACTTATATTTGGAAGCATTACATCAAGTAAAATTAAATCCCATTTACTAGCTTGAAACTTTTCCATTGCCTCTGTTCCTGTTTTAGCAATCTCACTTTCATATCCTTCAAACTCTAATTCTAACTGCACGACACGCGCAATTTTTTCTTCATCCTCAACAATTAAAATCCTTTCTCCCATAAAAGCCTCCCACATTATATAATCTTTTCATACCATTTCAGTATAACAAGTAATACTTTCCACCAAAAGAAATAATACCCAATATTCTTTTCGACTTAATGAAAAAATCAGGAATGAATTATATTCCTGATTTTTAGAGAGACAATCCAACCCACTGCCAATATGCATAGTAAAATACAACCATTACAAACATATACATAACACTTAAGTAGCTACTTAACTTTAATAAATCTTGTGGCTGAAAAGTTTCTCTATCACTTTCTTGAAATAAAAGTAATGCTTTAGAACTGACTGGAAAGGTTAAACAATAATTCATGCCAACAATCCCTAAAAATAGTACAGCTACTTCATTAAGCTGTAAACTACTTGCCAAATATAATAATGGCGGAATAAAAATTACCGCTCTCGTTGTGTGAGATGTAATATATAAATGTGATGTGACTGAAAGAATAACAATTACGAGTAACACAATGAAAATGGATTGCTTATTAATTAGTTCTGTTACTAAAAATAACTTCTGCATAATCCATTGCGCTGCACCACTCTCCATTAAAGATTTCCCTAATGCAATTGCTGCTCCAACAAATAAAATTAAGTTCCATGAGACACCTTTTAAACTTTCTTTCCACTGCATCACGCCCAGTTTTGGCAAAGTTAATAAAAACACTCCGATTATCGTTACAGTTGCAATTTCCAAACCGTGAAACGACTCTGTTAACCAAAAAGCTACCATCGCTATTAAAATACTGATTGTATACTTTTCATTTCGCGATAGTTCAAACTCCACTTTTTTCTGTTTCAGTTTTGTTTTTACTTCCTCTTTGTCTAAAAATAAAAATAATATTACACGACAACTTATAAAGCTCATTATGAATCCAAATGGAAATCCCCATATTAACCACTCTACAAATGTAATATCCTTATTATTAAATTCCTTTAACATATCTAGGGCAATTAAATGGGAACCTGCACCAATAATTGTAGAACTTGTTGAAACTAAAATAACAGTAGGCATTAAAATTGCTAATGCTTTCGTAATTCTTCTACTCCCAATTTCTTTTGATATAGCTTGAAAAACAGGTAATACAACCGCTGCGCGTCCAGATGTTGATGGAATAAAGAAAGCGAGTATTTGAATAATCATTGTCAAAATCCCGCACAAACCGGCTATATTCCGAGCACGATTTACAACAAAGCACGTCATTTTCTCAGCTAAACCGGTAACTTGAAGTGCCCTTCCTAAAATAAAGGAACCGATCATAAGCCAAATAACATCTGAAGCTAACGAATCGAATAAAAGATCTTGCTTTGCTGTGCCTGAAATAATTAGAAATAAGACCGACCCTAGTGCGATATAGGCCGAATTTATCGTTGTTGTTGTCCATAATATAATTGCACAGCAAAATCCAAAAAAACTCCATTTTGCTTCCATCGTTAATGACGATGGAAGCAAAAGAACTATTTCTACCATTACTATAAGTGCTACGGGCAAAACCCAAGATGGCTTAGTTTTCGGATGATCAGTACTGTTCACATGTAATTCCACTATATTTTTTTCAATCATGATACGTACCCACTGTTATTCAACCGAGAAGCGATTTGATAACCGACTAAAACTGTACGCATCGTACTCTCTGTACAATCACGAAGCCATTTCTCCGCATTAGAAAATGCATTTTCTAATGAAGATGGCATTGGTAATATACTTGTATATGCATCAATTCCATAATCGTAATTAATACGTGCACCTTTACCGACTGTCCCTACTAATGCGATTACTGGTAATCCATATTTTTTTGCACATTTAGCCACCTCAGCTGGAATTTTTCCACGTGGTGTTTGAAAATCTATACTTCCTTCCGCAGTAAATACAAGATCACACGCTAACAATAGTTTATTTAAATCCATATACTTCATAATAATATCGTATCTCGGATGAAGCGTTGCACCAATTAAAGCTTGTAATCCAGCACCAAGCCCACCAGATGCACCACTTCCTGGCGTATGATGTACATCTATACCTATATCTTTTTTTATAACAGAAGCATAGCGCTCCAGTGCTTTTTCCAGTTCTATTACTTGGGCTTCGTTAGCACCTTTTTGCGGACCAAACACTCGCGCGACTCCCTGTTCACCGCATAATTGATTAAACCAATTACAAGCAACATCGATTTGAACATGCCTTAATCTAGCATCTACTTGTGACGTATCTATTTTTGAAACTTGTAATAAAGAGGTTCCACCTTGAATTTGTATTTCTTTTCCATCTTCATTTGTAAACTTTACACCTAACGCTTCAGCCATACCAGCACCTCCGTCAGACGTACCTGAATCACCACACCCTATTAATATACGATTTACACCTTTATTTAAAGCTAATTCTATTAACTGTCCAACACCATGAGTCGTCGTTTTTCTAGGATCCCGTAAATCTCTCGGTACAAGGCGTAGCCCAGCCGCCGCTGCCATTTCAATAACAGCTGTACGCTCACCATTTCTCGTTTCAAAAATACCAAAATAAGATTGTATCTCGTCTCCAACAGGTCCCGTTACTTGTACGTTATACATTTTTCCACCAGTAATATTTATAATTGCCTCTGTAAAACCTTCCCCACCATCAACCATCGGTAAAGTCTCTACAGTAGCAAGTGGCATGACCTTTAAAATCCCCTCTTTCATTACATCAGCAGCTTCCTTCGCCCCTAAACTTTCTTTAAATCCTGATGGTACAACTAAAATACGCATGTAATATTTCTCCCTTCACCTTGTATATCTCTTTCGTTTCTAAGGCTTATACTAAAGGTGAAAAAAGAGAGCACAATTAAGCTTACATTAAAATTTGGTGAGAAAGTGCTGAGTTTTATGAACTAAAAAATCCGTTGTACTATAAAATAGCACAACGGATACATTTCCTTCCCCTATTATTAAGGGATAAGTCTTGTACAGTCCCTTGGAAAAGCACTCGCCTCTCGTACATTTGTTAATTCTAATAGTTTGTATACAACTCTCTCTAATCCAATTCCAAAGCCACCGTGCGAGGGACAACCATATCGGAATGTATTTAAATAAGATTGAAACGTATCTGGATGTAATCCTTTTTCTTCAAAAGAAGTTAGTAACATTTCGTAATCATGAATTCGCTGCGCCCCTGAAGTTATTTCTAATCCTTTATATAGTAAGTCGAACGAATCAGTAATAGATGGATTCTCTTTATTTGGCATCGTATACATCGGCCTAGCTTCTTTCGGATAATGTGTAATGAAAACAAACTCACTCCTATATGTTTCCTTCACATATTTCCCTAGTAGCTTTTCACCTTCTGTATCTAAATCCCCAATTGGCGATTCTTTCCGGTATTTATTTTTCAAAATTTCTTGCGCTTGTAACAATGTAATTTTAGGTATTTCTGTAATAACAGGTACTTCTATTTGTAATAGTTGTAGTTCTTTTTCACAGTTTTTTGCTACTTGTTGAAACATATATCGTAAAACATCCGTTTCTAATTGCATCACTTCATAAAAATCATGAATAAATCCAAGTTCTACGTCTAACGATATATATTCATTCAAATGACGGGAAGAATTATGATGTTCCGCTCTGTAAACAGGTGCAACTTCAAAAACACGTTCTAACCCTCCAGCTACCATCATCTGTTTATAAAACTGTGGCGATTGTGCTAAATAAGCTTCTTTTTGAAAGTATGGAAGCTTAAAAACATTCGCTCCTCCTTCTGCCCCTTGTGAAACAATTTTCGGAGTAAATATACGTGTGAAATCGTTCTCTATAAGAAATTCACTAAAGCTCTGAACAAGTGTAGATTTCACTTTAAATATCGCCGCAGTTCTCTCATGTCTTAATGATAATACCCGCTCATTCAGTAGTTGATCTAAGCCAACTTGCAATTTCTTTTTATTTATTTCAAACGGAAGTGGTTCTGCGCGATTTAATATTTTCACGTCGTGAGCGAGCACTTCAACTCCTAATTCTGTTTTCGAAGTCTCTACTATCTGACCTACTACTTGAACGACACTTTCCACATCTACCTTATATCCAGCTAACTCATTTTCTAGTACACATTGCATAACTCCTGATCGATCCCTTATTAATAAAAAACTAATATTACCTAGATGACGAATTTTTTTTACCCATCCTTGAAGTAATACAACCTTTCCGCCTTGCTCCGTACATTCTTTTGTGAGTGAACGCTTCATTACATTTCCCTCCAGTAATTTTATATTTATTTACGTTATTGTTGTTGTCATCGTCATCATCCACGGTCACTCACCTCCTTTCAAAGAATACAAAAATCCGCCCCTATAAATAGGGACGGATTGTTCCGCGGTACCACCCAAATTGTCATAATGACCATCTTAGCCCAGATAACGGTAGGTACCGTTTGCTTTTACTAATTATCACGTTCAAAGCAACACTCACAGGTGTCTTTCCATCATGCGGTATCGCAATCTTCTCAGCAACCGATTGCTCTCTGTAGACCTTTGCATCATGTACTTTTCCTGATCCTCACTTTTTATATTTACAGAGTATTCTATCTCTTTGTTTTATAAAATGCAAGCCTTTTTAAATATATTTTGATCTTTCATATCCAATTTTGTACAATCTCCTCTAAAGCCATTCCACGTGAGCCTTTCAATAATATGATATCCTTTTTCGTTATAACTTTTGATACTTCCTCTGCTATCTTAGCTTTACTATTAAATGACTGTACTTTTCCTATATCGTATTTCTTTCTCGCTTCTTCCGCTACAATTTCAGCTAACTCTCCATAAGTGAATACATATTGAATGCTCTCTTGATTTAACATTTTACCAATTTCTCTATGATATGTTTCAGCATTCTTCCCTAACTCCAACATATCCCCAATTACTATCATTTTTTTCTTATAGGCATTTAATGTCTGTAACGTTTCAATTGCGGCCTTCATTGAAGAGGGACTGGCATTCCATGCATCGTTAATAATTGTAAAACCTGTTTTAGCAGTTAAAAATTGAAAGCGCATATGAGTAATATTTACTTGTCGCAATGCTTTCTGTATTTTTTCTGTGGGGACATTATAAAATTGACCTACGGCGATTCCGACAATCGCATTTAAAATATTATGTTTTCCATGCAAGGGAACATCGTACTGTATTTTTGAATCATTTAATTTAAAATGAACACCATATTCATCTAATTGCACGTTTGTTGGAAACAAATCATTTGTATACTTTTCACCAAATGCCTTACAAGTTATACTCGATAAATTCTTATTTTTCAACAGCAATGGCTCATCACCATTATACAAACATAATCCTTCATCTTTTAATCCATCAATAATTTCTAATTTAGCCTTCGCAATTTCTTCTTTTGATCCAAGCGTCTCTAAGTGAGAATGACCAATCATTGTAATGATCACTACATCTGGCTGTGCTATTATTGATAAGTTTCGAATTTGTCCTTTTTCACTCATCCCCATTTCAAGAATTAAAAACTCTGTATCTCGTTTCATTTCTAAAATAGTTAATGGTAAACCGATTTGACTATTAAAGTTTCCCTTTGTTTTATGCACACGATGAGTTGTACTTACAATCGTGCTTATTATATCTTTTACCGTTGTCTTGCCATTACTACCTGTAATTCCAATTACTTTTACATTTAGCTCTTTCCGATAAAATTGTGCCAATTGTTGCAAAGCAAATAAAGTATCATCTACAAATATAATTGGCATCCCTTTTGGCGGAGTGCTGTAAGACTTTTTCCATAAGGAAGCGACAGCTCCATTATCGAATGCCTCTTTTACATAATCATGTCCATCTTTCACCCTAATGATTGGAACAAATACACTTCCTTCTTTAATGCTTTTGGAATCTATGCAGACACCATGTATCTCTATGTGATGAAATGATTCTTGTAACCCTTCACCGCCTACTACCTCTTCAAGTTTTTTCAAATTCATTTGAATCAAATTATCACCTTTTTCCATTTTATTACATAATTTCCGTTTCATTTACGCATATTGATAAAGTGAAACTTTAATCAGTGGGGATTTTGTTCCTCCCCACTGATTATCAGCCCTCACCAATCGGGCTTTTACGGTAAGCCCGCCCCCCCACCTAACTTCTTTGCTTTCCCTGAATTTTGAGGTGGAGGGTCTTACTGCCCGGCAAATAGCGGGATAAAAATTTTATAGCGAGGTGTTTATATGAAAAAAGCGATTAGTTTCTTTCTTCTTTTGTTATGCCTAATTGCAGTGAATGAAACATACGCCTATTCACCAAAATCTTTACCAATCTCCCAAAACTCTGATCAATGGAAAGTGAATATTGATGAACCGAAGAACATAGATAAAAATATGCTTCAAGCTAAAGAGGATGAATTTAAAACATATCAATTTTCAGTAAAAAATGTTGGTAACAGTGAAGTATATAACGTACAAGTCGAAGTATTCCGCAACGAGCCAAAAACGAAAACGAAATATGAACTTTTCTCACGAAAGGAAAGTCGCTTAGCAAGTGGAAAAACTGGATTTGAACATACTAATTTTCCAGTTGCCACAAAAGCAGATGAAGTTGATGTAATCATTACTTGGCAAGAACACCCTTTCCGCTCCATGAGAAACGGTCAAAAAGTTGAGTCTAGAAAATTTAAAGAGCATTTTGTTTTTAAAGACGATAAAAACAACTAGAATACGGATGAATTTACATTAGCATTCCTATAGCTTACTTTACTAGTACCAGTGCTTAAGCAAATTAAAAAGTCGTGGCTTATAAACGCCACGACTTTTTATATTAATTCGTACTAATTCCTCTTGCTGCCCAAATACGATCGATATCAGCAGCATGTTGTCCGCCATATAAAAGAGCATCCGCTTGCTTAATCGCTTTTGCTCCATCACTGAATTTAGAGTTTGGTGTTAATGACCAGTGTGATTGTAAAATAATTTTCGTTGCTACATCACGTCCAAAAGCTTGTGCCATCTCATATTGACCTTGTGCCCAAATTTCCCCATCATCATGTACCTCATTTGTAACATCTTTCGGATACACTTTATTCGTATCTAGTCGGCGCAAGCACGTCGGATCTGAACTAGAATAAGCAGTCGCATCCCATTCTCCAACACATGCTTTTCCGTAGCCTGTTGTCGATACTGCATCTTCATACGTAGCACCTAAGAAGTCACCAAATCCTTCTCCCATCGCTCCGCCTTCTGCAGAACTACCAAAGCCAGGCACTTGGTTATCTTGAATGGAATGCCCGTATTCATGTGCAATAATACCAGCATCTTCTGCATCATCTACTCCGCCAGTACCAAAAGTTAAAGCTTTCGTTGTCGGAGAATAAAATGAGTTATCCGCCGTCGTTCCATTCACATTCACTTTAATAGAGCGATTATTAATATTTTTAAATCCTAACCCTTGAATGTAACGCTGTAATGTATCGATATGATAATACGACATAACATCTTCAAAGCTATCATTTGCACGTGTATAGTTAAATTGTAAATTTGTAGATTTTGTTTTTGCTTTTGAAGAAATCGTCACATACTCTCCAATTAAAAATCCTGTCCCATCTAAACCTTTTAACGTAACAGTCTTCAATTGATTCGTTAACGCTGTTGAATCTGCATCGTTATTATCTTTTAAGCCTACTTTACTACCGCTAGATACGACTGGGTTAGGTAAAAATACTTTTCCTGTCCCTTCAGCTTTTCGGTTTATATCAACCTTTTTAATTAACTTCCCATTTTCCGCATCAATAAATGTTTCCCATGCACCAAATGGATTATTAGAATGGACTACCACTTTATATACTGGACGAGCAATTCCCTCTTCCACAATATATCCGAATTCTTTCTCTGTAGGAGCCCATAAGTTTTGCTCACTTGCTTCTCCAACATACGCCATTGATTTTTGTATTGCATCTTTTTCACTAATTTTTGTCGTTACTTCCTTCACACCTTTGACGGATTGATAATCAGAAACAGCAAGTATGCCCTTTCCCTCTCCGTTAAGAGTAACTGTAATTTGTTTTGAAAATACAGGTGCACCATTAACAACTTGCTGGAACCTAACATATGAAGCTACTGACGTTTCTGTTGTAGAAATATATTGCAAGTCTGAAAGGTCTGTTTTTAATCCATACTGCGCAGCATTTTCTTTTAAATATTCAGTTGCTTTTTTCTGCGGCGAATAAGCTTCTAGCTTTACTTGCTGCTGTTTTTCCAATGCTGAAACCGTAGAAATCGTCCCCATTACTAACGGTACAGTCATTGCCATTGCCACCATTTTTTTATTAAACATAGAACCACTCCCCCTAATAAAGTAGCTCAACCTTATCCCATTACCACTAGGCAATCATTCCCCACAAAATGGGGGGATAAAAATTGAATCTACGAGTAATTCTCTATAAACAATTCTATTACCTTTCCATTTAGGTTGAGTGAAATTTTCTCAATATTTATGTATAAAATGAGAAAAATACTGTAGAAATATATTTCTACAGTATTTTATTTAGTGTGCTATGAAGAAAGACATTTACTAGAGGACCTATCGAACGGATTATGAGAAAGTTAGCCGGATAAATTTCCATCATACAAAAAGGAAGTTAGAATGATTCCAACTTCCTTTTTTCTTTAATGAGCCGCGCTTAATTTAATTCGAACTTTCGCTTCACCTAAAGATAGTTCATCGTCTTCATTCGTTAAGTGATCAAATGTAAATTGCTTAACGAGTAAATTTTCTTCCAATAAATCTTTATGGTTCGTTAATGTTCGTTGTAGCTCTTCCTCTGTATCAAGAATAACATCTACTCGTAAATTAACCGGTAAATTTAACTGCTTACGATATTCTTGAACCGCTCGAATAAATTCACGCGCCACTCCTTCTTGTAACAACTCTTCTGTTACATTCGTATCTAACATAACTGTATATTGTCCGTTAGTCGTATTAGAGAACCCTGATTTCGCAACTTTCTCTACTACTACATCTTCAGCCGTTACAACTACTTCTTCTCCTGGTGCAGTTTCGTAAACTGCTCTTTCTGTAGATACAAAGTGTTGTACTTCTTCTTTTGATAATTGTTTTAACCATCCATTTATTGCATTCACATTTTTACCAAACTTCGGCCCAGCTGTTTTAAAGTTCAACTTTAATTGATAGGACGTGTATTTCGTTTCATCGAGTTCAACATGAAACGCTTTGACATTTAGCTCATCCATGACGATATCACGATAAGATTCCCAATCCATATCATTTTCATTATGCGCTAGTAATACAAGTTCCGCTAACGGCTGTTTTACTTTTAAAGAATGTTGATTACGGTTACTTCTTCCTAGTTCAACAACTTGTAAAACAGCATCCATTTCCGCTTCTAGTTTCGGCTGAAGTAGTGATTCATTTACAACTGGATAATCCTCTAAATGAACGCTACTTCCAGTTAAATTCAAATGAATATCTTCAGCGACAAACGGTGTAAATGGTGCAATTAACTTACTAATTGTCACAAGTACTTCATGTAGTGTCTCATAAGCAGCTGCTTTTTCAGCATTCATACCAGATTCCCAGAAACGATTACGTGATCGTCTTACGTACCAGTTACTTACTTCATCTACAAGCGCCGCGATTTCACGAGCTGCATTCGTAAATTGATAATCATCAAGTGCTATTCTCACTTTTTTCGTTGTGCTATGCAATCTTGATAATACCCATTCATCCAATTTCGTCCGCTTTACATCATACGTTTCTTTTGGATTATACCCATCTAAATTTGCATATAAAACATAGAAGCTATACACATTGACTAATGTATCTACAAACTTAGATTTTGCTTCCAGTACTGTTCTTTCAGAAAAACGTTTCGCATTCCACGGTGCACTGTCAACGAGTAGCGCCCATCTTAAAGCATCTGCACCAAACTGATTTACTAAATCAACTGGATCTAGTGCATTCCCCTTACTTTTAGACATTTTCTGTCCTTCTTCGTCTAATACATGTCCTAGTGATAACACTCGTTTATAAGGCACTTTTCCTGTATATAGTGCTGATACTGCTAATAAACTATAAAACCATCCACGTGTTTGATCAATGCCTTCTGCAATAACATCCGCTGGAAACTGTTCTTCAAATAACTCTTTATTTTCAAATGGATAATGATATTGCGCAAATGGCATAGAACCACTATCAAACCAAACATCAATTACTTCTGGTGTACGATTCATTGTACTTCCGCATTTTTCACAGCAAACTTGCACTTCATCTACATATGGCTTATGCAATTCCAAATCTTCCGGTGTTTCTTTTGTACTATGCTTTCTTAAATCAGCAATGCTTTTCGGTGCGAATTGATGATCGCAACTTTCACATTCCCATACGTTTAATGGTGTTCCCCAATATCTATTTCGGCTAATATTCCAGTCCACCATATTTTCTAAAAACTTACCAAAGCGTCCATGTTTCATATGGTCTGGATACCAAGTAACAGAATCGTTATTTCGCAAAAATGTATCTTTAATTGCAGTTGTTCGGATTAACCAACTCTCTCCTGCATAATAAAGAAGTGGTGAATCACAACGCCAGCAATGTGGGTAGCTATGTTCATACTTTTCTTTATGATATAGTAAGCCTTCCTTTGCTAAATGACGAACAATATCCACGTCACAATCTTTTACAAATTTCCCTTTCAAAAATGGTACTGCTTCTGTATACTCACCTTTCTCATCTACAACATGCAAGAATGACAATCCTTCACTTTGAACGACTCTATAATCGTCCTCCCCATATGCTGGAGCGATATGAACGATTCCTGTACCACTATCTGCCGTGACAAAATCTGCTGCGATAACGTGATAGCCATTTGTAACTTCTTTCATTGGAAATGGCGGCATATAAGATGTGTTTACTAATTCTTCACCTTTATGAACAGATAATACTTCATAGTCTTCTTTTAATACATCTTGTACACGTTCTTTCGCAACAATGTATACATGACCTTCTTGTTTCGCTTTCACGTATTCCATATTTGGATGTACAGCGAGCGCAACATTTGCTGGAAGTGTCCAAGGTGTCGTTGTCCACCCTAGGAAATATTCATTTTCACTATCTTTTACTTGAAACTTAACTGTTGCACTTAAGTCTTTTACTGTTTTATACCCTTGTGCAACCTCATGTGAACTTAGTGAAGTTTGACAACTTGGGCAGTATGGTGAGACTCTATGCCCTTTGTACAATAATCCTTTTTCATGAATCGTCCCTAAAATATGCCATACACTTTCGATATATGGATTCTCTAGCGTAACGTATGGATCATCCATATCTACCCAATAACCGATGCTTTCAGTGAATTCACGCCACTGCTTCTCATATGTGAATACACTCTCTTTACACTTCTGAATAAATGGCTCAATTCCATACTCTTCAATTTCATGTTTACCAGAAATACCGAGTTGCTTCTCAACACCTAATTCTACAGGTAAACCGTGTGTATCCCATCCCGCTTTTCGTAGCACTTTATAACCAGCCATCGTTTTATATCTCGCTACTACATCTTTAATTGTCCGTCCAAGTGCATGTCCAACGTGTGGTAAACCGTTCGCCGTTGGTGGTCCTTCATAAAATACGAAAGACTGTGCGCCTTCTCGATTCTGAATTGATTGCTCGAAAATACTTTGCTCGTTCCACTGCTTACGAATACGTGTTTCTCTCCCTACAGCTGACTCTTTTACATCTACTTTCTTCATCTACAATCACTCCTTTTGAATATTTTAAAGCACACAAAAAACCCGTCCCTATGAAGTAGGGACGGGTTTAACCGCGTTACCACCCTAATTCTATTAGCTCTTCGCTAATAGCACTTAGCAACGTACTATCATACGTGTTCTTTGTAACGGTAGACATCCGTCCGGGCTTACTTATTTTCAGCCTCGGCTCCTCGGAGATGATTTTCAAATAACGTCTGCACACCGGCTTTCAGCTATACACCGGCTCTCTGGTGAACAATTCATTATTTTACTCGTTCTCGTCTTCAGATTTGTATACTTTATTAAAAGCTATTTTATGCCATTGGGCAATAAATTGTCAATCAATTCGAAATATATATTTAATTATACCCTTTTTTCACAATTCCTATACAATTATTTCTTAAATTCTTGTATTCCAGCTAAATCTTCATCTTTTTCAATAAGCTCAGCAAAGAATCCTGATTCATCCTCACGAAGAACAATTTCAAGCTCTTGCTTCGCCTCTTCAATTCTATTTAACTGTGCTAAATAACAAGCGCGATCGTATCTTGCTAACAAATCACTCGCATCTATTGTTAATACATCATTTGTTATTTTTTCTGCCTTTAGTGTTTGCCCGGCACCATGATACGAAGATGCTAAAGAAAGAAGAATTGCTGCTTCATTTGGATGATGTATAGACGCATTTTCTAATACATGAATTGCCTCTTCAAACCTTTCTTGACTTTGATACATTTCTCCTAAAGCAAGAAACGCTCTACTTACAAACGGTGTTTGCTCCGTTAATTGTAAGGTAATCTTTTCTGCTTTTCTTTCTTCTCCTATTTTAAAGAATACTTGTGCTTGTAAAAGAAGCGTATCATAATCATCTGGTAACTCTCGAACCATTTGCTTCGTTAATTCTGAAGCATCCCGTAACATATCTTCTTCCTCACACGCCATGAAAAGATTTACAAGTTGCTTCGCTATATCGTAATCCCATTTATTTTCTAACGATGTTTGCAATACATCTATCGCCTCTTTATACATCGCCACATTCTCGTAAAATAGTGAAAATCGCTGCGCTGCCATACTATTTTTTTGATTTAACTTTAATGAGATTTCATATAAATCAATAATTGTAGTAATAATCGAAATTTCTTTCGCACGGTTTTTCATGCGATAAAAAGCTCTTGTAATTATGGATTTCTTCGGCTGTTCATTTTGTTGACGTTCAATCCATCTTTCCATCACCGCAGATGCTGCATACATAAATGCCATACTTCTTTCTGCCTTTTTCAGTTTTAGTGTATGAAGAAAATCTCGTATGTTAGACAATTTCTTATTTTGTTCTATCGCTTTTACATACACATCAAATATTCGTTCATTATTTGCATCTTTTTGTATAACTTTCATTGCAATTTCAATTGCTTTTGCATTCCTTTTTTTCACTAACACTTTGGCATAATGATATAGAACTTCTATATGCTCACTATCTAATTGAAGTGCCTCTTCAATCTGTGCTTGTTCTTTATCTATTTCATCCATCGCTCCATACACATATGCAATCGCATCTAATCGCCATATTTCAGGTGCTTCGTCCGCTAATTGTTCTAGTTCTGTCAGTAACTCTTCCTGAAGACTCATTTCTACTGAAAGCTGTGCCAAATATTCCATATTAATATGCATCGGCTCTTCTTTCATAGCCTGAACCATATGACTTTGTTCTTTAGAACGATTTTCTTCTTTTTCGTATATTTCTGCAAGCTGTAAATGTACACCTTCGAAATTCTCATCAAGCTCTAAACATGTTTCATACGCTTGTTTTGCTTCTATCAATTGCCCTAATGCCATAAGCGTTTCACCAATTCGGTAATACGGTAATGCCGTTTCCTTTTGTTCTATCGCCTTATTATACCTTTTCATCGCTTGGCCGTACTGCCCAATAGATTCATATAAAATACCTGTATAACAACCGTATTCGCTTATTTCATTTCTTTCTTTGTGTAACGTTCTTAAGAATGCTATACCTCTTTGTACAAATACCGTTCCTTTAATTCGATTCACATATTCATCTAACGCACTTGCCACATTATATTCACTCTGCTTTATACCACTCTCTAACTTAGACAAAGCTACTTTAAACCCTTCTTCATTTCCACCAAGTTCAACCTCAGCATCCCATAGAACCATTCCCGCATTCATAAGAAAATCTTGGCTCTTTTCAATTTGTTTTTCAATACCGAGAATATATTGTTTCGCTTCCTTGTATTGTTCTTTCGCCATATAAACTTGCGTAAGTCCAAAGTGAGAATAAACATCATCATGATTTTCTTCTAAAGCACGATTATACAATGTTTCTGCTTCTTCCAGACTATCATTTTGAAAATGATAGTCACCGAGTTTTACGTATAGAGGTGCCTTATCGTCACAATTCTCAATACCTTTTAATAAAATTTCTTTCGTACTTTCCTCATCCTTCAAATCAGACTCGTATATTTCCGAAAGTTTCGTATAGATGTAAGGTGCATTACTATCCAAATAAATCGCTACTTTAAGCCCTTTTATCGCTAAATGTAATTTCCCTAAATGATGCGCACATCTCGCGCGCTCATACCATACATGTGCCTCATTTTTATTCTCTCTTAATAAGTCATTAAAAATTTCATACGCTTCTTCATATCTTTCTAAATCTATTAATATTAATCCGTGATTCGTTAAAGTGAATCTTTCTGGACTACGTTCTAAAGCAACTTGAGAAAACTGCAACGCCTTTTCAGATTGATCGATATACATGTATGATAGAGCGAGAAAACTCCAAGCAATCGGCTGATCTGCGTCTAATTGTAATGATGAACGAAAACTTGAAATCGCTTCTATATAACTTTCCTGTTCAAAAGCATATCTTCCGTTTATTAAATGATATAAAGCACGATTATTTTTCTTCTCAACACTTGTCAGCATTTGCCCGGCTTTTTCTAATTCTTGAAGGCGAATAAAGCACTGCGCACCATGCAATTTAACAAAATCTGAGTTCGGAAACTTCTCCATTAACTTTTCAATACAACATATAATAAACTCATTATCTACTTCAACATCTAAATGCTTAACTGTATATAACCACGTATTCGGATTATCACTCGACTCTTTTAAAAATTGTACTAAGTTATAAATCCCCTCTTTATCATGTTCATCTAAATGATCCGTAAGAGAAAAAATAGATTTAAAATAATGATTTTCTTCTTCATTTAAAAATGCTAATTGCTCCTTCTTTTCTTTCGGAACAAACGTAATCGCTAAACAACCTGTGTAACGATATTTTTCTTGTAACTTACTATATTCCACAATAACTGGTTCTATAAAGTTCGGATCTTGAACATAAAAAGCTTGTAACGTATCATCATATCCAGATAGCACTTGTACATGTGAAGCATGCTCAATATCTATACTTAATAAAACAGGAATCCCTTCATCCAGCAGTCTCTTATAATTTTCCTCATTCCCTTTAAAATAACGATATTCATAACCTAATTCTTCTAAATAAGAAACAGTATCTGAAAACTTTGAGCCTGTCATATCAAAAATAAACTCTGCTATTTCATCTTGTGTACGTTTTTCTCCCCATAACTGCAACATCATTTCTAAACTTGTCGGAACACAATAATTATCCTTTTGTACAATAGGAACTATCGGTAAGTGCACCTTTTTTCCATCTGGATTTTTTTCTAAATTATGATATAAAGACTCTTTTAAACTTTTTTCTTCTTTTAATAACTGTTGTAAATCTACAAGTTTATTCATTTTGTAAAGCGCTTCTGCACGTAAATGTACAAAGTAAGCTTTATACGCATGATAAGGAAGCTGATTATTTATGTTATCTATTACCGCTAACATTTCTTCATACTTCCTTAAATCTAATAAATATTTTACCTTTTCAAAATGAAAATATGGTACTTGCGGGAACTTTACAATCGCATCATCAATTAGCTGTAATGCACGTTTTTGTTCTCCTTGATTCGCATATAATTGTGATAATAAATAGGTAGATAGCTCTTCACAATCTTTATGCTGCATGCCGGCTATAAATTGTTCTTCTGCTTTCTCCCATTCACCTGTATGCATATAGACGTAGCCCCATTTATCAAATACGGCACGTGAACTGTACTCCTCTGCCTTTTGCATATAGATTAGGGCTTCTTCATTTCGTTTCATTTCCAACAAACATCGTACTAACGTAAAATATGTTTTCGCTAAAAGATCAGCTTCTATTTCTTCTTTACTTACCTCTTCTAATGAGTCTTTTAACAACTGTTCTACTTCAAGTATTTTCCGCTCATCAATTAACTCATCACAATATAAAGAGAGCGTTCTCATATTTGGGAATTTTTTGTAGGCGTAGCGAATGAGGAATGAACTGTATTGGTGCATAAGCCCTTCATCAGTAAGACGTATTAATATGTCAAACTCCTTATGCGAAGGAACACTAGCAAGCCAATTCTTCAAATAAGATAAAGCATTCTTTTCTTTTATATATGAAATTTCATTATTTATTTCCTGTAATCCATCTATAAATCTCTTGTCTTTCAAACAAGCATCTAACTGCTTAAAATCTAGCATGTATTCACCTCGAATATTTATTTGCACTGCTACTTGCTTAGATTTTACACATCATATTGTAGGTATTCAACTAAAATCTCCTATAATGGATAGTATTATTTAATATTATTCGAATTTATAACAAAATATAGTAAAAATGATTGTTTTTCTCCATATTTTGTTTGATTAAATGTAATAACATTACATGAGGATCTTATCTTTCGGAAGCTGAAATCAGTACATAAAATTATATCGGCGATAATTTAAATATATCAGCGATTTTTGAAATATATCGACGACTTTCAAAATATATCAACGATTATACGGTGGATATCGACTTATCAACAAAAAAATACATACTCCGACACACAGCTATCTTTCAACATTCTACGTCACCAAATGTAATTTTCATATTCGGAGCATATACTAAAGAGGCATGTAGATGAAACGCTCTAAAAAATTTGAGTTCAGCTTCATATTGAGCTAGCGCATCATCATATGTTAATCCTCTAGCCATTAAACGTTCTATAAATTGCTGTGTATCACCTGGATCTCCTGCAATCCCCTCTTCTTTTAATGAGTGATACAAACTTTGTTTATCATTATGATACATATTAGAATCTAAAAAGTTCACTTTATCACTTACTCGACATTGAATATTTTTTACTCCTAGTTCACTTAAAAACATCGGTATTTTCATACCAATATTTCCATCTTTTCCGTTTCTCTGCGTGTCACTTTCAAATAACTTCTGCAAAGTACCTAGCCTAATAATCTCCGATTGATTCTCTCCATTTAAAAAGTATGAAGACATATTTGATATCCAATGTGGTTCAAAACAGATTATTTTTCCGCCCTTTTTAATTGAATGTATCATTTTTTTTAGCATCATTTTTGGCGAACTCATATGTAATAAGAAAGCATGACAAATTGCTATATCGTATGTATCTTTCAATTCAATTTCTGTAGCATCTCCCTCAAGAAATTCTGTCTCATACGGAAGTAAACGAAACAACTCTCTTGCTTCAGCAAGTAATGTTTCTCCACTATCAATGCCTGTATACTTTGATCCTTCTGGAAGTAAAGGCATTAATACTAAGCCTAAATAACCATATCCACAACCATAATCAATAATATGTACTGGCTTAGTAATCTTCCAAACCATATTTACTAAAAAGCTTACATAATCGTCGTTGTAATATAAATCTCTTGTGTTTTTTAAATATGCTAGTTTACTGTTCCAATCGTATGTTTCCAAATTTCACGCCTCCTTTATATATGACATTACAATTCTCCATTTAATAAGGACATTCCTACACTTGAAACAATTCTAGAAAAATTTAGATTTAATAAAATAAAACTTCTGCTTTCACATTTTCTATAAAAATAAATAGGCATACATATCTACTATGATACGTATACCTATTTGTTTCACATCTCCTCAGGAGCCTCTATCCCAAGTAAACGTAATCCCTCTTTTAATACAACTGTCACAGCATAAACTAATGCCAGTCTACTTTCTTTCTCTTCGCTCTCTTCCAATATACGAACATTACCGTAGTATTTATTGAACGATTGTGCTACATCTAATACGTATTTCGAAATGATTGATGGCTCATTTTTGTTGAAGGCTGCTTCAATTACTTGCGGGAATTTATTTAGTAATTTTACGACGCTCCAGCTATGATCATCTTTTAATGCAAACATACACGTTTCAAATTCTATACTTTCTTTTCTTAAAATAGAGCAAGCACGTGCATGTGTGTACTGTACGTACGGTCCTGTTTCACCTTCAAATTTCAGCATGTTTTCTAATGAGAATTCGATATTATGCATACGCTCGTTTTTTAAATCGTGAAATATAACTGCGCCAACACCGACTTGCTTCGCTACTTCTTCTTTCTGTTTTAAGTTTGGATTTTTCTCTTCAATATTTTGTTTCGCAAGTTCTATTGCTTCCTCAAGTACTTCTTCAAGTAAAATAACTCTTCCTTTACGTGTCGACATTTTCTTACCGTCTTTTAAAATGAACCCAAACGGTACATGTTCCATACCCTCAACCCAATTGTAACCAAGCTTTTTTAATACAGTGAAAAATTGATTAAAATGTAAACTTTGTTCTGGGCCAACTACATATAACGCTTTATCAAATGCATATGTGTTTTGACGGTATACAGCTGCCGTTAAGTCACGTGTTGCGTAAATCGTCGCACCATCTGATTTTCTAATTAAGCAAGGCGGCATTCCCTCTTCTTCTAAATTAACAACTAACGCGCCGTCAGACTCTTCAAGCAAATCATGTTCTTCTAAAATTCCAATAAAATCTTCCATTAAGTTATTATAAAAAGCTTCTCCTTGAAAATTAGTAAATTCAACACCGAGAAGTTCATAAATACGAGAAAATTCTTTTAAGGATTCGTGACGGAACCAATTCCAAAGCTCAACCGCTTCTTCATCACCTTCTTCTAATTTCTTAAACCAAGCGCGTCCATCTTCTTCTAGTGCTTCGTCGGTTTTTACCTCTTCATGGAATTGAACATATAACTTAAATAGCTCACGGATTGGATCTTCTTTAACTACTGCTTCATTTCCCCATTTTTTATAAGCCGTAATTAACTTTCCAAACTGTGTTCCCCAATCCCCAATATAATTAATTCCTACAACTTCATAACCACATTTTTCAGCGATATGTTTCAATGAATTACCTATCATCGTAGAACGTAAATGCCCCATTGAAAAAGGTTTCGCGATATTCGGAGAGGAATAATCGATAACTACCGTTTTTTCACAGCCAAAGTGATTTTGACCGTACTCTTCTTTCTCCGATAAAACCGTTTTTAATACTGCATCACTTACAATTTCACGATTAAAAAATACATTTACGTAAGGACCAACGGCCTCTACTTTCGTAAAAAATGGATTACTTAATTTCTCCGCAACTTCCTTTGCGATAATAGCTGGTGATTTTTTATATTGTTTCGCAAGTGAAAAACATGGAAATGCCGCATCTCCGAATTCATCTTGTTTCGGCGTTTCGATTAAATCTAAAATTTGATTTTGTGTTAATTCATTTGTAAAAATATTGGATAAACTTTTTGCAAACTGCTTTTTATAATCCATACTACAACCTCCTTCATTTTTAAAACACAAAAAACTCGTCTCTAAAAAGAGACGAGTTTAAACCCGTGGTACCACCCTTGTTGTTCATTACGAACCACTTTCCCGTTTATAACGAGGACAGGGGGCCTCGGCTTACTCTAACTATCCGTTCAAGAAGCATCTCCGAAGTGCGCTTCATCTTTTTCTTCCGCACTAGGCTCACACCATCCCTAGCTCGCTTTCCTTCAAAAAAAGACTACTCTCTTCATCACCGACAGTATATTTAATTAATTATTGCTTATTATACATCTTTTCAAACAATTAGCAAGGGTCAATTACACCAAAGTGAAACTTAGCACTTCTTCTTTTGTATACATGAAAATTATGTTTTTCAAATCTAGAACTACGGAAATGATCTTTCAGAACGACACGCTTTCTCGCCACACGCTTCGCTTCTGCAATTGTTTCGTCAGTAATATCATGATACAAAGCGAAGTGTTTTAATCCTTTTATTCCATCTGATTCTATAACAGTTTCTTCAAACATCGGATCAAGGTACACAACATCATAACTATTGTCTTCACATTGTGTTAAAAATGCGTAATGCTCCGTTTGCTTCACATCGATTCGTTGCATTGCCTCATCAATTTCAGAAACAGTTGAAGACCATGTTTTTAAACCATTTTCCATAATATAAGCCATATACTCATTACCTTCAAGTCCCGTTACTTTTCCGCTTTCACCAACAATATAACTAGCTAAAATACTATCTGATGCCATACCGAGCGTACAATCTAATACTGTCATTCCGCTCTCTAATTGCGCGGCTTGTACAAACGGATCGTGTTCTCCGCGCATTAACCTTTTCACACGAAACATCGCTGAGTTTGGATGAAAGAAAAATGACTCTTCCGTTCCTCTCGGATAAATAGCTAATCGGTTTTTCCCTACAACAAGTACATCTTGTTCATACTGCTCATGCAGTTTATGTACTGGTACGTCATTACGTTTAACGAAAGAAAGATTTAATTCTGCTGCTACCTTGTTTGCATAATCTGTCATTTCTTTGTTCGTTCTTCCTGCTGTTGTTACGATCATTTTTTCACCTCTATATAAAGAAAAGAGGGAGATTTACTCTCCCCCTTCTTTAGCAATTCTTTTCGAAAGCTTGTTCTAAGTTCGTAATAATTTCGTCCATAGTTGCACCTTCAATTTCATGACGGTGAATGAAGTGAACAACTTCTTTTCCTTTTAATAATGCCATAGATGGTGAAGATGGAGGAATTTCTCCGAAGTATTCACGCATTTTTGCAGTAGCATCTTTATCTTGACCTGCGAATACAGTTACAAGATGATCTGGTTGTTTTTCAGCACGAACAACTGCTTGACCTGCTGATGGACGTGCTAAACCAGCTGCACAACCACAAACTGAGTTTACAACTACTAAAGTTGTACCTGCCGTGTTTTCCATAAATTCTGTTACAGCTTCTTCTGTAGTTAACTCTTCAAACCCAGAACGCACTAATTCTTGACGCATTGGGATTACCATTTGGCGCATGTATTCTTCATAAGCATTTGACATCGTGTAATCTCTCCTTCAACTTTCATTCCAAATTCATCATATCACGCTCTATTACTAGGTGCAAAAGAAAGATAACGATGATTTCATTTTTTTGTAGGGATTTCACAAACCCCACCGCGGCAATGTCCAACTGGGACAAGTTTTCTATTGTTAGCGATATAATCGTATACTTTACTTCCAAATCCGAGTACGATAGATAGTTTTATAAAAGGAACGGCAAACCAATAAGATGAAACGGCCTTTGCTAATACATGTATGCTATGAATTCCGGTATACCACTTATTATTTTTTAAAATATACAATCTTTGTTCCATCTTACTTTGTAGTTCTTGAGAAAGTTCATACTTCTCAACTACATCTTCATCTCGAAATGAAACAAATTGCATCTTACCCTTTTTATCTAGTTTTTTCGTACGTTCTGCAACCGCCGTACACATCGGACACCAACTATCATAGAAAACAATCATACATTATTCCCCTTTACGAGACTCCGTCATTTGTTTCCATACAGAACCTTTTGCTTCTTCTCCACCTTCAATACGCTCTAATGCTAGACGCGCTTGCATCGCTACTTCAAACTCCGGATCATCTTGCGCTGCTTTTAATGCAGGAATCGCACTTTCATCTCCAAGTTCAAATAAGAACATTGCTGCACGCCAGCGTACTAATTTACTTGAATCTTTCAGAGATTTAATCATAACGAACATCGCTGCTGGATCACCTACATCTGATAAGCAATCGCCCGCTGTACGGCGAACACTTACTGAACGATCTAATAACGCTTTATATAATAACGGCAATACTCCATCACCTTTTACCATACCTAAATACGCTGTTGCTAAACGGCGGATTGAAACTTTTTCATCATCTAACGCCATCTTCAACACTGAAATATCTTCTTCAGTAGGATCCATTTGTTCTAATGCTGCAAAACGGTTTTTCCAGTCAGCATCTTTCATCATCTCTTCAGTTACTTTATATGGCTCACGCTTTTGAATCGTTACTTCAACAGCACCTGCCTGGTTTAATAATTCTTTAACTGTTTCATTTACACGTTCTTCTGAATAAGCAGCAACAATCTCTTCTACTACTTCTTTCCCGATTTCTTCAAAATTACCGTAACGTGTACTTTGTTCCACCCATTTACGTTCTTTTACAACGTTTGGTGCAGACATTTGTACTTTCATAATTGATTCTTTAAAACGATCTGGTAAGCCAACACGTTCTTCCGATGTTCCATCTGTTAACTTTACTTGCATTGGAATTGTAAAGAACATTTGAACAAACACTTTCACTTCCCCAAAATGAGCAAGTTGTTGTTCTTCACTTTCTTCTACTACCTCTTCGCCGAAAACAGAACGAACTTGTTGTAATAAAACTTTCCAGTCAAACTTCGCATTTCGCTCCACTGCTAAAAAGTCGGCTACATGATATACACCTTTAATGCCTTCAATTTTCAAAATTTCTTGCACTTGCATTGGTGCTTGTTCTTTATTTTCATTTGTATAATTATTTCGCGCTCCTGATGGTAATACTTCATTCAAAATAACTTTCATTGTATTTGGACTTGGCGTCGGTTCAATTGCTTTAATCTTCACGTAAAAAACTCTCCTTTATTGCGTGTTCTTACGTGTATTGTAACATGTTCCACCTCTCTAAACCTACTCGGATGCTTAATTTTGCTAATTCCTTTTCTACATTTCTTAGAAGTTTCATTCATTCTATTTTCACCTAATCGTTCGAAAACTAAAGTTAAAAGTATAATTGACAATACCAGAAAAAGGGATTAACCTTAACTCATAAAATGACTATGGTCATTTTATGATCAAAGTCACTCTAAGTTGGAGGGATATCAAATGAATAATGTCATAATTATTGGTGGCGGTATTGCTGGACTTTGCACAGCAATTTCCTTACAAAAAATAGGATTAGATGTAAAGGTATATGACCAAAATACTGAACCTACTGTTGCTGGTGCAGGTATTATCATCGCCCCAAATGCGATGCAAGCACTTGAACCATACGGAATTTCTGAGAGAATAAAAAAAATTGGCAACGAAAGTGACGGCTTTAACCTTGTATCCGAAAAAGGAAGTATTTTCAATAAATTGACCATTCCAGCATGTTATCCAAAAATGTACTCCATTCATAGAAAAAATTTACATCAATTACTACTTTCTGAACTAAAAGAAGATACTGTCGAATGGGGAAAAGAATGCGCAAAAATAGAACAAAATGAAGAAAACGCCTTAAAAATATTATTCCAAGATGGTAGTGAAGCACTTGGTAATATACTCATTGCTGCTGATGGTATTCATTCTGTCATTCGAAAACAAGTAACACAAAGCGATAATTATCGTTATGCAGGATATACGTGTTGGCGCGGCGTAACTCCTAGCAAACGATTTTATTGAAACTTGGGGAACAAACGGTAGATTTGGTATCGTTCCTCTTCCCAATAACGAAGTATACTGGTATGCGCTCATAAACGCTAAAGCTAGAGATCCAAAATACAAAGCTTACACAACAGCAGATTTATATAATCATTTCAAAACTTACCACAATCCCATCCCATCTATTTTAAATAATGCATCGGACGTTACTATGATTCATCGTGACATTGTAGACATTACACCAATGAAACAGTTTTTTGAAAAGCGCATCGTATTTATTGGGGATGCAGCTCATGCACTTACTCCTAATTTAGGTCAAGGAGCTTGTCAGGCAATTGAAGATGCGATTATTTTGGCTGAATGTATTAAGAATAATGCCCATTATCGTCAAGCATTCATAGAATACGAACAAAAAAGACGAGATAGAATTGAAAAAATCTCAAATACTGCTTGGAAAGTTGGAAAAATGGCGCAAATAGAAAGTACACCTTTAACTATAGTGAGAAACGAAGTAATGAAACGTATTCCGAAATGGATTTCTGAAAGACAAGCACATGAACTATACAACTTTCATTTATAACAAAAATGAGAAACAGCATTCTCTACCCTTCTTTCAATTACATTAAACTTAATCATGAAGTAAGATTTTATTTAAGATTATCTATTAAACAGATATAATTGTTTGTGTTAGGAGTAGATAAAATGCTTAGAGAAACGAGAAAAAAAGAATTAAAAGAACTTATATTCCTAAAAGCAGTACAACTCTTCCAAGAACGCGGGTACGAAAATGTAACGGTTCAAGATATTACTACTGCATGCGGGATTGCAAAAGGAACTTTCTTCAACTACTTTCCGAAAAAAGAAAACATATTATTATTTTTAGGTGATTCTCAAATTGAGCTATGGAATGAAAGTTTAAAAGCATATGAAAATGTGGAACATCCAAAAGAAAGAATCCAACTTGTTCTAGGAGACTTACTAGACCGTTTTACTGGACATGGTGATTTAATGCAGCATGCCGTCTTTGAGATTATTAAGTCTAACTACTTAGTAGAAGATGAAGTAAACAGCATACAACAACTACAAGAAGGTTTGTCTTCAATTATTGCAGAAGCAAAAGCGACAGGAAAATTAAACAGTAAATGGGATATACATATTATCACCTCTACAATTATGAGTACTTATTTTTATACATTAATGTCTCATTCACTATTACATGCTAATGAAATAAACGCGAAAAATATACTCAATCAACAATTAGATGTTGTTTGGGAGGGTATCAATCAAAAGTGATAGAGGGCTATACTACTAAGCCCTCTTATTGTGATGCCCCCTCCCGCCTTTTCTCCAAAAATGTAATGCTCTCAATCAGAACTTCCGTTATATATATTCTCTTTCCTTGATCATCTTCGTAATTCCTCGTATGAATACGTCCGGTAATTCCAACAAGTGACCCCTTCTTACAATATTCAGTTACATTCTCAGCCGATTTTCTCCAAACGACACAATTAATAAAATCTACTTGTTGCTCACCTAAACTATTTCGAAAACCTCTGTTCACCGCAACACATACTCGTGCATAAGCGACACCTTGCTTTGTGTAGTATAATTCTGGCTCCTTTGTCAATCTACCGATTAATACAACTCGATTCATCATATGTTATACCACCTCACATATTTTTCTTCATTGTAAAGAAAAATGTATGAAGGGTAAAAAGCGTAAAATAATATATTTTAAAATAAAAAATATTATTTTATATGCTGTAAAAGAAAAAAAGAAACCTTACATATATTAAACATGTAAGGTTTCAAAATTTATACTTCACTACAGGAAATGTAATATCCACCGCGTGCCATCTTTATCTCAACACGATACATTACATTTTCTAAGTAAAAAGTAATCGGTTTAACTTTACTCTCAAAATTCAATTGTTCCTGACATTCAACCGCATACCTTTCAATAGCGGAAATAATAACTTCTGATGATGGATACGTTAAAGCATCTTCTAGTTCTATGAAAAAACTTTTAGAAAATAGTTTTTTCATAATCCCTTTCTTCTCTTTCATCATACTCCATCCCCCTTCAATTTGAATTACCAACAACCATATTATACCATTACCGAAATTACCCTGCATTAACAGGCAGTATAAGCCTCACTGATTAAAATTTCACTCTATCTTTGAAAATAAAAAAATCCTGCATTTTTCATGCAGGATTTTTTATTAGTCATTTTTCGTAAAGTAAGAAACGAAACGAAGAATTTCTAAGTATAACCAAACTAATGTAAGCATTAGTCCCATCGCAGTGTACCACTCCATATATTTTGGAGCTTGACTACGTACACCATTTTCGATTAGATCGAAATCTAGTAATAAGTTTAAAGCAGCAACTACGATAACAACTGCACTAATAATAATACCAATCGTACCGCCTTGGTGAATATACGGAACCGTTACACCAAACATGTTTAGTAGAAATACGACTAAATACATAACCATAATTCCAAGTGTTGCTGCCATCACGCCTGTACGGAATTTATCCGTTACCTTTACTACACGTGTTGCATATAACACTAACATTGCAAATAGAATTGAGATTGTTAGTAATACAGCATTTAAAACGATAGAATCGCCAAACTTCATTGTATAAACCGCTGAAATACTACCTAATACAACCCCTTCTACCGCTGCATAGATTGGTGCACCAAAAGGTGAAATACGCGGGAAGAACATAGACGCAAATGCGATGATTGCCGCAACGATTAAAGCACCAATTAGTACTGGCATCTTCATCGTCCCCTGCATCATCTGTATGTATGAATAGACAGACGTTGCAAGTAGCAAGATAAGCATAATAAACGTTTTGCCTACTGTTCCACCAATCGTCATCGCAGAAGCGCTTGCTCCCTCTTTACGGAATGCCTCTTTTTTCAACATTGGATTAGATGTTCTCATTTTTTCCCTCCTAAAATAGGTTCTACCAATAGTGTAAAGTTTTTCTCTTTACTTTTCAATATATGCAGCTTGTTTTTATTTTAATCCTTCAACGATGTCTGATAGTTCACTCCATCTTTCCATCGTTTTTTCTAGCTCTTCTTCTGTTTTCTGCTGTGCTTCAGATAATTCTTGTGCCTTTGTGAAGTCAGATCCAACTTTCGCAAGTGCTTCTCCAATTGACTCAATTTTCTCTTCTAGTTCGGCAATTGTATCTTCAATTGTTTCCCATTCACGCTGCTCATTGTATGAAAGTTTACGTTTACGTTGTTGTTTCGGAGCTTCTTCTACCACTTTTTTCTCTTTTTGAACTTCCGCCTTCTCAATAAGTTCTTTCGTCTTTTCCATTTCTAAAAAGTCCGTATAACTACCTAGGAATTCACGCACTTCGCCTCCGCCACTAAAGATGAACAATTCATCTACTACTTTATCTAAGAAGTAACGGTCATGCGATACAGTTAAAACGACACCTGGGAAATCTTCTAAATAATCTTCCAGTACTGTTAATGTTTGTGTATCTAGATCATTCGTAGGTTCATCAAGTAATAGTACGTTTGGTTCTCCCATTAAAATACGTAATAAATATAAACGTCTTCTTTCCCCACCAGATAGCTTACCCAGCGGTGTACCATGTGAATGCGTCGGGAATAAGAAACGTTCTAACATTTGAGATGCACCAATTACTTTTCCGTCTGTCGTATGAATAACTTCTGCAATTTCCTTAATATATTCAATCATACGTTGATTTAAATTCATTTCTTCATTTTCTTGTGTATAATAAGCAACTTTTACGGTTTGTCCAACTTCAATTTCACCACTATCAGGAGATAGCTTACCTGCAAGCATATTTAATAAAGAAGATTTCCCACTTCCATTCGCTCCAATAATTCCGATACGATCTCCTGGTTTCACAATATGATTAAAGTTGTGTAATACCGTTTTATCACCGAATTTTTTCGTTACATCTTTTAACTCAAGTACTTTTTTCCCAAGACGACTCCCGCTAAGCGCAATATCAACTGACTGTTTTGCAGATGGTCCTTCTTGACCTTTCAGCTCATCAAATCGTTGAATACGTGCTTTTTGCTTTGTCGAACGAGCTTTTGCACCGCGGCGGATCCATGCTAGTTCGCGGCGATATAAGTTTTGACGTTTTGATTCTTGTGCAATTTCTTGTTCTTCACGAAGTGCTTTCGCTTCTAAAAATGTACTATAGTTTCCTTCGTAACTATATAGTTTACCATTGTCTAATTCAAAAATACGGTTTGTCACACGATCTAAGAAATAACGATCATGGGTTACAAGTAATACCGCACCATTATATCTTGCTAAATATTCTTCCAACCATTCAACTGTCTCATGGTCAAGATGGTTCGTAGGCTCATCCAAAATTAATAAATCAGGTGTTTCAATAAAACATTGCGCCATTGCAATACGCTTTTTTTGTCCACCAGATAGGTTTCCAACAGTTGCTGTAAAATCAGTAATTCCTAATTTCGTTAATAACGATTTTGCATTCGCATTTGCTTCCCATGCACTCATCGCATCCATACGTTGCTGCACTGCAAATAATTGTTCCTGTACTTTTTCATTACTTGGATCTTTTTCGATATTTAATAACGATTGTTCATAATCACGAAGAAGACGAATTAAAGGTGTATCACCATGGAACACTTGCTCTAATACAGTTAGCTTTTCATCAAACTCTGGTTGCTGTGATAAATAACTAATTGTATAACCACGTGAATGCGTCATATCACCTGTATCAGGAGTTTCTAACCCTGCAATAATTTTTAATAATGTCGATTTCCCAGTACCGTTTACACCTATAATTCCGACACGTTGTCCTTCTGTAATACTACATGATAATCCATCAAATAACGGTTTTTCTCCGTATGATTTCGATAAGTTTTCCACAGTTAACATTTTCATATTTGTGCATTCCACTCTTTCATAAATTGTTCAATAAACTGTTCCATATAACGATGACGAACTTCAGCCTCTTGTTTTGCTGCGTTCGTGTTCATTAAGTCTTTTAGTTTCAAAAGTTTTTCATAAAAATGATTTAAAGATGGATCGTTATTTTTTCTATATTCATCTTTCGTCATCACTTCACGCGGAGGAATAGTTGGATCATACATTAATCTCCCTTTCGCTCCACCATACGCAAATGTGCGAGCTATTCCAATTGCTCCAAGAGCGTCTAAGCGATCCGCATCTTGAACAAGCTTCCCTTCAAGTGAATCCACTTTACCGCCATGACCACCTTTATAAGACATATTGGCGATGATATGAAGAACATGTTTGCTTTCCTCTTCTTTAACATGTAACTCTTCTAACCAATCAGAAACTTTTTTCATTCCTGCTTCTTCACTTTCATTTAACTTCTCATCTGCCACATCGTGAAGTAATGCTGCCATTTCAATTATAAAACGATTTCCCCCTTCTTGCTCGGATAAAGAAATCGCCAGTTTATGTACGCGCTCAATATGATACCAATCATGCCCACTCGCATCTTTTTCTAAAATATGTTTTACAAAAGTAATTGTTTTTTGAATCTTTTCTTGTTTTGTCATTTTATCTTCACCCAGTTACTTATTGTAACACGCCCGCATTTTTTCATCACATATTTTCTTGTCCGCCCATACACTGGGTGGTAGGCATCATCATGAAGGAGGAATAAACATGTTCTATAATAATCAACCGCCTTACCCACAACAACCATTTTATCCTCAGCAACAAGAACAAAGATACACAGAACAATATGAAGAACAAGAGCAACAATATGAACAAAATCCATACGAAACACCGCAAAACCAAGAAGCTAATTATCAACAAAGTTCATACGACACACGTCCTAATTATGAATATCCTCAAAACCCATATGCAGCACCGCAAAATCAAGAACAACAATATCAGCAAAATCCATATGCAACAACGCAAAATCAAGAAACTGAATATCAACAAAATCCATACGACTCACGTCCAAATTATGAATACCCTCAAAATCCATATGTAGCACCACAAAATCAAGAGCAACAATTTCAACAAAATCCATACGCAACTCAGCCGCAACAACCACAATACCAACAACAAATGTACCAACCAAACTACAACGCGCGTGTCTCACCGCCTAAACCACCAACAATTGATCCAACACAACCACAAATTTTACCACCAGGACCAACATTTGATATTACACAACCGCAAATCTTACCGCCTGGACCAATTACAGAACCAACACAACAACAAATTCAACAAGTCGTCGGTACACAGTTTTTACCTTTAAAGAAACCTGTACTAGATTTCGTAAAACCTTGGGTAGATTACGGTTTAAATGAAGCAAAACATACATCACACAAACACGCTTTAACAGAAGTTGCTGCGATTATGTTTTTAGTTGGGAAAGGGTTCAACCCGACGATTGCACATTATATTGTGGAATCTTGGGAGAAGAATGAGCAGTTTTAGAGGTTTTTATTCTGACAAAACTATAAAAGTGTCACAAATGCCTATTTCATAAGCATTTGTGACACTTTTTGTTTGTTATGTTAAATGTCATTTCAATACTGAATTACTGCAGTTACCTTTTCCTTCTAGGACCTACAATTAATTTAATCGCCGTTCTTTCTTGATCATTAATAGTAACCTCTTGAAATGCTGGAACAAAGGCCAAATCAATACCACTTGGAGCAACAAATCCTCTTGCGATTGCAATTGCTTTAATCGCTTGATTTATAGAACCTGCCCCAATCGCTTGAATTTCCACATTGCCACTTGTTCTTAGTACACCAGCTATTGCACCTGCTACTGAATTTGGTTTTGATTTTGAAGATACCTTTAATATATTTTCCATGTAAGTTGCTCCCTCTATTATTTAATCGCTCTTTTGTTACGGTTTAAAATATTTCAACGTATCTTTTATTACTATTCACACCAAAAGCAAACAATGCTACATATGTACATTCATTCGATACTTTTCGTCTTCTTCCTGCCCCACTACGTAAATAAAAGATAATAACCATAAACTCTAATATGCAAACGCTACAAAATAGACATTCACTTAAACGATCACATCATTACAACTGAGGATAATGGTTTTACTTTCACATGTAAAATATGCGTGCCCGCTTTACTTCAATCTTTCAAGATATTCCACTGATATTTCCACCAAAACATCAACCTTTTCTTCTTCAAAATCGTTACAGATACTATTCTATTACTATATTTCATCGTATTAGCACTTTATACTCCAAATCTATCACCTTTTATATAAGACAAGCATAAAATACTATGAGTATACACTTCATTCATAATAGGAGGTAATATATTGGGTTCATACTATCATTCTTCAAATTCAAATAAAAAATGTTCATGTAACGCTTCTTCCAGTTCATATAAAAAATGTTCATGCAACTCCTCTTCTAGTTCCTATAAAAAATGTTCATGCGACCATTCACATAAAAAAAGTTGTCCAGCATACGGCACTTTTTGGCAAACTGAGTTTATAACTGTTCCTTTTGGAGATCCTTTTCCATTTAATCACGTTGGCCCTATAGCAGGAGGAGTTTCCTTACTAAACCCTACTACTATACAATTTAGTCAAGCTGGTGATTATAGAGTTTCTTTCATTTCAACGATTAACACTACTTCAAATCCTGTATTTCCACATATTCCAGTCATGACTATATTTTTAAATAATAATCCACTTGCTAATAGTCAAGGTGATTTCGCTTTCCAAATGAATACTTCATCAAATAACGAATGTCTTCAACTAGCTGGCGAAACGATTGTTACAGTGACAGCTAATTCCACTCTTCAACTGAAAAATAATAGTGGTTTTAATCGTCAAAGTATTGCAACTTGTGATAATGGTATTAATTCAGTTGAATTAACAGTTATAAAACTAAGTTAATAATCCTCTTCACATTCAGATGCTATTTCAGCATCTTTTTTTATTGAATAATGCTCTTTTGATTCCTATAATCAAACATAAATTCCATTGTACGTTTCTGTTCATCTAATAAACATGAAAAAAGTACCGAACTCTTCTACTACAAAAGTTCGGTACTTTTTATATTAAAAACTTCTCATTCTTTCTTACTTCTCCACATAAACCGACTTAACAATTGTACGATTATACGGTTGTCCTTCTTTATTCGTCCCTTTTATATCCATCGTAACGTTATATACTCCTGGTTGCTTTATGTCCTTCAAAGCACCAGTAAACGTATTGTTATTACCCTTTTGTAATTCATTGTATTCAGAGACTAGTTTCCCTTCTTTATTAACTACTCTTACTGTTATAGAAAGATCCCCTTTCATTTCAGGTGCCACAGGTGATTTTGTCAGTTTATACTCAGATTTATTCACTTTAACTTTTGTAGGCATTTGGAGAACAAATGGTGCACCACTCTTGTAATCGCTTACAATTAAAAATGCATCTTTCGACTGCTTCGCCATCATTTTAACTTTCCATTCTCCTACATCCATTTTATCAAATTTAAATGTTCTAATTGTCGCACCACCAAAAAAAGATTCACCTTCACCAGTAGTAATAACGCTATCCTTATTTGTATACATTTTTCCTTTTGGAGACATCATTTGTACTTCTACATCAGAAGACGCTGTTAAGATAGAAACTATTCCTTCAGCTTTTTTATCAACCGTAACAGTTTGCTCTATCCATTGACTTTGTGGCAATTCTCCTCCTAAAATGTTTTGATTTGAAGTTGTATTTAGTTGTTCTATATTTTCATTTGAACTAGTGCTGGATGCTACTAAAGCTGGTACAGCTACATTTGATGTACGTAAATATGGTTCAATTCGAGAGAAAACAGCAGATCCTTTTCTTATATTATCATGATCAAATCTGGAATCTGTAAATAAATGCATTCCATACGGTAACTTAGCACTCCACTCATTTACTAGTCCATCATTTGAACCGTATGATGACAAATAGAACCCGCCCATAGATAACGCAGAAAATACTGGTCCCCAGCTAGTACCAGTAACCGTATAGTAACGATTTAATTTAGCTGCTGGATTATTATCAATCGTTGAACGAAATTTTGCCATTTCCCCCATTTGTAATGAATACGTACCATCATCTTTTTGACCTAAAATAGAAGCAAGCCATCCTGCCCACCAACTATATGATAAATCCGCTAAGTTTGATCCATGATGTGGCGTCGCAAGTGTAATAACATTTCCGACAAATCGATTTGCACCATATCCTACTAATGCAGCCTGTGTATCGATACCGCCTTTACTATGTGCTACAATATTAACTTTTTTACCGAAATGATTATATATTTCTTCTAATTTTTGTGCTAACAATTTTCCGTTATCCCACTGACTAGCTGACCCTTTCCCAGCAGCATCATATAATTGTATAAATACTGTTTGATAACCTGCTTTTAAAGCATAGTCATACATATCATTTATATCGTGATACACTGTCTTTCCATACCAACTATCAGCATTCCCATTCCTTCCTTGTACAAAAAGAATTGGAGGCTTATTCTCATCATAATTAGCAGGTTTTTGACCTAAAAACCATTCTCCAGGTGTAAATACTTCTGTATCAGGAAATCCCTTTCCAAGCTCTTTTACAACTTCTGCCCGTACATTCGTGCTAATCATTGGAGCCATAATTAAAAATACAATCAGTAAGGCAACACATCTTCTAATCAATCGCATGTTACTCCCCCCACTTTTTTTGAAAGAAGGTGCTCTTTGTAATATTTTTTTATCTTCTCTCTTAATACTAGATAATCTTTTTACTTAAACAAAATCTTGTCCCTATTTGCAAGAGATTACTAGTACACCTTCTTTCTTAACTCACGTTATTCTCTTTGTTTCTATCTCTTCCTTTTGAGAGAACACTATAAAAAAGTTTCTCAATAATTGTTAACCGTACTAAATCCAAATATCTCTAAATCATTATTGTCTATATAAAGTATACAAATCTTGAAAAAACTTTAGGAAAAAAACACTTTATTACCACCTAGTTATAAAAAAGATTAATGAAGATATGTACTTTTATTTAATTTTATACAAAACAAACGAATAGAGGCTTATACTGTAAGACTTTCCTACCATTAAATTTTAAACTGAAATTTCCGAATAGAAAATAATATTTCGAGAAACATATATTATGATAATTTTCGCAGACTTGAATTAAACTTTTATAAATACTAACCTATCGGTGAGCAGAAGAAAATTCTGTAAAAAGAAAGGAGAATGCTTTATGATGACCAATTTACAAAAGGAGTTTTTTAAACGACTAAAAATTCCTGCAAAAGAAATAACATTTAATGATTTAGATGAAATTCTCTTGAAAATGGGCTTGATTCTCCCCTATGAAAATCTCGATATTATGGCTGGTACTATTAAAAACATCTCAAAAAATAACTTAGTAGAAAAGTTACTAATTCAAAAACGAGGCGGTCTTTGTTATGAATTAAACTCCTTATTGTATTACTTTTTAATGGATTGTGGGTTTCAAGTATATAAAGTAGCTGGTACTGTTTATGATCTTTACGATAATAAATGGAAACCCGATGATGGTCATGTCATTATCATATTAAATCATAATTATAAAGATTATGTTATAGACGCAGGTTTTGCATCTCATCTACCTCTACATCCCGTCCCTTTTAACGGAGAAGTGATTTCTTCTCAAACGGGAGAATATCGAATTCGCAAACAAACTACCCGAAAAGGTACACACATTTTAGAAATGAGAAAAGGAGCTAACGGGGAATCTACAAATTTCTTGCAATCTGAACCTTCACACGAATGGAAAATAGGCTATGCTTTCACTTTACATCCAATAGATGAGAAAAAAGTGAATAACATTCAAAAAGTGATTGTAGAGCATAAAGAATCGCCTTTTAATAAAGGGGCTATTACTTGTAAATTAACTGATTATGGTCACGTATCATTAACAAATAAAAATTATACAGAAACCTTTAAAGGCACAAAAAATAAACGACCAATAGAATCAAAAGATTATGCTCGCATTCTTCGTGAATCTTTTGGAATAACACAAGAAAAATATGTAGGAAAAACACTAGAAAGAGGATAGTTGACTAGAAGTATTTCATAATAAAGCAGATTCCATATTTAGAATCTGCTTTATTTTATATTTTGTTATAAAGAATTTTTTTGCTGGTATCCTTTAATTTTCAATGATATACTCATCATCATATTTATCATATTGGAGGCCTGATCCTATTTTTGATTCCGTAACTTGATCTCTTAAAAACGGTGCAGCTTCCATTTTGCTAGTTGCAATTTCAATTCCATATTTTTTCGTTAAATGGGCTAATTCTATTAAAAACCACTCTCTTCGCAATGTAACTGGAATATCCAATGTTCTTCTTTTCATATATAATAGCACCTCTTTAATTTCATAACTTAATGAACATCACTACATGCACGTGTGAAAACTACCTTTCATCACTAACATCCAATGAAACATTATAGTATATGCATGTCCATTTTAAACGTGCTATTACAAAACAATATTTCAGTTTACATAACAATATTATGTAAGAGTAGAAGAGAAAGGTATATCCCTTCCCTTCTACTCTAGAAACTTAAATTAAGAACATCTTGGTACACCTAAAGCTAAGAATAAACCTGCTACTCCCGCAGTAATCGGTACTTTTAACGTAATAACATCGTCTACTTTCGTTACTAAAAAGAAAGCATTACCTTCTTGTAATATACAAGTTACCAATAATTGAAATTCCATTTAAACCCCCCTCCTTTCAATCGTTATATTATACTTTATGAATTCTCTTCAAAAATGTAATAGGGAATATATCTATTTTTTCCTTATATGCGAAATAAATGTTTATAAGTCTATTAAAAATACTAATTTTCTAAATTTATATAAATCGTGTAATATCCAATAAGTTCCTATATAATCAATAGTGAAAATCTTACAAATGGAGGTATAAAAATGGCGATTTTGAGTAATATTGGTGCAGCTTTATTTTTTATTGCTTTTATTCTTTTAATACTATGTATCATTTCATTCTTTAAGAAAAATGGAAAAGCAAAACAATATGGTCGTCCTACTGTTATTCTTTTTATGATTTCAATTCTCTTAACAGGAATGGGCACTACAAAATCTGAACACCCAGTCATCGATTTTTTTGCTACTTTAAGTTTAATTTTATTTATTTTTTTCCTTGTTCTAGCAATCTTATCCGTAATTAAAAAGACAGGTGTAGCAAAAAAACAATTTATAATCACTGCTATTTTATTTGTCATTTTTGTTGCATTATCAAGTATTTCAGCTCCTTCTTCTGAAAAGACGACAGCAACAAATAAACAAGTCGCTTCTAATAATGCAGAGAAAAAAGATGATAAAAAGAAAGAAGCGGACGAGAAAACTCAAAAGCAAGAAGATGAGAAGCGTCTAGCCGATGAACAAGCTCGCAAACAACAAGAAGAGCAAAAACGTCTAGCTGATGAGCAAGCTCGCAAACAACAAGAAGAGCAAAAACGTCTAGCTGATGAGCAAGCTCGCAAACAACAAGAAGAGCAAAAACGTCTAGCTGATGAACAAGCTCGTAAACAACAAGAAGAGCAAAAACGTCAGGCTGATGAGCAAGCTCGTAAACAACAAGAAGAGCAAAAACGTCAGGCTGATGAGCAAGCTCGTAAACAACAAGAGGAACAAAAACGCCAGGCTGATGAGCAAGCTCGTAAACAACAAGAGGAACAGAAAAAAGCACAGCAAGCTCAAACACAACCTGCTGTAAGTATCAATAGTAATGTAACTTACGCAAATTGTGCCGCAGTTAGAAGTGCTGGGAAAGCTCCTTTATATAGAGACCAACCAGGTTATAGTTCTAAACTTGATCGTGATGGTGATGGAGTCGCATGTGAAAAATAGTAATAAAAAAAGAAGCTTCTAGTAAGCTTCTTTTTTTATTACATAGTATTGCAACTATTTACCTCCCCTCCCTCTTCCTTTTATAAAACTCATTTTATTATTCTCAAATCAGACACATAATAAGTGATTTCAATCACCACATTGTTTTTCATTTATCGCTATTCTTAATTTAGATATTACATTTAAACTTTATGGAGGCATTCATATGGAACATACATTTACTGAAACTTCAATTGTTGGTGAGATTGTTACACAATTTCCGAAATCTAGTGATCTTTTTAAATCTTATAGAATAGATTTTTGTTGTGGTGGTAATAAGCCGCTTATTGATGCAATTCATGAAAGAAATTTATCGGCTTCTGAAGTAATTACAAAGTTAAATACACTTTATCATAATACGAAACGATTAAATGAATCTGAAATTGATTGGAAAAATGCTTCTTATCGTGAATTGATTGATTATGTAATTCATAAGCATCATCGTTATTTAAATGAAGAGTTACCGCAGTTAAGTCCATATGTGACGAAAGTATTACGCGTTCATGGAGCAAATCAACCTCATTTAGCTCAAATTCATAAGCTGTTTCATGAACTTAAAATGGAATTAGAACAGCATTTAATTAAAGAAGAAACGGAAGATTTTCCATTAATTTTAGAATTTGAACAAAATCCAACTGATGAAAATTATGTAAAGTTACGTAAAGTAGTAGATGAACTAGAAAATGAGCACAATCATGCTGGAAATATTATAAAAGAAATTCGTAAAGTGACAAATGACTTTACTCCTCCAGAAGACGCTTGCGGTACTTATCGACTTGTTTACCAACGTCTTGAAGCGCTAGAGTCTGATTTATTTGAGCATATTCATTTAGAAAATAATATTTTATTTCCACGTGCCATTACGAGAGCATAAAGTGAAACTATAATAAGTGGAGCGGTTTTGTTTATCCCACTCATTATTAGCCCACACTTAACTTCTTTGCTCCAACCGAATTTTGAGATGAAAGTTTTACTCCCGGCAAATAGCTGAATAAATAAGTCACAGGACATGAATAGCAATGCTCATGTCCCTCTTTTTCATTGTGTGAAAAATATTGATACTTCTCCACCCTCTCTATCCATATAACTAAATTTCCTATCCGCTTCTCTTTTCACATAAAACGAGAAATCATTATTTACCATATTGCCCTAAGTTGCGGAAACAATTATACTAGATGTAATCACAATAAATAATCTGAATATTCTTAGAATTGAAGATAAAATCTTTACTGCCCGCAATTAGATGGATACACTCTATTTTCCACTAAATAGATTAAAAAACGATAATAACATTAGGAGGATTACGATGCACCAGCTTGATTCATTACATCCCATTATAGAAAAAATAATTAACAATATTGAAAAGTTAATGGTCGGAAAGCGAAAAGAAACGATCTTAGCTTTGACAGCTCTCTTAGCTGAAGGTCATGTACTATTAGAAGATGTGCCTGGCGTTGGGAAAACAATGTTAGTACGTGCACTTTCTAAATCAATTGATGCTGATTACAAGCGCATTCAATTCACACCTGATTTACTGCCGTCAGATGTTACAGGTGTTTCTATTTATAATCCGAAAGAGCTCCAATTTGAGTTCAAGCCTGGACCAATCATGGGGAATTTTATACTTGCTGATGAAATTAATCGTACATCTCCAAAAACACAATCTGCCTTACTTGAAAGTATGGAAGAAGGCAATATTACAATAGATGGCATAACAAGACCGTTACCAAAACCGTTCTTTGTAATGGCTACACAAAATCCGGTCGAATATGAGGGAACATATCCTTTACCAGAAGCACAGCTCGATCGTTTCTTATTGAAACTAAAAATGGGATATCCTACACAAGAAGAAGAATTTGAAATTTTAAACAGGATGGAAAAAACCAATCCCCTCTCCCATTTACAAGCTATTACAACAATAGAAGAATTACTTTATTTACAACAAAGCATACGGGAAGTAAGCATGGACAAAGCAATCAAGCATTACATTGTAAAGCTTGTTAGTCAGACTCGTTCTTATAGTTCTATACAACTAGGTGCAAGTCCACGTGGCTCGATTGCTTTAATGAAAGCTTCACAAGCTTATGCATTCATCCATGGTAGAAATTATGTTATTCCTGACGATGTTAAATTTTTAGCTCCCTACGTTTTAGCTCACAGACTCATTCTAAAAATGGAGGCAAAATTTGAAGGAATAACAGGAGAACAAGTTATCGCAAAAATCATTGCGCGAACTACCGTACCTACTCAAAGGAAGATGAACCTTTGATGAAACGGATACTACGAGCACTCTATCATTTTACTAAGTTATCACTCATTCCGTTATGCCTAGTCTTAACATTTGTATACGCTATGCTTCAAGGAGGATTTGTAAGTTGGTTTTTGTTTTACAGTGCGATTCCTATTGGCCTTTATTCACTATTGCTTCCCTTCTTTGCTTTACGGAACGCCGAGGTAAAACGAATAACAAATCAAGACGAATATGTAGCAGGAGAACCATTTTTAAGTACGATTACAATAAAAAGAAGTTTCCCTTTTCCCTTACTTTATTTGATTATAGAAGATGAACTGCCATCACAATTTAAAAATTGTAAACAAACGAATATGAATAAAGTAATACTCTTTCCAGGATTGAAACGAAATATTTCGTTTCAATATGCAATTGACACAATCCCTAGAGGAGAGCACTCTTTTTCAAGCATACGTGTCAAAACTGGCGATCTATTCGGTATGATGGAGAAAGAAGTAACTTTTTCAGTTCCAGATACATTTTTAGTCTACCCTCAGTATGTAGATATAACATATCGACAAATGGAAAATCATTTCGAACAAGGAGCACTTTCAGCAAATATAAATTTAGTAAAAGACTCTACCATTTCTGTCGGTGTCAGGGAATATAAACCTGGTGATCGCTTTTCGTGGATTGATTGGAAAGCAACTGCACGAACAAACAACATTATGACGAAAGAGTTTGAACAACAGCGCAGCCATAATATTATGATATTCATGGACAGAACCCCATCCCCTCTATTCGAATCAGTCGTCACATTTACTGCCTCTATTGTCAGGTCTGTCTTGAAGCAAAATTCACCAGCGTCATTCGTATCTGTCGGAAAAGAACGAACTTTTTTCCCTTTAGACAATGGAGATAGTCAGTTACATCAAATCTTTTGTCATTTAGCGAAAGTACAAGCAGATAGTGTATTCCCGCTCTCCCGGAGTGTAGAAATGGAATTAAGAAAAATTTATGAGCCCGTCACGATTATACTCGTGATAAGCGATCTTTCTCCCGATATTCAAAAGGCGGCTGACTTTGCTGCTATAAAAAATAGAAAATTAATGGTGTTTGTCGTAAAAGAAAAAGCAAATCAACTCTCACACCGAGAACTCAGTATTCTAGAAACTCTACAAAAACGACAAATATTTGTAAATGTGGTTTATGGAAACCAGTATACAAACGTGTTTTTTGAGGTGAGCAAATGATAACATTACAGGCAAAAAAACAATGGGATATGACTAGATTTTTCATGCATGCATGCGCATTTCTACTTTTACTAGAATGGCTAAGGCCCCTCGTAGGTATTACAAACGTAGGTAGATTAGATGTTTTCGTAATATTTATAGGGATTTGCTTCACTCTCTCTTTTTTTCAAATAAAATGGCAGATTCCAATAAAGATCGTCACGATTTTATTCATCATTCATTTCCTATATTATAAAAATGCTTTTATAAATCCATCTTGGCTAACGAAATTTTTCACTGATATTTCTCGAAATTCCTCCTTGTTATTTCAGGGGAATTTGCTGGATATCTCTCCAGTTTTTCCAACACTTTTATTTTTTTTATCCTTTTGGTTTTTGAGTGCTTTCATCTCTTTTTGGATGATTCATAAAAAACGTGGGTTGTTATTTCTTATATTGACTATTATTTATATCACCATTTTTCATAACTTACATTTATACAATGCAAACTACGCTATTATTCGTACTGTTGTCATCGGCTTTTTTATGCTTAGTCTTCTTCGCATAGAACGAATAAAAGAGATGGAACACTTACAAAATTTTGCTAGAGAAATCTCAAAATTACTTAGACCTCTTACAATATTTATTGTATTGTCAGCAACTATCGCATACTTCGCTCCAAAATTTGGCCCTCAATGGCCAAACCCAATGGATTTTTTAAAATTCAACACATCCGAAGCAAGTAAAAAACAAGAGGTTTCTAAAATTGGGTATGGTTTAGATGACTCGCGACTAGGCGGTCCTTTTAAGGCGGATCCTACAATTGTTTTCACAGCGCAAACGCAAAACAAACAATATTGGAGAGTTGAAACGAAAGATTTTTATACCGGAAAAGGCTGGGAAGTTTCTGAAAATCAAAATAAGATTTCTTTTAAAAATAAAAACGACGTCGTGAGCTGGTACGAACAAAATACAAAAACGGAGACAACAAAGGCAACAATCAACATGCAAAAAAGTTATCCTCACCTTACCTATCCAGCAGGGTTAGTATCTGTTGAAGCTTCTTCTAATGTTTCATACAGCGTTGACCCATTTTCTGAAAAAATCTATACGATGAACGGAGATTCCTCTACTACTTTACATTCATATAAAGTAACGTATGAGGTCCCGGAGTTTTCCATAGAAAACTTAAAAGCTGTAAAAACGAATGAAGGTCAAGAAACAAATCCTTATTTCATAACAAAGTACACGCAACTTCCCGAATCATTACCGCAGCGAGTCAGAGACTTAGCTGTTAATCTAACAAATGATAAAGACAACCGATATGATAAAGTATTAGCTATTGAAAATTACTTCACCGACCATTCTTTCGTATATGAAACAATGAATGTGTTGTTCCCTGCCAAAAATCAAGATTATGTTGATCAATTCCTTTTTGATACAAAAAGCGGCTACTGTAATAATTTTTCAACATCTATGATTGTGTTACTTCGTTCTGCTGGGATCCCTGCTCGATGGGTAAAAGGTTATACAGAAGGAACTCTTGATAACACACTAGTTGGTGCAGAAGGTGAGGATGTATATAAAATTGCGAACGATAACGCACACTCTTGGGTCGAAGTATATTTCCCAGGATACGGATGGATTCCATTCGAACCAACAAAAGGATTTACCAATCCCTATAATTTCACAAATAATACTCCTGCTCCTACTTTACAAAATAGCGAAGAAACTAAGTCTCAAAATGCGCAAATGCACAAAAGAAACAATGAAGCAAAGCTCAAAAGTTTAATGGAAGATACAGAAGACGCTCCTACTAAAAAGCTTACAAATTCTAAAAATGGACTTTCTTGGTGGTACGTATTCCTCTCTACGATACTAATTAGTATCATCGGATACATTCTCTTCGCTACTAGAATGAAATGGATTACATTTTTTATTATTCTTTTCTACAAATACCGAAAAGATGATGCTGTTTATAGCAAAGCTTACGGTGCACTTTTAAAACAATTTGGCAGAATTGGTATACCACGTGGAGAAAGTCAAACATTCCGAGAATACGCTCTCCACATCGATACACTTTACAACTCGGCCGATATGCAACAACTTACTTTCAGTTATGAGAACGCTATGTATCAAAAGGGACAGGCCGTAGCAGAATGGAAGAAATCCGTACACTTATGGGAAATTATTATGAAAAAAGCAGCCTCTCCGCCTAAATCAAATGACTTCCATTCAGCGATTTAATCTTGATAATGTGAGTTGATAGAAAAAGCCTCAAAGAACTACATTGTTCTTTGAGGCTTTTTTAATAAAGTGAAACTTCTAGTTATTCTCCAAGTACCTTCTCAATCTCAACCTCTAAATCCACCGGCTTCGTCTGCGGCGCAAAACGCCCTACTACTTTCCCGTCTTTTCCGATTAGAAACTTCGTAAAATTCCATTTCACTGCTTTCATACCGAGTAAACCTGGAGCTTGTTCTGTCATGTATGTATAAAGCGGATGTGCCTTATCACCTTTCACATCAACCTTTGCAAACATCGGGAAATTCACACCATAGTTTAATTCACAAAAACTAGTAATATCTGCTTCTGTACCTGGTTCTTGTCCTCCGAATTGGTTACAAGGGAAACCGAGTACTTCTAGTCCTTGGTCTTTATATTTATCATATACTTCTTGTAATCCTTTATATTGTGGTGTAAAACCACATTTGCTAGCTACATTTACAATAAGAAGTGCTTTTCCTTCGTAATCTTTTAACGATTTATCTTCTCCTGTTATCGTTTTAGCTGAAAAATCATAAACTGTCATTTTCCTTACCCCTCTCTTCACTATCATTCTATGTTTATACTATACTACATTCATGAATATACAGCTCTTATTACGTACTTACACCCCGATATGATAGCGCTTTATTTCTGTTCGAAAATTCGACACAAACTACTAGACTTTTATGATGGAAAGTTTTACAATTAAATTGTGAACAAAATGTGACAGTTTATATTCCATTATAAAAGCAAAGGATGGTGTTCATTATGAAAACTGCACAACATGAAACGATTTCAAATCGCGAGTTTTATTTCGTACTATATATGATGTTATTGTATGTGATTGGCTGGATAATCGATGTAAATGGTTTATTTTTAAGCTCCTACTTTAATTTAGCAGGAGAAATTATGCTTCCAATCGTTGGTGGCATAGTTGGACTGTTCGTTATGTCTATCAATAAAGAACAAACGAAATAATAACACTTTAAAAAGGCAGAAGACGAGCGTTCGTTTTCTGCCTTTTTTCTATTTTAGCGTATAATAGAAACATACAGTAACTAAGGAGTGGTAATGATGAAAAAAGTAGAGCAATTATCTTCTCACCTATATCTTATTGATGATTTTGATTTACAACATAATGAACGAACTGGTACGTACGTTTTATTAGGTGACGATATTACTTTAATTGAAACTTGTGCAGCCCCTTCTCTTCCGTATATTTTAGACGGCTTACAACAATTACATATTGATTTAAACGAAGTTAAAAACATTATCGTTACACATGTTCATTTAGATCACGCCGGTGCTGCTGGTTTAATGATGGAAAAATGCCCAAACGCTACTTTATATGTGCATTCTCGCGGTGCTCGTCATATGATTGATCCAACAAAACTCATTTTAGGTGCAAAAGCTGTATACAAAGAAGATTTCGATAAACTATTTGATCCAATTCTTCCTATAGAAGAAGAACGTGTTCATATTGTACAAAATGGTGATACGTTAAAAATTGCCGCAGACCGTACACTTACATTTTACGATACACCGGGACATGCTAAACACCATATTAGCATTCACGATTCCTTAACAAACGGCATTTTTACTGGCGATACAATTGGAATTTATTATAGAGAACTCGCAGACCTTGGTGTCGAACTATATTTACCATCAACGTCCCCTTCACAATTCCAGCCAGATGCGATGATTGCTTCTAAAAATCACATTCAAAGTATGAATGTAGATACTATTTATTTCGGTCATTACGGTGCATCCTCTAATGTTACAGAAGTATATAACCAACTGGAACATTGGCTACCTATTTTCGTTCATACTGGAAAAGAGGTCTTTGAACAGTATAATGATTTCGATGAAGCGACTAAAGCTTTACAAACTGTATTAATGGATAAGATCTCTTCTCACCTTACAAAGGTAAACGTTCCATCAGATCATTCTGTTTACAACATTTTACATTTAGATATAGAAATTAGTGCGATGGGCATTATAGATTATTTCACGAAGCAAGAAAAAGCAAACTCCACTATTATATAACCGTAAAAGAAGAGATATACAACAGTAGTTATTGTATATCTCTTCTTTTTTTGAATATATTTTGAGTAAAGGATGGTGGAATGTAATGCAAAAAGTGATGCTATATCTCTGCTTCACCTTATTTATCGTCTTATTATTATTTGTTGGAGTGAAAATTCAATTTTATTTAGATACAGACGCACAGGTGAACTTTAACGTTTATCCAAGATTATTCTACTTTACACTCTTCCCTCTTATAGTTGGCATTTTATTACGATTCCTTCAATCCATTAATCGCGAAACGAGTAAACAAAACTGGCGCTTTCAACCGGATAAATTTATCGCTATTACTGTGCCGACGCTATTCATTTCCTTTTCTCCAGCTCTACTCTTTTCACCAGTTGGTGCATACCTGCCTTATTTAACTAATATTATTCTTATAAATACTACTTTTGTTACGATAATAAGTTTAATAGCTGGCTATTCTATTTTAGATTGTTTTATACAAAAAGATAAGGAGAATAGTAAGGAATATAACTAAGTGATTTCCCACTTTTATTTTATTAAGCAAATCAAGATAATTATGCCCTGACTTGTATGCAAAAGAACTTAATGTTCAATTTTTAAGTGTCGTTGGTTATGGTAGTTTATTTATAAGTGCAATACTCCTTGTAAGAGTTGCTATACATGCGGTAAGGAAATTTATGTAATAACAAAACGAGTATGAAATCGCATAGATTTTATAATCGTTTTTTATTGTTCATATTTTCAATCGGTAATAGGAAATTTATGTTAAACTTAAGAAAGTCGCGCACTAAGTCAAAATACATTTCAAACAAGGGAGACTTATTATGAAATTAGGTACTTTCTCGTTTCTAACGTTTCTCGCAAGTATATGTTCTTTCTTTATTTTAAGAGGACCTCATGCAAATTTAACTTTAATTATTGCGATTCTCAGTATACTTTCATTACTCGGAATTATTTTTGCGATCGCATCAAAAAATTGGTTATTCGGAATAGTTGGTACAGCATTAAATGCAGTAATATTAGTATTTGTATATTTCTTATTGCTAGCAAAAGGAATAGGTGGTTAATATATTTACGTTTCAATAAGAAAAGCTCACAGCTTAGGCTATGAGCTTTTTTATTTATCGCACCTTTTCATCTACATACTCCATAAACTGCTCTGCTTTCATAAATCTTTCTTTGTATGCCTCAGGTATATCTTCTACTTTTATTCCACCAGTTGATTTAGTCTTCACTCGTAGTATTTCATGTGTCATTAAAGCTTCCATATAGCGATCAAACTCTTCTTGCGTTAATATTTCTTTACTAGATTTATGACCATTTAATTTATCAAAGTATGGTTGAAGGCCCATACTTACTTTTTTCATTTCTTCTCTTTTTTCTGGTGATAATTGATCATAATCAATATTACCGTTCGAATCCCCGTACGCAAGCTTTGCATTTGTTAATTTTTTTAGTTCTTTTGTAAATTCTTCATATTCCTTCGCACCCATTTCATCTTTCGCTTCTGATAATTTTGCATTAAAACGCATATATGCTTCTAACGTCATTGCTCCAGCATGTTTTTTTAAATTCTCAAACGATCCGTATATACCATCCGCCATAATAGATTGATACGCAAAACCAGTCGTTGGGAGTAAAAATGCTGCCGCAAGCACTCCTGCGATAAGGCGCTTCTTCCTTTTACTTCCCCCGCTCTTCATTTTTATTTGGACAATTACTTTTTCTTTTAACTCCGGAGGGGCAATAATACCCTTCGCTTCTTCTTGTATAGATTCTCTAACTCTACAATCTAAGCTCATTTCACATTCCCTACCTCTCCTAAAAAGATTTCTTCTACTTGCTCTTTTTGACGTAGTTTTTTTAATGCCGCGTGAATTCTAGATTTCACAGTACCAATTGGAATATGTAATATGTGTGCTACTTCTTCTTGTGAATAATCGTGTAAGTATCTTAAGATAATAACTTGTTTCAATTTATACGGTAATTTATGTATAAGTTCGATTAGTTTTTTGTTTGATATTTTACTTACAATATCGTTAGAAAAATCAATTTGTACTGGTTTTCTTTGCTCTTCTGCTTTTTTTATAATTCGTAGTCGCATCCACCTCTTTCTTCTATAAGAGTGAATTTGTTTAATCGCAAGTCCAATTAGCCAAGGGCGAAATGGCTTCTCGCTATCATACTTACGAAGCGATTCATATAGTTGTATGTATATTTCTTGAACGACATCATCTACATCCGTTTTATCACCTATTAAAAAATGTGCTGTTTTATATACTTCTTGAATCGTTTTATCATACAATTCGCCATACGCTTCTTTATTGCCTGATAAAGTTAATTGGATTAAATTTGTATACAATGTTTCATCCTTCATTTACCTTCCCTCCTTTGTCTTACACTATATATTGGCAAGTAATTGATGTTTCGTTCGATTTTTTCAAAAGTTTTTTTATATAAATTAATATAGTGATTCAATCAGTTCATAAGCTTCACTTATAATCACACATAACTATTATATAATTTTCCAATTTCTAATGAACATTTAAAATGATTTATATAGTCAAATTTAGGAGGATATATAATGAAAGCTATCATTGTAACGTCGTTCGGTGGTCCTGAAGTGATGAAATATACAGATGTGGATATGCCGGCTATTTCAGAAGATCAAGTTTTGATTCGCGTTGTTGCTACTAGTATAAATTTCGCCGATATTAAATCCCGTTATGGTAAAAAAGGAAATAAAGCTCTACCTTTTATACCAGGGATAGATGCCGCTGGTGTTGTAGAACGAGTCGGTTCTCATGTGAAAAATATTTATCCTGGACAACGTGTCATTGCTTTTCCTCAAGATGGCTCTTACGCAGAATACGTTGTCGCAAACGAAAACCTTACTTTTGCTTTGCCTGATGAAGTCGATTTTCAAACTGCAGCTGCTTGTCCGATTGTATCTTTTACAAGCTATAATTTACTCGCAAATGTAGCAAGGCTTCAACAAGATGAGTCTGTACTCATTCATGCAGCGGCTGGTGGGATTGGTACGACAGCAATTCAAATCGCTAAACTATTAGGGGCTGGAACTGTTATCGGTACTGTCGGAAATGAAGCGAAAAGTAAAATCGCTTTAGACGCTGGAGCTGATTATGTTATATGTCGTCAAGATGTAGATTTTGTAGAGAAAGTCAATGAGCTGACCAACGGTGAAGGCGTTGATGTAATTTTAGATTCTATTTCTGGAACGGTTTCGGAAAGAAGTTTAAAATGTCTTGCTTATTATGGTCGCCTCGTTCATTTCGGAAATGCAAGCGGTGAAATTGGTAACTTCCAAACGAAAGATTTACACGCAAGTTGCCGCTCTATACTCGGTTTTAGCTTTGGTACTACACGAAAAAAACGTCCTGAACTACTCCAAGAAACTGCAAATGAAGTTTTCCGTTATTTAAGTGACGGAAGTTTGCAAATTAAGGCTACGAAATCTTTTCCACTTCAAGATGCAGGGAAAGCACATGAATGGGTCGAAAGTAGAAAAAGTACAGGGAAAGTAATACTAACTGTCCAGTCCTCTTCCTGAAATGAATACTTGAAACCGAGGTGTCATTCATGGGATCACGAATTATGCATGCTATTATCGCTAACAGGATTGCCGAGAAATTATCTATTCAAGATAAAACTTCTTTTATACTTGGAGGTGTGGCCCCTGATGCTGTGCATTCAAAGATAGAAAAAGTCACCTCACATTTTTACGCTGGCTCAACAAAAGACTATACGAGACGAATTGATTATGGATCATTTATTCATAAATATAAAGATTATATGGAGTCCCCTTTTCTCCTAGGCTATTGCACCCACCTCATTGCCGATGATAATTGGCTAAGCGGCTTTTTTCTACCTTGGCTTAAAAATAGAATCGAAAATGACGAAACTATCGCGCCTATGTACTACAACGACTTTAAATTATTGAACGCAAAATTACTTTATCATTACGATAAAGAACAACGGCTCTTCTCTCTTCTCAATCAAGAGGCTCACATTATAGATATTGAAGAGGTTTCTAAAGAAAACGTTTTAGCTTTTCGAAAGTATCTTTTTGAAGATATGTTGTATCCAGAGCAACATTTACATGAAAACTTGCAAGTATTTACGTTCGATCAAATCGTTGGTTATATTGAAACAGCTATTGAAAAAGGGGCATTTTTTATTAAACAACTCTCTCATGAAAAATTCATTTCAAAGATTTAATCCCCCTCAATATATTTGAGGGGGATTTTCACATAACAATATTATTATTGGTTCTTTTCCATAACCGCAAAATAATTGCTTTCACTATCAGCAAAGTTAAACACTTTACCAGAAGGCATAGTGACCATTTCACCAACAGTAACATTTTTATTTTTTAAATCTGTATATAATTGATCAAGATTTTCTGAGAAGAACATTAAAGATGGTGTACCAAGATTTAATTCTGGGCTCATCTTAGAAATCACTTCTTTATTATGTAATATAATGCTCGTTTCTGCACCGCTTTTCGGAGCGATTTCAATCCATCTCATTCCTTGCTTATTATCTTCCTCTGCAACTACATGAAACCCTACCTTTTCCGTCCAAAAATTTACTGCCTCATCTTGATTATTTACATATAACATAATTTGTCCGACTTTATGAATCATTGTTTTTCCCCCTAATGGTTTTTATATTCTATGTAGGTTTCTACAGATGTTATTATTATTCCTTTTTCATTCAATTACAAACATAAAAGACGCAACTACAAGTAGTTACGCCTTCTCCATTATTTATCTAGGTTTTTTCTTCCCAGTAAATGCTGGTTTCTTTTTCTTTGGTGCTTTCGGTTTCGTTTCTACAAATGATCCGTTGAACATTTCTTGCTTCGTAAACACGATACCTAATTTTTTTGCAAATTGAAGTAGTTTACGCTCTTCTTGTTGTGTTACAAGAGAAACGACAGTTCCTTCTTTACCCATACGTCCTGTACGTCCTGAGCGGTGAATATATTGGTCTACTGTGTCTGGTAACTCTAAGTGGATTACATGTGTTAAATCATCGATATCTATTCCACGTGCTGCAATATCAGTAGCAAGTAAAATTTCTAATTTCCCGCTGCGGAAAGCACGCATCGTTGCTTCACGCTCTTGCTTACTTGCCTCTGAATGAAGAGCTGCTGCTTTCATTTTACGGAATTGCAATTTCTGAGTAATTTCATCTAAACGGAATGGGTCATTTAAGAAAGCAACTGCTTTTACATCGCCCATATGCATAATTCTTCTTACGTAATCATTTTTTTCGCGTCGCTCACAAATGATATACGTATGCTCAACTAAGCTTTTTGACTCTGCACGTGTTATACGTACTAATTGTGGTTCAACTGCTAAATCACGTGCAGCATCTTCTGCCACTTTTGTAATTGTCGCCGAGAAGAATACTAATTGACGATCCCGCATTGTAGATTTAATTACATCTTGTACTGCGCCCATCATCTTTTGTTTTACAATTTGATCAAACTCATCAAATACAATCGTTTTCACTTCATGCATCTTTAGCTTTTTCATTCGAATTAATTCTAAAATACGTCCTGGTGAACCGACAATTACTCTCGGGTGTTTCTTTAATTTTTCAACTTGGCGCTTAATATCTGCACCACCAATTAAAGATGCCCCTGAAATTTCAGTCCCTGCTGTAAACTTTTGAACCTCTTCGTGAATTTGCATGACAAGCTCACGTGTTGGCGCTAAAACAACAACTTGTGGTTGTTTTACTTCAGGATTAATTTTATGTAAAAGGGGTAATAAGTACGCTAATGTTTTTCCTGTTCCAGTTGGAGATTCAGCTATAACGTCTTGTCCTTCTAAAATAGTTGGAATCGCTTGTTTTTGAATTTCAGTTAATTCTTTAAAACCAGCCTTCTCCCAAGCTTGTTGTAAAAATGGTTGCATATCTTTTATCATTTGTTTTTCTCCTTTATCTCTATTTTTGAAGAAAATGTTGTATTGTTCGCACCGTTTCTATCATGTGTGAAATAACAGCTATTAAATCATCAACATGGTCTTCTGTAATCGCTTTTTGAAATATAACCTCTACCTTATTATGATATGAAATCGCTTGCTTATTATATTCGTATGAAATTTTCTGCGTAATCATTCTTTCTTTTCCCCATATAGAATGCATGAAATTTTCAATTTCTTCACACACTACCTCTGGCTTTTCTATCGGGAATGAAAATGCTAACTTCATTTCACAACCTGGTGTAAATTGTGGGACTTCCAATATTTCACCAGATAAGTTCTTTGCATCTACAGATAGTGAAAATGTTGCTTCTACTAACTGTTCGAACGGCTCTGTTAATTGAAATGAAATATTGTATATACGACTTAATGAGGCAAGGTCCATCATATCTTTTCGATCTGTTACAAGAATATCTCCATGTAAATCAAAATCATAAACAGCACCTTCTACGATTACTTTTAAATTATCAAAAGCAGTTGGATCAAACATAATTTCCTCCAAAAAACAGGCGCCTTTCGATGGAAAGGCGCCACTTGATGTATATATAGTTTACAGATAAACGAGATGAATTACAACCTTTTAGAATAAACCTACTGCTTTTCCATCTTCATTTACGTCCATTTGTAGTGCTGCTGGCTGTTTTGGAAGGCCTGGCATTGTTAACATTGTTCCTGTTAACGCAACGATAAATCCTGCACCAATTGATGGTTTCAGCTCACGAATTGTAACGATAAAGTCTGATGGACGACCTAATTTTGTTGCATCGTCAGAAAGAGAGTATTGTGTTTTCGCCATACAAATTGGTAGGTTACTCCATCCTTCTCCTTCATATTGAGCTAATTGCTTACGTGCTTTCGGAGCAAATTCAATATCTTTTGCACCGTACACTTTTTGAGCAATTGTACGGATTTTTTCTTCTAATGGTAATTCTAATTCATAAAGTGGTGCGTAGTTGTTCTCACCTTTTTCGATTTCTTTTAACACTTTTTCAGCAAGGTCAACTCCGCCTTGGCCACCTTTCTCCCAAACTTCCGTTAAGGATACTGCATAGCCACGCTCATTGCACCACTCTTGTAAGTATGCAACTTCTGCATCTGTATCTGTAATAAATTTATTAATTGCAATTACGAAAGGCACACCGAAGCTTTGAATTGTTTCAACATGCTTCTGTAAGTTTTCCATACCTTTTGCTAATGCGTCTACATTTTCTTCTTTTAATTGATCTTTTGCTACGCCACCATGCATTTTAAGCGCACGAATAGTCGCAACAATAACAACTGCTTCTGGTTTAATGCCAGCTGCACGAGCTTTAATATCTAAAAACTTCTCTGCACCTAAATCAGCACCGAATCCAGCTTCTGTAATAACATAATCACCTAATTTTGCTGCCATTGTTGTAGCGATAACACTGTTACAACCGTGAGCGATATTCGCAAATGGTCCGCCGTGAATGATAGCTGGTGTATTTTCTAACGTTTGTACTAAGTTTGGTTTTAATGCATCTTTTAATAATAATGTTAACGCACCTTCTACACCTAAATCTTTAACCGTTACAGGTTGATTTGCAAAGTTATAAGCAACTACGATGCGAGATAGACGCGCTTTTAAATCTTGAATATCTGTTGCAAGGCAGAATACCGCCATAATTTCAGATGCTACTGTAATATCAAAACCGTCTTCACGTGGTACACCTTGAACTGGTCCACCAAGACCAATTACTACGTTACGAAGGGCACGATCATTTAAGTCAACACAGCGTTTCCAAACGATTTTACGTGTATCAATTCCAAGTGTGTTTCCTTGTTGGATATGATTATCAATAAACGCCGCTAACGCGTTATTAGCAGTTGTGATCGCATGGATATCTCCAGTAAAGTGAAGGTTAATGTCTTCCATAGGTACAACCTGTGAAAAACCACCACCTGCTGCTCCGCCTTTTAGTCCCATTGTTGGTCCAAGAGATGGTTCGCGAAGTGCAATTACTGTTTTCTTACCAATTTTATTAAAAGCTTGACCTAAACCAACTGTTACTGTTGATTTACCTTCTCCAGCTGGAGTTGGGTTAATCGCTGTTACTAAAACAACTTTACCGTCTTTCTCGTTCTGTAAGCGCTTAAAAATGTCAAGAGATAACTTACCTTTATAATGCCCGTATGGCTCTAATTCATCTTCTAAAATATTTAATTCAGCTGCAATTTCTTGAATCTTCTTCATACTCGCTTCTTGTGCGATTTCAATGTCGGATTTAACTGTTGTAGTAGTTGTCATATACCCTAGTCCCCCTTTAATTGGTTCTGATGATATTGTATCAGTTTTTTGTATTTTCTGCACTTATTTACCTCCTAAAAATTCTTTCATTTCTTTATGCGTTTTTTAACATAAATACCCATAAGAAGGTTAACGATTGTTGTAACTCAATAGGTAGTTGACCTAGCATCTTCTCATTTACTCCGCGCTTATATACACCGATGCCATCTACAACTTCAAAACCTTGTTCTTTCGCTAACTGTTCAAACTCCCAAGGCATCATCGTATTACAAACAACGTCTTTGCCATATAAACGAGGATAACTGTTCTCTCGAGGCTTTGCTGTCGGTCCTAAAATTGCAATACATGCATACCCATCTCTTTTTAAAACGCGCTTTATCTCATTTAATGCTCGTAATGGCTCCTCGGTCCATTCTAAAGAATTTATTGCCATAATTGATTCGAATTGCTCATTTTCAAATGGTAAGGAAGAAAGATCCCCTTTTATAAAAGATAAATTCGGTCCTTCTCCACGCTCCTTCCCTTTTTGAATCATCACTTCTGATAAATCTACTCCAACTGCTTTATAGCCCGCGCGACTTAATTTATATGTACCATATCCATCCCCACAACCAACATCGAGCACCTGAGCTTCTTTCTTCACATACTGTTCAAAAAATGGAATAATTGTACTCCTACTCCCGCTGTCCCACATCTCTTGACTATTTTGATTCCAAAATTCTGCACTACTATCCCATTTTTTCTCTGCTGATTCATGCCAATTAAATTTCGTCATACATTCCCCTGCCTTCACGTTTTATCACTCATTTCATTCTACATCATTTTCCAAAATTCCTGTTTATCTTCATTAGGAGATGTACAAGCTAATAATGGAATCTTTATTCTCCAATTTTTGCTTTACTTGGGTTTAACTCATACTCATGTTCTTCTCTTTGTGTAAGATACTATAGGTACACCCAATTGAAAGAGAGGGATGTACATGCGAAGAAAGAGAAATCATCATTTTAAAAGTGGTGAAAAACACGAAGAGTATGCAGCTGAAATATCACCAGCTGGCATACCAATTAGACATAAGCGTAAAGAAATTGCAAATGAAATAGAAGGTACAAACACCGGTGCAATGATAGGCTATGTCGCTTTATTTCTTTCGCTTTTCTCAATTGCATTTTATCCAGTTACACTCGGCTCTCTTGCGATTTTAGTCGGCTTATTAGCTGTCAATTTCGGAGCGAGAACACTTGGATATACAGCAATTGGTTTTGGTAGTTTTTCTGTTTTATTTACTTTACTCTATCCGCTTTCTTTGTCAGCGTTTTAAAAAAACACACCAAGTTATACTTGGTGTGTTCATTCGTGATACAACATAATATGACCGCATCCACAGCAATGTTTCGCTGTAATTTCTTGAAACACTGGATAATTTTCTTCATCCCTATGTTCAATAAACACCTTTTCAAAACGGTACATGTTTGGCGCATATGCCCAATCTTGTTTCGTACGTGCATACAAAGTTGAGGAAAAAAACTCCTCACCACCGCAAACGATACATGTATTCTTCATTACTATCCCTCCTATGCTTGTCTTACTTCATCTATATGAACATAAGCATAAGAAAAAGACCTTCTATTACTAGAAAGTCTTCTCTGAAACAAAAAGAAATGTACCAAACATTCCTACTCCGCTATATTCTTTCGTAACACCAGCTTCTGTTTTAAATGTTTGCTTTGCAGTCATAAAGAATACACCATTTCGTGCATCTGTACTTTCAAATTGTAATTTTTCTTTTTTACCATCTACATTTTGTGTGCATTCAAAACTACTCTCATCACATTTCAATGCATACTTATCCTCTACATATACTTTAAAATCCGATTCTTTCGGACAAGTAATAAGTAAAATCGCTACGAGAATAATACTTACAATACCCACAATTGTATAATATTTCTTCATTTGTACTCCTTTCAAATGACAAGAAAACTTGACTTCATGCGCCAAGTTTTCTTAGTCCACAACCCATTGCCATTCTTGTTCTTTCTTATCAAAAATAAGCCAGCCCGTCTCTGTTGCTTCTTCTTTCAATTCATCGATATTATCTAGCACCTCATCCGTACTTTCATACGAACCAACTACATATACCGGAATTTCAAGACCTCTTCTTGACTCAATTTTCCCTGCTAGATCAATATAAAGACCGTCCTCCATTAATGGAAGAAGCCCCATGATCACTTCTTTCGAAATTGCTGGGAAAATTTTTGATTTTTGGAACAAAGAAAAACGTTTCTTACCGAAAGCACCGAGTTTATAAGGAATGACTTTACTTAACATCCCTACAAAGTCAGCAATTCTACGATAATACACTTTGTTGTACCATCCGTCATCATGTGAAAAATAAACAAATCTATTTTTCAATAGCGGAAAGAATGTTCTTGCAAGTGGTTCTTTTTTGTGAGCCAAATATAAAAGCTCTGCAATTTCTTTTGGCTCTAATTCATCTAAATCGCTTGCATCATCAAAATCTACCCAACAAAATTCATCAAATTCATCAATCTCTGCTTGAATTAGCTTATGTATATTTTCTTCCTCAACATATTCAAATAAAGTATGATAATGAAAATCTGTCCATTCAAAGTTATGCTTCAAAAGCAACACTTGATGAAGCGGTGAAGGGATGTTACTTGCAAACTCTTTAAACGTAATTCCTGATGTAATAAAACAATGACCCCGACGATTACCATTAATATATATCATATTTTTTACTTGGTCAGATCCTCCAGACAAAGCACCTAGCCACCTTCGTTTTATATGTTTCAATTCTATAGCATATTTTAACATGAAAAATTTTAGAAACATAGAAAAAAATTCAAAAACTATTTACAATTTCATGTGTTTTATTACATAGTGATTACAAGAAAAAACACCTGCTCGTGAGCAGGCGTTTTTAAAGGATTTCATCTGGGTTTTGAGGATGATGATTTCCCTCTTTCTTTTCATCTTTTTGGAACATCGATTGAATTTTATCAATTGTTTGTGGAGCTAATTCAATCATTTTTTCTGCTAAATGTGTCGCATTTTGTAGATGCAGAATATTTACTCCATCTTTATTCACTACAAGAAATGCTACTGGTGTAATAGAAACACCACCCGCGCTACCGCCACCAAATGCAGGGTTACCGTTCGCTCTTTGTCCATCATTCGTTTGGAAATCAGAACCTCCTGCTCCAAACCCGAACGCTACTTTAGAAACCGTTAACACCACACCACCGTCAGCCGTTTGAACAGGCTCCCCAACAATCGTATTCACATCGACCATTTCTTTTAAATTTTCCATTGCCGCTTTCATTAACCCTTGAATTGGATGATCCACCGTTCATAACCTCCTTTGTCATATCTTTCCTAGTTTTTCCGAAAGTTTGTGAACTAAACATAAAATTTTATATTGATTTCAAAAAACTTAAGTTGTAATATTCAGAAAAATAAAAAAGAGGTAGATTCGTTATGATGCGAAAATTAACAAAGAAAGATCATAAACAAGTATTTTCCTTTCTAAAAGAAGAGGCAGCCCTTAACTTGTTTATTATTGGGGATATTGAGGCTTTCGGTTATGATACAGATTTCCAAGAACTATGGGGAGTATTTAAGGAGGATAGAACATTACAATCGATTTTACTCCGCTTCCATGATGCATTCATACCATATAGTAAAGAAGCATTTGTTACATCTGATTATGAGACGCTTCTTTCCTCATATATGCCGCTTAAACTATCTGGCAAGTCAACTATCGTAGAAAAATTTGAAACTTCTCCTGCTATTCAACTAGGTGCCAAAAGTGATATGTATTTTTGTGAATGTCTAAATGGCAACAGCTTACCTGACACGCCTATTCATGAAACGATTAAGCTTGCATCAATAGATGATGTAGATCGAATTATGCAATTAAGAAGTAGCATCGATGAATTCCCGACTGCTAATGAATCAGAGAAAATATTAAGACAAGCTCTCGAAACAAATACGGGACGTACTTATTATATTGAAAAAGACGGCGTAATCATCGCATCCGCCTCTACTTCCGCTGAAAATTCATTATCCGCTATGGTTGTTGGCGTATGTACACACCCGAATTATCGCGGAAATGGCTACGCTTCACTCATATTACAAAAAATGATTCAAGACTTTACGAAAGAAGGCCGAACACTTTGCTTATTTTATAACAATCCAGCTGCTGGACGAATTTATAAACGTCTAGGATTTAAAGACATTGGAATGTGGACGATGTATCGATAATAAGGGGTACTTTATAAGCAGAAATAGTTATAACTTAACAATAAAAGCAGATTATACACAATTTCATACTGTTATTATGAAGATAAAGAAGCTACTTGCGGAGCAATACTCTAACTAAAACATGTTATGTATTCAAGCTAAATTTAGATAGATAAACGCCCCAATTGTTGCATCTACTCCAGCAATTGGGGCGTTTACCCTCAAATTCTTCCCACTATATTTATGAAACATTTATTCCACTTATGTCGCTATTATCATTACGTGCAAATGCTCTCCTTAATATTACTGCTTCTTATTATACTGTGCTTTAAAATCAATATATTCCTGTCTCGCATCCTGATTATTGCCTTGGTGACTATCAAAAGATGTATGTATTTGTGATATATATTTTACTAACTTACCTTCATCATTTCTCTTCTTATAATCCACTACAATACTTACTTCCAATATCTGCTTTGAACCATTTTTAGAATCAATATGCAATGCGATTGATCCACCACCATATTCATCATATTGTATTTTCAGATTATCATTAATGATACTCTGAAACTCTAATTCAGTTAGCTTATACCCAACGGTACTAGGTTGATCAAACTTTTTTATATCATCCCCGGGCTTCATCTTTAGTTTCCCTATCCCTTTTAAACGATCTACAATTAAGTTCACGTATGAAACATCTAGATTTGAATCCGGACTTTGCACCTTTTCATTTTTATACATAATATTTGTACTATAATTAACTTTTTCTTTATAATTTTTATCATCTACTTCCGAGGTAATTTCTTGTGTTGTATTCCCATATAAACTTTTATCTTTTATATTATATACGCCTGTCGAAGTTTGGTAGATTGTTTTACTATGCTCTCCATCTTCTTTTTGTTCATATGTACTATATATTCCTCTTTGTTCCACAAAAGCATACCCATCATCACTCGCAGACATAACCTTTTTCATGTCACCTTCATCCAATGCCTTAACAAATGGCTCATACTCTATCTTTTCTTCAAAAAAACTACATGCTTGTAATAGGCTGATTGCTATTATGATCGGAATTATTTTAGAAACCCTTTTTTTATTCATTTCATCATCACACTACTCTCTACATTTTCAACCAGATAATCTTTTAATCACATTACATAATTTGATTTTTTTCAGTAGTTAAAATACTCTCATTTAAACCACTACTCTTTTCACCATCAAAACTTACAATACACACTTTCTTTATGCCTTACGTTTCGATTTACCTTTTTTATTTTTCTTTCGATATCTTGGAGTCTCTCTTTTATGTTGCTCCCACGTTTTATTAAATGATGGAAATTTAAATCTGCAATATGCTAATAGCTGAAATTCAGCTGCACCGATTGCTATCGTATACATTAAAAAGGTCCCTACTACATACATAAATAAATCATCAAACCCATAATCGTTATGAAAATATAGCAAAATAAGAATAGTTGCTGCGTATAGTGTAGCACCCTTCATCATATCCCCTTTTGTTTTACTAAAGAAAGAGGCAGACCTTTCATCCATACTAAACGCACCTTCACTCGCTTGTTTAAACGTATCAATCGTTGTCACAATATGAACAACAACTGCTCCTAAAAGTAATAAACCCACATACATTATTGTAATCCAGTCAATTGAATTATTAGCCATTTTAGTAACAGTCAAAGCAATAGGAGCTATTGTTGCCAATTGGAATGAACATAATAATACGACAAGGGTTTGTAGTTTTTGAAATTTAAATTGAGCTATCGGAAATGAATAAATAACGAAAAGAATTATTTGTATAATATATAAAAATACTTCTAACTTAACAATTCCTATATTAAAGAGAAGCATGCAGTAATCCCACCCAGCTGATAAAACAATAGAAAAAATTGTTATTGAACTAAATAGTATTCCTCCAAACATAAACCCTGTAGCACCTTGAGGGTCTAAACGATATTCACATGTCATCCTAAACTTATCTAAATCTTCTTCTTTTATATTCCACATCCTGGCTCTTCACCTTCTATACGTTTCAATTATTTTTCGAGTACTAAAATTCTATTAATATATTATTTATCCCGCTTTAATGGGCAGTAAGACCCCCAGCTCAAAATTCAGCGAAAGCAAAGAATTTTGGTGGGGGATCAACTGCCCATAAAAGTCCGATTGGTTCAACTAATAATCAGTGGGGGATGAAGAAAACCCCCACTGATTAAAGTTTCACTTTATTTTTCGTTTTGAATTTCTTATTTTATTTTCGACTCTCCCACGCATTCTCTCATTCTCTTCCCACGTCATATGAAATGACTTAAATTTGAATCTACAGTACGCCAATAGTTGGAATTCTGCCGCTCCGATTGCAACCGCATACATTAATACAGTTCCCACTCCATACATAACAAAAAAATCAATTGAATAATCATTTTGAAAATACATTAAAATAAGTAGTATTAATATATATATTATAGCCCCCCTTTATCATAGCTCCTTTTGTCTTACTAAAAAAAGAGGTGGATCTTTCATCACTACTAAATGCACCTTCACTTGCTTGTTTAAATGTATCTAGCGTTGCTACAATATGGATAATAACTGCTCCTACAACTAGTAGCCCGGTATACATCCTACCAATTGAATTGTCAGCCATTTCAGAAACAATCGAAACTACAAATAATATCGTTCCAAGTTGAAACGCATATAGTAATACGATTAGCGTTTGTAACTTTTGAAATTTATAACATGCTTTCGGAAATAGATATATAATTAAAAATATAATTTGAATACTAAATAACACAATTTCAGTTTTAACAATAGTTCTATCAAAAAAATTGTTGTAGTAATTCAAATCCCCTACAAAAATAACAAACATAAATATCGAAATATAAAATATTGTTCCAAGCATAAATCCCGTAGCACCCTCAGGACTTAAACGCCCTTTACATGTCATCCTAAACTTATCTAAATCTTCTTCTTTTATATCCCACATCCTGACTCTTCACCCTCTATAAGGTTTAAATAATTCTCATATACTTAAATTGCATTTCACTCTTACTTACTTTTCGTTTTGGATTTTGTATCTCGCTTTCGAATTCTCCCACGCATTCTCTCATTCTCTTCCCACGTCATATGAAATGACTTGAATTTGAATCTACAATACACTAAGAGCTGGAACTCTGCCGCTCCTATTGCTACTGCATACATAATAACATTACACATAACATAACCAAACATTGTGTTTAATGAATAATTATTATTTATATAAATTAAAACAAGAAGAATTATCACATAAATTACAGCACCTTGTATAACATGTCCCTTTGTTTTACTAAAAAACGAAGCTGATTTGTCCTCACTACTAAATGCACCTTCGCTTGCTTGTTTAAATATATCAACTGTTGTCACAATATGAACAATAATTCCACCTAATACTAATAGACCTACATAAACACGTGTATGGAGATCAATTGAATGCTCTATCATCCCAGAAAGTACAAATAAAGTGCATCCGATAGTTCCAAGTTGAAATGCATATAATAATATAACGAGCGTTTGTAATTTTTGAAATTTATAACGTGCTTTAGGGAATAAATATAGAATTAAAAACATTACTTGCAAACCATATAACACTAATTCAATCCTAACAATTACCTTATCAAACAAGGTAGTATAATAATCCATTCCTCCCACAAAAATAATAACCATAAATAATGAAGTATAAAATATCGTTCCGAGCATAAAACCCGCAGCACCTTCAGGACTTAAACGCCCTTTACATGTCATTCGAAACTTATATAAATCTTCTTCTTTTATATTCCACACCCTGACATTTCACCTTCTATACAGTTTAAATAATTTTCTTGCACTAAAATTCTATTACATTCTTAATATTTTTAAGTACATAGATCTTTGTAAAACTAAATTCAGAAAATCTTTTAAGTATACCATTACCACATTAATTACCATAATCATATACTCAGAATGCTTTTTGATAAATCAAATAGTATCCTTTCTCCTCAAAAGTTCCAAATATTCTTCTTTCAATTAAGTATAACCGTCTTCTTGTCACCTTCATTCAATGCCTTTATTAGGCTCTCATACTCTATTTTGATTTCCCAAAACTATACGCGCTCAGCAAAACATAACTGTCATCACAGTAACTATTTTTTACTACCCCTTTACTCATATCTTCACAACATTTATCATTCTCAAAATTCAATCAAAATATGTTATTTTTGATTTATATACTCTTTTTCATAATTTACATATTCTTTTTTGGAACTTTGATTATTCTCTTCTCTGGTATGATAATATGTTAAAATTTCTTGATTGCGTTTTATAAGCTTATCTTCTTTTCTTTCTTCATAATTTACCGATATTGTTATTTGTATTATTCTCATTTGATTTTCTTTTGTATCATTAGGCGTATTAAATTCAATCATCAATATTGCAGAATCAAATTTATCATATTTTAAATTTAACTTGTCATTTATTATGCTTTTAAACTGTAATTCAGTTAAATCATAGCTTATTATGCTCGGTTCACTAAATCTTTTTGTATCTTCACTCGGTTTCAATTTACTAAGTTCATTTAATCCTCTAAACATTAATTTTACATATGAAACATTCATAGCTTGATCCTGGGCTATTGAACGGGATTTTTCATTTTTTAAATTTGTACTATAGACCGTTTCTTTTTTGTAATTTTGATTACTACCAACGTTTTTATCATTTTTTATATCAGTAGCAATCTTTTGAGTTGTTTTCCCATATAAGTCGTTATCTTTCACATTATATATTCCATGGGTTGTTTGATATATTATCCTGCTATGTTCACCATCTTCTTTTTCTTCATAAGTACTGTCGCTAGTCTCTTCTTTCACATATGCATATCCATCATCACTCGCAGACATTACCGTCTTCATATCACCTTCATCCAATGCCTTTACTAATCTCTCATACTCTATTTTTGTTTCCCCGAAACTGCACGCGCTTAGTAAAAACATTACAGTCATTACAATAACTATTTTTTTAACTAACCTTTTACTCATACCATAACTACACCTTTCCCCTTATTTTATACATTACTTGCTATTCGAATATTGTTTTTCATACTTCTCATATCGGGTTTTAGAAGCTTTATCGTTATCTTCTTTACTATTTAAATAGATTGCTATTTTTTGATCATGCCTTATTAATCGGCCTTTTTTATTCTTTTTTTCATATCCCATTGTGATGCTTATTGTAGTGAATTCCATTGGATTTTCTTTTGAATCTTTCGCCGAACTAAATTCCATTAATAATATTGCTTCATCAAATTTATCGTAGTCCACCTTTAACTTATTATTAATTATTTCTTGAAATTGCGATTCAGTTAAGTAATATGTTACCTTGGATGACTCACTAAATCTTTTTTTATCTTTTTTGGGTCTTAAACTATCTATTCCCTTTAATCTATTAAATATAAATCGAACATTCGAAACGTCCAAATTTTGATCTGGACTTTTTGATTGATTATCTTCATATTTAATACTAGTTCTATATACAATCTCTTCTTTTTTTTGCTCACTATTTAATGAACTAGCAATTTCTTGCAAAGTTGTTCCATAGAACTTTTTTTCTTTAATATTGTATACTCCTCCTGTTGTTTGATATACAACGCTAATGCGATTATCATTTTCCGCCCAAAACGTGCTATCCCTAATCTCTTCTTTTACATAAGCATACCCGCCATCACTCGCAGACATAACCGTCTTCATATCACCTTCATCCAACGCCTTTACTAATCTCTCATACTCTATCTTCGTCTCCCCAAAACCACATCCACTTAATAAACTTGCTACTATTGACAGAACTATCATCATCTTAGATTTTTTCTTTAACTTCATACTGACACCCCGTTAGTTACTATAGGCATTTTTAGGTTCATTATGTTCCCTTTTGGAAAGTAATACACTTCACCTTTACTTACTGCTATTTATTCACTTATGCAGATTAAATTGAATATTCTTTAATTTTCAATAGCATCGATTTATATACAATCCTTAATTGCTCATATATTCTATTCGAATTTTCAGAAACCAAAACTTATTTTATTTCTTTAGTTTTCTTTTTTTCCTTCTCTTCATAAAGCTTTAGTCTTTTCTGACGTTCCATTTCGTGTTCCTCCCACGAAATATAAAATGATGGAAATTTAAATCTGCAATAGGCTAATAATTGGAACTCTGCTGCACCTATGGCTACCGCGTACATTACAAGGGTTCCTGCCATATACCCCACTAAAACCCCTGTTTCATAATTATTATGAAAATAAATTAAAATAAGAAGGGTTAGTACATATATCGTAACACCAATCATTGCATTGCCTTTTGTTTTACTAAAAAATGAAGTTGCTCTTTCATCCATACTAAATGCTCCACTCTCTGCTTGTTTAAACGTATCAATCGTTGTCACAATATGAACAACAACTGCTCCTAGAAACAATAAACCCACATACAATAATGTAATTTGATCAATTGAATAATTCGAAATTGCTGGAAGTATAAATAATGTGAATCCTATAGTTCCTAGCTGAAATGCAAATAATAATATCACAAATGCTTGCAACTTTTGATATTTGAAACGAGCTTTTGGAATTAGATATAGAATGAAAAAGATTACTTGCAAACCATATAACACTAATTCAATACTAACAATTATTTTGTCAAAGAGATTTGGATAATAACCCCAGCCAAATTTAAATAATGCTCCCAAAATAAAAAGCATGAATAATGAACTATAAACTATTCCTCCAAACATAAACCCCATAGAATATTCTGGGCTTAAGCGATTTCTACATGTTATTTTAAATTCATCTAAATCTTTTTCTTTTATATTCCACATATAATTACACCATCTTTTCTAAAATCATATAATAACTCTATTTTTGTAGATAAACTGAGAGTAAATAAATATTTTTGATATTTATTATTAAACTAACTTTTCTTTAAAGTCTATATCTATCCTCATTTGCAAAATTTGTTTTGGATTTTTTGGACACCCAGGTGCAATACGATTGTTGCTCCATCAAATTCATCGCATTGTATCTTTAATTTATTATTAATAATATTTTTAAATTCAGATTCAAAGTGCCCTAATAAAGTTATCTTCTTTCCTTTATTACCCGCCTTGACTTTTTCATAAATTTTTTCTGCTTGACTATACTGAAATTCCGCTAATGACCCCAATATAGGTGAATTAGTTAAATTATGCAGCCAAATTGCTCCATCGGTTGCTAAATCGCCTATTTGGCTCGGTTGGGTTCCAACGTATACAATGAAAATTTCATGCGTGTTTCTATCCTCCAAAGCATATGCCCCAAATCCAGTTTCTGAATGAATATCATTAGAAGCTATAAGATTCGCATTAAAGTTGTCTTGTAACTTCTGTTTATTTATTATTGGATCAGAATTATTATATTTTTTCTTGTGCATTATAATCATAAATATCTTTTGCCGATAATCTTAATTTTCCTAAATCACTACTTAATTTATAATCTTCCTCGTTCACCATATTCTCCTCCTTATATATATTAATGGCTTTCTTTAAATTTCTTTTCATATTGTAAGTAATCTTTTTTTGATTTCCGATTATTTTCTTCTTTCTTATGTAAATATGTTGTTATTTCTTGATCATGCCTAATCATATTATTTTCTTTATTTCTTTGTTTATAGCCTATCGAAATTGTTATATCTGTTATTTCCATCGGATTTTCCTTTGTATCCTTAGCAGAATTAAATTCAATTAGTAGTGTTGCATAACTAAACTTCTCATACTCTAATCCTAAATTCCCATTAAATATCTCTTTAAATTGAGTTTCTGATAAATTATAGCTTATCGTAGCTGGTTGGCTGAAGCTTTTTTTATTCACATTTGGTTTCAATTCTTTTATTCCTTGCACTCTATTGAGCATTAATTTTATATTAGACATATCTTTCCCTCGATTTGAAGCTTCTAGCTGTCCATTTTCGTATCTTATATCTGACTTGAATACAAATTCTTCTTTATATTGTGGGTTGTCAATATGTTTTTCATCCTCAACTGGAGTATTGACTTTCTTTTGTGTCTCACCAAAAAGAATATTATCTTTAATGCTATAAATACCTTGCGTTGTTTGATAAACTACTCCTATTTGCTTATTATTATCCTCAATAAAAGTACTATCCCTCACCTCTTCTTTCCCATACGCATACCCTTCATCACCCGCAGACATAACCGTCTTCATATCACCTTCATCCAATGCCTTTACTAATCTCTCATACTCTATCTTCGTCTCCCCTAAACCACATCCACTTAATAAACTTGCTACTATTGACAGAACTATCATCATCTTAGCTTTCTTCTTTAACTTCATACTGACACCCTTATTCAATCAAAATAAGCTTTCCTCTTTCCATTTTGGAAGAGGAAAGCTTATTTCCTTTTAAGTTTATTTTTTTTCCTTTATTTCTAACTCTTGTGCTTGTTGTTGCTTTTTATTTTTTTCAATTACTTTTTCAACAAACTCATTCCGCCACATTTTAAATTTAGCTGCAAATTGACCTTCAATTTTATTTCGATACCCTTCAAATTTAACCTCTGCAATATCCGCGTGATTAAATAATTTATATGTCTCTCCGGTTAAACCCACTGGATGCAACACTCCGCCATAATCATAGAATGTATTTTCATCAAGTAATAAACCTCTCGTAGTGATTACATACTCCACATCTTCTTCTTTAAGACCCAATCTCACAACACTGCCTAAAGGTAATACTTTATCCATATAGTCTTTCATATTAATTCACTGTCCCTTTTAGTACGCTAATTTTCTCTTCTATTTTTTGTCTTTTTTTCTCTAATTGACGAATCCGGTCAATAAATGCCTCACGTGTTTTTCCTTGTAATGTACTATCAATACTACTCTCTAACCTTCTAATTTCCCCTGTTAAAGATGCAGCTGCTTTTTCCAATTGCACTACAACGTTTATAATTTGTTCTCGTCCACCACTAGCTGGAAATGTACTATGAACCCTTGACATTATCGTATGTAAATCCACCTTCATACCCCTCTCTTTTAAATTTATAAACTTGGAATTTTAATAATATGAAACTGCTCCTAATTCTTCGTCTTTTGCAAACATAGAAAATACCGCTTCTGAAACATCGTCGTTTAATTGCTTTAAATCTTTTGATAACTCCTTCACATCTTTAGCAATTTCACCTAATAAAGAACGGTTTATCCCCCTGCTGTTATCATTCATAAAGAGATTTAACAATGAGTGACGATGACTTAATATATGTTCAGATACAATTGCAGCTACATTTGTATCAACTACAAAATCTCCTTTAAACAAATCTAGTAAATCTTGTACGTAAGAAGCTGCTACTTCTTTTGCAATTTCTAAAATTTCACTTGTAGCTAAATATACTACAACACTTCCAGCTAAAAAATTTATAGCAGTATTAAATACAGACTCTAATACTTCTAAAACTTTTTCCTTACATTTCGCTAAAGTTGTTTCAATCCATTCTACAGCGATATCTACCGCTCCTTTAATTTCAACTGTAGCCATTATACTAAATTGGATTGCTTCTGCTGTAATTTGAGACTTTAGTCCTTCATACTTTTTATTGAGGTTATAAATACTTTCTGTCACTTGACCCTTTATTTTTCTATATTCTCTCCCAGCTTGTACAGCATCTGAATAGGTAAGTACCGCCCATAAAATCGATGAAATCGGTGTTCCTTGTATGATAAAGTTTATTCCTATACCTGCGACTTGCTCTTCCGCTAAAGAAACTTTTCTTCCAAATTTTTTATTTATAATTCCTGTATAAAAAGCACCTGCCGATTGGGTAAACTCTACAAAACCTGGAATTATATCCCCTCCAGTATCATTAGTACTGGTTAATTTATCAAACCATATTAACTTGCCATGATTATCATAATCTTTCTTAGAAAAAACATAAGAATGCCATGCGAATGCCCTGTTACACTAATTTTGGCAGCAGGGTTATCATGTTTAACCTTCAAATAAAATTCTTCTCCTTGATCATACTGTTTGACTGTAAAATCGTGTTCCCAATTACCTAACACTATTTTATTTGCACCCGTTATATTATGTCCCCCAATTTCACCATCTGTTATCGCATCCGTTAGATCTTCTGTTCCTACGTACGTTATTATAATTTCCCCTGTTGTTTTATCTTCAAAAGCATACGCTGCAAATCCAGTATTTTCATCCACTTTATGATCTATATACTTTGCGTTAAAGTTTTCTTGTAATCTCTTTATATTTTTTTCGTCTGATTTATCATAAGGATATCTTCCTTCCCTAAAAGAATAAATATCAGTTCCAGACAGTTCTAATTTACCCCAATCAGAAGCTATCTTTAAATCCTTATCTTGCTCCTCATTGTTTTTCATTCCAGTTCCCCCTGTTTCTTAATCACTTTATATTTCCGTAACTCACTTTATAGTCCGAATATTCTTTTTTTGCGTCTTGTTCATTATCTCCTTTTTTGTTAAAATACGTTTTTATTTGAACCATATTTTCTAATAAATGCCCCTCATCATTCTTTTTCTTATAATCTATATCAATACTTATTTGTAATATTTGTTTAGGTTTTTTTGCTGAATCAAGATGAATTACAATTGTTGCTCCCTCATATTCATCATATTGTATTTTTAGTTTGTCATTTAAAATACTTTGAAATTCTGATTCAGTTAGTCTATACCCAACAGTATTAGGCTGATCAAATTTCTTTATATTATCACCCGGTTTCATATTTAGTTTCCCTATCCCTTTTAAACGATCTACAATTACGTTCACATATGAAACATCCAGGTTTGAATTTGGACTTTTCACCTGGCCATTTTCATACTTAACATTAGTACTATAAATAGTTTCCTTTTTATAATTTTCATTTGTCCTTTTTTGCTTATTATCTTCTATATCCGTAGCAATTGTTTGTATCGTGTCACCATATAAAATTTTATCTTTTGTATTATATACACCTTCCGTAGTTTGACGAATTGTTTTACTATGCTCTCCATCTTCCTTTTGTTCAAATGTACTATATATACCTCGTTGAGCCACATACGCATACCCATCATCACTTGCAGACATTACCGTACTCATATCCTCTTCTTCTAATGCCTTAACAAATCTCTCATACTCTATCTTTGTCTCTCCAAAACCACACCCACTCAATAAACTTGCCACTATTGACACGACTATCATCACCTTAGCTTTCTTCTTTAATTTCATACTGTCACCTCGTTAGTTACTCTAGGCATTTTTAGTTTCATTATGTTCCCTTTTTGATAGTAATACACTTCATCTTTACCTAATGGCACTTCGTTGCTTATATATTTTATGTTAAAGATACTTTGATCATTTAATGGCATTGCGATAATTGCTGCTGTTAGTTTACTTCTCATTTTCATAGGTAGAGCTTCACGATTTCGGTCCATGTAGTCATGGTGACCTGCTAATACAAAGTAAATACCTACTGTACGAGATAGATCAATTAAAGTCGCTGCATCCTCCATTTCTAAATAAACAAATTTACTAAATTCTTCAACATTTGTCATGATAATGAGTTGTTTTGTGAATGTAGGAATTTCTCTACCTTCTTGTCTTGCTTGTGCTAATTCAAAAGCTCGTTCGCGAATTACTTCCATCCAATACTTCGCATGCATATTTATTTCATTTTCGTCTACAATATAATGCGTCACATTATCTTTATATTGAACGAAACTATACTCTGCTGTATCCACTAACGTCACACTTTCAAAATAATCTTTATTCAATTGAGATAGGATGCTAGATACAATTTGTTTTCTCATACTATCATCTACACTATAAATCATTAAATGATCATTCATCGCAATATCATGAGCTACAACTTCTACGTTTGCAAAATCAAGCCCCATTGGAATTCTTGCTGCTTGTAGAGCTTTTGTAACGTCTTTATTTTTACGATAAGTAGCAATATCAATCACTTCTGGCATCATTGGAATTACCTTCGGACGTTCTCCATCCCATTCTCGATCCATATCATTTGCTTCTTGTTGTAATAATTGAATTTGCTGTAATTCATCTTCTGCTTTCGTAGATAATGCAACCTGGAATAATGTAGGAGATTCTAGTTTTATTAACGCTCTTCCTGCTGTTTCTTCCACTTTTATATCAGATCTCCCTACAATACTAGCTACTTCACTTTGATCAATCATATATAGGCAAGTTTGGATTTTAATATTATTGTACAATTGAATTCTCAGTGCATTTTGTCGCCCTGCACTAATTAAGGTATGAATTCCTAAACTTGCACCATCTCGGACAATTTGCATAATTAGCATTTCAAAGCTTTCATAGAACTTCGCTTCTTTTACTGCATCATAATTGTCGATTGCAATAATAATATGTGGTATTTCTTTCCCGCTTGCCTTTTCATACATTTCAATATTTGCAACGTCATATTCACTTAATAATCGTTTACGATTTTTCATTTCTTGAGTTAATCTTTCAACAAACTTTAAACATTTTTCAGATTCATCAATCGTAATCGTATCCGCTACATGAGGTAATCCTTTCAAAGGTAGAAGACCATTTGTTCCAAGGTCCACTAAATACACATGCAAATGCTCCGGACTATGCTGACGAGCTACATCCATAATGACTGATTGTAAGAATGTTGATTTTCCGTAGCCTGGACTTGAGAAGACCGCTACGTGTCCGTCTTTACTAATATCTAGTGTTAATGGTGTTTGTGATTGTAATTCAGGCTGATCTAGTAGACCAACTGTTGCTTGTAATGGTTTCTTTTCTTTCGTCCATGCTTCTTTGAACTGAATAGCGTGTAAGTCTTGTAAATATACGCTTTCTGGAAGTGGTGGTAACCATGGTCTAGCTAACGCTTCAATTTCATTTACTTCTGCGTAATCGTGAATGTAGTCAATAACAGCATCCAGTTCAGATGGTACGCTTATTACTTCTTTACTGCTACCAAGTCCACTTAAGTCTTCACTTAATATTTCATATTGTCCTAGATCATTTATTGCATAGATTGTTGCGTCTAAATGTTCTTTATCCTCTTTGTTTTCTACATAGTCTGCTCCGCTCCAAGCTGATTGGAATAGTTCATAAATTTCATTATTCCCAACTTGTAAGTAAGCACGTCCTGGTAATGTAATTTCAGCAGCATCTGGTGTTTTTAAAATTTCATTACTATCTGATGTATTTTGAACTTTTAATGCTAGTTTGAATTTCGAGTTACTCCAAATTTGATCATCTACAACACCACTCGGTTTTTGCGTAGCTAATATTAAATGGATTCCGAGTGAACGACCGATACGCGCCGTTGAAACTAACTCTTTCATAAATTCTGGTTGTTCTGACTTCAGTTCTGCGAATTCATCACTAATTAAAAATAGATGTGGCATCGGTTCACTTACTAAGCCTTCTTTATACAATTTTTGATACTGATTAATATGGTTTACATCATTTTCCCCAAATAATCGTTGTCTTTTTTGTAATTCAGCTTTAATTGATGCGAGCGCTCTCATACTTTGTGCTCCATCTAAGTTCGTAATTGTTCCTAATAAATGCGGTAAGTTTTTGAATAAATTCGCCATACCGCCGCCTTTATAGTCAATTAGTAGAAAGGCTACTTCGTAAGGATGGAAATTGACTGCTAGAGATAAAATATACGATTGTATAATTTCCGACTTACCTGAACCTGTTGTACCTGCTATTAACCCGTGTGGTCCGTGTGCTTTTTCGTGTAAGTTTAAGTTTACGATATCTTCTTTACCACGTAATCCAAGTGGTACAGCTAAAGATTTATGCGCTGCATTTTTCTCCCAGCGACTTGTGATATTCAGTTCTTTTACTTTCTCAACACCGTACATTTCTAAAAATGTTACACTTTCTGGGATACTATTTTTTAAGTTTTGCAAATGATTTAACGGTGCTAATGCTCGTGAAACATCTTCTAAATTAAACCCTTTCGGTACGTGATTGAGTTTAAATTGACGGTTAACAAGCTCTCCTTGTTCTAAGATGATGTTCCCTTGTTTTGCATCTCTTATATCAATTACCGTTTTCACGTGCTCCGGTAAACTTTGCATAACATCTTGTACAAATACAAGTGATACACCTAATTGACTCGGATCATCATTAAAGAATTCCATAACAACATGGTCTAGTATTAATTTTTCATCTGTAATGAGAACGACATAGTGCGGTGCAAAGTACATTTTTTCATTCGTTGAACTTTTTTCATCTAGTTTTAATTTTCGTTCTTTCAATATTTGATACAAACTATTTAACACTTGATCACGGCTACGATCATGGTACACAAATCCACGTACATTTATATCGCGAACACTTCCATGAGGTAACCAGCGCATCCAATCCCATTTTTCTTTTTCTTCTTCAGGAAAAATAGTAATAAACTGCAAGTCATAATAACTATGGAATAATGCGGTTTGTACAACTAATAATTGTAATTGCTCTAACACTAAAGAGCGTTGTCCAATATAACCGACTGGTCCATTCATTAAATCTGTTACAACTGGTACATCTTCCAATGATAGATAACGCTGTCTTAGTTCACGTGCTATATCAATTAATTCATCTTTCGTTTGACTAAATTCTTCTTCATTAAATTGGATTTCAAAACTCGTATTAGCTTGTCCTGTTCCAACGCTAAATGTTAAGAAATCATGATGTAGCATTGTTTTTTCATAAATTCTAGGATTTACTTGAACTGCCATATTACGTATTACTTCTACATTTGGATTGTGATAATGTAATGCGTGACGTTGCTTTTCACTTTCTGCATGTAAATCTTTCGTTTTTTGTTTTATATACTCTCTATAACTTTTATCTCGTTCCACAATGTCAATTTTATATTGCTTTAAATTTTTTATATAAGATGTGACAGAAACAATAATCGTTACTAATGTCATCGCAATCGATGCGATAATAAACATTCCATATTTCATGAAAATAGCAAGTAATACGGTTACGACAATCATGACAAGTGAAGGTGCAATGATTCTTGCTAAATGCTCCGTTGGTTTTGATGGCATACTTGAAGGCTTTGCAATTGTCATTTTCTCTTCTGGTTCACGGTAAATAATACGTGGTGAACGATGATAGTCTGGATAACCACTTTGATAATTCGTTTCTGATTCTACTAAAATAGGTAACGCAGATTTCATTTTATCTTCTGAAGAAAGTACTTGAATGTCTTCACTACCAATCTCCAATAAAATACCATCAAAATATAATACGTCTCCTGATTCCAACATAACGCTATCTTTTAACTTCGTATAATTATGAAATACATCCCCGCCATACACGTTCACTTTAAAAGAATCGTACAACGTTTCGCGAGATAGCATTAAATCTACACTAGTCCCAGTAATAGAAATATCATCGTAATCGTTTTGACTCACTGTAAGAGAATGTTTCGTTCCGATATCAAACACTTTAGTTGTGCCAACAATAGATATAAAGATTTTCAAGCTCACATCTCTTGTTTTCCCAATCTCAATTTCCTTATTGAATTCTATTAATTGATCTTGTACCATCCAAGCATTTACTTCATTATTCCACTTTAACTCTATTTCTTGTTCTAAACTTGGATTCGTAATATCATTTGTCCACTCTTTTCCAATCGACACTATTGATTGCTCATTTGGATGTAATGTGCACTTATATATTTTGTCTCCATAAGTCAATACTAATAGTTGCTCCATCCGTGTTCACTGCTCCTTTTCAACTGTCTCATCAAGTGCTTACTCTTTTTTCTCTGTGTCCGACAAATTTTTATCGCTTGATGAATTGCCATATTTCTTTTTATATTCATCTAATTGTTGCTCATATGTTTTTAACTTTTTATCACGTTCTTCTCCTGATAAATCCGGATTATTTTTCAGTGATTCAATTTGTTTAACAAGGCCGTACATAATAAGCTGAGGATCATCAAGTGTCTTAGCTAGATCTAATGATTTATCAAAATCACCTTTTCCGTTATACATCCAATACAGCAAATACTTTTCATCACTTTTCAAACTAATGTTTTTCATAATCGATTTCTTTTGAGCTTCACCTAGTTTTTCAGCTGTAATGTATGCAAATGCTAACTCATATTTAGATGCAATCGGTAATGATTCAAACTCCTCTTCATTCAATTGCGTAATGACTTTGTCATAATCAGTTGCTATGAAACTCGCATTTGCTTCTAATAATTTATTTTGATAAGGAAATTTTATAAAAGTGAAATATATTAAAGGAGCAGCTAAAATAACTGTCGCCGCTATGAAGGAAAAAGCTAAGTATTTAAACGATTTATAGCTTTTTTTAGGTACTAACTGCATATTTTTTTCTGTTTTTGTTTGTTCCTTCTCAAAGCTGTCATCAAGAAACTGCAGTAATGCATCTAAGCTTTCCATTTGAGCAACTGTCTGTTCAAATGTTGTTTCTTTTGCATCTTTTAGTAACCCAGCATACAAATCATCAAAGTTATGTTTTTGGGAGAATAAAGCAATAATTAGACACTTATATTGCGTTAAAAATTGCTCTTCTAATAACGGGGTTGGTGGAACAATATCTCGAATTCCTCTATGTATAATGCTTGGTATTAAATTCTCATTAAAAACTATATTGTCTGGATGTAAAAAGAACGTGATTCGTTTATTTAAATATTTACGAAACTGCGCAACATTCCGAAGTAGTCTTAATTTCTCATTTCTTCCAAAACGGCTAAGATCGTCCCACTTATATAATTTTTTATCTACTTGATATAGAAACGTAAACATATCATCCGTTTCTTCTATTGTTAATGGTACAAATTCAGATGATACGCCCGTAATTATATCGAATTGACGGAAGTCTTTTATACGTGTTTGAGATTTGGTCATCTCCAATTTCCAATTTTCTTTTTCTATTTGAAATTGATAGTTCATTGCATCAATTTGAATTGTTTTTTCCGTCATGTTTATCCTCTTCTCCTTTTCTTTATAACCCCTAATAACTTATTTACAAATAACTAAAAGTAAAAAATATTCTTTATAAAACTTGCAAAATATCTCCATCTGTTATTTGGTGATCAATTAAACGATCATTATCTGTTAAAACAATTGACTTATTTTTCACTTTAATTACAAAATGTGAACCTTCATGATTATCAATCTTTAGCGTATCTAATAAGTTTTTCAATAAATATTTAATAGATTGATGATTCGGAATACGCAAATCGTATGTATTTCCATTCCATTTATTAAAATCTACTGTTACATTAATATGTGTTTGTATTGCCATCGCTTTACCTCCAACTTTTACGAAGAACCGTATAAATACCGATGCAAATAAATAGAATGCCGCCGCCAAATAATAATATTATTGTTATACTAATTGGCTCTTCATTCATTGTTTCATTACTCGCTATTTCATCTGCACTTTTTCTGACAATGTATTCACTGCTAAACAAACTATTTTTCGTATCTTTAACACTATTATTCTCTTTTTGTTTTATAAAAAGAGAATCTCGCAGAGCTTCCATATCTTTTTGTTCTTTCTTTTTCTTTTTCTCAATTTCTTCTTCTATATCTTGGTTAAATAACTCAATTGATGCTTTATCTAATTCTGTTTCCTTATGTTCCTTTTTATTTTTTTCTTGGTCGCTTTCTTCAAGTCGATCCACTTTAAACTTAATCTTCCCATCATCACCAAGATAACTGTCAGCCGCGCTCCTTATCGGTAGCGCGACAAACAGTAAAAGGATAGAGAGAAATGATAACTTAGCCACTATGCTCCATTGTTTGATCATTTACTTCTTTTTCCTCCCATTTCTTATGCCATACAAATAGATTACTAACTAATCCTATAATGGCAATTACAAACAATACGATAAAAATAACTTTTCCTGTATCTTTACCGCTAATAAAATCATTTAGAAAACCCTCTATATATTGAAGCGGTGAAAATTGACGCAATTTGCCTACAGAAGACATTTGGTCTACTTTACTTCCAACTGCTTCAGTTAAAAATAGATACATACTTAAAAATACTAATAAGATAAACATTCCTACCATTTTTATTTGTCGTAGTAAGTATGTTGAAACTAATACGAACGCCATCATAATGATTGTGATAAACGCAATCCATAGTAAACTTTGATCCTGACCGAATTTTAAAAGACGGCCTGAGATGACTCCTATACTGATTCCTTCCACAATCGATATTCCAAATGCTACTACTGTAGTTGGTACATTCATATCAATTAAAGAGAATCTCTCTTCAAAATGATCTGATTGCGTTCGTTTCTTTTCTTGATTCGCAATTGCATATGCTGTAAATAACGCAACAATGAAACAAGTTAATACTATTAAGTATGGTGTAAAAGCATTACCAGCTACAATTACCCCATCATTTTGTTTCTGAACTGGACTAGATAAAAACTCATATAGCATCTCATTTTGACGGTCTCCAATACGACTATTCGCCAAAATCTTCGTAAAGTTTTTCGAGAATGCTTTATCATCTTCCATTTTCTTCGTAAAATCATTTAATAAGGAATCTGCTTTCGAAACAATTGTCGTTCCGCTGTCTTGAATTTCTTTTGCTTGTCCATTAATTTGGTCAAATGTTTTATACACATCATCTGATGTCGCTAAACTATGCTTTGAACTCTCTACTAATGACTGAGTTTGCATCGTTAAAGATTTAATACCAGAGTCTAACGATAGTACAGCTGTTTGCTCACCTGCATTATTAGTTGTTAATACTTGTTGTTCTTCAGCTAACTTTAAGCTACTCTCACGCCATTTCGCTAAACCTTTTACATACTCTCCTAAATTTTGATTCATACTAGTTGCTTGCTGCATCGTTTCATTTAATTTCTCCGCTAGTAGCATTGAATTTTGATCTGCACTAGTAATGAGCTGTTGGTAAGAGTCTATTTTTTGTTTTAAACCTGTCATATCTTGCTTTACTTCACTAGTAATACTAGCTGAAACAAGATTTGAAATTAAGTCAATTAAGCTTTGTTTATTTAATACGTAATACAAAGATTGTTCAGTTGCAATTGCATCTAAACTTCCCTCTTCTAGCTTAGGACCTACATCTTTCGTTCTTAAATCAATCCCATAATACATTTCGTAAAGGCTCATTAAACCTTGATAACTTTCAACTGTATCTACTGCTTCTTTTATTAATACATTAGATATATTTTTTGTTAATACTTCTTTTTTTTGATGTACAACTTGATTCGTTGTACTTTCAATAACTTTACCTTTATCTGTTCCTGTTTCGCCTCCTGGATTTCCTCCAGTTCCGTTATCTGTTCCCGTTCCGCCTCCTGGGTTTCCTCCAGTTCCGTTGTCTGTTCCCGTTCCGCCTCCTGGATTTCCTCCGGTTCCGTTATCTGTTCCCGTTCCGCCTCCTGGGTTTCCTCCGGTTCCGTTGTCTGTTCCCGTTCCGCCTCCTGGGTTTCCTCCAGTTCCGTTGTCTGTTCCCGTTCCGCCTCCTGGGTTTCCTCCGGTTCCGTTATCTGTTCCCGTTCCGCCTCCTGGGTTTCCTCCAGTTCCGTTATCTGTTCCCGTTCCGTTGTCTGTTCCCGTTCCGCCTCCTGGGCTTCCTCCGGTTCCGTTGTCTGTTCCCGTTCCGCCTCCTGGGCTTCCTCCGGTTCCGTTATCTTTCCCTGTTGTGTTTTCCATTTTTTTAATAATAGGGTTTTTAGCACTGTGTACTAACGGCATTATGCCATACTGTGATTTATGAACCACATTTTCCACCTTGCTATTTTCCGTTTGTGTTCCTTTATCCTCTTTATTAGGTTCTTCTTTTTCAGAACTAGTTTCTTTTTTATGAGTCCCGCTCAATTCCCACTGCCACGTTACAGGAGAGAAAACATCTATATTGATGTTTGGATCTTTTAACTTTACATGCAAGCTAATCTTTATATCCCCTTCATTACGAGGAGCTATTGTAATTTCTCCTGCTTCGCTTTGAAGAAAGTCACTTGTACGATCCACACCATCAATATGTAACGCTTCTGTACTTCCATCTAGTTTAAATTCTTCTGGAATATTTATCTTCAAAGTTTGTGAAGATTCCATTTTAATTACTTTCGCAGTATCACTAAATGTAATTCCCTCTGTATAAAGTTTATCCTTTACTTCTTTAATAGCGCTTCCTAAAGATATTTTATTTACAGAATCATAATAAAAATTATTTTCTTTATTATATTTTTTTGTAAATTGAATTACATTTTGCAGTTGTAATTTCGTTGTATCTGGCAAATCACTTTGACCGATTTCTTCCATGTTTAAACTCGGTAATTTCGCAATTAAATTTTCGATTTGTTTCTTTATTCGAACATCTGGTTGTTTCATTAATGTATTTATAAAGATTTCTTGCTTTCCATCATTCGACATAGATTGCTTTAACTTTTTAATTACCGTCTCTTGAATATCACTTTCTAACTTTCCTGCAAGTTCTGTATCATATTCTGACACTTGTTTTTTTACATCTGTTAAATACTTTTGAATTGTTGAAGCATCAGCTAAAATATTAGGATCTTTCTCTGAAAGCGTAAACTGATTTGCGATAATTTTATTCGCAGATTCTAATGCACTTAACTGTTTTAAAACATCGCCTGAATTCATATCACTCATATACTGATTAAATTGATTTGTAAAATTATTCGCTAACAGATTATTATCCGTTTGTATTTTTTGAAAGTTATTAAATCCTTCTAAATACGTATTATTAGATTTATTCCCTTCATCTAAAGCTTGTCCAAACCCTTTTAAAACATCTTGGAATCCTTTAAAACTATTAACAGAAATACCAGTGTAATCTTGTACCGTTTTAAATTGGTTTGTGTAATTTGCCAACGGGCTATGTACATCTTTTTTATACATAGTCGTTTGATTGGTCCCTTTTTCAATTATTTTACCTATATTATCTTGTGCACCTTGCAACTTACCGATAACACTTGCAAAATAAACATCGATAATTTGCTTATTAAAATCTTCTAAAATAGCAGAAGCTGTATTTTCTGCCTCAGCTTTCAAATCTTTATTCCCAGTTGCATTTACTTTATAATTTAAAGTTAATTTCTCTGGAAGTTCTGAATCAATTGCAACAGCCTTTCTAGAAAAATCATTAGGTATTACAATCATCATATTGTAATTATTATTTTTCAAACCACTTTCTGCTACACCACGACTTACTACGTACCATTCTTGTTTCGTATTTTTATTTACATTTTTAACAAATTGATCTCCAAACGCTATTTTATTACCTTCAAATACAGTACCTTGATCTTCATTTACCAATGCAACTGTCATTTTTTTCGTAGTATTCTCATTTGCTTTCTTAACATTTTGATTTAACGCTAAATAGGAGACCCCTGTTGATAACACAAGAGCTAAAATAATAAACAACAAGATGCTCCACTTGAACTTTTTCACTACCTATCACTCCTGCGACTGCGAGTCTATTAAGTTAAAGACTTCGTATCTTACTCTAGTTTTAAAGTAATTTAGCCATACAACGTATGGTTGCATGGCTAAATTATATAGTTCTTTTTATCTGTCTTATTGTAGACCGAAATTACGAGAAAGATCTTCGTCATGTCTTGCAACAGCTTCTGCAGTTTTATTAAGCTGCATATTAATTTCTTGTAATAACTCTGCGAAGTTTTGTACTTTTGGCTTTAATTGATTGAACTGTTGATCAAAACCTTCGAAAGCACGACCTTCCCATTCTCCTCTTAATTCATTTTGTAAGTTTTGTAGTTGACGTAAAATGTCCTCAATTTGATTTGCACCTTGTCCATATCGAGTCGCTTTCGATTTAAGCTCCTCTGGTGACATGCGAATTTGTCCTGCCATGAATAAATCCCCCTTAAAATTTAAAAATAGTAAAATTAACCAAAAATCAATTCTACAAATTGATTATATCAATAATTTAAAAATTTCTAAACAAAAAAATGATATTTTTCCAAATTTTATCTTTTACTATAATAACATTATATTATATAATACTAATTTATTTGTTTTTAAGCATACTCTATAAATTTAAAGAAAACCTTTTATTCTATATATCTTTAAGGACTTATCCATTTTTAATTTCAGCAATAAAGTGTTCACTAAATCATTATTTTGTCCTATCTCATTTATGTAAGTTGATTCTATTTGTAATGCCGGATACACCATTTACAAATACGCAACATATTCTCTTTCTCTTTTTATTTTTCTCACTTCAAAGTCATAATTACCTGTCTTTCAACAAAACCAAACTCTTCGTACATCTCTTTCGCAAAATTCCCAGCAAATACATTCAAACGAATTTCTGAATAATTCTTTTGTAATTCCTTAATACCAGCCCCCATTAACTTTCTTGACAACCCTTTCCCGCGGTACTCTGGAAAAACATACAATTCGTATATAAACCCTAGTTTTTCAAGAGAAAAATAGTCCGTATTTTCCCCTATTAATATCCACCCCATTACATTGTTTTCTTCTTTAACGACTAAATAATATGCTCCCCTTTCTACAATCGGCATTGTAATTTCAATTGCTTTCTCTGTACTTAACTGACAATTTCCCCTCGTGCCTTCAAAAAGTGATTGAGCTGCATACTGTAAGATTTCATTCGTTTCTTCTCGATTCGCCTTTTCTATCATTTTTCACAACTCTCCTCTTTAATAGGCATTACTATCGCTCGTTCAAGTTCCTCCGACTCAATTACAATTGCCATCAATCCCTTTTCCGTACTCGTTTCATGAGATTCGTCCTTCTCCCAAAACACAGCTTGTCCCGCTTCCACCTTCACTTTTTCTTTATCTGCTCCGCATACATATCCTTCTCCGTCCACAATAAGAAGCAGCTGTGATACAACTGCTTCATGATATCCAATTATTCCATTCTCTCGTAAATGCATAGCACCGATATGTACATTTCCTTTATAGTTTAATATTTTTGACATTATGAAATTAGATTGAAATGCTGAGATTTTCTTTCCCACTTTTTCACTAAAATCAAAAATTTTCATTACTAATCCTCCCTATACGTATAAAACCATCCTTACTGTCTGCATCATATGTCCTTCAAAATCTTCTTCAAATTCCTCTAATTGTGCAAAACCTTTCGCTTCATAAAAACGTTTTCCTTTTTCATTCGCTGCTTCTACATGAATGTATAGTTTCCGAATTCCTTTTAATTCCGTTAACCCTTTTTGTAATAAAGCACTTCCTACCCCTTTCCCTTGCTGATCTGGTAACAAATAAATCGCTCCTAATTCTGCTTCGTTTTGCAATCTAACAGGTGAAAAATTCGCAAAGCCAATTACTTCTCCCTCTTCTTCCGCAACGAATAAATGTGTATTTTCAAGACGATATTTCATTTTTTCATCAGAATAGGCCTCGTCTAAAAATCTGTCTTGAATCTCTCTCGGAATAATGCTTTCGTATGTATCATGCCAAGCAACTTTCGCTACTGATTGTACCGCATGGATATCTTCTTGTTTCATTTCTCTAATTACATATGTCATCTCGTTGTCTCCATTCTCTTAAAATTATATTCTGCTAATATACTAGAAGAAATGGCAAAACCTTTTTCATAATTCACCTTAATTAATTTTAATTTCTCAATTGAAGCTGTTGCATAATCAAATTTTTCATAAATATATTCCATTGCAATTAAAAACTGATTTGCATGTAACTTATTTGCAATCGTACAATGCGGAACCCATTTTCCTGCCACATAATATGAATTTAAATTATCATGAAAAGTTTTAAAATTATCATGATAAGAATGATGAAGTTTTAACAATTCATCTGTAATGGTCGGTGCTAAAAAGATCGTTCCATTAGTAGGAAAAACTCCAACAGAAGGAAAATTTATTGCAGCCATATTTTCTTGAACAGCTACAAACTCCTCTAGTTTCTTAGTATATAAGTTAACATCTACCTCATTGTAATCAGCTAATGTAATATGAGGTTCTACTCCTGCTAATTGATTTGTGCCAATGATATTTGTTATTTCATTTTGCAATTCTATAATTTTATTAGTAAACACACGATCAAATGTAGCAATAATAGCGTACATACTTCCTCACCCCTTCGTTACATATAACGCTTCCCATTCTTCACGAATCATTCCCATTCGAATAGAATCATAGTACGTTCCGTTATAATAACGGCATTTGCGCATTCTACCTTCTAAACTCATTCCTATTTTCTCAGCTACTTTCATCATTCGTTCATTACCAGACCAAGTCGTGATTCCTACTCTACCAATCTCCATCTCTTCAAATAGTAAATCTCGATATAATGTTAACGCCTCTGTACCATAACCACCATTCCAGTAATTTGGATTATAAATAACAAGCCCCATCTCTAACCAACGCGTCGGTTTATATTCCCAATAAAACCCGATTGTCCCTATAATTTGACCGTTATTTTCTATAATTAATTTAGATAGAGGTTCTTCTTTTAAACGAGTTTGCATCTTTTCTTTATAAGACGGGTATTCTTGCATTGAAAACGGAAAATACGGTGCATCCCATTTTTTCCATTCTGGATTTTCTTCTTTAAATACGAGATCCCATAATCTTTTTATATCTGATTCTTCAATTGCACGAATTGTAACTTTATCCCCTTTTACTCTTACGTTTTGCATAATTTCCTCCTACACTCCTCTTTATTTCATATATAATTATAATATTTTTTCAGAAAAATCAAAACAAATATCGTTTATTATATTGTATAATTTTGTTATAAGATACCAATTATTCATGTGGAAAGCTGGTGATTCAATGAATAATCGATTTAGTATTACTTTATTTCTCACTATTATTACAACAAATATTATTCTCTATTTCTTCTTACCATTACGTATTGTTACGAAATGGGACTTCAATGGAACGCCTACATCAACAATGGATAAAAGCACTTTTGTTATCGTAAATATAATTATATGTACCTTCTTATTCTTTTTATTTTTAGCTTTATCTAAAGCAGCGAGTAACCAGAAATTTCTCCTTTGGATTGGCAACACAATTTTACTATTTTTATTTTTTGTCGATATTGTCATTGCTCTCATCGCTCTTGGCTTCACTCTTCCTCTTGATCATTTAATATCTTTAGCATTAGGGCTTTTATTTATAGTAATAGGCTATTTCAGTTCCAAAATTGATACGAGTAAATCAACGGTTTCATTGGAATGGAATGATAAACACCTTGAAAAAAGAGCTTCAAATATTAGTAGTATTTCAATGATAATAGCAGGTATTTTCCTAGCCGGGCTTCCATTTATCGTTCCTGTTCCGTATAGAGGTTATGCTATAATCGCAATTATTTTAGGAATGACGCTTGCCATTTTACCGAGTACGATTTACTTACTTATGAAAGACAGCAAGCAATCTACTCATTTAAAAAGGTAATAAAAAAATAGGAGGCTCCATACCTCCTATTTCATCTTTTCTATCTCAACTAAAATACCTTTCTCTATCCAGCCTTCTACTCCATCTCTTTTAATTAAATCATATCCTGAGCAGCTATTATCAATGAGAGACACAATGTCCCCTTTTCTTACACTTATTTGTGCACAAGAAATATCGGTTTTCACTGTGTATTCACCTGAATCAAGTTGCCTAATATATTCATTTTTCACAGAGAGTAATTTATTCGTTTCTCTTTGCTTACATACCGTATAATCTTTCATCTTCTCTATAGGATCTATGTAATAATACGGATATGTCACCCCGCCCTGCATTGATGTGTTCGCATTAAAATCCGCTATCACTTCAAACTCTGGAAAATAGTCTACATATGTATAAGAAAACGTATCACCTGCTCTTGTCCTTTGAATGATAAATGCGTTTAATTGTCCTGCTTCTTTAATCGCATTTCCACCGTCAATTGCAATAATCTTTTTCTCCTCATCAATAACTGGATTGTTAGACGGTGCCTTGTCTGAATAGTTTACAACAGGCCAATGACCGACAACTACATACTTATTTGCTCTATGTGATTTATTGAAAAACTCTGGCATTGCTATCGCATTTTTGCGCACTGTTTCTTTCCAATCTTCTTTATCATCAAGGCCAGCATGTACAAAAATATAATCTTCTGTTTCAATCGCTGTTGGTAATTCTGTTAGCCACTTTATTTCTTTTGAAAAATGCCCCATCAATATGTTTTTCACTTCACAAATATCACTTTCTTCATTAACGGTAACACTCAATTCCGCTAGCCACTCATTAAAAATTGTATTCTTTCGCGTACATAAATAATTTATTAGCGCGGGATTTTCATTCACAAGTGCTTCAACTACAACTTCACAATTCCCTTCAATTACATAAACGTTTGGCTTGCTAACTACTAGATCCATCACATAGTTTACGACGCCAATGCTATTTCTTCCTTTCTCACAAAGATCACCATTAATAATTAAATAATCCTCATCTTTAAAATTAACTTTATGTAGTAGTTCATTAAAAAGATTTAATTCTCCATGAATATCAGAAATAATGATGACTCTTCCATCATTTGGTATAGATAATTTCTTTATTTTTTCCAAGTATAAACGCTCCTAACATTCTCCAAATTCAATATTCCCTTGTTATTTTCTAATATTCGACAAATTATATTACTGGACCTGTTGCTAGCTCAAATCCAGAAAAGAAAATAGGTTCCATATATTTTTAAACATGGAACCTACTTAATATTATAGCTCTTTATAAAAAGAATAGCTTACCTTATCATAGCCCTCTCTTTCATAAAAACGATGTGCATCCATTCTTGGAAACGCAGATGTAAGAACGATAGAGCTGCACCCTTTTTCTTCCCCCCATTTTTCTACATATGACAGCAGAACTTTACCATATCCTTTTGATCTGTGTGCTTCCGCAGTTACAAGATCATATACGAAAACATGTTTCTCATTATAAAAATTCGTACAAATCGCTACACCAGCTAGACTAACTGCTTCATCCTCTTCATTACGTAGCGAAAATAGTTTATAATTCTCTTCTTTCATTTTTTGAAACAAAGAACTTGCTTCTTCCCTTGAAAGTTTCGTTCGTAACTGCTGTAATACGGGAAATACATCATGTAAATCCGCTTCTGTTACTACTTCTCTAATATTCATTTTGATTCTCCCCTTACTATTTATAAAATTTTCTAAATGTTATATCATCATTATAGAAAGCCACTGCCTTTAGCTTAAGTGACAGTTTTATTCTTTTTTATAATGCCAGCATGAAAAGGAGCGTCTACGAATGGATCTGACTATCCCATTAGTATTACAAAGTAAAACACCCCTTTACTTACAAATTTATGAATATATGAAACGAGAAATCTCTCATGGGTCACTATGTGCCGGTACACGCCTTCCTTCTCACAGAAATTTAGCTATGCAACTTAATGTGAGCCGTATTACAGTGGAATCCGCTTATCAACAATTACTAGCTGAAGGGTATGTAGAAAGCAAACCGAAACGTGGGATTTTTGTTGCAGAAGTTGATATGGATGTCATTCAAAAGAAACAGCAAATTGCGTCAAACAGTGCTAACAATAAAGAAAACGAACAATATGATTATGATTGTAGTCAAGGACTTATTGATCAAAAAGCTTTTCCGATAACAAACTGGAAAAGAGCAATACACGAAACTTTATTTCAGTATGAAAATGAATTATTTGCTAAAGAAGATCCACAAGGTGAGCTCGTTTTACGAGAACATATTTCAAAGTATTTATATCATGCTCGCGGGGTACATTCTTCACCTGATCAAATTATTATTGGAGCAGGTACGCAGCCTCTTCTTTGGCTACTACTTCAACTACTTGGTTCAAAAAAGGAATTCGGAATCGAAACCCCTGGATTTCACCGTATTCCTGCTATGATTCAAAGTTCTGGTCTTACCGTTCACCCCATCCCTTTAGATGATAAAGGAATTCATATTTCCGCTTTACGTGAATCGGGTTGCAATGTAGCGTATGTCACTCCATCTCACCAATTTCCACTTGGAATCATTATGCCGTTATCTAGAAGACTCGAGTTATTAAAATGGGCGAATGATTGTAAGGGCTATATTATTGAAGATGATTACGACGGGGAATTCCGTTATATAGGAAAACCTATTCCTTCTTTACAAGGACTAGATGCAAATGAACGCGTTATTTATATGGGAACTTTCTCGAAATCTTTTTTACCTTCTTTACGAATGGGATATATTGTTTTACCACCTCATCTGTTAAGAGCCTATGAAGAGCTTGGTGGTATGTTTAAACAAACAGTTTCTACGCTGCAACAACTTACCTTTGCCACCTTTATTCAAAATGGTGATTGGGAACGTCATATTAACCGAAGTCGGACGTTATATAAAAGAAAACATATTTCTTTAATTAAATCTATTACAAACGAGATGGGAAATAACGTTCATATACTCGGTGAACAATCCGGACTTCATATTGTACTTCACGTTCATAACGGGATGAATGAACAAGAACTTATTCATGCAGCCGCAAAAGAACGTATTAAGTTATACCCTCTCTCCACATACGATTCTGTTCATAATGTAATGGATGAGTCGTATGTATTGCTCGGTTTTGGCAGTATTCCAGAGGATCGTATCGAAACCGTTGTCCAATTACTGAAAAAGGCCTGGTTCGCTAAATAAAAATAGCTCCACGCAAGTTATACTTACGTGGAGCTATTTTCATTCACTATTTTTCTGATCTCGCAGTCCTTCCCGGACGCTTAACACCAGTTGTTTCTGTTGAATAGGAAGCTTCAATGATAGCAGTTGGATCTACAGAGAGAACGAGATCTTTCATTTTCGGATAAATGAAACGGTTTGTAATACAATAAATGATTCTCTTATGTTCTCCTAAAAAACCACCTTCTCCATGTAGATACGTAACGGATAATTGCAATTCTTTCATAAGTAGATCGCCTATTTCTTTATTTTTACCAGAAATAATCATAACGCTCTTTCCTTGGTTAATACCATCTAATATGAAATCAATCATCTTCGTAACAATATAGAAAATTGCTAATGAGAACATCGCTTGTTCAATTGAAAATAAAATGGCAACAAAAATGAAAATAACCGCATTTACAGCAAGTAAAAATGTACTAATCGGCACTTTAAAATGTTTATTCATCCAAACAGCTAACATTTCTGATCCATCAATTGCTCCGCCCATTTTTACTACAATCCCTACTCCCACACCGAATAGAACTCCTCCATAAAGAACAATTAACAATTCAGAAGTTGTAATTGCTGGAAACGGTTTTAAATAAATCAATCCGAGTGTTGTAACAACATTTGCATAGGATGTACGGATAAAGAACTTCTTTCCCATTACTTTTGCAGTAAATAATAAAATCGGGATATTAATTCCTAAGAACACTCCATAAAGCGGCAATCCTGCAACTTTATTCGCCATAATAGCAATGGCTGTTACCCCGCCATCTACTAATCCATTAGGTGCTAAAATAAGTTCTAATGAACCCGCTACAATAATTGAGCCAATTGTTAATAGTACGTATTCAAATACTTTCTTCATTCATTACCCCCAAAACTTATATATTTTCTTAGTATTATTTTAACGTAATTTTACTACTAATTCAAAGATATGAGTTTATATACACAAAAGTTTCACCTTTACAGTGATTTTTTATGTAATTTATTTATAGAAACACACTTACATATTACAGTAAGTGTGCTCCAAACATTTATTTAAGTTTTAAGTATGAATTCATCTTCATTTTAAATATTTCATCAACTGCCCTATTATACCCACCAGCATTTCGAAGTGACTCTCCAACTTTACGACTATTTTCCTTAAACGTCACATCATCTATAACTTTTTCTACAGTCTCACGTAACAATTCAGAAGTTAATTCTTTACGATTAAGCCTTATTCCAGCCCCTACTTCGGTCACTCGTTTCGCAACTAAAGGCTGATCTCCTGTTACCGGAATTACAACTAACGGGACACCATAATATAACGCTTCACTCGAACTATTCATACCACCATGTGTCACGAATACATCAGCATACTGTAATACTTCTAATTGCGGCACATAATTATACAACTTAAAATTATTCGGAATGTTTTCAAATTGATTTATATTTATTTTCTTACCAACAACTAATACGACTGTCGCTTCTACATCTTTAAACGCTTCAAAACATTTTTCATATAGTTCAGGTTGTTCATTAAAAACTGTTCCCATAGAAATGAAGATCAATTTTTCATCTTTTAAATCTTCCATAGAAAAGCTGTCTACTTCTTTTCGAGTAGCAATTGATGGGCCGACAAACTTATACGATTCATCGAATACATCTGAACGCGGCTGGTATTCTTTTGAAGTATATACAATAGTAATATCACCAGGATGATTCATAATATCATACATACTATTACATTTCATTCCATACTGCCTATTCCATTTTTCCATTCCCGCTAAACAAGATTGATATAATGGATTCGTTTCATCTACTTGTCTGGATTCTTGTTCATCATTAAAAGTAATGTACTGATTAAAAGCAAATGTTGTACAAGAAGAAACGCTAGGTAATTTTAAAACATTGGCTATAATACGTCCTACGGGAAAATGATTATCGTATATTAAGTAATCGTACTTTTCCCCTTTTGTTTCTTCTACAATTTGAGTCACAATACGCTCTGATGCCTCAATCATATGAGATAGCATCGTCAAAGGACTCCCACCTTCATTTACTCGTTCCATAATATTAATTTGAGAGAGGAAATTCTCAAACACTCGGAATTCTGCACCTGTTGCTTCAATCTTCTTTCTATAATCTTCAATACAATACGAAACAACTGTCTCCCCTCGCCGAATTAACTCACTTACAATAGCTAAAGTCGGATTTATATGACCTTCTCCAGGAAAATTTATTACGAGTACATTTGCCATCATATTCTCTCCTATCTAACAATATTAATAGTTAATTATATTGATTAATTTAAAACTATTATAAAGGAATCTATTCTACTTCTTCATATTTTTCACTTCATTTTATTATTGAGAAATATTTTTCATAACCTACATTATAACTCTTATAAAAGTATGCTTAACCTTTCATTTATTGAAAAATACGGGATTTACATTCAGGCATTTTTACAGATTTATCATCAGAAACATTATTTTGATAATTCATACAAAACTAGAAAAATATAATTTCCACACTGATTTCTCACTATAAATTTATTTAAGTTCTATGTTGTCCTTATCTTTATCCATTTGAAACATATTCTGTTATATAATGAATTTATAGAATTTACAGAAAAAGGAGCAACTTCATGCTACAACAACTATTCACTTCACCTATTTTATCTATTCAAGCTTTACACCCAGGTTATGAAGACCATGCAAGCGATGTGTTTCTCGTCCGAACAGAAGATGCAGAAGTCATCGTTCGTTCTTCTAAAATGAATGAAGAGGCAAATAATGATTTTTGGTGGGGATGTAAAAACCTATTTGGAATTAATCCAAGGAACGTACATCATTTAAAAGCTGTACATACATTGCTGCAAGAATATACTAATCTTCCTATCCCAGCAATATTAGAAAAACATATTTTAAATGGCCGTGAATTCGTTGTAGCCGAAAAGTTAGTAGGTAACACAGTTCAATCTTTTATCGGGCAACCAGATTCTATTTTATTCAGTCTAGGAAAAGGGCTTGCAGAAATACATACATTTAAAGCCGATTACATAGGAAATGTGTCAGGTTCCTTCCAAATTACACTAGATGAATTCCAATCACACATTTTAAATGTGAGTAAAGAGCTTGTGAATATGTTTTATTCCGATAATGCAAGCATACAAAATGCATTTCCTACTTTTGAATCACAACTTTCTTCCTTACCAGCACCAAAGGAATCAACGCTCGTTTTAATTGATATGGACCCTACTCAGTTTTTATCAGATGGTACAACTATTACGGGATTAGTAGATACAGAAGCCTATGCCGTTGCTCCCCGGGAGTTTGATTTTATCGGCTTAGAATATGTGTTTACAGAAAAAGAAGCACATGCTTTTAAACAAGGTTACGAAACCATTATGCCCCTTCCTCATCTTGCAGAATGTAGACCTCCCTATCGATATTTGTACCGGTTATTATCTGTTCAGGGCAGCGTGGAGTTAAAAAAGTGGCTTAGTCATCCATCCTATTTTTAAATACGAATGAGAGGGGTTATGAAATGAATATTGAACACAAGAAATCTTTAACAGCGAACGAAATTCAGCGAATGAAAGATTTGGCTCATATTTGTGGGCAACACGATCAAATTGATTACTCATCAGATTTACATATAAACTTTTTAACTGCTCGTACTAATGAAGAGATAAATGATTTCCTATTTTATGATAATACTCAATTAATCGGTGCATTAAGTATGTATGATTTTGAAAGACCGACAAAACTGGAGTTAATAGGGTTTGTTCATCCGAACTATAGGAAACAACATATAGGCACTACTCTTTTACAAACCGCAATGAAAGAAATACGAATACGAAAGGCAGATGAAGCTCTTCTTATTATGAATGGGGATTCTGCTTCTGGGAAAGAATTTGCAAGACATATGAAGTTACCTTATTTATATAGTGAATATAGTATGGAGTTCAATGCAAAAGAAGTTCAAAAAACAACAAAGAATTCTATACAGCTTACTCTTGCATCTTCAGGGTCACTTCTTGATCTTATTGAAATTTCCAGTAAAGCTTTTGGAGATTCAGCAGAAAATACCGCTACATGGTTACAAAAAATGATGAATTCCCCTTCCTATCAAGTTTACTGTGCTCTAATCGGCGAAAAAGTGATAGGAACGATTACAGTTTCTGAGCAAGAACAATCTACTACACTATCAGGATTCGCCGTTCATCCTTCTTATCAAGGTAAAGGATACGGAAAAGATATTCTTAGTTATATGGTACATACCCTTATTACAAAAGGAATTTCAACAATTGAATTAGACGTCGAAACGAAAAATAACCACGCTTTAAAACTATATACACAATGTGGTTTTGAAATGAAAAAGAAGCATGACTATTATAATGTAATGAATCTTGAGGTGAATACATATGTGTAAAAAACTAATTTATTCTGATTATGATATTTTCGCATCCATTTATAATAAACATTGGGGGCATTATGCTGAACACTCCTATCTACTTTTGGAAAAACTCGTTCTAAAATATGCACCACCACATTCTCATATTTTAGATCTTTGCTGCGGGACTGGTCACCTTACTAAGAAATTAATTGATAATACTTTTTTAGTAACTGGTATAGATGGTTCTGCCCAAATGATTGAATACGCACGTCAAAACGCGCCAGACGCAACCTTTATCGTCGATGATGCTCGTTATTTCAATATAAATGAGCAATTTCACTATGTTATCTCTACTGGCGATAGCTTAAACCATATTTTAAAATTAGATGAATTAAAAAATGTTTTTCATAATGTTTACTCCGTATTACATAGCGAAGGTACATTCGTATTTGATATGAATATGGAGAAAGGTTTTCTTGAAAATTGGATTGCTTCATTTCATATTTCAGCGGAAGAATATGTATGTACAATTGATTCTACATATGATAACGAAAATAAAAAAGCAGAAATGAACTTTATACTATTTCAACATGACATAGATAATAATTGGAAAAGAAGTGACTTTTCTTTTGAGGAAGCTTGTTATTCCAATGAAGAAATAATTTCTTCATTGGAATCTGTAGGTTTTAAGAACATTCAATTACACGGTACAAATAGAACATTTTTCATTTGTCAAAAATAAAAAAACTGAATCATAACGATTCAGTTTTTTCTTAGTATATTTACGACAGCAGCCGTTTCATTATTTTCTTTATAAACTCGCGGAATTCTTCTGTCTAACATACATGTAACTTCATAGTTAATTGTACCTAACATATCCGCTACTTCTTCTACCGCAATTTCTTCTTCACCTTGTTTACCGTAGAATACTACTTCATCCCCAACTTGTACTGGCATTGCTTTTGAAACGTCTAACATAAGTTGATCCATACAAACACGGCCAATAACAGGTACTCGAACTCCATTTATTAATGCATGCCCTTTATTAGATAACTGACGATTATATCCATCAGCATAGCCAATCGGTACAGTTGCAATCCATTCTTCACCAGTCGTTACATACGTATTCCCATAACTTACACCGCGATTCTTCTTCGCATGTTTAATATGAGCTACTTTTGATTTTAACGACAACGCAGGCTGTAAAGAAACGACTGCATGATCTACCTCTTTTGAAGGATACATTCCATATATTCCAATACCTACACGAACCATATTTTGAAATGTATTGCTAAGCTCCATTGAACCTGCACTATTTGAACTATGAATATATGGAATATGAATTCCTAATTCTTTTGCTGCATTGACAGCTTTCTCAAATAAACTTGTTTGCATATTCGTATATGATTTATCAATTTCATCTGCCGTAGAGTAATGTGTAAACATTCCTACTACCTCTACATACTCCATACGGTTTAATTCTTCTAAAAATGGTTTAACCTCTTCTTCTTGTAAACCGATACGACTCATTCCTGTATCAATTTTCACTTGAATTTGCGCTTTCTTTTGAAGACGGTTTGCGATTTCATTTATACCTTGTAAATCTTCACTTCTATAAACAGTCATCATAACGTCATATTGAATTGCCTCTTCCGCAGCTGCTACTGATGTATAACCTAAAATTAAAATCGGCACTTTAATTCCTGCTTCTCTTAACTCTATCGCTTCATCTACAAATGCAACTGCAAGCTGATCTATTCCTACTTCAATAGCAGCTTTCGCAACTTCAACCGCCCCGTGACCATACCCATTTGCTTTTACAGCAGCCATCATTGCAATATTTTCATCATTCACACGCTTTTTAAATTCTTTTACATTATGTTTTACTGCATTTAAGTCAACTTCAATAATTGTATCTCTTCCATATTTCAAACTCATTGGTCTAACTCCTAACTCAATAATTGCATTCCATTCTATTTCACGTTTCATATGACCTTTTACAATATAATACTTTTCAATATGCTAGTCAAACTACTAGAATTTTCGGAATTTTGAGCATGATATAATACTCTTAAGAAACTATTATATACGGAGAAGAGGAGAATTACAATGTTTGTACAATCTGCATTGCATCAACTACAAGTTGCTGTTGATACTTCTATTCAAATGCTTAACCAATATAATGAAGATAGTTTAAAAATACAACCAATTCACTCGAAGCGATCTCTATTTGAAATGTGTGCACATCTTTCTCTTATTTGCCATGCGGATTTACTCATTTTAAATGGTAGTACTGAAAAACAACTACACACTTTCTATAAAGAACAAACACCCGAAACAATTACGCAAATGCAAAAAACGATGCTACAGGGCTACGATGTACTTTCTAAAACTTTTTTATCCTATTCCAATGAAGAATTAGCGGAAATTAAGACTGCTTATTGGGGTATTTCTTATTCCCGTTTTGAATGGTTGCTTGAAATTGTTGCACACTTTTATCATCATCGTGGGCAAATTCATATTTTATTGTGCGAGCACATTAAAGATCCTAACATACCTTTATTCCAATAAAGGTATGTTAGACGACATGAAACTTCTCTAAAGCAAATAAAATACCACCTTCACTCGCCTTCTTTGTAACGAAATCAGCTTTTGTTTTTAGTACTTCTCCGCCATTCCCCATCGCAATACCTAATCCTACATACTGCAACATCTCAATATCGTTTCCACCGTCACCAAAAGCAATTGCTTCTGATTTACAAATGTTAAAGTGATCCAATACTTTTTGAATTGCGGTGAGCTTCGATACTTTATTATCTTCCAATACATTTATGACATAACCATGAAAACGGTCGAATGTAAGCATTGGGTATTTTTCAATAAATTTTTGAGATTCTATTTCATCCGCATACAAACATAAACAATAGATCTCTTCAGACAAATCCTTGCTTTTTTCAGGGTACTCCCCTAAATTTAACGTCTCGCTAAGCGCTTGCATTACACGCTCATTATCTGAGGCTATTCCGTTCGTTGTAAAACCCTCAGTAAAATAAGAAACGCCGTGACCATGTAATTCTGCAAACTCTGAGATATCATGAACGATTTCACTTGAAAGTACCGATTTATGTAGAACTGTTTCCCCACATTTAATATGTGCACCATTTGCAGAAATAATTGTATGTATGCCCAGCTCTTTAAATTGCGAACATAAACTATATGGTCTCCCTGTTGTAACAACTACGTGAATTCCTTTATCTATTAATCTTTGTATCGCTTCTTTTGTACTTTCGTGCATACCTCTATCAATCTCACTTAAAAGCGTACCGTCAACATCAAAAAACACTACTTTGTACACGGTTCTTTACATCCCGTCCAAATGATTCGTATCATTTATGAAATGCACCGTTTTTTGTTCGCCATCAATTTCAATTAAGCTTATTCCCGTATCTCCCATTTTAAAATAATAGTCCATTGAAATGGGCATTTTGAAAAACGCACGTAATAGACTATTTATTACACCACCGTGTGCAACGATTGCTATCCGTTCATAAGTATTCTCTGTCACGATTTTAGAAAAGATTCCTTCTATTCTCATTCTAAATTCAATAAATGATTCCCCATTTTCAAAACGGTCATGAAGAAACTTTGGCTCTGGATATTTCTTTGCTTCTTCAAAAGATAAGCCTGCTTGCACTCCATTATTAAACTCCATTAATTCCTCTTCTAGTTGAATTGGGCATCCAATTCCTTCAGCTAACGTTTCACCAGTTTCACGAGCACGCTTTAATGTACTTGCCCAAATGAAATCTGGTGGAAAATCTGCTTTCACTTTCTGTACAAGCCTTTGCACTTGCTGTCTTCCTTTTTCTGTTAATTCAAAGTCAGCTCGTCCTTCATGTACGTTTAAGATATCAGCTTCTGATTCTCCGTGGCGTATTAATAATATTTGCACTTGTTTCCCACTCCTTTGTTTAATATCCACAAAATTCCATTATATCATATTTTAAATTTTATTTAACAAAAATATATTACTTTGACAGTTTTTTAACCGTCTAGTAACGTGTTATTTCACTTAACAATTCCAAACACTCTAAACTTATAATTCTTTGAAAAGTGACAAACAAAAAAGCCCTATCCATAATGGCAAAGGACTAATATTTTTTATCCTACTCAAAAATAAAAAGAGAAATGGAATCCCATTTCTCTTTTTCACTCTTATTGTTCTTTTGGTGTATCTGAAGAAGGCAATTTCTTCGCTTGTTTTTCTTTAAAGATTTCTCCAATTGCCCCAAGAGTACCAAGTGTTTCAATTGCATTAGACGGAATAAAGACTTTATTTGCTGGCCCTTTTGCAACCTCAATCAATGATTCAAATGATTTATAAGCAAGTACGCGTTCATCTAAATCTGCTGCACGAAGTAATTCAATTCGATTTTGTTCTGCTTTTGCAATTTCCTCAATCGCTCTTGCTTCCCCTTGCGCTTCTAGTTCTTTTGCTTCCTTTATACCTTCAGCTTCTCGAATACGTGCTTCTTTATCACCTTCAGCCATTAAGATTTTACTTTGCTTTTCACCTTCAGCACGAAGAACTTTATCTTGTTTTGCAGCTTCAGCTTCTAAAATGATCGCACGTTTATTACGTTCTGCTTTCATTTGTTTTTCCATCGATGCTTGCACATCTTTTGGCGGATTAATATCAACAACTTCAACACGCTCAATGCGAACGCCCCATTTTTCTGTTGCTTCATCAAGTGCTAAGCGAATTTCTGTTGAAATTTTTTCACGACCAGATAACGTTTCATCCAGTTCCATTTTACCGATAATTTGGCGCATCGTTGCAGAAGTAATGTTACGAACACCATATTCATAGTTCGAAATACCATATGTCGCAAGTTCTGGTTCCACAATTTGATAGAAAATGATTGTATCAATTTCTACTTGTACATTATCTTTCGTAATTACTTTCTGCGGTGGTACATTCGTTTGTTGAATACGTAAGTCATGATATACACGAACGCGGTCTACAATTGGTATTAATAAATTTAACCCTGGCTCCATAATACGCTGAAACTTACCAAATCTTTCAACGACTCCAACTTTTTGCTGTGGAATAATTTTAATTGTTAATGCGATAAATGTAACAACAATTAGTGCTAAAATAATCGTTAATGTTAATGCTACTGCCATATTTATTCACTCTCCTTTTTAACTTGTAATATAGTACTATGCCTCTTTATAACAATAACTTTTTCTCCAACATCAATTGGATCATCTGCAATAGCTGTCCAAGTATCTCCATCCACCTTCACAATACCATTCGCTTCATTTGTAATCGCTTGCATAACAATGCCTTTTTTACCGACAAGCAAATCTACTGTATCAGTAAAACCTTTTGCTTCTCGAAAGTTTTTTGAAATTCTTTTCGTAAAGAAAGTCAATGTTAAACTTACAATCGCACCAGCAACAACTTGTAACAGTAGTGCTTCAGGGGCAAACAAAGCAATTAGACCTCCGACAACAGCTCCAATTCCAAGCCAAAGCATATAAAACGTAATCGACAACAGTTCCGCAATAAATAAAATACCAGCTATTATAAACCAAATTACCCAAGCAGCCATATGCAACCCTCGCTTTCTTTCTCATTTTCTATATGTATATGAAGAAAAGAATGGTTTATCCGCCCTTTCTTATACCGGGGCATTTACTACAAGCTATTGTACATATTCACTGTTATAAAAAGCATTAATAAAATACTATATTAATATATTCTTCATTATACATGACATTTCCTTTCAAAAAATGACAAAAAATTAAATTCTTTCACAAATCCAACTTTCAAATTATAATTATTCTAACTATTGGAATGTTTTTCCTCAGGAAGGTTGTGTACTTATTGCAAAATCGTTCACTAATTTACTATTTAGGCTCTAAAATATGCATTACTCTTGCTGACATCGTATACATCATGATTATTACAACTCATATGTATACCACAACGAAATCAGCTACATTAACCGCGCTTTTTCCATTAGTACAAGTCATAACTAATCTTATAGCAAATACATCTGCACCACTTATCATGAATCGTTTTTCATCTTATTCCTTACTTTTCACACTACAATGGACAAAAACTGTTCTATTATTTTTATTAATGATATTATTCCCAGCCCTTTCCTCAAACGTTGTAACACTATTCATTTTCATTTTTTTCATTTCTTTATGTAGCGGCTGGAGCGCACCGTTATTATACGGTATCCTTCCTCGCCTTACACGAAAAGAACAATTAGTAAAAGTAAATAGTATTTTTTCCTTTTCCACACAAATTGCGCAAGCCGCTGCTTATTCATTTACAAGTGTTATAGTTCTTCTTATCGGTGCTACTTCTACACTCATGATGAATAACATTTTGATGATTTTTGGGTGTGTTGCACTACACGTTTCATTACGTTCCATACATACTGAACGAGTAATTGAACCTTCTTCTTCAAAAGGCGCTGCTTTACTAGAAGGTTGGAAACTCTTATTTCAGAACCCTTCTCTCCGTACCGTTACATGTATGGACTTAATTGAGACTTTCGCAGGGACGATATGGATCGGTGCTATTACGATGGCTTATGTAACAACTGTCCTTCATAAAGGAGAAGAATGGTGGGGATATATTAACACAAGTTATTATGTGGGGACGTTAATTGGCGGGATATTAGCTTGGAAAATGAGTACATACATTCAAAACAATTTAATACGCTCCATGGCGATAGGCTCTCTTATGTTTAGTATTCTTACATTTTTATATGGTATGACAAGTAGCGGGTTTATTGCGCTTTTTCTATGTGTTCTAATGGGGCCATGTTATCAAATTAGAGATATTTCTCAAACGACGGTTTTACAATCCAGCGTCGCTCCTTCTTTATTATCCAAAATGTATACAGCACACGGCGCACTTCTTTCAACAGCTTCTGGTCTTTCTATGCTTAGTGTTGGCATTATTACCGATTTGTTTGGTGTTCGTACTATTTATATTCTCGCTTCAATCCTTATATTGTGCTCTGCTTGTTTATCATTTAACTTATTAAAATATGATAAGACAAAGCAAAAAAACATTTCACTTTAATGAACAAAATAAATAGGACAGGATTTCCTGCCCTATTTATTTTATTTATGATAAGTTAGGGATTTTCCGATGCTTTGTCGCTTGTTCAAAAGCGTATGCGAGTTTAATCAAAGTCCCCTCAGAAAAAGCACTGCTTGCAAACGTGATTCCAAATGGTCTCCCGTTATCCATATATCCCGCAGGTATCGCTATAGACGGATAACCTGCTTTCGCACATATAGTCGAGCCGATATAGGAAGGGAATAGAATCGCATCGAGATTATATTTTTTCAGTGCAAAATCAATACCTTGTTCTTGCGAAAAATATATATCTTCTAATCTTGCATTTAAATATTCTGGATTTCTTAACGTATTAGGAAAATCTTTTCTTCTTTCTAACTTAGTTTGTCCATATTTTAAAGCTCTTTCAGCTATGTTTTCATTAAACGCCATTAACTCTGAAATAGAATGTACTGGCATAGTAGAAGGTAATTTAGAAAGATAGTTATCTAAGCTATGCTTCAATTCATAAAGCGGAACTCCCCAGCTCCATTCTCTATGAAAAGAAGGGATATCAATATTTTCTACTACTGTTGCTCCCTCACTACGCAATACTTCAATCGTTTCCTTAAACAATTTCTCATCATATTCACCAGTTTCATAATAATCTTTTGGTGCATTGCTAAATACACCAATCTTCGCTCCATGTAAGCCATTAACATCAAGATATTTTGTATAATCATGTTCTGCTATACCTTCACTTTTATGAGTAGCTACATCCTTCTCGTCTACCCCAGTTAAACTCCCTAGCAAAATAGTAGCGTCTGTAACCGTTCTAGCAAATGGACCAGCTGTATCTTGCGAATACGTGAACGGAATAATGCCTCTACGACTAATTAGACCAACAGTCGGTTTAATACCGACTACAGAATTTTGAACAGCTGGGCTTAAAATAGAAGCATCCGTTTCCGTTCCAACAGATACTACTGTAAAGTTAGCAGCAACTGCAATCGCAGACCCCGTACTAGAGCCACCAACAAACATATCAGCCTCGCCCGTCCCATATGGATTGATTGTTTGTCCACCTCTTGCACTATATCCAGCCCACATGTCAAAAGACATTGCATTTGCTAATTCTGTCATATTTGTTTTTCCTATTATTACTGCTCCTGCTTCTCGAAGTTTCGTAACGAGAAATGCATCTTCACTACTTATATTTTGTTCCAGGGCAATCGTACCTGCACTTGTATGCATAGAGTCATTCGTTTCAATATTGTCCTTAAGTAAAACAGGTATACCATGTAATGGTCCCCGTCCACCTTTTGTCTTTCTTTCATAATCTAACGCTTCTGCAATAAAAATAGCGTCTGGATTGATTTCTAAAATAGAATTGATTTTTGGTCCTTCTTGATCATATTTCGCGATTCTATGAAGATAATACATAACTAATTCTTTTGAAGTTAATTGCCCAGCTTCCATCGCTACTTGTATATCATGAATTGTTAATTCTTTTTGTAATCGAGCATTGAACTGAATCTCCATCTTCATCTTCATTCTCCTTCTTTAAAAGCTTTCATTGATAACGTGTATCTATTACTTTTTCATTTTCTCCGCTCCTCGCATATATAACTACAATCCCTTTCAAAGAATTCAACTTACCAATGTAAAAACCTTTTATTTCCTGAAAAATAAAAAAAGTCTGAAACGATTAAATTTCCGCTTCAGACTCTTTTATTACTTTACATATACCTCATCTAACAAATGTAAAAACTCACCTTGTTTCCCAGCTAATGCAGGGCATTTTGCAATATCCATCCATTCGTAGCAAAATACTAATCCTTGATCTTCCTCACCGGCACTTACAATATGTTCCCAATCATCTTTTACATCCGTTAGTAAAGTTACGTGAAAAAAATGCCGCTTTTGATATTCCTTTTTCTCTTTCACAAGTATGATGTAATCGGCTAGGAATCTTTCTATGCATAAATGACGTAATCCAGACTCTTCCTGTACTTCACGTAAAATTGCTGCTTCTAACGTTTCCCCTTCGTCAACTGTTCCCCCTGGTACTTGTATACCAGCTTCAGGTATATCACGATGTTTAAAAACAAGCAGTTGCATAACTCCTTCTTTTTCTCTTGTCACATATGCGTGTACTTTTTTCTTATATAACACCGTCATAATCCTTCTCTCCCCTCAATTGTTCACTGCGTTACTTCTTCAAGCGTCAGTTGATTTTCATATAAATATGTAGCTTGTGGGTTACCCACATACCTTACGTGCCATGGTTCATATCGATAGCCCGTAAGCGATTCTTTCTCTTTTGTATATCGAATGACAAACCCAAATTTATGAGCATTTTCAGAAAGCCACTGCCCTTCTTTCGTTTCACCAAAAACTGTCTCTAACTGAAACTTAGCAGCTTGAGATGTAATATCCATAGCAAGCCCTGTTTGATGTTCACTCGTACCAGGAACCGCACTCGACATCGCTGTTTTTACTTCTCCATCTTGCTTTTTATACATCGTATTTAATGCTTTTTGTCGATCAAAAGATCTAAATCCCGATACTGCAAATAAGAAAATATGCTCCTTATCAGCTTGCTGAAACATTTCCTCTAGCGCCCCAGCTGCTTCTTTCCTCATTTTTTTCTTTTCTTGATCACCTTCACTTGAGTAGCGCACTTTCGGAATAACTAAATCTGGCGGTCTGTATCCATCTGGTAAACGTCTACTTTTATTCACAAGCACAAGCATCGAATTCGGATTACTAATTACCGCAATATCACCATCCATATTGGCAATCGTTTCTTTCGCTTTCGGAAATATGTTATTCACATTTACCTCGCGCGCCTGCTTATCCTTATACATTTTATAATTGATTCCTGCTACTCCAACAATGAGTATCATCGCTACGATACCAAGTAGTATCCATCTTTTTTTCATATAACGACCTCTTATTTTAATAATTTGGCCATTTCATACTCATCGATGTTCTCTCCACCGATAATAAGAGCTGCTCTTTTGACACCTTCTTTCTCAAATCCAACTTTTTTATATAGTGCCTGAGCTCTTGTATTGTGGGCCATTACCGTTAATTCTAAACGCCATACATCATGTAATCTTGCCCACTTCTCAGCCTCTTTAAACAATCTCGTCCCAATACCTCGCCCACTATACTCTTGCAAAATACCAATTACAATACTTGCTACATGTCTCTTTCTTTGAATATTATTTCCATTCACTAAAATAAACCCTACTATACTTTCTTCTTCAACTGCTACGAATATTGTTGCATATTCATTTTCTATAAAGCGATGAATCATTTGTTCTTGTTGCTCGGCTGTAAATTTTCTTTCTCCTGGTTCATATAGCATAAATTTCGTTTCTTCATCTAGTTGCTTACTTAATTGTAAAAATGGTGCTGCATCTTCTATTTTGATCTCCCTAATCACTTTTATCACCCTACCAGTTTTATAATAAAAAGTTTTCCTTGTAAAAAGATTTTCTCTAATTTTCCGAAAATCCCTTTGTAAATCTCCCAGTATAATTTGACAAATTTCGATATTATCATAACAACGGCAAATTATGTCTATTCTGTGACACCTCATCATTACAAAGAAAAAACGCAAGCTTTACACTCACGTTTTTTCAGACTCTCCCACTAATTTATGTTTCATTTTATCCATTCACCTTTTCCGCCTGCCAGAAATATTCACCAAACGCTTTAGCAAGTACATCAATTGATCGATTTAGTTCTTCCTCCGTATTATCTACGCCACCAACTTCAATTAATATCGCTTGTCCTGATAAGTCTTGATTGTAGACACCATTTCCTGTTTGGAATCCTTTTTGAATGACACCACGACTCACTCCTGGATATTTCTTATTAATTTCCTCATGAAGAGCTGTTGCTAATTGTAAGTTCTTTTCATAATTTTTATTGCCTTTCCCTATTACGAAAGCAAGCTTTGCATATGATTTATCTCCAATTGCTTTTGTCGTGACATTTTTCCGAGCACTATCACGATGCAAGTCAAAGAAGTACTGCAGTTCTTTATTACCTGTCATTGCTTCTTGTACAATTTCCCGTGACACTTTGTAAGAACTATTACTATTTAACCCTTTACTAATCAACTTTTGGCCGACATCAGTCTTGTCGTTAGTAGCTCCTATCCCTTCACTTTCTAATTGTTCACGAAATCGATCGCCCACTATTGAAATATTAGTGACGGAACTTGTTGCTTTATTCGGATTTGGATCGTTTGCTAAATTTAGTAACGGCAAATAAGATTCCCAACTATGCGAATGATAAATAAGCGCAACTTGTCTTTTTCCTGTTGTTTGAGCCGGTTGCTTTTTCTCTTTGTTCGTATTCGGCTTTTGAGCCTGTCCACCTTCACCAGTTCGTTCTTTTACCACTTCTTCAAGCGGAACACTCGACTCTATCGGTAAGTTAGAGTAATTTGTCCCTTCACCCGCAATAACAATTTCTGTATCGTACTTTCCAAAACCAGGTAGCTCTTTTCCGACAAAACTGCGTACATCATTAAAACGAATATTCGTAGCCATAGAAAAGAGAAACGAAGAAATTGAAAAATCTTGATTTAAATTTCGATACTCCTGTGTAAAATAATGATTCTCTTTCCCAAGAACGTACATGTAACCATTCATCGATAACTCATTTAACCAATTATATAAATACGTTGACTTTGTCTCTTTCATAGAGGTTACCATCATACTAATAAGAAAAAAAGTCGCTAGTACTGTAGTAATAATAAATAAAACTAACTTACGTACACTTGTGAACTTCACATAAAAAAAGCCTCGATTCATACTATCACCCTCTCTATTTCAAGTTATGTACAAGCTCTAGAGAATAGACCGTCTAAATTCCGGCTATATTGTTAATGAGGTGAAATGAATTGAAGCTACTAATAGGAACATTACCCATTGTACTATCATTTATTTTTTATTGGCTTGCTAAGCATCCTACAATCCGTGTTGCTTTACATATTTCAGCGTACTTAGCACTTTATGTACTCGGTACAATTATTTCTATTAATATATATGATGTTTTAATACAAGATTTAGTTTTCATGACAAGCATTCATGGAATTTTACTAAATCCATTTTTTCTTATATCAGGAGCATATATAGGGATATATACCTTGCACTTAATCTTGTCTTACGTTATTACGAAAATAAAAAATGGAGCGTAATAAAATGCAACCACCATTCATCTGTCATACATGCAAAAAAAGAATTGTGCGAAAGAAAGATCTTATTATTGCCACATCGTACTTCCGCTTTTATTTATTTCACAGTGATTGCTTTAAACGACAGCAAGTGTTCATCTCACGATTTATCCCTGTAAATACGCTTTTTAATTTCTTTCTTATTATATACGGACTTATTTTTGGCAGCATGCTTATGATTACAGAACCATCTATTATTTGGGTGATTTTCTTATTTCCCATTTTATATCGGTTTCTTTCCTATTATTATGTTGAACGTTTTTTCTCTACATAACGTGCAGACTGTCCTCTAGGAATACTTAGACATTCCCACTCATTTTCTTTTAACATCTTCCCAATGTAAATAATCTGTCCAATATGCAAAGCATAATGAGAAATTTGTCTTTCAATTGCTTGCATGACAGTATGTGCTTCACCACGAATATATACCGTCTGTAATAAATCTTCTGGCGTTAGCACATGCATCGTTTTCAAAACATATTCCCATCCTTCATTCCATGCTGCGAGAACCTCTTCCTTAGAATGATAACCATCTTCAAATTCAGCGTCTCGGTTACGATCTATTTTTTCACCATCAGATGTTAAAAAATCCGTCCATCTAGAACGCATATTACCTTGCAGATGCTTTATAATAACCGCTATACTATTTGTTGCTTCATGAGAAGACCATTCAATCTGTTCATATGATAATTGAGAAAGCACCCGTTCCCCTTGTTTCTTTGTTGCTTCAAAATTCGAAATGGCACATTGTAAATATTCTCGTCCAATATCCATGTTCCCCCGCCTTTACACTAACTAATTTTCGTTCCATTTGGTAATTCCATATTGGGCTGAAGTAATACGACATCATCGGCTTCAGGTACTCCCCCTAAAACAAGCACTTCTGATTTAAATCCAGCTACACGTTTTGGCGGAAAATTTACAACAGCAACGATTTGCTGACCGATTAAATCTTCTGGGGTATATCTCTTCGTAATTTGAGCACTTGACTGCTTAATTCCAAGCTCTCCAAAATCAATTTCTAGTTTAATCGCTGGAACTCTTGCTTCTTTAAATTCCTCTGCATGTGTTACAGTTCCAATTCGTAAATCCAAAGCTAAAAAATCTTCAAAATTAGCCATTTTATCATTCCTCCCATTTATTACTTAGACAAAACAATAAAATCCCCTTTAAAAAAAGAAAGGCGCCTAAGCACCTTTCTTTTGTAGTTCACTTGATTCATTTGATTTATAGAAGAAGAAACCAAGAATCCCGCCAATACATGATGGGATTAACCATCCTATTCCTTCATTATATAATGGTAACATTTGTAGTACGTTAGAAATCGCGTCAATTTTAATGTTCGCACTTTCTAAACCGTTAAAGAAACTAATTAACAATGCGCCTAAAATAGCTCCAATATAAATGGTATTACGCTTCCCAATCCATTTATGGAAGTAAGAAAGTACGATTAATACGATTGCAACTGGATAAATGATCATTAACACTGGTAAAGTAACTGTGATTAATTGTGTTAAACCTAGGTTAGATACAATTAAACTAAACACACATACCATCGTTACAATCGCTTTATGCGAAAGTTTAGGGAATAAGTTTGTAAAAAAGCCAGCACAAGCTGATGTTAATCCAACAGAAGTTGTTAAACAAGCAAGTATAATAACAAGTCCTAATAAAATTTTACCACTTGTTCCATATAACTCATTTACAACATTCGTTAAAATAAGTCCACCATTCTCTGATACACCAAGTGATGTACTTGTTGAACCAAGATAAGCAAGTGATAAATAAATTAACGTTAAACCAAGTACTGCAATAATACCTGATACTACTGTTATTTTTGCAACTTGACTACTTTCTTTTATTCCTTTAGAACGGATAACTTGTACAACGACAATTCCAAATACAAGCGCACTAATTGCATCCATCGTTAAATATCCTTGTATAAATCCACCAAAGAAAGCATTTTCTTTGTATGCTGCTAGCGGCGCAACTGGTTCTCCAATTGGATCAATAATTGCCTTTCCAACAATAACAGCAACAATCAATACTAACAATGGGGTAAGAAATTTTCCGAACCAATCCACTAATTTAGATGGATTTAATGATAAATACCAAGTTATTCCGAAGAAAACTATCGTGAAAAGAAATAGCATGTACCATTCGGAAACCAATGCCTCTGATAAAAATGGCTTCATACCCATTTCAAATGAAACGGCTCCAGTACGCGGAATCGCGAAAAATGGTCCAATTGCTAAATAACTAATCAATGGGAAAATAAACGCGAATATTGGGTGAACTCTAGAAGATAGCGCTTTCAAGTCCCCCTCTACAAACGCGACAGCTGTTACAGCTAATAGGGGTAATCCGACTCCCGTCACAAGGAATCCAATTGTAGCAATCCAAACATTCTCTCCAGCTTGTTGCCCTAAAACTGGTGGGAAAATTAAATTTCCTGCTCCTAAAAATAGTGCAAATAACATTAAACCGATTGCTACCGTATCACCTGGCCTTAAACGTCCCTTCATACTTTTCATTTGCATAGCACTTTTTCATTGTTTATCTCTATTTTCACAATATGCTATGCATCCTCCTCTCTGCTCAAGCTGATAAAATATGCCCCTTACAAAGCAGTGTCTTTCTCCATAATTTCTCCATTCCCCTTATTTTTACTCTAATTATTAATTTTTGATTTTTGATTTTTTTGAATATTTAACTCATTAGAGTGGTATTGCGTGGAGTATAGTTGTCAGACCTCTTTGTTTTTATCACACATATAGTAACATATTTAGTTGAAAAATAAAAACATATTTTCAAATTGATTTTTTTGAAAATCAAAATTATCTACATTTTTTATTCTTTTACACAAATATTGTTACAATCTCGACTTTTATCCTATCATTATTTTTAAATAACTTTATTCAAGTAACATAACAAAAACCATCCAACATAATTAGATGGCTTTTGCATGTTACTCTATCGTTTCAACTTCGCGTGGATTTTTCATCTCTTCCACATACACAACTCTAAATCCGTGATCTTCTAAATCTTTCAGTAACGTCTCTAATTCACCGTCGTTAAACTCTTCTCCTAATGTAAACATAATTCTCCGAACTAATAAGGCGTCATTATCAAAAGTCATTAAACTTTGGATACCTGTATATTTCTTTAATACTGTCGATAATTTTTGAATGGCCCCATTATAATCTTGTGTCCCAATCATGACAGAATATTTACTAGAATGAACGCCCCAAGCATCTTCTAATAACTCGAAAACCTTTTTATGCGTTAAAATTCCAAGAAAGACTCCATTTTCATCAACTACTGATAAATAAGGTAATTTTTTTATTGTAAAAAATACTTTAAAGAACGAAGAATCTTCTCTAACATAACCTTCTTTATCGTTTAATAATTGTACTACACTCTCTTCAAGCGAACCTTTATATTCTAAAATATCTACTTTGTATACATTCCCTAAATATTTCTCTTTTTTTTCATCTAAAACGGGTACACAACGATACCCAGTTTTATTTAAATGCTCCAGTGCTTCTCCTATCGTAATTGAACTTGAGCAAAATAAAACTTCCCTTTTCGGCACATAATTCCCTTTAATCCTCATAAACAGCCTCCTTATGTTAAAATACTTTCTGTGCCATAACTATATTATATTTTCAAAAAAAAATAAATAATTTATTTTACTTTTCTGAAAATTATTCATTTTCTTGTCATAATTTATTCACGTTTCATTCACTTATATCCCCTACAATACTAAATTTCTTTAAGAAAAATATATTGTAACTTACGCCGAAAAAAGCTAAAATAAGAATAAGAATTTTCTGAATATTCTAAGAGTAGGTGATTACATGTCTTTATTGCGCTCACATATATGTAAATTTATCGTTGGTGTTCTCATTATATTTATCATTAGTCCTATTCCTGCATTATTCATTACACATAAATACTCATACATAACTGGCTTTATAAGCATTTTTCATAACTTCGCACAACTTTCTTCTATGACAATTCCAAAGATTGATTGGATGCACGAATCTATCTTTTTCTCAGCAAATCAAATGGTTAACACTTCTAATCATTCAACACCGTTATTCCCTTACATATGGGAAATATATTTTTTATCGATTGTTCGTTTTACCTTTACTCTTGCAATCGGATTCTTTATCAGCTTAGGGATCGGCCATTTATTTTTTAAAGCACCTCAATCGGTTAAGAAGTTCACTTCTTTATTAAAATGGATACCGTACTCTTTTTGTACTGTATTATTACAATGCTCAGTCTTATTACTACTCCTATACATCGCAAAATTGATAAAGCTTCCTTACTACTCATCTTTTATCATCGTTTGTAGTACTTCTATGATTATCGTTATGCAAGCAATAAAAAAGTGGGTTCCTTTCTTAAGTAACACCAATGAATATGAAATAAAACAATCTTCTTTCCTTGTAGATACATTGTTTTTAGCGCTTACTTCGAATCACAAATCTATTCTAGGTTCCATTATTCTTTCATTCGTTATTATGGAATGCGTTTTTCATGCAAGCGGACTATTGCAATTTGTCGTTCAATTCGGTGGAAATGCACCTGTTATTGTTACAATTAGCTTATTACTTTTGTATATCCCGTATTGCATACTCTCTTTCCTTCAAACACTATGGACGACAAATCACGTTACACAACAATCATACGCTTTAACGAGAAGTATTCCAAAACCTTAATTTGAAATAACCCTCTATAATCTGAAAGTAGGGGGTTATTCCTTTTGTATAGCGGACAAAATAACAGCAAATTCAAAAACTATTGCAGAAACATACCAATATTTACCCTTTTTCTTTGACTATTCTTTTCGTTTGGATTTATTATAAAAGCATAACATAATCGCAGGAGGTGACATCTTTATTCCAAACTACGGAATAGAGAACACACTTGGACATATTAAATATTTTTCTCATCTTTGTGCTCATCCTTATTTCCGGCTTTTTCGTTGCATCAGAATTCGCTGTTGTAAAAGTACGAAAAAGTCGCATTGACCAACTTGCAAATGAAGGCAATAAACAAGCTTTAGCTGCAAGAAGTGTCCTATCTAATTTAGATGTTTATTTATCAGCTTGTCAGCTCGGGATTACGATTACTTCTTTAGGGCTTGGTTGGCTTGGTGAACCGACTGTGGAACATTTACTACGACCGCTCTTTGAAAAGATTAATATTACTGGAACAATGGCGAATACTTTATCCTTTATTATTGCTTTTAGTGTTATTACATTTTTCCATGTTGTATTAGGTGAATTAGTTCCAAAGTCTTTCGCCATTCAAAAAGCTGAAGCAATCACACTTAAGTTTGCACGACCACTTATTTTATTTGATAAAATTATGTATCCTTTCATTTGGCTACTTAATAGTACGGCAATCTTTTTCACAAAACTACTCGGTTTAGAGCCTGCGAAAGAAAATGAACTTGCCCATTCTGAAGAGGAACTACGACTCATTTTAGGTGAAAGTTTCAAAAGCGGCGAAATAAACCAAACCGAATATAAATATGTAAATAATATTTTTGAATTTGACGACCGGGTCGCGAAAGAAATTATGGTCCCTCGTACAGAAATGATTTGCTTATCTACTGAAAATACGTTAGAAGAGAATATGGATATCGTCGCAACTGAAAAGTATACACGCTATCCGATCATCGAAAAAGATAAAGATGATATCATCGGTATGATCAATACGAAAGAAGTATTTCACGATCAAACGAAAGGCATTCATAAACCACTTGAATCTTACATACATCCAGTACTAACTGTATTTGAAACTGTTCCAATTCGCAAAACATTAGTACATCTACAAAAGAATCGCGTTCAGATGGCAATCATTATGGATGAATATGGTGGTACTGCTGGACTTTTAACAATGGAAGATATTCTTGAAGAAATCATTGGAGAAATTCAAGATGAGTTTGATGCGGATGAATCACCTATGATTGAAAAACGTACGCCGAAGCTTACTGTTTTAGATGGGAAGGTGCTCATTTCTGAAGTAAATGATATGTTTGGCCTGCATATTGATGATAGCGATTTAGATACAATTGGAGGCTGGCTCCTCTCTCAAGCAGTTGATTTAAATATTGAAGCTGGTTATTCCATTGAATTTGCCGGTTTTCAATTTAAAACACTAGAACTTGATGGACATCAAGTGAAAAAAATTGCGGTACATAAATTAGACACGAAGAAGGAGTTATAAAGTGACAGTATTATTAACAATCTGTATTATTGCCTGTTTCATTGTTTCATTTCTCGCCTTTATTTATCCTATCATTCCAGGCATCCTTGCTGTCTGGGCTGGGTATTTAATTTACCATTTTGGTATAAATGGCGGAGAACTAACAACTTCCTTTTGGATTATTCAAGTCATTTTCACACTATTTATTTTCATTGCTGATTTTATTGCAAATGGATATTTCTTAAAGAAATATGGGAGTTCTAAATGGGGAGAGCGTGTCGGTATGATTTCTATTATTGTCGGATCTTTCTTCTTCCCACCATTCGGTTTAATTATCATACCGTTCTTATCGGTATTTATTACAGAACTAATGCATAAAAAAGCGCCAAAAGACGCCTTTCTAGTAGGAGTTGCTACTGTAGTTGGTTTTTTAAGCAGCACAGTAGCGAAAGCTATTCTCCAAATCATTATGATTCTCATATTTGTATGTTATATCATCTTTTAACCATCCCAATTTCGGGATGGTTTTTTTAATATGAAATACCTACTCGACTATTCTCATATTTGTTTTCACTACACAGATTCCACGTAAATTGCGCTGTATCACCAACTGTTATTTTCACTCCCCCTTCTGGTAATACATCTTTTTCAGTTCGATACACTCCTGTCACATCACCGTCTATTAAATGCGTCGGACAAACGACCGTCCAACATAAATTACTACTACTAAGTATCTTATATGCAGCTAAATGATCTTCTGCTGCTGTTGTCATTTTCCTTTTTGATTCAGCTGATTGAAAACGATATAAATTTAGATTTGTTCTTGCTTGTAAAATACCTGCTGTTCCTATTGTAATGATTTTATGTACCCCTTCTTCTTCCATTTGCTTTATAATTTGTGGCATACTCTTCGCTAACGTTCCATTTCGATCCGTACCAAGTGCACTTATTACTATATCGTTTCCTTCTATCGCTTTCTTTATATCATTTTCATTTAGTACATTACCTTCTATTACTCGTAACCTTTCATGTTGTATTTCTATTCTATTTAAATCACGTGCTAATGCAGTTACTTCAGCTGCATCCTTTAATGCTAATTTTATTATATTTGAACCTACTCGACCTGTTGCTCCTAATATACATACTTTCATTTGTTTTCCCCCTATTTCATTCTCCCTCTATTTTTCAATAATCTCAATCAATTTACAACAAAAAAGCTTCCTCCTATATAAGAGGAAGCTCTATTATTATTTTACCCCGCTTTAACGGGCAGTAAGACCCCACCTCAAAATTCAGTAAAAACAAAGAAGTTAGATGGGGATCAACTGCCCGTAAAAGCCCGATTGGTTCAACTAATAATCAGTGGGGGATGCCCCACTGATTAAAGTTTCACTTTATTTCTTTTCTTTAGAATCTGTAGACTTCTCAGTTCCACTTGTTTCTTTATCCTTTTTGTCCTCTTGTTGTGTTGTTGTATCGTCTTCTTTCTTCTTGTCCTCACCTTTACTACAACCTACCATTAATAAAGAACTTGCAAGTGCCATAGCAGTTAATGATTTAACCCATTTGTTCATTTGCGTTTCCTCCTTTAGATAGAATATGTACAACCCCCATATTACTCTCTATTTTTAAAGAAAAGATTGAAAAATAGTAAATAAACGGTAAATATTTGTAAATTTTCTAATAATAGATATGTACACCTAGTCTTTTTTTCTCCATGAAAAGTAAAAAATTAAGGCGCCTATCTTTCCGCCTTAGTTTCTTATGCAAACTTCTCATTTTCATAAACATGTTTAATCTTATACTCTTTCTTCACAACATATTGCCATACACTATAGGCATAACGATTCATTTTCAGGAAGCAATTTTCTAAAAACGAGCGGAATTCTGGATTCGCAACTTCAACTGCCACTTGAGCGAACTTTAGTGCTAACCGTTTTAAATGCGAAATATAACAAGTTGCAATATGGATATCCCCTGTATATTTACTATCAGTTTCCTTTTCCATTTCATGAAAATGAAATGAAATTGGTTCACAAGTTATATGCTGTACATTCTCTCCTTCTTGAAAATTCACTTGTTCATTATACGCTTGCAACATATATGGTAAATGATGCTGTAATAGCTCTTTTAATTCTTCGTCTCTTACCTCCCCTGTATACTCCCCAACCTTATAAATAAGCATATAACTATACCTCATTAATTCTTTCATACAATCCATGAAAATACCTCCCTTCTCTTTTGTCTATATGTTATAAATATGATGCTATAACATTTGCTATTCTTGCTAAAAACCAATCCCACTTACTAATTTTCTCAAAATCTTCTTCTGAAAATCTTTTTGATTTATGAAAGTCTTCTTTTAATCGGTTCCATACGTCAGCAACAACTGTTGTATCATATATGATACAGTTAGATTCACAATTTAAATAAAAACTTCTATTATCAAAATTCGCTGTACCTATATCAACAATTTCTCCATCAATGATTGTTACTTTCCCATGAAAAAAACCATTCCGATATTGATAGATCTCCGCTCCAGCATGGTTCATCTCTCTCAAATACGGATAGGCAGCTTGTTTTAACAATACTGCGTCGCTTTTAAATGGTACGAGAATTTTCACATTGACACCTCGGTTTAATGCACCTTTTAACTCTTTCATCATTTCTTTACTTGGTACAAAATATGGCGTAGCAATAATTAAAGACTTTTTAGCCTGCTTTAAAAGCGCTCCATATTTTTCCCATAACCCTTTTCCATCTGAAAATAAATATTGATATTTCACATGCCCAATTGCAGGTAGACTTTTATGTATAGGCATTTTTTCTCCCGTATCTTCTTTCCAGTCAGCAGCAAATTTTCTTTCCATATCTTTAGCACCATTCCCGTTGACTCGCACATGATAATCACGCCACGGACCAAATTTCGGATCTTGTCCAAGGTACTCCTTTCCAATGTTAAAGCCGCCGATATATGATATTTTTCCATCTATCGTAACAATGCGTCTATGGTTTCGTTGATGCAACGAATAAAATAAATGTTTCAATTTAGGTTTTTTACTAAACGTAAACTGGACACCATTGCTTTTTAGTTGACGAATTATCTTTTTCTTCAGCTTATATCCACCTATTCGATCAACTGACAATTTTACTTCTGCTCCACTCGATGCCTTTTTCTCGAGCAACTGCAAAAACTCTTTGCTTATTTCATCCTTACCTACAATATAAAAATGGATATATATGTACTTTTCTGCATTACGTATATCCTCAAATAATTTCGTATATAACTCTTCACCGTTCGTATATAGTTGAAATTCACCTAATCGAACTTGCCCTAATTCATATTCACTAGCCATTTTTTTCCCCATTTCCACATCGATGTTCATCCAAATGAATACACCTATTAAACAAAGGATTACAACGAAAAAGTGTTTCATGGATATTTCCCTTCCTCCACTTACTGTTATTTCTATATCTTCCCTTTTTTAATACAATATCATTCAAGAAAATATGTCATTACATGATATATGTCCATATCAAACGATAGCTCATTTGCATATTGTATGTTGTATCTTAAAATAAAAGGAGGAAATAACAATGGGCTTCGCACATGGTAATGGATTCGCGCTATTAGTCGTATTATTTATCCTCTTAATCATCGTCGGTGCTGCTTGCTTCTGCTAAGTAGTTATCGTCATATGATATGTGGATGAAAAAACTATAAAAGCGGACACCTATTTTTAGGTGTCCGCTTTTCATATGAAAAACATTTCCGTTTGTTATTGTACCTTTAACGACTACATATTCAACTCAAAAAGTTAATAATGTAGCTACTTTCTTACTCTCCGCCTTACGTATATGGCGTTGTTCTGCACGTAACACTGCAATGCGATGTAATTCTTTCTCTTCTTCTGTTTCAGGGATAACTCGCGGCACAGGAACCGGATTATTTTCCTTACTAAGTGCAACAAAAGTAACAAATGACGTTGCTGCTATACGTTTCTCACCCGAAATTAAATCTTCTGCTACTACCTTCACAAATACTTCCATAGAAGTTCTACCCGTCCAAATTACAAAAGATTCATAACTAACACAATCTGAAGAGCGAACAGGATGTAAGAAATCTACCCAATCCATAGATGCTGTGACACATTCTTTTCTTGCATGCCTCGTTGCTGAAATAGAAGCAACCATATCCATCTCGGCTAATATCTTCCCACCAAATAGCGTATTATGATCGTTTAAATCTGTTGGAAATACTCGGCTCGTTTTAAACACTCTAGACTCATTAGCTGTTTTCCCTTTTACTTCAGTCATTGTTATCACCTCTTTGATTATTTAACCCGCTATTTGCAGACATTAAGACTCCCACCACAAAATTTGGCTGGAGCAAAGAAGTTCGGTAAGAGTCCCATTTCCCATTAACACTAGAACGGTATGAGCTTACTATCACTACACGCTTAATATTAACAACATTCAGAACTCTTAGTCCACAAAAAAGAACCGATGTTATCAGTCGGCCCCTCTAAATACATATTGTTCTTTTGGCGGTTCAACCTTATTCCATTTCGTTACTTCTAATACAGGGATATTTGCATGGAATGGCTGATAAAATTCCGTTGATATTTCTCCTTCAACTTGAATCCAATCATCATTTTTCCATTCTACCCCTTCTGGTTTTTTCACTAACATACCATATACACCAGAATCCGCTACACAATGTATAATCCCGAAACGGAATAAGAAATATTGTTCTTTTTGAGAAGAGTCATCTTTGAAAACAAACCCTTTAAAAGATAATTTTTTCCCAGTAAACTCGCCAGGATAATTATAAATTGTTTCCATCCCTTTTAGAAAATCTTCATCTTTTAAAGTAATATTATCTTTCGTAACAAACTCTTTTTTCCCCTTTTCCATTACACCACGGTATCCTTCTTTCCCGTAATAAATGCTCGTATCAGGTCTTAGAAATTGCCTTGTCATAAATGGATCTGTACTTTCTGCTTGTGCAACAGGAAAATGAAATCCTTTCGCCTTAACGATATCTGAATCTAACGTTGCAATCGGGAAAAACAGCCCTGAGACAATCGGAAAACAAAACAATGAGTACGAAAATGCTTTTTTCCACCATGTATTCTCATCTTTTGAATGATCATGCCCGCAATGGCTATGATCACAACTACAATCTTGTTTTTCTTGTTCTTTCTGATGTTCTTTTTGGAATACGATAATAATTTGAACGACCGTTAAAAACCCTAAAATAATAGCTGCTGTTGTTGATAAATAAGCATACTTCATATTGATATACTTCGTAATATTACCGGAAATATGAAGCTGCGCGATTAAGATTGTAAAACCTAATAATATATATGCTCGAAACATAACCTACCACCCCATCGCATAAATGAGTAGTGAGCTTGCATAAACAACAAGTGTAACTGTAACTGTAACGACAATTACAAATTTCGTTTTAAACGTCGCAAGCATCATAAACATATTTTTAATATCCACCATCGGTCCATATACGAGGAACGCGACAAGTGACGCTGTTGAAAATGTACTTTGGAATGACGAAGCAATAAACGCATCCGCTTCTGAACAAAGTGATAAAATGTAAGCTAGTCCCATCATAACAGCTGGTGAAGAGAACGGCCCTTGTCCTATAGCAAGAAGTGTTGAAGTTTGTACGAACGTTTGAACTGCCGCTGCAATTAACGCACCTAATACTAAGTATTTTCCCATCGAGAAAAATTCCTCAACAGCATGTGTACAAACATCCCACATTTTCTTACGTAATGGACGCTTATGATTCACTTCTGGAAAGTGATCATCTCTTAATTGATGTTCTTTAAACATAAATGATAATATAATTCCAACGATAATTGCTACGATAATCGCTACGATAGAACGATACCATACCATGTGCATACTACTTCCAAAGGCAACGTATGTTGCAAATAATACGACCGGATTAATAATTGGCCCAGTTAACATAAATGCAATCCCGGCATATGGCGGAACCCCTTTTCCGATTAATCGCCTTACAATCGGAACGATTCCACATTCACAACCTGGAAACATCATACCTAAAAAAGTAGCCATTAAAACAGACAGAAATCGGTTTTTCGGCATCCATTTCGCTACCATATCTTCTGTCACAAACATTTGAATGAATCCTGAAATAAATACACCTATCAGCACAAAAGGAAGTGCTTCGATCAATATGGAGATAAAGATTGTATTCATTTGCAGGAATGCTTTCGGTAATTGAAACAATTCCATGATGTATTTCCTCCAACTTTTCATTAACAATATGTAATTTTAACCCCATTTTATTAATTGGACAAGACTTATACGGAATTCACTTCCTTCATATACATTACATTTTATAAGTTATATTCTATTCAAAACTTTTGATTTCATAGCAAAAAAGCTGCTCTAGCGCAGTTATATAACTATGCTAGAGCAGCTTTCTTCTCGTTAAAAGTAACGTTTCTTCCAAAAAACAAACGCTAATGTGAAAGATAGTGTTACACATATTATGAGTACAATTACAAAACCATGTGCTTCCCCTTCAAACGGAACCTTTACGTTCATTCCAAAGAAACTAGAAACCATCGTTGGTAACGATAAAATGATTGTAATAGACGTTAACAGTTTCATAACACTATTTAAATTATTTGATATAACGGAGCTAAAAGTATTCATCATTCCACTTAAAATGTGACTATATATTTCCGCCATTTCAATAGCCTGTTTATTTTCAATTAATACATCTTCTAATAAATCTTGATCGTCTTCATACATTTTTAAAAATGTACTGTTACGCATTAATTTTTGAATTACAATTTTATTCGCCTTTAATGATGTTGTAAAGTAAACTAAACTTTTTTCAAGGCCTAGCAATGTGAAAATCTCTTTATTTTTCATCGACTTATTTAATTGATGCTCTAAATCGATTGTTTTTCTGTTAATTTGCTTTAAGTATCTTAAATAATAAGTAGAAATCGTATATAAGAGCTGAAGTGCAAAGCGCGTCTTTTTAAACGTATAAAATTCTTTAATACGTTGATTAATAAAGCGTTCGAAAATTGGGTTTTCTTCTAAACAAATTGTCACAAAGCAATCTGGCATTACAATCATACCTATTGGAATCGTGTCATAAATCGAATTTCCTTCTTCATCATGTCTAACTGTTGGAATATCCACGATTATTAAGGTATTATTGTCTTCCTTTTCAATACGAGAGCGTTCTTCATCATCTAAAGGGTCTTTAATAAAATCTAAGTCTACATTTAAAGTTTGTACTAGATATTGAATTTCTTCTTCCGTTGGATGAAGTACATTAATCCAGCAACCCTTTTGCATTTCCTCAACCTCTTGTAGTTTTCCGTTTCGGTCTGTTAAATAAATATTTAACATACTATCACCCCGATTCTTTTTACATGTAGGAATCTACCTCTCTTACATAACAGTTTTTGAACCGCCATTCTCAGCATATGAAACATACGTTTAAATTTCAATAGAAAAATTATTTTGAAAACGTTTTTATAAGAAAAATATTCTAAAAAAAGAAAAAGACAGAGTGCTCTCTGCCTTAAAAAGCTTATGTTGCCTTTATAACATATTTAGAAAGCATCCACAAGTTAAAGCCAACTGAAATCGTATAACCAGCGTATGTTGAAATAATAAAACTTACATAATCGAAATGCGGAAGCAATACGATATTTAAAACTATCTTTACAATAATGCCAATTACTAATCCTAGCACTGTTTTCTGTTGTTGGTTAATTCCTTGTAACATCGCAGCTGTTACTGTAAAAAGCGAAAATAGTATACAGGCAGGAGCATAATACTGTAAAATAACTCTCCCCATCTCCGGATCATTTCCGGCACCAAATAAAAGAGTATATACTGGTTTTGCTAACAACATCATTCCAATCGCCGCTGGTACCGTAATACCTACTACTAATACATTCGTTCTCGTAAAATGTTTGTACAGTAACTTCATATTCCCTGCTGTATAAGCTTTTGTCATCTCAGGTACGAGAGACATACTAAAAGCAGTCGCAACGGAAACTGGGATGAGTACAACCATCTGAACAAGACCAATTATTGCATTTATCTTCTCCGCTTCTCCTTGCATATACCCTATTTGTATAAGTAGTTTATTAATTGTAAATGTATCAATCGTCTGATACAACGGGATTGCTAAACCAACTACAACAAACGGTATTGAATATGTAAAGAGCTCCTTATACAGTGAGAAGAAAGATTTCGTTGTTTGCGGAATACTCGCCATTTCTTTTTTCTTTAAGTGCTTTCTCCTTCTTATGTAATACGCACTTAAAACAGTTAATCCACCTATCGCTCCCATAAAGGCACCGAACGTTGAAATACCAACTGCTAGCGAGATAGAAGATTTTAAAATATATAAAACGACAAAGCTTCCTATTAAAATGGTTAAGACCCGAAAGAACTGCTCAACAACTACACTTAAAGCAGAAGGCCCCATCGATTGAAACCCTTGAAAGAATCCCCTTAATAAACTCATTACCGGTACAAGTATTAACGCAAAACTTACAATTTGGATATTAGTAGTGACCGCTGCTACACTATTCCCTGTTTGATCATTTCCATCGATTACAAGTTTAGCTAAATGTGGAGCTAATATATATAGCGTAAAACATGAGATTACTCCCATTATTAACATAAAAAAGATACCGCTCTTTAGCACTCTCTTAACCGTATGATAATCATTCAGTTGATCATATTTTGATACCATTTTTGAAACAGCAAGTGGTAGTCCCATCGTCGCAATGCTGAGCATAATCGTATAAGGACGATATGCATATGTGTATAAAACGTAACCACTCGTACCAACCATTGCTGTAAATGGTATAACATATATAAATCCTAACATTTTAGATATCATCGTTGCCATCGTTAAAAATATCGTTCCACGTATAAACGGTGACCCTTTCATCACATTCCTCCGCTACGCTTTATTATTACACATTATGGACAACTCCTTTTTTTTAGAACCGAAACAAATAAAAAAGCCAATGAAAAATCATTGACTTTAACGCGCTGCTTTTTTCTTTTTTAAATACTTTAAACCGAAGTATAGAGCAACAAAGAGAACAGCTCCTATAATTATGTAATGTGTGTAATCAGATGCATACTCTTTAATGTGTCGCCAATTTCCACCAAGCTTTTCACCTAAGTATATAAATAGTATTGACCATGGAATAATCGCAACTACTGTATATAGTGTAAATAGTTTTAACGGCATTTTAGCTAATCCTGCTGGAATAGAGATTGCATGACGTACGACTGGGATAAAGCGTGCAGAAAAGATTACTCCTGCTCCGTAACGCTTAAACCAACCTTCCGCTATGTCTAAATGGTGTTTATTAATAAGTAGATATTTCCCATATTTCTCTACAACCGGACGCCCTCCGTAATATCCAAGCCAGTATAAAAAGATTTGGGCTAAAGTACCACCAATAGTTCCGGCGATAACTGCACCGACAAAACTAATTTTACCATCCGCTACTAAAAATCCAGCATACGAAAGTACAATTTCACTCGGGATAATTTCAATCATTAAAGCTAGTGCTACTCCAAAGTAACCTAAGCTTGCAAAAAATTGCAATAACTGATCTATTATGCTTGCTAACATTTTATTTTCTATCTCCTTTTTTCTTCACATACCATCCCATTATTACATAAAGGTTGCATTTTGCCAATATCTTCATTTCAACAATAGCATCGGCATAAGCATTATTAATCTATTAATGTTTCTTTTTGAGGTTCTTTCATGTAGGCAAACATTTCTTTAATTTGCGCTTCTGTATTTCTAGCAATCGATAAATTAGGCAATTCATTCTCACCAAAAAACTCCACATCTTCTGTTTCAATACTAATTTTCTTTTCACCACCAACAATCTTACAGCCAATAAAAATTTTATATACATGTGTTGCTGAAGGCGATGGTTGATGTTTTTCTTTATCAAATATAGCGAGTAGCTTAAAATCATCTACTTCATAACCCGTCTCCTCTAAAACTTCTTTTGCTGCTACTTCTGTCGGCGTATAACCGATATCAGCCCATCCACCTGGCAATGCCCATTTCCCATCACTTTTTTCTTTCACAAATAATAGTTTTTCATTTTGAAAAATGACTGCCCTTATATCAACTTTAGGTGTTTGATAGCCTGTCTCACTTGCAAATAACTTCTCTACTATTTCCCAATCTGTCTTTGTATAATGTGACATCATTGAAATGGAAATATCCCGTAATTGTTGGAAACGCTCTATATCATACACATCTTTAGAATACGTTAAACCCGCTTGAGCTATAGATTGTATTTGTTTTACCCAATCAACCCACTTAACTGTCATGTTTCCACATCTCCATTCTTTATTAAGTAAATATTACTTCAATTCAATTGATACATCTTTATTATACAAAAAAAGAGATTGATAATGTTCCAATCTCTTTCAAAATTAATCCAATTCATGTAAGTGGTCTTGTATATACTTTCTTCTTTTATTTATATATTCATCAATCATATCAGCTTCTTGATCAAATGTTTCTAATTTTTCTTTCATATATGGATCTTGTAGTAAATATGGGCGAATCGATTCACACAAACCTTCTACTTTCGGCATCATAAATGAAACGGTAAATTGTTCTTCTAATATTTCTTCCAAAATGCTTCGGTATTGTTTTCTAAATACAGGTATATCTAACAATCTTGCACTTAACGTGTTATAACCTTGGATACGAATATACTCATGATTAAGTGGTCTCCCTTGTACATCTCGCCCCCAAGTCGCATCATAATCCCACGGTATCACTTCAAATAAATTTGTTTCATCGTTATGATATAGTGCATAGTTATGAACGAAACCATCAAAGTTTTGTGTAAAAATAACGCCAGCTAACCATCGTAAATATTTATCAACATGCAAAAACTTTCCAATTTCTTTTTCATAAGCTTCCCTCGACAAAGCATTCGCTTGAAATACAAATTCACTCAGCTGTTCTTCACTATTTTTATTCGAATATTTAAATTCATAACCCGCAAAGAGCTCAGTCTTAACATCTTTATCTCTCTCACTCATTAAAGAAAAATTCGCATCATCATCTATCGCATAATAAATAGAACCACTCGGTAATCCTCTATTTTTCAAAAAGTTTTCATCAACTGATTCTAACTGTAAATATACACCTTGAATTTGACCATTAATTTTTATAAATACATGTTGTGATTTTGGTGAAAGTACACCAATATCATGAAAAAAATCTAAAGATAATTTATTTCGTATGAGAGACGGATCCATAAACTCAGAATTTAAATGAATCTCTTTCGCACCTTGAAATTTTTTCGGTTTATAAAACATAACATGATAAGACTTTTTCTCAAATTCACGAATATGAGCGCCTCGGTATACGATATCAATGTCATACTTCTTTTTTCCATAAGTTAATTTTGCTGGCACTGGACTATCTGACCAAATTTCTTTTTTCAATTCCACTAAGTTCATTGGATGAATAAAAAAATCATATGAAGGTAGCATATTTCCCCATCCCTTCTCAGTTCTCTTCATTCAATGTATGCACCTTGCCTTGTCCATACATCCGCTATCATCTATTTATATAAAATTACACTCTTGTCCTGTTCAGAAAGACGTCATATCTCATATCATGTTAAGGAAAAAGAATACCTTTTCAACTTAATACATGATAAGGAGGATTTCTATGAAACGTGATATTAGAAAAGCGGTTGAAGAAATCAAAAGTGCTGGGATGGAGGATTTCTTACACCAAGATCCAAGTACTTTTGAATGCGATGATGATAAATTCACTCATCATAATTGTACAACTGGATGTAAATGTACAACTGGGGGTAAATGTCCAAGAACAAGATGTACTCGCGTGAAACATTGTACTTTCATTACAAAATGTACGCATGTAAAAAAATGGACATTTGTTACGAAATGTACTCGTGTACGTGTTCAAAAATGGACATTTGTTACGAAAGTAACGCGTAGAAAAGAATGCGTTTTAGTTACAAAACGTACTCGCAGAAAACATTGTACTTTCGTTACAAAATGTATACGCTTTGAAAAGAAATTTTTCTGGACAAAACGAAGTTTCTGTAAAAAATGCGAATTCTTCCCTAACAGACACGGTCACTCTTGCGACGATTCGTGTGATGACGGAAAGAAATGGAACGATTGCAAAGATGGTGGACATAAATTCCCATCTTGCAAAAACAAGAAATTCGATCACTTCTGGTATAAAAAACGTAATTGCTAGTTTTTATGCCTACAAAAAAAGGCCGTTTTGCGGCCTTTTTTACGTTTATCCCGCTTTAATGGGCAGTAAGATCCCCACCTCAAAATTCAGCGAAAGCAAAGACGTTAGGTGGGGGACCAACTGCCCATAAAAGTCCGATTGGTTCAACTAATAATCAGTAGGGAATGAAGAAAACCCCTACTGATTAAAGTTTCACTTTATTGAAAATGACTTATATCTGCAAATTGCTTCACTTCACCTTTCCCTTCTTCAAATTCTATTACACTTAGACTAGCACTATGCATAAATGGATCACCCCATACATTTTCTATTTTAATACCCGCAAAATGTCCTACAAGTAGCTTTGCCGCTGCCGCATGAGAAACAATTAATATACTTTCTCCTTTATGCTTTTCTAAAAGAATCTGTATCCCCTCAATTACTCTTTTATAAACAGACTCAAAATTTTCTCCTGATGTTGACTGAAAAAGATGTGGCTCATACCAAAATAACTGTATTTCGTCTGGGTACTGCCTTTCTATATCATCGACTGTCTGTCCTTCCCATATACCCATGTTAATTTCATAGAAATGCTCATCCGCGATTATCGGTACATCACGTTCGCCCTTTATTAACTCTGCAGTATGAAGGGTTCTTTCACTCGGACTACTATAGATCGCATCGATAGGTAAATCTTTCATTCGATCTCCTAATTGCTTAGCTTGTAACATACCATTTTCAGTTAAAGCAGAATTTTTCCTGCCTTGCATTCGTTTCTCTACATTCCATTCCGTTTCACCATGCCTTGTTACATATACCGTTGTCTTCACTTCAATTCCCCCTTACCATGTCGGCCGCAATTCCCACGGTTCTACTCGTCCTACAATCCATTCTTCACATTTACTTTCAATTCCTTTTATTACTCCATCCGATATTTCTTCATGGGTAAGCCATCTCCCGTATGTATCTTCTAATATAAAACCTAATATTATTCTATGGTAGCTACATCGCGTACCACCTATTTTTTGTGCGGGTATACGCGACGCTTTACTACCTAAAATATGAAAAACGTTGTATGTTTCAGACGACAAATCCACTTCTCTACAAATGAATGACAACGTATCCTTCGCACTTGCGTGTACCCATGCGACAACTAATGTTATGGGTCCATTCCACTCAATTGTGCTTTTAATAGCTAGCTTTACATCGTCGTCATTATGATAATCTAATGGAAGACATGTGATATTTTCTGGTATAGCACTCTCTCGCTTAACATTTTCTAATTTCGCTTCATCTCTTCCAATAATAGAAACATGAAACCCTTGCTCACAAAGCCACATAGATACCCTCTTTAGCATTCCCGTTCCACCAATTACTAACGCATGCAACTTCTTCCCCCCTTAGTAAAATGTCATATGAGGTTTATCTTCCCTATAATAATTAATTCGGTCTTGCAATGTCCCTGAATGAAACTCAAACTTATGTCCATCAGGATCAACAAAATATATAGACTCACAATCTCTTACATCCCGTTCTCTTCCTTGTAAAATATGAACATCGTTTTCTTCTAATCGTTGCAGTAGACGTTCAAAGTCTTTCTGTTCAACAGAAAACGCAATATGCGTATAAGATTGATGAATCTCATTTCTCGGAATATGTGTTTCTTCATTAAGTGCTATCCATACTCCACATATGTTAAAATACGCCAATTTTCTCCCTTTAACTAATAATTCTCCCCCTAATACTTTTTCATAAAACATAATAGAGTTTTCTAAATTAGATACCGAAAAACAAATATGATTGATTCCCCTTAACAACTATAATTCCTCCTTATCCAAAAAAAGATGAGCGAAAATTCACTCACCTTTTATTGTACTATTTTTTTGTAATATATGCCCATTTATAACTGAAGTCCCCCCCAAACGTATGATTAGCAATACCTTTTACAAACGGCTTCTCTAAATAAGCTGTGCTTTGTTGATACGTAGGAGAAATTGCTGCATCTTGACCAATTAAGATTTTTTCAGCTTCCGCAAGGGCATTCCAGCGTGCTTTATCATCTTTTAATAGCTCTCCTTTTGATTTTGCTACTAAATCATCATACTTCGGATTAGAATAATCCATTTCATTAAATGAGCTTCCAGTCACAAACATATCAATATAAGTCATTGGATCTGGATAGTCAGGGCTCCATGCAGATAATGAGAATTCATATTCGAATTTCTTTTCTAAATCTAGCTTTTGCTTGTATGGTTGCTGTTTCAAATTCACTTTAATACCAGGTAAGTTTTTCTCTAACTCTTCTTTAATAAAGTCGCCTACTTTTTTACGGCTACCATTATCATCATTTAGTAATTCAACCGTAATTGTATCTTGACCAAGCTCTTTCTTCGCTTCTTCCCATAATTTTTTTGCTTTCGCTGCGTTATCTTTACTATCACGGAAGTTTTTATTTACAGAGCGGAAGTCTTTTCCATCCGGACCTGTCGTGAATTTTTCAGGTACTAAGAAATATGCTGGCAAAGAACCGTCATTTAAAATGACATCAGCAATTCCTTTTTTATCGTATGCTAAATCAATCGCTTCACGTACTTTTTGGTTTTTAAATGTTGCATTTTTTTGGTTAAAACGCAAGAAATACATACGTGGATCTAACTTCGTTTTAAATTCATCTGGCTTATTCTTTTTATATTTATCAACAAATTCAGAAGTTAAAATAACTCGATCTGCTTGATCACTATCATATAAATTTACTCCAGTGCTTGTTTCCTTCACAATACTTACATTAATTTCGTCTAACTTTACAGTATCTTTATCCCAATAATTAGGATTTTTCTTTAACTGATAATTTTGTTCATGTTTCCATTGACTCATTGTAAATGGTCCATTATATAGTAATTTATCTGCTTCTAATCCGTATTTATCTCCTTGCTCTTTCACATATTTTTCATTTAATGGGAAAAATGTAGGGAACGACGTAAGCTCAAGAAAATAAGGTGCTGGTTGCTCTAATTCTACTACCAACGTTTTATCATCCTTCGCTTTAACACCCAATTGATCTGATGGTAATTCTCCTTTATTTACTTTCTGTGCATTTTTCACATCAAATAAAATGAATGCATATTCTGCCGCTATTGCTTTATCTAATGTACGTTGCCATGCATATACAAAATCTTGTGCTCGAACTGGATCACCATTTGACCATTTCGCATCACGTAATTCAAATGTATATGTCTTTTTATCTTCACTAATCTTCACATCTTTTGCCATGCCTGGTGTTGGTTTATTATCTTTATCTAGACGATATAAACCTTCCATTGCATTTACAAAGGCACGGAATGATACAGAATCCGTTGATTTAGATGTATCCATTGAAGGAATTTCAGCTGTTTCTAGCAAATTTAAAACTTGTTTATCTGCCATTTCCTTATTCGATTCTTTCTTCGTTGTCGAAGCCTTCTCACCATTCCCACATCCTGCAACCAATACACTCGTCGTTAACGCAAGTGCAGCAATTGTTGTTGTCTTTCTCTTCATTCTTCCTTCCCCCAATCTATATGTATAAGTTAAATCTTGCATAATATATTTCATTATACAAAAGATTCTGATTATTTTAAATATTTATTTTAACAAACATAGAAAAAAGCGGTCGGAAGTTTCTTTCCAGCCGCTTTGTTGAATCGCATTTACTTGTAATCCATCCTCTATATCAAATGGATTTTGAACCTTAAATATTTCGTCCATCATCTTCAAAAACTCTTCTTCATTTTTAGATTCACCATTAACCGTAAGCGAATACGGTTCCACTTCACCCAATTTATAATCGACAACAAATTGAATCGTCACCTTTTGTCTTGGTGCTCCCGCGTTATATCCTTGGAATTCTACTAATTCTAACCCTTCCGTTCCACGATAATATATCCAACCTGAATTTTGAAAATAATTTTCGAAAGATTCACCTATTGAAAAGAAAGGATATTCATAAAGCGAGCTTGTACGAACCTTTTGTATAACGTCTCGATCAGTCGGAAAAAAGAAATGACTAAAAAATATGCTAGCAACTGCTAAAATAGTAACAATTGTCGCTCCCATTTTGCTCGTTCCGCCGCTATCATGGATAAGATAGTTTTCAACTGATTTATCTTTTATTTCTCTTGCTTTTATTCGGTATATACGTCTTTCCGCAAATTGATAGTATAATCCATTTGCAAAAATCCCCATTCCAAACAGAATAAAAATGAGTAATAAAAACGTAAGAGGCACCATATTAATGATTGGCAATGCTACATTAAAACCCATATAATAAGAAAACGCATCACATGCTACTAATAACAGTAAAAATAATGCTGCAGGTACATAATACTTACGATATCCAAGCCAACCCACATTGAAAATTGCAGCCCAACCATTCCAGCTCCATCTAGCAATCCGCTTATCCTCAAGTTCCCATTTCCTTTTGTAATACCGATATTGTCTACCTACATATACTTCTAATTCCTTGTCTATTAACGAGCATCCTTCACCTTGTTCAGTATGCGAAGTCCGCTGGCAACTTTCACAATTCAACTGATCTCCCTCGCAAAGTCGCCCACAATTTATACATTTCAAAACAATCCCTCTTCCCATCCATACGTCATTTCAAAATACCTTCGTGTTTTAATAACCACTCTTTCCTCCATAAACCGCCCGCATACCCAACAAGCTTCCCGCTCTTTCCTATTACACGATGACATGGAACGATAATTGAAATTGGATTACGACTATTTGCTCCTCCTATCGCTCGTACAGCTTTCGTATTTCCGACCTTCTCTGCAATATCTAAATATGAAGCACTTACGCCATAAGGGATAGTATAAAGCGCATCCCATACATTTTTTTGAAATGCTGTTCCCTCAGCAGACAGCGGGACCGTAAACTCTCTTCTTTTCCCCTTAAAATATTCATCTAGCTCATTTATACATTGATCTATCATTTCATTTTTATGTTCTTCTTGTCTCTCATCAACAAATATAACAGACGTAATTCCTTTATCGTTCGCTGTAATTTCCAGCAAGCCTAATTCACTTTCATAATAAGCCTGGTACATATGTCATCCTCCAATTCAATTCATATTAATTATTGTAACACGAATAGACAAAATTTTTCGTATAAGCGTTTTATTAGGGAAACAAAAACAAGAATGATACAATATAAGAAAATTCAATCTAGGAGGCTATTGGATGAATTCTGAACTTTTTTCACCTTATACAATTAAGGACGTTACATTAAAAAACCGTATCGTTATGTCACCTATGTGCATGTATTCATCAGAAAACGAGGATGGCCAAGTAACTAATTTCCATCACGTTCATTACGGAACAAGAGCTGCTGGTCAAGTTGGTTTAGTTATGATTGAAGCAACAGCCGTGTTACCTGAGGGAAGAATTTCTAATAAAGACCTAGGTATATGGGATGATAGCCTAATTGAAGGCTTACATAAAACAACAACTTTTATACATGATAACGGCGCAAAAGCCGCCATTCAACTTGCTCACGCCGGAAGAAAAGCTGAATTAGAAACGGATGCTCTCGCTCCATCCGCAATTCCGTTTAATGAAACTATGAAAATCCCAGTAGAAATGAATATACAGCAAATAAAAAAGACCATATTAGCTTTTCAAGAGGCTGCAATACGATCCAAACAAGCTGGATTTGACGTTATTGAAATACACGGCGCTCACGGTTATCTTATTAATGAATTTCTTTCTCCACTTTCTAATAAACGGACTGATGAATATGGAGGTTCACCTGAAAATCGCTATCGTTTCTTACGTGAAATCATTGACTCAATAAATGAAGTTTGGAACGGACCGTTATTTGTTCGCATTTCAGCAAACGATTATCATCCTGACGGTTTAACGGTTCAAGATTACGTTCCATATACAAACTGGATGAAAGAACAAGGAGTAGATTTAATTGATTGTAGTTCTGGAGCTGTTGTTCCGGCACACATCGATGTATATCCCGGGTATCAAGTGCAATATGCTAAACATATTAAAGAACATGCTAACATTGCAACTGGGGCTGTTGGTTTGATTACGACTGGAGTACAGGCAGAACAAATTTTAAATAATAACGAAGCAGATTTAATTTTTATCGGACGTGAGTTACTTCGCAATCCTTACTTTCCAAGAATAGCCGCCAATGAACTTAGCTTTGAGTTAGAAGAACCGTATCAATACAAACGAGCACCGGGGAAAATCCATACAAATAAATAAAACCGAGAATAATATGTACTACTGAATCTAGAGGAATAAAAAGTATACTATAAGATAACGTATGTTATTTCATAATATCGTTTTAAGGTGGATCAACATTTTGCTTGATACACCTATTTTTTTATGTATTTATCTCCCTTTCTGAATATGTGACAGGGTTAAAAATCGAATTCCACAATCATGATTACGAAAAAAAACAATTCCTCAGATTAAGTGAGAAATTGTTTTTTCATATGGTTTACATTTTCCCAAATCGTATTACTAGCCTCTCCTTCTGGTTGCCAACATGCTTGTGCAACAGTAAGATGCTTTAACGCGTCTGATAAAGGTGGATACCATTCTTCTTCGTAAAACACTTGCTTAATTCCATTTTGCAACATTTCTTTTTTATTCATTCGTATATCCTCCTTTTGCAAATCTCCCAAAAATACGGAGTAGTACATATAGGACTTTTATATCTTCGGAACCCAATTCCCTTCAGATTTTACTCAAACAGATATAAAAACAGATTATTTCCAAATAGAAAGTATATTCTATTTGATTTATTGGCATTACAAACAATGGATATATGATAGTAGTATATTTTCAAATGAAGTGAAACATTCTTATAAGACGAAATCATCCGTTAGTATAATACGACTCTAAAAATAGCATTGCAATAAATGAGGTCACTTGTCGTACTAGAGTTGGAGACGTATAAAGTGAAACTTTAATCCGCGGGGGTTTTGCTGTCCACAAATAGCGGGATAAGAATGCGATTTGCATAATAAATTATCGTAAAAAAGGAGTGGGCTTCCCACTCCTTTTTTACTTTCTTATAATTGCTAAACTACATGTATTTACTATTCATTCAAGATTCAAACTTGATTTTTAATACATGCCATTTTTCACAATTTTTATTCTATCGTTGTAATTTCATTTGAGTTATAAATATAAATACCCGTTTCTTCTCTCAATGCAGTTATATACATCCCTTTCGCTACATCTTTCGCTGAAATTGGTTTATACTTTTTGAAAGCCCCTTTAAATATAAAAGGAATGATACGAGATAACTTTTCAGCCATTCGTTCACCGAAACGAAATTCTTGTCGATTTCCTACTAATAAAGATGGCCTAAAAATGTGAATACCACCAATAACTAACTTTTGTAATTCCTCTTCCATTCTCCCTTTAACTTGCGAATAAAAGAAAAACGATTTAGGATTTGCTCCCATTGAAGACACAACAAGGAAATTTTGTACCCCTTGTTTTTCAGCTAAACAAGCAGCTCGTAACGTATATTCATAATCTACCTTTTTGAAATTTGCCTTTGTTTTTGCTTTTTTGATTGTCGTTCCTAGACAACTAAATACGTCATCTACAGCAAAAAACTCTTTATATTCCTCTAACGTCGAAAAATCTATTTGCTTTTGCTGTAACTTTTCATGTTGCCATTGCATTGGTTCCCTTACAAAAATAGTAACCGAATCGTAGTAATCTGATTCAAGTAATAGACGCGTTATCTCTTGTCCAACTAAACCACTTGCACCAAGTACTAACGCTGTTCGCTTATTCATATATGCATATACCTCTTATTTTACTTTTCTCTCCTTCAGTAAAATACAACTTTTAGGAGTTTCCTTCTCTCATTTTACCACAAGTAAAGCACTATGCGTACGCATAGTGCTTTACTCACTCTTTTTTCTCATCTTTCTCTCGCAATTTTGTTACTGTTGATGCATCTCCTAAATTACTTATTAATCTTCTTAAAAAAATTAAGACTAAGGCTAATGGGAATACTACCGCTAATATCAATAAAATAGCTTCCATTAAGTAACCCAAACACTCATCCCCCTCTACACCCTCCTTTCAAATATATGAACGTAGCGTTGTCACATATGCATGCATTCCTAAAAATAATACATCCAAATTTGACAACTTTATAACAAAAACAAATCGGAATGATTATTATTTATTGCAACTTTATAAAAGATGTATTATACTAAGTTCGCAAACTAAAACGTAATTATTCCGTTTTGTATTAAAATGATATTTTTCTTCTATAATTGGGGAAAATATATCCGTAAAAAAAGAAAAGAGGAGAACTTCATGCCTAAAAGATTGACTATATTTTCATTTTTACTTATTTTCACTTTAATTTTTACTGGCTGCTCAAATAAAAAAGAAGGTAATGCCAAGAAAGACGGAAAGCTAACTGTTTATACTACTATTTTTCCTCTTGCAGATTTTGCAAAAAAAATTGGTGGCGACTATGTAACTGTTGAAGCGATCTACCCACCTGGTGCAGATTCACATACATTTGAACCAAGTCAAAAACAAACAGTACAAGTTGCAAAAGCCGATTTATTCGTTTATAACGGCGCTGAATTAGAACCATTTGCTGAAAAAATGGAAAAAGCATTGCAAAAGGAAAATGTTAAAATTGTAAATGCATCAAAAGGTATTGAACTGCGTACTTCTACTGAAGAAGAGCATCATGATCACGGAGACGGCCATAAAGAGGATGAACATCATCACGATAAAGACCCGCACATTTGGTTAGACCCTACTTTAGCAATGAAACAGGCAGAAAAAATTAAAAATGCACTTGTAGAATTACAACCTGATCATAAACAAGAGTTCGAAAAAAACTTCGCAGCACTTCAAACAAAATTTACTGATTTAGATGATCAATTTAAAGCAGCTGTTGCGAATGCAAAAACGAAAGACATTTTAGTTTCTCATGCGGCTTATGGATACTGGGAACAACGCTATGGCCTGAAACAAATTGCTATCGCTGGTATTTCAGCTTCTGATGAACCATCTCAAAAACAGCTTGCTGACATTACAAAAACAGTAAAAGAACATAATCTACAATATATTTTATTTGAAACTTTTTCTACTCCAAAAGTAGCATCTGTAATTCAAAAAGAAACGGGTACAAAAATTTTACGCTTAAATCATCTTGCTACTATTTCTGAAGATGATGCGAAGAGCAATAAAGATTATTTCACTTTAATGGAAGAAAACGTAAACACATTGAAAGAAGCTACTAACTAATCAAATTTTTAAAAGAAGCTGAATATGTCATTCAGCTTCTTTTTTATTTGTTCTTACTTGACTTGACCAAAATAACAAGTAAAATTATCCATATTAGCTTTTAAGCTATATTAATTTAGAAGGTGAGTTGGAATTATGACTCTTCACATTCGTGAAGTAACAGAAAAAAATTGGCGTTCATTAGCTGCTTTAAACGTCGCAAAAGACCAGCAGCAATTTATTGAAAGCAATTCGTTTTCTCTAGCAGAATCATTATTTGAAGGAAACGGAACGTCAGTAGGTTTATATGATGGAGAAACACTTGTAGGGTATGCAATGTATGGATGGTATTTTGAAAAACGCAAAAGCGTATGGTTAGATCGCTTTATGATTGACGAGCAATATCAAGGAAAAGGATACGCAAAACGTTTCCTTCGCATACTCATTCAATTCTTACAAGATAAATATGAATGTAAAATAATTTATTTAAGTTTACATCCAGACAACAAACTCGCAATGGGATTATACGAGTCATTTGGTTTCCGTTTAAATGGTGATATTGATGACGATGGTCCAGTTGTAGGTGTTGTAATGGAGTTACTATTAGATCAACATACAAGCCTGTGAAAACAGGCTTTTTATTATCCTTCGTTTTTTGCAATCTAGCATTTTTCTATAAAATACTTAGTTAAGTTAAAAAAATAAGCCTGCAATATATGCAGACTTATTTCACACACTCCCCGAAATGTTCTTGGAACCATTCCTTATTAATATCTTTTCCGATAAACACAACTTCACTTACTCGTTCTTCGCCCTCTTGCCACTCTCTATCATATGATGCAGCAAACAGTGTATGCACACCTTGGAAAACGATACGTTTATCTACTCCATCAATCGATAAAATTCCTTTGTAACGATATAAATACTCCCCTAGCTCTTGAACGACAGCTGACATCCACTCATTTAATTTTTGTAAATCTAACGGTCGCTCCTCGCGTAGTACAAACGACTTTACCCCTTCTAAATGATTATGCTCTGTATGAGGATAAATTTGTAACGTATCTTTCGTTTTAAACGTTTGAATTTGTAGTAACGATGGAATATCTACATCACAGTTAGTCGCCTCGATTAACTTTGCAGTTGGATTAATACCTTGCAGTTCCTGCAATAGATTTTCCTTTTCACTTTCATCCACTAAATCTAATTTATTTACTAAAACGACATCAGCAAATGCAATTTGTTCCTTTGCTTCTAGTCCTTTTTCAAAATGTTTATGTATATGATAACTATCTACTACTGTTACAACGCCGTTAATTTGGTATGCAGATTGAATCACAGGATCTAAAAAGAATGTTTGAATAATCGGACCTGGATTTGCAAGACCAGTCGTTTCAATTACTAATCCATCAAATTCCATTTTACCTTCTGCTTTTACGTCCAGTAATTGTTTTAAAGCGACTAGTAAATCTTCACGTACAGTACAACATAAACATCCATTCGTCATCTCCATAATCTCTTCTTCGACATTCATAATCAGCTGATTATCAATACCAATTTGTCCTATTTCATTTACAATCACTGCTAATTTATGACCGTGATTTTCTGATAAAATGCGATTTAATAATGTCGTTTTCCCTGATCCAAGAAAACCAGTTAATATTGTTACTGGAATCATTTCGTACATCTCCTTATAGCTATATGTTTTTACATTATAGCATATAGAGAAAATCGTTTTTGTAGCAAAACATATTTATTGTATGTACGACACTGTAACTATATAATAATATGTAGCAAGAAAGCCTTTTCAAAAAATGATTCATTCATCAAGGAGGTACTTATAATGGAACGAGTTAAAATGGCCGAAACACTAGAATTTTCTCGTATTATTCAAGGTTTTTGGCGTTTAGCAGAATGGAATATGCCAAAGCAAGAGCTACTTTCTTTTATGGAAGCTTGTATGGATATGGGAATTACTACTTTCGATCATGCTGATATTTATGGCGGATATACGTGTGAAGGATTATTTGGAGAAGCGTTACAACTCAAACCTTCCTTACGCGAAGACATGCAAATTATCACAAAATGTGGAATCGCTCCCCCATCACCAAAATTTCCAGAGCGATATGTTGCGCACTACAATACGAGTGCTGAACATATAATAAAAAGCGCGGAAGACTCACTACAAAACTTACATACAGATTATATTGATGTACTGCTCATTCATCGCCCTGATCCATTTATGGATCCAAATGAAGTAGCAGAAGCGTTCTCACGCTTAAAGCAAGAAGGAAAAGTCCGTCACTTCGGTGTATCTAACTTTTTACCTTCACAGTTTAATATGTTAAGTTCTTATTTAGATTTCCCGCTCATTACAAATCAAATTGAAGTATCTGCGATGCAGCTTGAACATTTCGAAAAAGGAACAATTGATTTATGCCAAGAAAAGCGAATCAATCCTATGATTTGGTCGCCTCTTGCTGGCGGAGAAATCTTTACTGGTCAATCAGAACGTGCTGTACGTTTACGTGAAACTTTACAGAAGGTTGCTACTGAACTAGATGTTACTAGCATCGATACAGTTATGTATGCATGGCTGCTTGCTCATCCAGCTAACATGATGCCAATCGTTGGATCTGGTAAATTAGATCGTGTTAAAACAGCCGCCCTTGCTACAAAAGTTAATTTAGATCGTCAACAATGGTTTACAATTTTCGAAAGCTCTAATGGACATCCTGTACCATAATACACAAAAAGAAGAGCTGTTTCTTTACAGCTCTTCTTTTTCATATGTATTTCTAGTCATGGCAAATACACACATATCCCTTAATCCATTTCCATCTACCGCTACACTCGCACTTTCCAATGTACCTTCTAACTTAAATCCTAATTTCTCCGGTATCGCTCTACTCTTCTTATTTAAAGAATCACATCGAATTTCTACGCGATTTGCTTTCAGCTCAGAAAAAGCATAATCTGTTATACCCTTTGCAGCCTCTACCATATAACCCTTTCCACTAAACCTTGAATCAATCCAATACCCAATTTCAAATTGAGGTATATCCCAATTAATACGATGCAATCCAGCTGATGCAATAAATTCACCTGTTTCTTTCGAAAAAACTAGTAATCTTAAATCCTCACGCTGTAAAAATTGAATATGCGATTTTCTAATGCTCACTTCTACTTCTTCCTCTGTTTGCTCTTTTTGTGCAAAAACCATCCAAGGTTTTAATTCTTTCATAGAAGCTTGAATTGCATCGTATACAGATTTACCGTCACCCGGTTTCGGCATTCGAATAAATAGCCTATCAGTATAAAATTCAGAAGGAAAATCAAATAATAACGGATTCACTTTCAACACTCCTTTTAATTCTTTTATATATAATAATATCCATCTCAAACTATACAGTAAAGAAATTTCTGAATTTTACACATTTTAATTATTTACCTCTACCGCTACACGAACTCCAGATTCAATTGCACCTTGTATCCATCCGTGATATAACGTTGTATGATCACCTGCAAAGTATAATCTCCCCTCTGGTTTTATAATCGCTGGTTGTAGCTCAGATTCTTGACCTGCCTGAAATAGCGCAAATCCTCCAAGTGCATATGGATCCAATGTCCAACTTTTTGATATGCCAGACATGAACTCATCATATACTTGACCGCCTAATATGGTCGCTAAATTTTGTAGTGTGTAATAAATACGATCACCTTTTGATAACCCATCCCATAACAACGCATCATAAGACCATGTATAGCTTCCTAACATCATAGCAGGTCCTTTTTCTCCAATTCCGTGACTTGGATAATAGGCGTAACGAATTGGTAAATCCGTTATAATCCTGCCACCTAATTGTCCTTGTTCTTCCCAAAATCGACTTTTAAATTGAATTCCTATTTTCGTCGCTGGCATATAATGCAATTCGCGAATTGCTTTCCATTTTTCATGAGATATAGAATTAAATGGATCTACTTCCACAAAACGCATTGTCGAGAATGGGATTGTAATAATAACTAAATCCCCATTAATACTACTATATTCAAAAGTTTCCTCGTTTCGATAGAAAGCTGTCACACCATTATCATGTTGTTGTAGCTTCATTAATTTTTGATTATATATAATATTTTCTTCTAATTGTGGTAAAAAGGACTTCGGTAATTTATCATTCCCGCCTACTATTTCACAAAATCCACTCTCCACTTGCATAATATATAAAAAGCGTAACGTCTCAACAAATGACCTTTCCAAAAAACCTTCTAAATCTAATAAAACACCAATCATCTCGATTGTTACTGGTGAAAAGTAAGTATTATATTGATAAGGGTAATACTTTAAAAATTGTCCTGTAGAATATCTCCCAAAATCCTTTACTACAATATCCCAATTTTTCTCTGGGTTCTTTTTTATAAAATTTATAATGGGCTGCACCGCTAACATTAATAGCTCCTCAGACGTTTTCCCAACTTCATTCATTTCCACAGGATACTTTAATATACTTGGATCTTTTTCATATTGTTTTAATGTCGTTTTTCGACCATTTACGTAAACGATATCTGTCTCATTCCTATTAATAAAAGGGCTTACCTGTAGCCCGAATTTTCTTATATATGCCATCGTTAATGTGTGCGAATACGGAATTCTCATTGCCCCAACATCTAAATATAATCCGGTATCTTCCATTCTAACCGTCTCTATGCGGCCACCTACCCGGTTGTTTGCTTCAAAAATCTTCACATCATGTCCTGCAGCTTTTAATAAAGATGCCGAAACCAACCCAGCCATACCGGCCCCTACTACTATAATTCGCTTCGGACGAGTCGTCTTCTTTAACCCTTTATTTATAACTTTTAACGTTTCATCCATCTCAGTGTTATACATTATATCTTTCTGCACAATTCCACCCCTTACTTCATAAAGTGAAACTATAATCAGTGGGGGGTCTTCCCCTACTGATTATTAGTTGAACCAATCGGGCTTTTATGGGCATTAGTGGTTTAGTGCATTTTATTCATAAATTGCTATAAACATAACAACATAGAAAGAGGAATATTCACTAAAAGTACATAAGAGTTAGCTTTCACACCTCTTCACGCTTCGTATAATATAGCAACAGCAAAGAAGGAGTGGTTAAAAATGAAACAAACTTACGACTACCACGCTACAAAGAAGTATTTAGAAGAAAAGAAACAACAACTATGCAACAAACTTAGTTGTAAGCATCTATCTAAAAAAGAGCGTGAACAACTAAAACTTGAGATTGATAACTACGAATATATATTAAATTTAGCCGAAATGAATCATTATGAACGAGGATTTTCTCGTTAAAAGTAAATATAGAATTTATCCACTTTTTATTTTGAGCATTTTATTACGCATTTTTCGTAAGTAAATATATAATAGGATGTACATTAAGATTGAGAGGTATATTCTATGATCAAATTAAGCGTATTAGACCAATCACCTATTTCAGATGGTAGTACAGCAGCCCAAGCTTTTTCACATACAGTTACACTTGCGCAAGAAGTTGAAAAACTCGGATATACACGCTTTTGGGTATCGGAGCATCACAACTCTGTCAGCCTTGCTGGTTCAAGCCCTGAAATACTTATTTCTCATATTGCAGCAAAAACGGATCGTATGAGAGTGGGTTCAGGTGGTGTTATGTTACCGCACTATAGCCCTTATAAAGTTGCTGAGAATTTCCGTGTTTTAGAAGCGCTTTATCCAAATCGTATTGATCTTGGTGTCGGCAGAGCACCTGGTGGTATGCCAATTGCAACTCGCGCACTTCAAGAAGGCAAAATGGTCTCACTTGATCAATACCCAGAACAAATTGCAGATGTTGCAATGTACTTACATGATCAAGTACCAGAAAACCATCATTATGCAAATTTAAAGGCTACTCCTGTCATTCCAACATCTCCCGAGATGTGGATGCTTGGTTCTAGCGGAGAGAGTGCAATGATTGCCGCAAAACAAGGTGCTTCTTTTGCATTCGCACAGTTCATTAACGGATACGGTGGCCCTGAAGTAATGAATGCTTATCAAGAACAGTTCCAACCTTCTTATTTAGGAGATAAACCAAAATCAATCGTCTCTATTTTTGTTATTTGCGGAGAAACGAATGAAGAGGCGGAAAAAATTGCTTCTAGTTTAGATTTATCAATCTTATTACTAGAACAAGGAAAGCGTACAACTGGTACTCCTTCTATCGAAACTGCACAAAATTATTCATACAGCGCTTATGATTTATTCCGTATAAAAGAAAATCGTCAACGTATGATCGTCGGTGATCCATCTTCTGTGAAAGAACAAATCGTAAACTTAAGCAAAGCGTACAATACTGATGAATTTATGATTGTCACAATTACTCATCGATTTGAAGATAAATTGAATTCTTATCGCTTACTAGCAAATGCTTTTCATTTATAATGACAAAAGGGAGATACATCAATTATGATGCATCTCCCTTTTTTACTACTTATTATTTTTGTCGTCTATATATTCAATAGCTTCTTTTAATAGTTCATCAAAATCCTTAGGATAATCATGATTTAAATTGGGTACAACTTTAAACTCATGTTCTATATTCTTATCTCTTAATAATTGTACAAATTGCTGCGTACATTCGAAACAATCTTCATCTTGATCCCCACACACTATATATCCCTTTATATTTTTATTCTGTAACACTCCCAACAACTCATTCCATTCTTCAATCTCTGGAAGCCACGGCGCCACAAAAATAAAACCATCTACATCTATATCTTTTTGTAAAATTGTATACAAAGCTACTCTTGCGCCAGCAGAAAAACCACCAATTATTACACTTTCTACTGTATGATTTTCTATAAACGTAACGTAATGCTCTTTTAATTCCTCTTTCCCTCTATGTATATCATCCCAAACAAATCCATCTGAAAACTGAATTTGCGAAGATTGTGGTAAAGCTAACGTATAGTCTTGTGTCAAAACAGATTTCCAATATGGTTCTATTATTTCTATATTTTCTTGATCCCCGTGCATTGCAATAAATAGTTTTCCTTCTTTATTGCTGTCTAAATATTTCACGTCTGCTCGTTCTGTTTTCTTTGCTAATTCTTCTCTTTCTTTACATAATTGAACCATTTTATGAAACTCTTCAAATTTATGTAGTGGTGTTAAATCATCGTCCGAAATTAAATACTCATTTCCGTACCAAAATCCATTGTCTATAATAGCTTCCTTCATTATCTGTAACGCCTCTTCTTCAAGCCCCGCTGCACTCGCTAGCGCATATTTAAAATTATATATTTGCGCTTTATTCCCCACTACACCTTTAGCATGCTCCATTATATAAGTGTACGCTTCCAAACTCCCTTTATTTGCGTAACAATGTAACGTTTCATTTAATAATTGAATGTAAGTCATACTATTTTTCATACATCCATTCCCCCGTAATCTTTTATAATATTTATTTCTCAAACCTTTATACCATTCTGTAATCACTGTATATAACTCACGCTAACAATACTTAATCATTATTTCTCCTCGTCCAATAAGTTTAGTATAAAGTTTAATAAACAGAAAAATGAATATTTTACTAAACAAAAAAAGACAACAATATACTTATTGTTGTTTTCAATACATCTACCCACTCTTTTGTTTTTTTCTGTCTGGTTTACTTGAAACTAAATAGTGTTTTTCTGAAATATATAAGTCTCTTTTTAATATACGATTTAAATACGGCCCTAATTTCATCCCGCATATAAGGCGATCTTCACTACCTTCAACAATTGGAAACATTTCTTTTTCTGTTACGTATTGATCTACTGCTTTTTGTACGATATCAATTTCTTTAACTAGGTTTAGATTTTCTTCTGTATGTTCAAATACCTCAAGCGTTTCCTTCGTAATAAGAAAACTATTTGTTGGAAATGCAAGTAAATACGGCTTTAACAAATCATAATTTACTGTATAATCATCATTTACTAATACTGTATAAACGATATTAGCATTCTTTTCTAGAAACTTAGCCATCGCTTGTTCTAATTCATCTTTCGTAATTTCACGCTCTTCTTTTCCAGTTCTGAAAAAGCGAAACATTGCATCGCCTCCTTTTTACTATATTATAGCATAAAAGAAAACTGAAAAATGACAAAAAAAGCCATTGAACGAATTTTTCAACGACTTTTTTCTTAATATACTTATATTTATTTTAAGAACGCACTTAGCATCCATACATGTTGTTCTAATGTTGTATGAATCGCTAACAACATGTCTGCTGATGTTTCATCGCCAGCTTCGCCAGCAACTTCCATACCTTCTTTTAATTCTTGAATAAGTGCAGAGTAATCATTCACTAATGTTTGCACCATTTCTTCTGCAGATTCCTTGCTTGTCCCTTCACTCACACTAGATGTTGCAAGATATTCTTTCATTGTCGCTAGCGGTTTACCTTCCAACGCTAAAATACGTTCTGCTAATTCATCAATATTTGTTCCAGCTTCATTGTAAAACTCTTCAAATTTCTCATGTAACGTAAAGAAGTGTGGTCCTGTCACATACCAGTGATAATTATGTAGTTTCACATATAACACATTCCAGTTTGCTACCTGCTTGTTTAATACTTCAACAACATTTGTTTTCGTACTCATACAATCCACTCCTCTTATCATTTCATAATGTTTATCTTTTAATAACATAGTTACATGTTACCATACATTTCCTATCCTTTCGAACGATTGGCTCATATGTAACAAAGTTTTAACACCTTTAATACTTCCCTAATATCTTTTAATTCATGTATGTTTTCAAACACTTCATACGTCTAATTGTCCAAGCTCATACATATGCATAATAGTAAATCAAGCTCATCGTAGTAGAAAGAGGGATAACATGGACAATCAACAATGGCAAGTAGCAAAGAAGGTCGCTGCTACTTATATTGGAACAGTCGTTGGAGCTGGATTTGCTACTGGACGAGAAATCGTTGAATTTTTTACAGTGAACGGATTATATGGAACAATTGGCATATGTGTAAGTGGATTTTTTTTTATTTGGCTTGGCACAAAGATGATGTTACTTTCATCACAAATCGGTGCATTTTCAGCACAAGAATTTAACAAATATTTATTTGGGGATGTATTTGGCAATGTTGTAAACACACTATTATTACTCGTATTATTTGGTGTAACGAGCGTTATGTTATCAGGAGCTGGGGCGGTATTTGAAGAGCAACTTCGTTTACCAAGACAACTTGGTATTTTCATTATATTGATCGCCTGTCTCATTATAGGTAGTCGCGGATTACAAGGGGTTTTTGAAGTTAATACACTTGTCGTACCTATTATGATGATTTTTATTATCGGACTTGCTATTACAACTTTTTTTCACGGTACAACTCCTATTAGTGACACTATTCCTGCAGAAAGCTGGAATATGAAGTGGATTACTAGTCCTATTACATATGTCGCCTTAAATCTTTCTCTCGCCCAAAGCGTTCTCGTTCCGTTAGCCAGTGAAGTAAAGGATCGAAAGGCCATTTTATGGGGTGGTATTTTAGGCGGTGCAGGACTTTCTTTAATTTTATTATGTAGCCATTTAGCTATTTTATCAGTCGATCAATTTTATCAATATAATATCCCAATGGCTGAAGTCATAAGAAAATTCAATGCAACTTTTCACTTTTTCTTTGTTCTTATCATTTTCGGTGAAGTGTTCACAACTTTAGTTGGTAATGTGTTCGGAATGACAAAACAAATGCAATCCATCACCGGATGGAAAAGTAACAATATTATTTTCTTCATTTTACTAATTAGTTATTGCTTTAGTTACATTGGTTACAGTGAATTACTCCACATTCTATATCCTATAATTGGATGGGTCAGCATCATTTTACTGCCAATTATTGCTTTTAAACAACTTCAAAAAACATAAAAGAAGCATCCATGTTATTGGATGCTTCTTTTATGTTCATTCACAATCATCGCATACTTCCCAGTACGGCCCCATTTCGAGTGCTAAATATGGCTTTAATTGCAACCGAATCATCCGACTAGGCATACGTTCTAAAACGAATTGAATTCCTTCTTCCTCTTCGTCTAATTCAACTTTTGAAATCGCAATTCTTTGCATAGTAGAAATAGGCATTCCATCTTTATATAAAGTGATTTTCACCTCATCATATTCATTAAAATACAATTCAACACTCATTTGATTTTTCAACAGTTCATCAACAATTTCATATTTATCATTTCGTTCCTGGATTATATATTTCCAGCCGCCTCTACCTTCTTCTTTCGGAGCTGCTTGAAATAATGTCATCAAATCCTCGTATAGCATAAGATAACCCCTCTCTTACTAAAAAACGATGAGTATTTTATATACCCTTTATCTCTATCACTATCCATATGTATTGTACCATATATCGTCGTTTTTACCGTATTCATTTGCTTCATAATTGCATGTAAAACACCTGATTCTCTTCATTATTATATGAATTGTCTCTCATTATATTTCTTAATATGCTTCTAACGCTTTCCAAGCATATCAAACATAAGTAAATGCACTCTTTGTCCATCCTCCGCTTAGTATTTCCTTACAATAACAAAAAAGAAGAGTGACTTTTATCACTCCCCTTAAAAGAATTTCCCCGTAGCTACTAACGCTAATACTAGTATTAAAATTGTAAATAATAATGATACAATGAAACTAAAAATAGGTAATGCTTTCTTTTCATTCTTCTTAAAGAGTAACTTTAAACTAAGAAAGATGTTTACTGGTACAAGTATAAAATAAAAATATTTAACAATTTGCACCGAACTATTCGAAAGTGTTTTTAAAATAAACACTTCAATTAGAAAGACAATAAAAAATGAAATACTTAACCAAAATGAGACATAACTAAGCCAAGAATGTCTTTTGGTACCCCAATAAACTCCCATAGTAATCTCCTTTATTTGCATTTTATACGATTATAATTATACACAAAGCAAACAAATACCTCTATTTTTCGACAAATATCATACAAAATATACCTTTAAATATTATAAAGATACTCTCAATCTCATTTCATTTTACATAATAAAAACAGACTACTCCAATAGCATACTGCTATTTTGGAGATAGTCTGTCCTCTGTTAAACTTTAAATCTTTCAATTAACCCTTGTAACTCTTCAGCCATTTGAGATAATGTACCAGCCGCCGAACTAATCTCCTCAATGGACGCTAGTTGTTCTTCTGCTGATGCTGCAACGTTTTGAGTACTCGTCGCATTGTTCTGTGCTGTCATTGCAATTTGACCTACTGAAATAGACACTTCATTTGCACCTTTTGACATCCCATTAGCCGTTTCAACCATCGTTTTAATTTGATCTGCAATTTCATTTGTAGATAGTAAAATCTCAGTAAAGTTTTGCTTCGTTTCATTCGCAATAACAAGTCCAGATTGAACTTCTTCATTTACATGCCCCATAGATTTTACCGTCTTACTCATGTCATCTTGTATTTCACATATTAATTTACTAATTTCACTAGAAGATACACTAGACTTCTCCGCCAATTTACGTACTTCATCTGCAACGATTGCAAATCCTCTTCCGTGCTCTCCTGCTCTTGCAGCTTCAATTGCCGCATTCAAAGCTAGAAGATTCGTTTGATCTGCAATATTTTGAATGACTTCTAGTATGTCACCAATTTGTTTTGATTTATTATTTAGCAACTGTATAACTTCATCTGATTGTGAAACAGATTCTGCAATAGACTGCATTTGATTTACTGTTTTTCCTACTAGTTTCCCACCATCTTCTGCTTTTTCACGAGTATGAGCAGAAGCCGTATTAATTGATGATGAACTTTTTGCTACATGCTGAATTCCTTCTGTTACATCAAATAATAACATTGCACCATTTTCTACGCTCGTTGTTTGCGTTGTTGCCCCACTCGATATTTCATCCATTGCCATTGTAATTTGCTCAGTTGCTTCACTCGCTTGTCTTACACTTGCCGTTAGCTCTTCTGATGCTGCTGCAACATGTCCAGCCGAAGTATTAATTCTTCCAATTAACGTTCGCAATGCATCTGTCATCTCATTGAATCCTTTTGCAAGTTGGCCAATTTCATCATTAGAATGAATCTCGATTGTTTGCGTTAAATCTCCCTCACTTATTTCTTTAGAAGTGGCAACTAATCTTTTTAATGGCTTCGTTATAGAAAGTGTCACAAAATAAATAAGTGCTCCGCCTATAACTAATGAAATGAACATAACAATTAACATATTATAAAATACAGGCTGCGCAGCTTCAATTATTTCATTTGAGTACATCGTTCCACCGATTTTCCAACCTGTTTTTACATTTGTAGCAAATACCATTTGTTTTTCGCTGCCATCATACATATATGAAAAAGCACCATGGTTATCCTCATAAATTTTCTTCGCCCAAGAATCAGCTGCTTTTTCCCCAGATTTTTCTTGAGGATGTGCAATTATTTTTTGTTTTCCATCTAAAATGAAAGCATATCCCTTTTTACCGATATTGATTAACTTTGTTGTTTTTAATAAATTATCTAAACTTAAATCTATTGCTACAACACCGTTTTTATCTTCTGCTTGTTTTGCAATCGTTACGACAATATGTCCATTTCCTTGCGCCTTATACGGCTCAGTAACGACAATACCACCTTGTTTTGCCACTGCATCTTTATACCAAGAACGTTCTGTTGGATCATAGTCTGCTGCCATTTGTATATTTGGTTCTTGTACAAATTTCTTATCATTCCCGGCAACATAAACTTGTTCAACATCTTTATTTAAATTGATATATTGAGATAACATTTTTCTTAATTCATCTTGATTATCCCCTTGATACATATTACCTTGAATCACACGTGCAAAATTATTTACATCATTAAATTTCGCCTCAATCATTTGATTGATTAAATTATCTAATATTTTTATATTGTCGTGAGCACTGCTCGTAATTTGTGATTCAAAATTCTTTTTAGCTGTTTGATAAGACATGCCTCCGATAATAGAGACAGCCGCAATTAAAATAACAAAAAATGAAATTAGTAGTTTTTTTGCTACTTTCATATCACGAAACAAATTTAATAGTCTACCCATTACAAACCTCCTGCTTTTCAATTTCAATAGTTAAATCTAGCGAGTTGTAAACATTTCCCATCCCTAAATTATTATTTTCATAATCTATTACGATGAATACTTTGTAAAGTTTAAACAATTAAATTCCCTTTGTCTATATATTTGAATAATATTATTATAAAATTTACAAATGCAAAAAAAGCCAAAGGGAACCACCCTTTGGCTTTTCATATTTTTTTATGCTGTTTAGAAATCTTTTTCCACTTATCACGCTCTGCTCTCGCAAGAATAGCATCTTGTTTTCTCATAAAATACGCCAGTTCTCTTTGTAATTTTTTATAGCTTTGCAAACGATTTATCGTAATAATTCCGTTATCAATTGCACTATGCACTGCGCACCCTGGCTCATTTTCATGTTTACAATCCCTAAAACGGCACGTTTTTGCTAGTTCTTCAATATCAGAAAATGTTGTTTGAATTGCATCGTTTCCTTCCCAAAGCTGTAGCTCCCTCATACCAGGAGTATCAATAACTAAACTACCACTCGGTAATCGGAACAATTCACGATGAGTTGTCGTATGTCTTCCTTTACTATCTTCCTCACGAATATCACCCGTTTTTGCTACTTCAATACCTATCAGTGCATTTAACAAAGTGGATTTTCCAACCCCAGATGATCCGACTAGAGCAATTGTTTTTCCTGAAGAAACAAATTGCTGCAACGATTCGATACCATTATGTTCTAAACTATCAACGACGAAGATCGGAACACCAATTGCCACAGCTTCCGTTTCAACAATTTTCTGTTCCACATCTTCACATAAGCTACTCTTTGTTAAAACAATAACAGGCATCGCACCACTTTCATACGCTAATAGTAAATAGCGCTCCATTCTTCTTACGTTAAAATCATGGTTAAGTGCATTCACTAAAAATAGATAATCTACATTTGCTGCTATTACTTGTTCTTCCGTTCGAGTACCAGCCTCTTGTCTAGAAAAAGAACTTCTTCTTGGAAAAATACGATGAATAATTGCTTTCTTTTCATTCTCTATTTTCTTTATATACACCCAATCACCTACAGCTGGATAATCTCCCTTCGTTACTGCTTCATGCCGAAACTTTCCAGACAGCTCTGCCATATATTCACCATCATTACAAATAATTCGATATATATGCTTATGCTCAAGTAAAATACGCCCTACTTCAAAGTTCTCTACAGCTTGTTCCTCAAAAAAAGAATCCCAGCCGAACGATTCTAAAATATTTTGATTCAAATTGATATCCTCCCTAGTTTAAGCTAAGCGGAAGGATCGTGCGCTAACTTATACAGTCTCGCCCTTTCCATCCACCTTTGTATTTTGTTTATTAATATAAGTTATTTTCGCCATAATACATCACCCCGTTCTCATTTTAATTACTCTCATTATATGGAATATTCATTTAAAAAGCTACCTTATTTAACGTAATTTTCAAATAATTTATTTTTCATCATTCTAATTTGTCCACGGTGATTAATCTCATCTTCTAGCACATGAAACCACAGATAGTGCTGGTTATACGCTACATCGTTAGGCCACTTTCTTTCTGACATAAGCCATTCATCATCTTGTTCACTCAAATACTTCAACGATTCTTCTCGAACACTTTGTAGAAGTTGTTCATAATACTGTATGTCATGACCACGGATTGTTCTCCCCGCTTCCCCTAAATACAGTGCGTCTTCCCATATTTTTAATTCTTCTTTTGTAAAGTCACGATCTTGAAATGAAATAAGTTGATGAGCTTTTTCTATAGCTGCTATATGCTTTAGTAACGCTCCGATGGAATTTCCTCCACTCGGCATAATGAAATCTAATTGCTCAACTGATAGATCTTGTATTTCCTGTAATGTTACAGACCTCGTATGCTCCAGCATGCTTACTAATTCCCCTATATTTTTTGTATAACCATCCACACTTCTTATTCGATAATCTATATTCATATCACACACCCTTTCTACATTCATATTAAGGAATAACCTCTTCATATAATAGACTGAAATATATCAGATTTTTCTGTTATAATTAATTTGAATACAGTAAAAAACCAAACAAACTTTCTCAATATGCTTCTATGAAATATTAAAAGGAATCAATATAAAATAATCGAATCTTATTCACTAAAAGGAGTGGATTCGATGGAAATGTATCAATGGCTAACTGCAGTTCTTGTTGGTGGCATTACTGGCTTCGTTTCCCATCTAATCAATAACCAAGGTAAGTTATTGCTTCCACGCCGTTTGAAAACTTTTTTTCACTTTGGATTTTTGACTGATATTTTTACTGGTAGTCTAGCTGCACTTCTTGGACTCGTTTTATTCGATGTCACCTTAATAAAAGAAATTATAAAAGTATCCATTGTGACTGCCATTTCCGGTCAGACTTTCTTACTGCACCAAGCGCTTGGTGGTGAACAGGCTAAAAATACACAAATTGGGAAAGCTGATGAGAAGATTCAAGAAATTGACAAATTATTACGACGTTAGTCTATACTTTTTTTAAAAATTATTGCTATAATAAACAATAAATATTTTCTATTGCGTCGTTTGTCAGAAGAAAGGGTGTTTCGTATGACAAAAAAGAAAATAGAAGATTTCTTAACAAACACTGAAAAAGAGGAACTGCTAGAAAACTATAAATGTTTACGAGAAGCCCGCACAAAAAGCGAAGCTAATTATTTTGGAGAAGCAGTCAACCATCTATTAAATACAGCAAAACAACGAATTATTAAAGATGCAGGCATACATGATGAAAATGCAGCAACTGTTCAATCAAAAAGAAAAGCACTGTTTTAGTTACATTAGCTAAAACAGTGCTTTTTATTTAGAATTTTTTCTTCTTGCCATGCTATATTCTCTCTGCCTTTATTCTTCCCATTTTTACAGTTTCAAAAGTCATATAGGCCTAGAGATCAACTTAATAATATTAGCCCGTGCACACCATTTTAATAATAGGTTTATTAAATCGCTTCTTTTAAATCTGAATGCGGATTTGGTCCGTATTGATTGTCATTTTCTTCACTTTCAATGATAAAAAATACAAGTAAAACAACGCTACCAAACGGTACGAAATTTAATAGTTGCCACCATCCTGTTTTCCCAATATCATGCAATCGTCGTGCACCAACCGAAAAACTTGGTATAATCATTACTAACATAAATAGCAACGCAATAATAGCAACTAACACCTCTGAAAATGATGATAAAAATAACAGTAACCAAAAAATTACGATATTCGATAAACTAAAAGTCCAGTACTCTTTTCGCGTAGCTCTACCACTAAAATTCCCATAATTCTTTAGAGCTTTCAAATACCATTGCATTTAAATCCCTCCCTTTTATCCCCAATAAAATTAAAACATGTAATTATTAACAGATAAGTAGAAATATAACACAGCATTTATGTAAAATCCATATCCTAATCTAAATTATCCTCTATTTAAATAGTTTTTTCTTTCAGCATTTTTCACATTACTTTCACATCTATTTCACAAATATAAGTAGTCCTATATGTTAAACTACATATATCCTTTTCCAAGGAACTATATGCCGATATATAAATCCCTATCTTTGTAGGGATTTTTTATTTTTGAAGTCCTCATAACTTTGTTACAATACATTTCTTCTACTATTTCTATACTTTTAGTAACCACTGTAATTAATAGCGCATTCATGTATTCACACTCTTATTAATTCTGATTTGCGAAATATTTATACAGGCTTTATGATGCAATTCCTGTTTCACTATCTTCATTAAGCTTTTCACTTTTTCTAAACAAAAATAAAGCTCCTATATATAGTAACGCAGTAAAACTACCTATAAGTATAAAATTGTGAGATGCTGCAAATAGCAGTCCTGCTATTGCCGCTCCAATCATTTGACCAATATACATAGAAGCATTAGCAAGCGCGGCTCCTGTTCCTCTTGCTACACTAGATATGTTTTGTAAGTATCTCATCATTAATACAAACAAAATTCCTGTCACAAAAAACAAAACAAAGAACAATAACTCCACCAATACAATGTTCTTTACATGAGGAAGTAATACATATAGCACTGCTGTAAATACAATTCCACCATAAAAAGAAAGGTTATAACCAATTTTATTTACGATTCTAGGGCCAAAAATATTACCAGTTAAATTTCCTAATCCTAATACGAGCATAGCTGTACCTACTTCATGAACTTGTAAGCCAAATTGACTGGAAAGCCATACGCCAAAGAATGAAAATGCTGCAAAATTACCAGTTTGAAAAACAAAATATGCAAAATAAGAAAGTGAAACCTTTGAATCTGTAAGTAATTGTTTATAGCGCTTTAAGATGTTTGTTTTACTTCCACCTATATGAACCGGTTGTATTTCTGGTAATACTACATAGATAAGAATGACAAGTAGTGCTGATAATATACCAATGACGAAGAATGGTGTTGTATAGTGTATCATTGCCAAATACGATCCAACTGGCAACCCTAAAATTTGAGAGATTGCTAATCCTGCTGTTGCAATTCCAATTGCCTTTACAATTTGCTCCTTCTCTATAAGGAGCGGAATAGATGCCCACACTTGTGGAGACACAAAGGCTGCACTTACACCTGCTAAAAATCTAAATGCTAGCATCCATAGAAAACTCGGTGCCATTCCACATAAAAACGTACTTAACGCAAAAAAACTCATTCATATTACCATTACTTTTTTTCTGTTTAAGCCATCTGATATAGGACCAGCGATAAGCGCAAATCCAGCATATCCAAAAGCATATGAGCTCACCATCCACCCTGACAGCTCAGTTGCAACATGATACACCTGTTGTAATGTCGGTAAAAGTGGTGAAATTAAGAAAGTATCCGTACCGATCATAAACATGATCGTAAAGAATACAGCTAGTACTTTTTTCATTTAAACCTTCTCCTTTTATATAAAAAGAGGGAACACCCCTCTTCTCAATTAAGCTTCTAAAATAACTTCAATCTCTTTCATCACCTTTTCATTCAATGAAACTTCCACCGCTCTTACACTTTCTCTTATTTGCTCCGCTCGTTTCCCACCAGGAATAACAGTATCAATTCCTTTTTTGTTTAATAGCCACGCTAAAGCTAAATGTGATACTTCAAGATTCATTTCTTTAGCTAAACCTTTTAACTTCTCAACTTTTTTAAAGTTACTCTTATATGTATTTTCTTCAAATAAATTTACACTTTGACGCCAATCCCCTTCGCTTAATTTAAAATCTTCTGTATATTTACCACCTAATATCCCAAAGGCAAGCGGTCCGTATGGAATAAATGAAATACCTGATTCTATACAATATGGCAAAAGTTCTTCCCCAGCAGCACGATCCAACATATTATACGGTGATTGTACAACATCTATTTGTCCGTGCTGATTCGCTTCTTGTAATTGCTCTACGTTTACGTTGGATATTCCAATTGAACGAATTTTCCCTTCTTCTTTTAAGCGAGCAAGCTCACCAATTGAATCTATGTAACTTATTTCTGGATTTGTAAAATGCAAATAATATAAGTCAATATAATCAGTTTGTAATCTTCTTAAGCTATTTTCCACAGCATTTCTTAAATAGCTTCGTTCATTATTAATATAAACTTCTCCATTTAATAACGGCTGTATTCCACCTTTTGTAGCAAGTACAACTTCTTGGCGTTTTCTTTTCAATACTTCTCCTACCAATTCCTCTGATCTACCGAAACCGTATGAATCTGCTGTATCAAAAAATGTAATCCCTTGCTGGATAGCTTCTTCTATTAATCGTTTTCCTTCTTCCTCATTCACATCAGCATATAAATTATGCCCCCCTACAGCGTTTGTTCCTAACCCCAACTTTGAAATATGTAGTCCTGCCTTTTGTAATTTTGTATACTTCATTTTTTCTCCCCCTATATTTCTATTGTTCGAATATATTCGAACAATAGAAATATACCACTTTATATGTTATAGTGCAAACTATATTAACTGATACAAGCAGGTGAAAAAAATGCGTACTCTTTATCATCCAAACCGAGAAGAAATTCAATTCTCTTCAGTCTTATACGCACTTAGCGATCAAATTCGTTTACAAATTGTAACAATGCTACTAGAAAAACATGAACAATCTTGTGGTGCGTTAAACATTCCCATTGCGAAATCAACTTTATCTCACCATTTCAAGGTTTTACGTGAATCCGGTGTTATGTATACACGCCTTGAAGGAACACAGCGTTTCATTTCAATTCGTGAAGATGACTTGCATGCTAGATTCCCCGGTTTATTAGACGTAGTATTACATGCGACAGAACCATACTAAAAAACATCTCATATTCATATGAGATGTTTTTTATTTTTGCTATTCTTTTAGCAACTTGAATCAATCGGGAATTTGTTCATCACACACTAAGAAGATATGCGTGTCATTCTTTCTTACTTTATTTTTGTAATGGATCCTTTGGACACTTTAATTATTTGATTACATTTTATACACATCATTAATATAGGGCCGCCTATCTGTTTCAATTCCTGTAGTTGCTTATGCTCACACTTCCCCATCTAATTACCTCCCCTATCATATAATTAGGTCATTTTGTAATCAATAACACTACTAAGTCCATTCCTAATGTAAGGTCTGAATAAAACGTTTAAACGCCGATATCCCTTCGTCATCTCGTTTAAAAACGCCAGCATCTTCAAGCGCCTGTATAAATTTCTTTCCTAATTCTGCTCTTACTATCTCCTGTACATTTTGTTCATGTATCCGATTGTCATATTTGATTTTTAATTGTTCTGCCCATCGTATATGAAGCGTTGGAATATCACTTGGAATGTTAAGTAAGAATTTTTCCACTTCCTGAAGTTCTGTTTTTAAACGCGCCGGAAGTACAGCTAACCCCATTACTTCAATTAGACCGATATTTTCCTTTTTAATATGTTGTATTTCCGCATGAGGGTGGAAAATACCTAGCGGATGTTCTTCACTTGTACGATTGTTTCGCAAAACAAGGTCCAATTCATACATACCATTCCGGTAACGGGCAATCGGCGTAATCGTATTATGTGGAACAACATTCGTAAATGCAAATATATTAACAGGTGGATCACTATATTCCTTCCACCTATCTAATATGTACTCCCCTGCATTTACTATTTGTTCTATGTCTTTACTTCTTAAGCGAATAACTGACATAGGCCATTTAATAATAGAACATTGCATTTCTGGAAAGTTAGTTAGTTCAAAAATTAGGTCGTTTGATGCATTTGCCATAGCAAATTCAAAGTTTCCACCTTGATAGTGGTCATGTGTTAGAATAGACCCTCCTACAATTGGCAAATCTGCATTGGACCCAAGGAAATAATGTGGGAATTTTTCTACAAATTTTAACAAACGTAAAAATGTTTGACGGTCAATTTTCATATCTCGATGTTCTGAGGACAATACAATGCAGTGTTCATTGAAGTATATATACGGAGAATACTGTAGAAACCAGCTTTCATCTGTAAGATTCATCCGGATCATACGATGATTCGATCGTGCTGGATGTCCAGTTCTGCCTCTATATCCTTCATTCTCAATACAAAGTAAACATTTTGGATAATTTGTACTTTCCAATACTCTCTCTCTAGCAATTTGTTTCGGGTCTTTTTCCGGTTTTGATAAATTAATTGTTATATCAATGGCACCATATTCCGTATTTACTTTATAATTTATATTTTTGGCAATTTGCTTCATTTGTATATAGTTGCTGTTTTTACTTAATTCATAGAAGTAATTTGTCGCAGCCTTCGGATTTTGTTCGAATTTTTTATAAAATAGAGTATTAATAACAGTCGGTTTGGACATAAAAACATCCATAATTGCACTTGCTAAGATTTCCCTCTCGTCCATTACTGACTCAATGACTTTATGCATACAAGCATATTCAATTAACTCTTCCAATAACTCTGAAATTGCTTTCTTTGCAGGTGCGGGCGCTGACGCTTCCACTATAAAGTCATCTAAACGAAGTAAGGAAAGGATTTGATTCCTTGTATATATTTCATCTTCTTTTTCAATTAATTGAACTTCAATAGCACGATCAATTAACTGCTGAATAGCTTGATATATCATCAGTATATACCTCCTCTAACCTTATAGCGGTTTACGTTGTTACGATGCAAGTTCTATGTACCTTTTATCATTTTATGAACAGACGTATAGGATAACCACCATTCTAATTTACGTTTTGCTTTCTCCGAAGAAACTATTAGCATACTTGAATCGCCCGTTTAGTAAGCTATTTTGTTACATTATACGTATGTAAAAACACTTCTACAATCAACATCTTGTCGTATTTTTTATACATCTTGCTTTTCACTTTTAACATCTCACTAAAAACATAAAAAGGTACATTTTTTGAAGAACAATTTCTGACGATTTAATAAACACAATAATACACAGAATATAAAACTACCTTTATCTTAAACCCTAATCTGTATCTCTGTGTCCCTCTCCTGAAGGTAGCTTTTCAATAATAAACGCATCTGCTCCAGTATCGCCGCCGTTTAATTTTTAATGAGCTTCTCAAATAAAATAATCCTTATCTTTATAAGCCAGAATTATTTTTTATTTATCTTATTTTCAACATTACAAAAAACAATATTTCTAAAAAACAGAGCAATATCCCTCTTGTGTAAGCGCTTCACAAAAAGTAATCTATGGGTACAGATAGATACTAGAAACTACTTCTGGTTTTAATAGATTCTCAACTACTATACAAGCTTCACATTCTATCAAAATATTAAGTTTAAAAAGCCATAAAGTAATCTATACCTGTGAAGAACCATCAATGTCAAAAGTACCAAAATGAAAACGAGGGGGTACATATGAAAAAATCAAAAAAGAATTTCAGGAGGACGATCGCAACACTTGTATCGGGTTGTGTCGTAGGTTCTACTTGTTTTATAAATGCTTCCCTAATCCAAGCTGAGAGCACCACGGATACTATACAAGCTGAAAATCAAATTATTTCTCAAAGTCCAAATGCGGTTATTTCATCTAATCAAATGAACGTTCTTGTTGATGTGAATTTTCCAAGAGTCATTCAATACGATTTAAAATCTGGAAATGATGCAGGAAAGACTTTTTACGGACAGACTGAGGCATTAGATACAATCCTTATTAATGACGTAGCAGTAAAACCAAAAGTCAAAGCAAAAGTTTTATCAGATAAAGTTGTATATGAAATGACGGTAATAGACACTAATAACAATATTTCTGCGGTTATTACTGCTGAGTTGGTTGTTAAAGAGAATATATTAGAATTCAATATTACAAAGATCGTCGACAACAAAATCGTAAAAACTATTGAAATTCCAAATCATAATTTAATTTCTGTAAATAACAGTCAAAAAGATGCAGTGCTAGATGGCGTACAAATGTCAACAAATACACGTATTAATGGTGACAGACAGGTTAAGGTTGATGAAAATTTAATTACGAAAGATGAAGAGCAAAAAGGATATATGTATGCTTTTCTTTCTACTGATGAATTAAGTGCAAGTATATGGTCTAATACGGAGAATAGTTTAGTAAAAAAATTAGCTCCAGATTCTTATGCTGCAAAGACTGATGCTCAAAGAATTACGGCAAATGCTACGACTAATAGTGCAGGAAAAAAAACAATTGGTCTAAGTAGTACATTCTGGACGTATCAAAAGTCAGAAGAACATCGTAAAGAAGATGGCACTCTAGAGCTAAAGGACGGGACAGTTAATAAGGTAGATGAAATGCCGTCTGTGAAGGTTATCATTACTGCTGACGCTAATGATGATAAAAAAATAAACTGGCAAGACGGAGCAATTGCTTATAGGAAAATTATGAACGAACCTCTAGGAGCAGAAAAAGTTCCAGACCTAGTTGGTTACCGTGTGAACATGAACTTTGGCAGTCAAGCCCAAAACCCTTTCTTAATGGCTTTAGACGGAGTGAAAAAATTCCACCTAAATACTGATGGACTAGGGCAATCTATTCTACTAAAAGGTTATGGTAGTGAAGGGCATGATTCTGGTCATTTAAATTATGCTGACATTGGAACCCGAATTGGCGGTGCAAAGGACATGAAAACATTGCTAACGAGGGGTAAAGAATATGGGGCAACTTTTGGTGTTCATGTGAATGCAAGTGAAACGTATCCAGAGTCAAAATATTTCCAAGAAGATCGTTTATTAAAAAATCCAGATGGAACTTATAAGTATGGTTGGAACTGGATCGATCAAGGAATAAACATTAATGCTGATTATGATTTAAGAAATGGCCGAGCACAACGATTCAAAGATTTATATGATGCTCTTGGTGGCAAAAAGAATGAATTAGATTTTATTTATGTAGACGTTTGGGGTAATGGACAGTCAGGTGATAATAGTACATGGCCGAGCCGTCAATTAAGTAAAGAAATAAATAGTTTAGGTTGGCGCTTAGGCAGTGAGTGGGGATATGCGAACGAGTACGATTCCACATTCCAACACTGGGCAGCCGATTTGACTTACGGCGGGTATACCTTAAAAGGTATCAATAGTACCATCACTCGTTTCATTAAAAACCATCAAAAAGATGCATGGATTGGTAACTATCCTAAGTATGGAGGCGACGCAGATGCTCCATTATTAGGTGGATACAGTATGAAAGACTTTGAAGGTTGGCAAGGTAGAAGTGACTACAAAGCGTATATTGATAACTTATTTGCGGTGAATATTCCAACCAAATTCATTCAACATTACAAAGTAACACAGTGGGAAAATGGTAAAGCAGTTGAAATGAAAGATGATAAACAACAAACTTACAACTGGGTACCAGGTATGAAGTCAGTATTAAAGGACGAATCTAGTGAAAATACACTTACAATTGAAAGAAAATCAAATGATTTTGCAAATGATAAAGATGGATATCGAACAAGAACTATGACATTAAACGGTAAGCAAATATTTGAAGGTAAACCTGGTGACGAAAAGTATTTATTCCCATGGTCTTGGGATCAAAATGGCAAAAAATTATCAGCAGAGAATGAAAAATTATATCACTGGAACACAAACGGTGGAAAAACAACGTGGACTGTCCCTACTGGTTGGCAAGGTACCGTTAAAGTGTATGAGTTAACAGAATTAGGTAAAGAGAAAATGAAAAATGTTAAAATTGAAAATGGAAAAATCACATTAGATGCAAAAAAATCTACTGCATATGTAATTTATAAAGGGCCAAAATCCAATAAAGATGTTAAATGGAGTGAAGGAATGCATCTTATAGATACTGGCTTTAACAGCAATTCCCTAAAAGATTGGAAAATCAAAGGATACTCAAAAGCAGTTCAGATTACGAAGAGTGAAGGTAATAATAATATGCTAACAATCTCCAACAATAAAAAGAAAGTAAATGTTACCCAAAAATTAACAGACCTAAAACCTAATACAAAGTATGCTGCATATGTTGGTATAGACAACCGAAGTGAAGCACAAGCAAGCATCACGATTACTTCTAACGACAAAGAGTATACAAATAGTACTGGTAAATCTATCGCTAAAAACTATGTAAGAGCATACGCACATAATACATTAGGCTCAGAGCAAGCAAAAGCTGATGGTCAAATGACTTCAACTGTGGATGGAACAAGTTACTTCCAAAACATGTATGTATTTTTTGAAACTGGTAAAAAAACATCCGATGTAACAATTGATTTATCTAGAGATGCTGGAAATGGTGCAAGTTACTTTGATGATATTCGCATCGTGGAAAGTAATGCTGAAAACCAAGTAAGCAATAATAAATTCGTACAAGACTTTGAAAATGTTGTACAAGGCATCTATCCGTTTGTAATTGGTAATATTGAAGGCGTAGAAGATAATAGAACCCACCTGTCTGAATTACATGCACCGTATACGCAAAGAGGTTGGAATCAAAAAATAGTAAATGATGTTATCGCAGGTAAATGGTCACTTAAAACGAATGGATTAACGGAAGGTGATGCTCTTGTGTACCAAACTATCCCTCAGAACTTCACATTTAAACCAGGAGTAACGTATAAAATTACTTTTGATTATGAGGTAGGTAGTGATGGAACGTATGCAGTTGTGACAGGTAATGCTCCATTTGAAGAAAAAGGAGTATTAACTAAGGAGGAATTAAAATCAACCGCAAGTAGTGATAAGAATGCAAAAGCTGGCACATATTCCTTTACTTTAACAGGAGATGGATCGGGGCAAAGCTGGTTTGGAATTTATTCCACTAATAAAGCAGCTAATACTAACGGTGTGAAAGGCTCACAAGCTAACTTTAACGGTTATAAAGATATTATGCTTGATAATCTAGTTATTGAAGTAGTTTCAAATAAATAGAATCAGTTGTTATAATTTGAAAGAGGTTGTCTCAAAAGGTCATGACAAATGATCTTTTGGAGACACCTTATTTTTTATAATCTATAAAGTGAAACTTTAATCAGTGGGGGTTTTGTTCATCCCCCACTGATTATTAGTTGAACCAATCGGGCTTTTACGAGCAGCCCGATTCCCACCTAACTTCTTTGCTTTCGCTGAATTTTGAGGTGGGGGTCTTACTGCCCGTTAAATGCAGGATAAACATAAGAGTATCGTTCCTTTCTTTCCATCATTTAGTTGTGATGACATACTTAAATCAAAAAGAGGTTAACCCATATAGCTACTCAGCTACTTTTAGGTCACCCTCTTTTCATTCGCAATATTACTCGAACGATAAAACTACTTTTAACTTAATAGAGATTTTTACCTCTCTGTCCCTCCCCCTGAAGTCACCTTTTCAATACGTAAATTATCTAAAATAAACGTACCTGCTCCGGTATCCCCGTTTAAATTCGTTCCATCACTGAAAATCCCAACATAAGTTTGACCGTTCTCAGAACCTGTCACAGTAAACTCTGCTGTTTTTGTGTCAGTAGATGCAGTAAGAGTGTTATTCACACTCAATCCCTTTGCACTCGCAATGTCTCGAACATCAATTTCTTGATCCCCTGAAATAAAGCGGAATGCATTTGCTGTCGTTTGATAGTCAAATAATACTTTATAAGTTACGCCAGGTTCGAAACGATAATTTTGAGGAATAGTACGGTACAGCAAACCTTTGTTTCCAGTGTTCACTTTAACAGACCAATTCCCACCTAATACATCATCGACTAATTTTTTGCCTGCCCATCCTTTTTGCGTATATGGAGCATGCAATTCAGACAAATGAATTCTGTTGTCTTCTACCCCTTCTGTGTTACCAATAACGAATGGGTAAATTCCTTGTACCACCGTTTCAAAATCTTGTTTAAATTCCGTCGGTGAGACATAATTTTTTAAGGACTTTTGAACGATCCGAATATCATCAAATTTTGTGTCTCCTTTTCCAGAATCACGGCTGAGAGTTAATTTAGCTTTATTCGTTACAGCTGTAAAGCTCACTTGCATGATTTGCATTTTGCTATTGTATCCATCATTTGAAGCATGTGAATCTGCCTTAACATAGTTCTTTTGCAGGCTTCGAAGTGTGTAATTGTTAACGTCTTCTTTCCCACCTGTTACTGTAATTCCGGCCTTTACATCACTATTGTTTTCAACATATACCTCTGCTACATAATCTTTACCTGGTTCCAAACCAGTAAGAACACGGGAAACAGTTGTATCTTTCGATGGACTATCAATATTCAAGTAGTAATCTCCACTACTTACATTGCGGTTGCTTCCAGTTTGATTCGTTCTAACGGCGCTTATAGCTTTGTTATCCCCCTCAATAGTTGTATATGCACTTACTTTTCCTGTATTGAATCCCGCGTCATATATATGAGCACCCTTGCTCCAATCATAATCAAGAATTTCCAAACCTTTATCTCTTTTTGGTACAACAACATAAGGTGTTGCCGCACTAACTGTCAAAGTTACCTTATTATTTACGACCTTGACTTCTTTCATATCTGCTCTACCACGATCTGTCAGTTTGTATACATATACACTAGATGCATCTTTATATTCATCTGGAAGTGTCCAAGTAGTTGTACCACCTTCCAAATTCCAATGATATAGTTTTTCAGAATTAGAAGTTGGATTTTTAAAGTCTTGTTTCACCCAAGGAATTAAATAAGTGTGTCCATCAAGTACAACGTTTCCATTCAGTGTAATCACACGTTCCCTAGAATTGTCTTTTCTCGTTACATCGACAACATCCCCATTACTTGGGTCTTTCAATTTTATTTCCTTTTCTAAGTTTGTCTTGCTTTTATCCCCTTCTACAGCTGTCCAATTCGTTACATAATATTTTTGTAAGAATTTAGTAGGTAGATTCGTATCAAATGTCATGCGAATAAAATTATCAAAATTCTTATCAGATTGCCACCCTTCGAAACCAGCTAATTCAAATCCACCAAGCAATGGATGATCAGCGGTTCCTCCTACTTCAGGCCAATTCAACACCCAAGAATCTCTTTGGTGATTGCTAATAAAGCGTAGTACTTCTGAGTTGATACCTTTGCTTTCCGGTCCACCGTAGTTTTTATCGGTAGCCCAGTGTTGCCACGTTGAATAATTGGCCATAGAACCACCAAATTCCGTTGTTAGTCTCCAGCCCCTATCTTTAAATTGATCTGCTATTCTATTTGATTCCCATTGATTTTGATACCATACATCTAAATAAACAAAGTCAAGATCTGAAACAGCAGCTTTCAATTCATCTAGTCTTTTCGCACGCGCTCCAGTATACAAATCTTTTAATTTATTAATTGTATAAGATTGATCTAGCCATCCCCATCCTAAAGAATTTGGACGATCAATAAAATCATTGTTGAAAGCTTTCGCTTCAGGATAAACTTCCTGCGCATTGATATGGACACCAAATTGGGTATTATACTTATGCCCCTCTTTAATAAGCGTATCCAAATCTTTCACGCCACCCATACGCTCACCTACATTACCATAATCCGGATGACCACTGTCATGTCCTTCGTTTGCATATCCTTTTAATAAAACAGCTTGCCCCAATTCATCTGTAGCAAGAGCAACCTTTTTAATATTATCTGCTGTTTTTAAGAATGGTTGTTGTGCTTGTGATCCGAAATTCATTGCAATACGCATTCCAACATTATTGTTTACATCTTGATATCCTTTAATGTCTTGCATAATATCACGGTATGCAATCGCCGCATCTTGCCAATCTGTCTTATTATCAGTATTCAAATCTTTAGCTATAGCTATTTTAATAGTTGGTTTATTTTTTTGTGATTCTGGCATAAAATCTCTTTGGTAATAGAGTGCACTAGAACCTATCCCCATTGCCTTAGAACCATTCTTATTTACATATCGATTTGCAACTAAGTTTTTATAACCATCCACTTCTGAACTGGACCATACACCCGCACTCAATTCGTCAGTTGACAAAAATGCAGTATAATTTTTAGTAGATGTACCTATTTCTCCCATGGAAGAATCTATGCTTACATCCACATCTCCTGATTTCCTAACATCAGTACTAATATTCGTTAATTTAGCTTTTGCACCTTTTTGCTCCGAATTTACTGAGATAACGTTCATATCAGCAAACTCAACTGTTTCAATTTTTGCACTACCATTATTTTTAATTTCATCGAAACTATAAATAACTTTATTATCATTTACTTTCAAAGATACTTTAAATACAGCATCAAGGTTTTTCATTTCATCCACAACTTTTAATGTATATAGCACTTCACTATCGCTTAACTTTTCAAAGCTTACTTTAGGATAGTATAAGGAACCATTTACTTTCAATCCGTACACAGGTGATTCTTGCCCATTCATTACTTTATTGCCAACTTTGTATTTCACAACCCGTGGGAATACTTGATCAATTGTAACATCCATATACTTTGACTTTAATGTATCTTCTACTGGCGTGGTATCTGGAGGTTTTGGCGCACTATATTCTTTGATTTTGATATTAGAAATCGTAATATCAGCAGCACCTCGGCTTTTTTCAAACCCTAGTCCCCCCGCTTGATCTACACCACCAGTTAAAGTCCAAGAGTCTACCTTTTTATCATCAATGTATAACGTCGCAACATCGTCCATGAATACTAAACGTAAATGGTATGTTTGTTTTGCTTTTAACGGCACGTTTGAAGTCATCGACGTCCAATTGTTTATAGGTCCAAATGTTTCACCAAAATACTGGTCGTTCGTATCCCCTGTTCCCACATAAGTGTATGCAGATGCATTTTGAACACGATAAATGAATCCAAAGCGATTCATCTTATCAGTATTAGTAGTAACATCCGCTTCAAAAACACCATTTTTAATTCCTTTCATTTGGTTGTAGACAATTCGATTTTTTTGGGTAGATGTAACACCAAAAGTTGCTGAACCATCTGCATTATAAGTAACTTTTCCGTCGCCAGAGATAATTTTCAAGTCGCCTTCTTCTAGTTTATTATCCGTAATGTCGACAAGTTTTTCATCTCCTGGATTCGTGCCTCCATCCTCAGGTGCATCTCCTAATTCAATGAGGACTTGACTTTTTTTATCTCCAAAAGCACCAAGTTTAACTGCTTCCTTACCTGTAAGGAGGTTCTTTACATCATTAGGCAACGTAACCGGTCCAAATAAATCTTTTCCATCTAATGTAATATTCAAAGTGGTTGCGTTATAATCAATTTTTATGGAATGTGAGGTCCCAGCCTCTGGAAGTGAAACATTCGGTCTCGTTTTTAACCAATCACCTTTTCCTTGATATTTGTATTCATAGAACCATCCAAGTGAGTCGTAGCCTACAAAAACGAAGTTATTATTGTCAATATAGTGAGGATAGAAACCAAATCTAGTATCTTCTCCACTGGTTTCTGGAGTAAAGGTATACGCCATCGTTCCCGATTCTTTAGCGATTTTATTTTGTTCTTGAAAAATTGCAGCTTTAGCCCCATTATCATTTCCGGCACCTGCTCCAAGCCTTACATAGGACTTCCCATTTTGTTCTATTATTGCATTGATTTCGTTTCCTCCAGATGAAATTGTAACCCATGGATTAGACACATTTGCTCCTACATGTAATGGCACCATCATGCTCACTAAAAATGTCGGCACAATTAGCACAAGTGCAAGAAGGATATTAAAAACTCTCTTGAAATGCTTACTCTCCAATTCTTCTCCCCCTTTGAAATTTAAATTTCAGTTAAAAACAATACCTGCACATTCATTTTTAAAAATATACCAAAACCTGAAAGGTACCGCTTTCACTTATGTTTAGAATAGTTTTTTTCAAGCGCCCACTCAATAAAGATATTGTTTCTTTTTTTAGTTATATTGTCTTTTTAAAACGCTTACAAAATAAGGATATTATCACCTTTTCAAGGATGTTTTTATTAAATTTCATACGATAATTAACAATCTTTCGTTTATTCACATGTAAAGGTTACTCTCCCTTTTTTAGTCATGATCACAACTCACTTAACTGTTCTGCGCTTTCATCTTAGCATTTGTGGCCATACTGGACGCAACTAGAAAATGAGCAGACGAATGTCTACTCATTTTTCTTCATTCCATTTAAACATGGAAGAAAAGATATTGTACTAACTTTGCAGCTCAGCTGTTACTTTCACTTTAGCAAACCATGAATTAGCCGTCTCTTTCAACACGAGATTCAATTCTTCAATATTCCTTTTACCAATATCTTTTAACCAATGACGACCTGCTTGTTCACCGCCTATAGCAAACGGCATGACACCGTCTTTCCAAGTTGCCCGACCACATAATACTCCATTAAAGGTAGAACCGGATTCTTTAGCAAATTTTAATGTTTCTTGAAATAATTTTGCGCTTACTCCTGCACTAAGGAAAATAAATGGAAGCTTCGTTGCTTCACTTTGTTCTTTGAAATAAGAAGCTGCTTTTTCTTTACTGTAAACAAATTCACCTTCTGTATATCCTTCCACATAGTTCATATCTACTGGAACTTCTACTTTTAATACATCTACTTTATATTGCGGCTTTGAGAACTCCTTCATGGACTCAATCACTTTATAAGGTTTTATTTTTGCGTATGCTTTATTTTTCACATTATCACTTTCAGCATCATAAGTAACGATCTCTAAGAAAAATGGTATGTCTTCAGCTGCACATTCAGATCCGATACGTTCCATATAAACATGTTTATAGTTATTAATTTTTTCATCTTCATCGATATCATAGTAGAGTAAGAATTTAATTGCATCGGCACCTGCATCTTTTAATCGTTTCACTGACCATTCTGTTAATAAATCTGGTAGCCGTCCTACTTCTGACGCATCGTATCCAGTTTTTTCATACGCTACGATTAAGCCTGATTCTTTATCTCGGACTTTAGCCGCTGGCAAACCGTATTCCGGGTCCAAAAGAATCGCTGTTGTAAATGGTGTTAATTCCTCAGAAACTACTTCTTTAAAACGGGTAATGCCCTCATCTCCAACTTGACTCACACCGCCAGACGCAATCATTTTTTTCAATGATCCACGCTGGTCAATAGCCAATGCACCAATTATTCCATTTTCTGCAGATAAACGTTTTAGAGCTTCCAATTTATTTTTGGTTAGTTCTAACATCAACATTCTCCTCTATCAATCTATTTGTTCAACTTTAACGAGATCAAAATATTGTTTAAACTTATTCACATTAATATAACCAGTTTCAGCTTCCATCGTATTTAACATTCCTGTAGTCATCGCCGTTTTAAGAACAGTCTCCACTGTTTGATGTTGATGTAGTGCAACAGCTAATCCTGCAACTGTTGCATCACCAGCCCCTACAGGATTGACCACTTCTATTTTTGGGACCATAACTCTATAATAGTCCTTGCTATGTTTAACAAATGCACCTTCACTACCCATCGATACGATAATCCACTCAATTCCAGTAAATAATTCATTGTTTAATGCTTGCTTTAGTTCTATGATTCCCGCCTCCATGTCAATGCCCAACAGTTGTGATAATTCCGCTTTATTCGGTTTGATGGCGAATGGTTTTTCTTTATGAAGCATCGCTTGTTTCAAAGATTTCCCTGACGAATCCATAATTACTGGAATTCCATTTTCATGACAGATTTCTAACATTTGATAATAGTAGTTAGTCGGTAATCCTTTCGGTAAACTGCCCGAAATTGTCACAAGTGAAGCTGTTGTAAGTAGATATTCGAATTTTTTTAGAAAATCAGTTCCCTCTTCTTTAGATAATGTCGGCCCAGATTCTAAAATCTCTGTTTGCATCCCTTCATGAAGAATAGCAATACAATTTCTTGATTCTTTTTTGATTTTTAAAAATTCATTTGGAATATTGACATTATTCAATTCTTGAATAATGTATTCACCAATCGTACCACCAAGCACACCTGTCGCTAGAACAACTTCATCCATTTGAGCAATTACTCGTGCAACATTCAAACCTTTTCCACCAGCAGTTTTATGAACGGCTTCCACACGGTTAACAGCATCTAACTTTAATTCATGAATCGGATAGGAAATGTCGACCGATGGATTCATGGTGACAGATAGTATCATTGGTAATCCCTCTTTCAGAAATTTGTTTAAGCTTGAAAACGGCATACACCGTCAAGATAGGTAGCAGTTACATCCATCTCCGGTGTCATCACAATAAAGTCAGCAGCATATCCCTCAGCAATCTTCCCGCATTCGCCATCGAGCTGCATACTTTTTGCTGGTGCAGTACTCGCCATGTAAATTGCTTCCTCAGGTGTAGCAATTCCCCACTCGACGACATTTTTGACAGCATCTTTTAATTGCAAAATGCTCCCGGCTAAACTTCCGCTTTCCAAACGAGCCATCCCATCTTTTACTTTCACCGGAAACTCTCCTAGTTGATAAATCCCTTCAGGCATACCTCCAGCCATCATACAATCAGACACCAATACAACCCTTTCTCTGCCGCGGATATTCATTAAAATATTTGATGCAACGGGATGTACATGATGTCCATCACATATGATTTCGGCAAAAACATCTTTTAGATTCATGGCCGCTCCGACCATCCCCGGCTCACGATGATGCAATGGACTCATTCCATTGAAAGTATGAATAAAAATGGAAGCTCCTTTTTCAACCGCTTGCTTTGCTTCTTCATAAGTTGCGTCACTGTGAGCCAACGCCACTGCAATCCCTTCTCCTACAGCATATTCAATACATTCCGCCGCCCCTTTCCTTTCAGGTGCAATCGCAATTTTTTTAATAGCATTATTTGATAATTCCTGCCAAACTTTCAACATTTCAACTGATGGGTCACAAAAATATTTCGTGTTCTGTGCTCCTTTATGCTTTTCAGTAAAAAATGGTCCTTCTAAAAAGATACCTTTAATTTTTGCACCTTGTACTCTCTTATAATTGGCACCAATCATTTCAACGACGTTATTTAACGATTCTTTTGAGGATGTTAAAGTTGTCGGTAAAAAAGATGTAACGCCGCATGACAGGAGTCCTATCGAAATTTGGTTCAATCCTTCAAAACTATTGTCCATAATGTCGTGATTTCTAAATCCATGAATATGTGTATCTACTAGACCAGGAGCGATCCAATGTCCTCTATACTCAATAATTTTTGCCGTTTCCTTCGGCCTATCCTCTAAGAAAACACCGAATTTTCCGTCTTTTACTTCTAAAAATCCAGGCCCTATGACCATCTCTTCAAGAAAAAACTTATCTGCAAAAATAAAAATAGTCATGTATATTTCCCCAATCCTAGTTACTCATATTCGTAGATAGTAACACCTTTAACGACTCGGTTCACTGTTCCTGTCGGTGAAGGGGTATCCGGTGTATTGCCTACTTTTACTGAAGCTAACAGAGAGACTGTTTGCCCAATGATGACAAAAGGTAACGCTAAGTAAGCATCTGGTATAGAATGAGCCTCTCTGCTGAATACAAACCTATTGCCAGTATAATTAGTTTCTCCATCAACCTCGATGGCACAAATATAACTGGCAATGTTGTCCTGCTGCATTTCTTTTAACATATCTAAATCATATTGACGTGTATACGGATGGTTAGAAACAAAAACAAAAACCAATGATTTTTCGTTTAGAAATGATTTTGGACCGTGTCGGAAGCCAAGCGGTGAATCAAATGCGGTTACAATTTTCCCAGCTGTCAGTTCTAATATTTTTAATTGCGATTCTTTTGCTAAACCTTCTAAACTACCAGAACCTAAGTAAATAATTCGGTCAAAATCAAAATCTACTATCTTTTGGATAATGTCTTCTCTTTGAATGACACTTTCACCCATTTGATGGATTTTTTTCACTATCTTCGATTTTTCTTCTGTTGATATAGAATCAAAAACGAGTAATGCCGTTAACGCCATGCAAGTATAACTCCCTGTCATTGCAAATCCTTGATCATTTGATTTTTCAGGCATCAATAGCAATAAATTTTTTTCATTATTCACGGCCCGTTTGGCTAATTTACCGTTTTTCGCACAAGTAATCGTCATTTGATACAAATCCGTTACTATTTGCTCAGCTAATTGTACAGCAGCAACACTTTCCGGACTGTTTCCGCTTCTAGCAAATGAAACGAGTAAAGTCGGAAAATCCTTTTTGAAAAATTGGTAAGGATTTGAAACTAACGTAGTTGTCGGAATGCTTAGTACTTCCCACTGTTGTTCATCGACTTTTTCTATTAAATAAGGAGTGACTGTATCACCGACATAGGCAGACGTTCCAGCGCCTGTAAAAATAACTCGAACCCGGTTGTGTTTCGTTACAATTTTTTGAAAAAACTCTTCAATCCCCTCGCTTTTCTTCATATACAGAGCAAAGGTTTCAGCCCATAAATCAGGCTGCCGTCTTATTTCCGCTGTTGTTATCGATGCACCTAACGAAACTAATTTGTCTTGACTTAATGTAAACATGTTCGTCCACTCCTCTACCTATTTGCCATCATTCTCTCCATAAAAGAAGACCGGCGCCGCCTCATTACATACCTTCAAATACTCGTAAGCCTGCACCAGTAACTCCATTATTTTGCGCCAATGTACTGATACTCATCTGCTCCAAAAGATGTTGTTGCTCAGGAAGCTGATACATTTTCAGCTTCGCTTTAATCAACTCCAGTAGAAATGGATTTTTCACAATGACACTGCCACCAAAAACCATTCTGTGTGGATCTAATAAGGAGGAAATCGTATAAATACCTTGAGCTACATAATCAGTTACCTCATTGATGATGGACTGATATTCTGGTACCCCATTTATATAACGAGCAAAAACATCCTTTGTTGAAATCGTATCTACCTGTAAGTCCCTTTCTGCTATTCTCTGAATCCCTGGCCCAGCAGCAATTTTTTCTAATCGTTCATTGCCCCCTCTCGTGAGGACAGGAATCAAACCCAGTTCTCCAGCAAATCCCGCCCCCCTAAAAAATGAGCCTTTATGAATGATAGAACAAGATATTCCCGTACTTATAGTCACGTAGACAAAGGTTTCATCCTCTTTTACATGTGCTGCTCTCCATTCGGCATAAGCAGCCATATAGACATCATTGTCAATCGTGACCCGCTGAATACCAAATTGCTCTTGCAAACGGACTGAAATAGGAAACTGCCTCCAAGGTAAATTGTTTTGAAAAACGGCAATTCCCTTCTCGAAATCCACTTTTCCTGGTATCCCAACGCCAATACCCTCAATATCAGCGTTGGAAATCGATGATTTTCTGAGAACTTGTTCCACAGCTTCTACAACTTTACCAAACATTTTTTCCCGGTCTGAAGGATCACTTTTTATTTCCGAACGTTCAAGCAGTTCGCCTGTATCCGAAATGACTCCCGCTGCAATCTTCGTTCCCCCAATATCAATGCCGACTGCCTTTTTCATTTGTCCGCACCCCTAGGTTTATATTTGATATTTTGAATATTTTTCTATAATTGTTATCGTTGAACATATATGTGCGATTCCTTGATCGATTCACTTGTCCTGGTTGATTTATACGTATTTCCGATTGTAGTCATAAAGTAGCCCTAAAAGACCAGTTAATCCAATCAACATCATACCTAATTCGAATTTACCAGCTGTCTTTTGGTAGATGATAATTAAAGACAGGCATACGATAAACACAACAATTTTAATAATGAATAAAATATTAGTCTTCATTCGGAAAATCCTCCCATCTGATTTCACTAGGTGCCAATGTCACTTCTTTTCTGTTTCCTTGTCCATCGTATACAACTGTCTTTTGTTCGATCATTGAATTGTTAACAATCGCCATTTTTTGAATGGATGGATATGCATGGACTTCACAATAAATGTTGCTCGCATGATATTTTTGAAATTCTCCTTCTTTATTGGCAGCATAGTATAACGCGCGCATCAGTAGACGTGTATTTTCTTCGCTATATGGCAGCCCTGCTATATACACAGCTCTACCTTCTCCAAACGGATGACTAGAAAGATGGACTTCACCATTTGAATATTCAATTATTTCGGTTTTATCTGATAACGCATAAATGTTTTTCATTCCTTCACCAAAATCAAATTTGGTGCTGTCAGCAGAAATAAAATGATGTTCGACAGGATTAATAAAATATTTATCTGTGGATAAGCTAAATCCTAGTTCTTTGTCAACACCTAAGACGTTTGCCAATTGAAAATAATGTCCTTCATGCTGATAGGCTGTCGGTTCGCCAATACCTATGAAGCCTCCGCCATTATACATCCAGGCCCTGATTGTAGTGACTAACTTTTCATTAATCCAATTAGCCCCTCCTGAAAAAGCTGTGCCTACATCGCCAGCATTAATGATAACGTCAATATCCGCTGGTATCCCATCGTTAATGACATCATCAAAACTAATGAACGAAACTTCCACGGCTGCCCCACTCAAGGATTCTAAAACACCTAAATAAGAATAAATTTGTTTATACCATAGAGCATGAGCAACCATATGTGTTTGCCAAGTTCTCAACTTGCCCCAAGAGTTCAAAATTGCAACTTTAAGACCGCTATATGGTTGAACGCCTTTGATCGTGTCATGAATTTCACGAAACTCCTCCGTAACTTTTTCAATATAAGAGATAAATTCTGGGAATTGATAAGCTAGACTTAAATAACCGCCATAGCCGATACGATCAACAGGGTTCCGTAGTAAAGCTCTTCGCGCCGTTAACCAGTTTTCATTCGCTTCAATCGTCGGGTTATTACCTTCGTAAAAAGTATCTGGGAAGAAATAAGGTAAGAATCGCCCTTCTGTGTAACGAACATGTGGTATATCTGCAATCATACGTAACGTGGCTCCACCGCCCACACTGCCTACAACTGCGTCCAATCCGATATTTTCAAAGTATTTCCCATATGGTTCTGTACCAATCCAGTTATCACCAAGGAACATCATTGCTTCTTTTCCACTTTCATGGACAATATCCACAAGTTTCTTTGCTTCTTCAGCAACGAACTTGTGAACAAAATCTATATAATCTAAAAAAGCAGGAGTTGGAATTCGAAATGCAGTATTATAATAGCCTTGATCAACAATGTCCTCTGGCCTTAAGCGATAGCCCTTTTCTTTTTGAAAAGCATCCAAAGCAGCAACTGAAACACTAGCACCATAACCGAACCAATCGACAAATTTCTCTTTGCCAAGATTATTAAACACAAGGGTAAAATGATAGAAAAACGTTGTAAACCTAACCACATCTGTATCTGGATTTTCTGTCAGCCATTGTTTTAAATAGATTTTCATAAATTCATTGGAATGTGGCTGCCTGACATCAAAAGGAATATCATGTGGCTTATCTCCCCAATTATTAGTAATATGATTGTACATTTGGGTTGGATCCCAAATCGCATAGACTAGGAATGAAACCGTATATTCATGCCAAGGAATCGCCTTCGTAATCAAAACACGATTTTGCTCTTCATTTACTTCCCAATCATTCACATCAACAACTTCTCCGGTTGTCCGGTCAATAACCTCCCAGTATTTTTTAGGGTTGTGAACGTAATCCGGCTTTAACTGTTCCTCAAAGTAGCCTTTCATAAAATCAATTTCAAGGGTGTCAGTAAGCGCAGTATTGAATAAGCTCATTAAATAAAGTTGCTGGCATTCATCCATGTGCTTCTCTGCGAACTCATTGTGAGCTCGAGCAACAAAATAAGTCGTATAAATTTTTGCATCCAATTGCTTAATATCATCATCTAGTTTCGTTCCATCACTATCGCGAATCGCATCCGCACCCCATCGTTCCATCAATTCTTTTGTTTCCTTAAGAAAATTTTCTTCACTCGGTAAAGTAACACGGCCTTTTTTCTTTTTCATGTAAATCCTCCTTTAATCCTTTAAACCACCAAGGGACATTCCTTGTGTTAATTTTTTTTGAACAATGATGTATAAAATCAAAGTTGGCAGCATGACAAGAACCATGCCTGCATACATTTGACCATAGTTCGCAGCAGATTTCTGAGCTGCCATCAAGTTCATTAACCCAACAGGTAACGTTTTATTCGGTCCTGGGATTAATGTTAAGGCAATAATGTATTCGTTCCAAAAGGCAAGAAAATTAAATAAAATGACGGCAATAATACTTGGACGAGCTATCGGAATCATGACTGAAATCATTGTTTTAAAATATCCGGCACCATCGACCAACGCCGCTTCCTCATACGTGGATGGAAGTGATTGAAAAAAACTAGTCAGCAAGTAGATGGTAAATGGTAACGCCGTCGCCGCATATACCACAGCTAAAATAAATAAATTGTCTAGTAAAAATCCATCACCTAGTTGGCCTCGCAAAAAGGTATCTCCGTCCAATAACATTAAGAAAATTGGAACAACAATGTAGTTCACATTGATGAATAATCCAGCTTTAAAAAAAGTATTTATTAATTTACTTCCTCTAAAGGTATATCTTGCCAACACATAGGCTGCTGGTAAGGCCACAATCAATAAAATAAGCAGAGCCAACGCAGTTACCATGACTGAATTCAACATGTAGGTACCCATGTTTGCTTTTTGGAAAGCATCGATAAAGTTTTGAAAATACAAGCTTTTCGGCATGGCCCAAGGACTTCCGTAAAATTCTGAATTTTTCTTTATTGAGGCTAAGAAAACCCATGCAACAGGAATAATAATAGAAATTGCTAACGTAATCAGTGCTACATATATAAAACAACGATATATTGCTTCTGTAGTCATACCTTTTTGGGGCTTAACTTTTTTTGGGGCTTTATAAGCTGCTTCTACAATCATTTCTTTTTCGGTTTCCATCATTTTTGGATCTCGATAAGCTGTTTCTGTTGTCATTCGTTTTTGTGTTTCCATCGTTTTGGACCTCCTTAATACTCCAACACTTCCCTTTTAGTGACACCGCTTATAATTGCAGATAATGCGAATGAGAATAGGAAAATGACCACCCCAATAGCCATACCGTAACCGTAAGAAGAATTCGTGTAAGCCTGCTTATACATGTAGCTTAAAAACACTTCCGTCGATCCGTCAGGTCCCCCACCAGTCATCGCTTGAACGAGTAGAAAACTTAAATTAATCGTACTAATAACGAAGAAAGTTAACGTCGTCCGAATGTTATTCCAAATTAACGGTAACGTAATACTGAAAAATTGTCTGACCCGTCCAGCACCTTCCAAAGCAGATGCTTCATAAAAACTTTCCGGAATGCTTGCCATTGCCGCCATATACATGACCATATAATAACCAATCGCTTGCCAAATGAGTGCCCCGCCAATGCTGTATATGGCAATCTTTTGATTGCCGAGCCACATCTTTTGAAGATTTTCAAGGTTAAATAAAGCAAGTATATTATTTAACAATCCTGTAGTCGGATCATAAACTGCAGAAAATATTCCCGCGATAACTACAACGGATAAAATATTAGGGAGATAAAAAATAATTTGAAAGAAACTTTTACCTTTTATTTTTTCTCTCGTTAACAAAGTGGCAAACAAGATCGCCATCACCATCGTGATAAGTGTAACAATAACAATTAATACGATACTGTTTTGGAGAGATCGAAAGAAATTCATATCATTCCATAAAATCTTGAAGTTTTCTAATCCAACAAATACCTTATTATTAGAAAATCCTCCCCACTTATATAAGGACATCCTGAATACCTCAATTGTAGGAACAATCATAAAAATGGCTAACAGTAGTAGTGCCGGTGCAGTGCAAACAAAAATAAAAATTCTTTTTTCTGTTGTCTTATTCATGCCATCACCTCAGTTAATAAGTACAATGGTGAGACTAGCTGCTCACCATTGTACATAGTGAAAACTAATTTATTTTAATGCAGACCGTAATTGGTCACTCACTTTTTCAACAGAGCTTTGCCAATCTTTCACCTTTTTATCACCAGAAATAACACTGTCAATCGTTCTAAATAATGTATCTGGCATACTTACGCCTTCAACGGCTTTCGTTGCAGCAAATCCACCTATTCCCACTTTCACTCCATTATCATAGATACTATAGAATGATTTATTTTCACCTGTCAGTTTACTAGAAAGACCTTTGATAGGCTGAATCGCACTCGATTCAGCAAAAATTCCAGCTGCCTTATCCGAATAAACAAACGTCATGAAATCTTTAGCAAGTTGTTTATTTTTAGCTGCTGAAGGAATCCACATTTGTTCAAAGAAAGTAAATGCATAACGGTCGCTATTGGCATCAATTGTTGGTAAAGGCATCATGCCCCATTCAAACCCTTTAGATCGAGGAGCTTCTTTCATTTCACCAACTACCCATGTACCATTTGGCATAAACAAAGCTTTGTTATCGAGAACCAATTGTTGATTTTTCTTGTAGTCTTTATCATTTGCATTCGCAACAGTAGTTGGTTCTGTATATTTTCCTAATTTTCCGATAATTTCAAACGATTTCGTTGCTTCAGAACTTTCCCAAACACCATCTGTATATTTCATAGCTTTATTAAATAACTCAGGTCCACCCACCCCTAGTAATAAAGAGTAGAAGAATGTATCAAAGTAGCCTGTTGTAGGATAAGTAAATAATGAAATTCCTTCTGCTTTCGCTTTATCTCCCAAAGCCCACATCTCATCCCAAGTCTTCGGCACTTCCCAACCTTTTTCTTTTAATAAGCTAGCATTATAGAATAATCCAGTTGGACTATAGAACATCGGTGCCATATAAATTTTACCGTCATTATAAGGATTAGTCGCAGGTGTACCAGTAAGCCCTGGTACTAACTTATCTTTGACTTTAACATCTTCACCATAAACATTTTTATCAAAAACATCAGTAATGTCTTCTAATGCTTTATCTTTAATTAAAGTTTCTGTTAGTGCCTGTTTTCTCCCAGTTGCCAACAACACAACATCCGGATACTTTCCTGCTTTCATATTTGAGCCTATGACATCCTCAAGATTTTTGTCCACTGTCAATTTCACATCAACTTTTGGATTAGCAGATTCATATGCGTCAATTACTTTGCTCCACATCTCTTTACCATAAGCCGATTCAAGTGTTGCCACATGAAGGGTTTGTTTTTCACTGGAGCCTTTACCATCCTTAGAGTTATCAACTTTTGAAGTATTACCTTGGCAAGCTATTAAACTAAAAGATAACAAAGCTGTCATCCCAGACAACAATAACTTTTTTTTCATCTTTATTTACCCCCATCTCCTAATCTTCCTTTCATAATTAAAGAATACAAAATAGATAACGCTTTCACAATAAACATCTTGTTCTGTTTTTTAGATATCTTGCTTTTTACTGCATATCCCACTAAAATCTTTATAACATAGATAAAAAATCTATGAAGGAGGGATTCATTTGTCCAATGAAGTATATGAGATTCCACAAATTCAACGAAACCATCTTCCAGTAAAACTTCTTTATATAACAAAATCAAAATACGATAAAGATTGGCATAGTACCATTCATGCGCATCACTTTACAGAGCTATTATATATTACCAAGGGCAAAGGAACTTTTATCTTTTACAAAGAAGAAATCCCAGTCCAAGAGCACAACTTGATTATCATCAATCCAAATATCGAGCACACAGAAAAATCTGATACGAATCATCCACTCGAATACATCGCACTTGGTATTCAAGGTTTGTCCTTTTCATCCATAGAAAATCCTAGTCAAGTAACTATTCACAACTATAAACAGGATCAAAAGAACTTCCTCTTTTACCTTCAGCAATTGATCGAGGAAGTGGAAAACCATCAAGAAGATTACGATTTAATTATACAAAATATTCTGGAAATTTTACTACTTAAAATGATGAGAAAAAAATCCTTTAATGTAGAAAAAACATCTACTCAAAAAATCAATAAAGATATTGAATTTATTAAAAACTATATTAAGCAGCATTTTCACGAAAATATTAGCCTGGATACATTAGCTCGAATTAGTCATATAAACAAATATTACCTATCCCATTCTTTCAGGAAGTTCGTCGGCGTTTCGCCTATTGAATACTTAATTCAAACTCGTATTAGAGAAAGTAAAATATTATTAGAAACTACCAATTATTCAATTTCTAACATTTCAACTATTACCGGGTTTTCTTCCCAATCATTCTTTGCACAATCATTTAAACGAGAAACGAATCTATCTCCCTCACAATACAGAAACGCTATCAATTCTAGCAAAAACATACCAGATTCTAGTGCAAAAATTTAAAGATAATTGCACTGAATCTATACTTATTTACAATATTGTTACTATTATTTTTGAAGGAGGAGTGTTCCTATGATTCAACAATTAAAAACATATTATGGTGAGGATATAAAAATCAATGAAGCTGTGTTGTCAGAAGATTATAGCTGGTTTTTAGTTGAAGGAAACAAAGTCGGGATTCGAAAAATCCGATTACATCAAAGGGAGCATCAATTGCTTTCATCCATCTTAACGCCCATTCATACTGATACATTTTATAAAACAAAAAAAGAAAAATCATGGTATGAAGCATTATACAAAAATAATAACATTTCTATACTATCAGTTCGTTTTTTACACTTTTTCACAACACAACCCATAATAGAGAGAGAAGAATTTCAAGATGCTTTACAGTCCATGTTTTCTTTTACTACTACAATGATATGGGAAACTTCGCAAGCTGGTGTCCTCATATTAGAAGAAAATGTACCTGAGTCTATATTGCGAGCAGCCCTTGATACACTAGAAACAGATTTTTTTATATCCCTATCCTTCTTTATTGGCAGACGCTATACGCAAACAACTGAATTTGCTTATCTGTATGAATGGGAGCGAAAATTATTTTCTGTTCTTTCTCCCTATTTATCCAAAAAAATTACACACATTGAACAACTGCTCCCTTATCAATTAATGATCTCATTATCAAAAGAAGAAAGAAAAAAGTACACGAATCAATTATTGGCACACATTTCGAATGACAAAGAACTTATAGATAGCGTTAAAGTATTCTTCCAATGTAACTTAAATGTATCTCTTGCAGCGAAACAATTATATTTACATCGTAATACTTTGCAGTATCGAATTGATAAATTCATTGAAAAAACAGGAATTAATATAAAAACTTTTGAAGGTGCAGTAGCAGTTTATATGGCATTTCTTTCTTTAGATATCTCGTGAAGCTCTCATGAAAGACGATAAAATATTCATTTTCTCATACCATCATTGTTTTATGACTTGGAAACTCTTTTTACATATTTTTCTACGAAAAAGTAATACTTTCATCCCATATCTATAGATGAAAGTACATCCTACAGGTGCTTTCCCGTTTCTTAAATCTGTAAACTTGTATAAAACCCTCTCATTCTTTTGTGCACAATGCCGATTTACTTACGGTTATAAAAATCTTATAATTCAATCAATTACGAAAAGGAGTGAATATTTATGACCGAACTAGTATTAGATCATATTTTTAAAGTTTATGATAATAAAACTACTGCTGTTTCTGACTTTAATTTACATATTGAAGATAAAGAGTTTATCGTATTTGTCGGTCCTTCTGGATGCGGAAAATCAACAACTCTACGTATGATTGCAGGTCTAGAAGACATTTCTGATGGTTCGTTTTATATTGATGGAGAGCGTATGAATGATGTCGCTCCAAAAGATCGCAACATTGCGATGGTATTTCAAAATTACGCACTATACCCGCATATGACTGTTTATGATAATATCGCGTTTGGCTTAAAACTACGCAAACTTCCAAAAGATGAAATTAATCGCCGAGTAACGGAGGCAGCGAAAATCTTAGGGCTTGAAGATTACTTACAACGAAAACCGAAGGCATTATCAGGTGGGCAACGCCAACGGGTTGCGCTAGGAAGAGCTATCGTCCGTGACGCAAAAGTATTTTTAATGGACGAGCCTCTATCGAATTTAGACGCAAAATTACGCGTCAGTATGCGTTCAGAAATCTCCAAACTGCATCGTCGTTTAAATACGACCACTATATATGTAACACATGATCAAACAGAAGCTATGACAATGGCATCACGCCTTGTTGTTATGAAAGATGGGCTCATCCAGCAAGTTGGTACTCCAAAAGAAGTATATGATACTCCTGAAAACATATTTGTTGGTGGATTCATTGGTTCTCCAGCTATGAATTTCTTTACCGGGACATTACAAGAGAACTATTTCTATATAGAAAATATTCGCTTCAAAGTACCAGATGGCCAACTAAAAACATTAAAGCAAAAAGGATATAATGGACAAAAAATCATACTCGGCATTCGTCCTGAAGACATTCATGATGAACCAATTGTTCTTCAATCTTCGCCTGAATCAACAGTCGAAATTACAGTAGAAATTGCTGAATTATTAGGTGCTGAAACGATGATTCATGGAAAACTTTCGAATCAAAACTTTGTTGCGCGAATTAATGCTCGTTCCGAGATTAAAGCTAACGATACACTTCTATTAGCTTTTAGTTTAGCGAAAGCACACTTTTTCGATATCGCTACCGAACAACGTATTCGTAATATTTAATGGATGCATAGCTTCTATTTCAAAAAAATAGATATAGTTGTGTCAACCATTTCGTAAAAAAGAATTAAATACTAGATTCCCCTGTATATGCGACAGAACTATACGAAAAACATCTCATATTCATATGAGATGTTTTTTATTTTTTGCTATTCTTTTAATAAATCTATTAATCCATTCCCTTCAGATGTACGTTCATACCCTAAAGGTACAGTTCTTTTAATAAGTTGTGCATATATTTCTGGCTCTGATAACTTTCTACCATATTCTCTCTCACACTGCTTAATGAGCAATGCCAGCGCTCCAGCGACATGCGGTGTCGCCATAGAAGTTCCACTTAATACCGCATATTTCCCTTCAGGATACGTAGATAATATTTCATCACCTGGCGCCACTAAATCAATTTCTTGATTCGAATTACTAAAACATGCGATTTTCCGTTCTAAATTGATAGCGCCGACTTCAATTACTTCGGAATAAGCACCTGGGAAATCTAGTTCCTCTGTATTATCATTACAATCTCCATTATTCCCAGCAGCACATACGACGAGAACATCTTGCTTTACTGCATTTTGAATCGCTTCATGTAATTCTGGAACGTCCTGCGGGCCACCAAGTGACATTGAAATAACTCTAACTCTTTCTTTATTAGGCCCTCTCCAATTTACAGCATAATGAATCGCCTCAATAATTTGCTCATAACTTCCAGAACCATCTCCCGCTAAAACCTTTAACACTAACATTTTAGCAAGTGGTGCGACTCCTAAAACACCGACACCATTTTCAGTCGCTGCAATTGTCCCCGCTACATGAGTACCGTGTCCGTTATTATCAAGATAAATATTTGGATCCCCTTCGTAATCTTTCGTGAAATTTCTTCCACCGATAATGCGTTCCTTTAAATCTATATGATTCACATCACAACCTGTATCTAATACGGCAACAACAATATCATTTCCTTTCGCACTCTTCTCCCATACTTGTGGAGCATGAATGAGTTGTACACCTGGTGGAATTTCATTTACTTGTTCAACCACCTTATCTACTGTAAAAGGAATCAATTGTATACCTTTTTGTTTATTCGCTGTACTACTATTCATCGTAATCCCTCCTGAAAATATATTATTTTCATTTCAGACCACTTTTGAAAAGGTTTAAATGTAACATTCGTTTTATTCGTTTCGTTTTCCTTCCTTAAAAATATTTCTCAATATAGCTTACTAATTTTATACTACTCTTTTTATTTATCTCGTAATTTTTATTCACCAAAAATTCGATTGGTACAACCAATAACCAAAATAAAAGGACCAATTTAATGGTCCTTTCATAGTTTTAAAGAATGATATGAAATTTTAAAAATAAAATAAATTAAGACTACGCCTCACTCTTATTTAAAAACTTCTCTATTTCTTTTATTAAATGTTTCGCTCCATCTATACTAACAGTAATGTTTCCATTTGCTAATGATATGTTTTGATTTGAAACATCACCTGTTATTTGACAAGCATTGTAAGGTTGATATTTTTGTAAAATGACTTTATCTTCTTCTACGAAAATTTCAAGTGGTGATTTGATTTGTATTCCTAATACTTCTCGTAACTCTTTAGGAATAACAATTCGTCCTAATTCGTCTACTTTTCGAATAATTCCTGTTGCTTTCATATTACTCCCCCCTTACTTTTTATTAATTTTTCCACCTCGCTCTTTCCATTTTATCACTTTTTGGTAATACTTGTCTCTTTTTAGAAATTTTTGTACTCAAGTTAAAATAACACAATTAATGCATACGTAATCTCTCTTTCAATTGTTTTAAATAACGAGATCTTATCAGTAAGAAATATACAACTTGAATTCCTACGAAAATACTTAATACAATCGCATTTTCTTTAAATAGTGAGTACTCAAACATCTGTCCCAGTGCAGTTAACGCTACTGCCCCATGTAATGTTGCAACACCTATTGGAACGAAGAATAAAAGTGCCAATCGGATTGTAACTATTTTCGATAACTCTCCACTCGTTAAGCCTACTTTTCGAATCATTTCAAACAAACGAGTATCATCCTCCAAATCAGAAAACAAACGGAAGTAAAGGAAACTTCCTGCACATACGAAAAATACTATACCAATAAAGAAACCTACAAATAGAATTGGTCCTGCGATTTGTAAACTTTGGTTTTGTTCATACTCTTCTGCACTAAACATTGCATATTCTTCATAAGTCTTCATTTGATGAGTAAGTTCTTTACCAACTTCAATTTCATCTTTCGTTCCTTCTGTTTTGTACACATAATCTTTTTCCTCTTTAAATCCATCTTGTAATGCATCATATTGATTTTTAGAGATTACATAAACGTTACCTCTTAGTATTTTACTTAATGAAGAAGTATTAACTTTTTTCACTTTTAAAGATTCATTCAAAAGTGGTAAAGTAATTTCTTTTCTTTCTTTCATCGGTGGGCCTGGTATATCGACTGATAAAAATAAAGCTTCTTTATTTGCTACAGTTTGAAATGGTTCTCCTGTTAACTTCGCATATTTTTCATAATCTGATTCTTTTATGAATACGGCACTTCTTAACGACTGCTCCTCCGCCTTTTTCGTTGAAATATTCGTTTTAGAAGCTGCTATACTATGTTTCTTTAATCCTTCATCAATCATCTGCAAATGCTGTGATTCATTACTATTTCCTTGCTTAGAATGATACTGAAACGCAATTGGTCTCTCCATAATCCCTTTCGTCATGGACGTGAAACCTACTAATGTACCTATTGCTGAAAATGCTACAGTTGAAATAATAGTTACAATAAAGAACATTCTGGCGTTGTCTCTCATACGGTAAGCTAAATCTGATAACGTAACAATATTTGTCTGTGTCCAATAGAAACGTTTACTTTTTTTACACAGTCTAATAATAAAGACACTCAACTGCTTGTACAGCAAATACGTACCAATAATGACTACCGTTGTAACAGGAATCATCATGACAAATACCATTGCCCCGTGTGACATAAGTGCTCCTGCATATCCCGCACTAAGCAATATAACCGCTAATATAGAAGAAATAATCGATGCTTTCGGTTCCGGCTTCGCTTCTGCGGATCCTCTAAACAATTTCATAATTTTATTTTTTCGAATCATTCCTGCACTAAACAATGAAATAATCATAAATAATACGAAAAACATAATACTCGTTACAACAATGGCTTTCATTGGAATGTAATAAGCTAAAGAAATATCTAATTTTAATATCATCGGAGCTACAAATAGTAATATTCCGGAAAATAACATTCCAGCAAGTATTCCAAAAATAATGGCCCCTATCCCAATCATAATATTTTCAAAGAAGATAAGACGCTTTAATTGATATTTCGTCATACCTAACATCATTAAAATTCCTAATTCACGCTTTCTCGTTTTTAAAAACATTCCCATCGAATATAAAATAAAGAAAAACGTAAATAAGTAAATAATGGACTGCGCAAAAGACATACTTACGAATACGTATCGTCCCAATTCTCCAGCACTTAATGCGGGATGAAACGCAAAAAATGAATAAACAAAAAAGGCCATAATGGCAAATGCACTACTTAAAAAATATGCTGAATATGTTCGTCTATTTCTCGTTACATTCCGATAAGCAAGTTCTCTAATGTTCATATTCCTTCTCCGCCCTTCTACTAACTATGTTCTTATATTAGTAAAGTCCGGAAATACCTTCCATCGATTCAAATGACAAAAACCTTACATTATTGAAAGGTTTCAAAAAAATTGCTTAAACGAAACAGTTTCATTATAATGACTACATTCATATTCATACACGCATCCTATTGTATATTCGTTAGTTTTGCGAAATAATAAAGGATAGAAGTATGTACCAATATACATATAAACTTAATTACCGCTTTAATATGAATAGGAGGAAACATAATGACATTACAAGAACAGATTATGAAAGCATTACATGTTCAGCCTGTAATTGATCCGAAAGCAGAAATCCGTAAACGTGTAGATTTCTTAAAAGATTATGTAAAAAAAACAGGTGCAAAAGGATTTGTACTTGGCATTAGTGGCGGACAAGACTCTACATTAGCTGGACGTTTAGCTCAGCTCGCAGTGGAGGAAATTCGTAATGAAGGTGGTAACGCAACATTTATCGCTGTGCGCCTTCCTTATAAAGTACAAAAAGATGAAGATGATGCGCAATTAGCATTACAATTTATTCAAGCTGATCAATCTGTTGCATTTGATATCGCGTCAACAGTTGATACTTTCTCAAATCAATACGAAAACGTATTAGGTGAATCATTAACAGATTTCAATAAAGGTAACGTGAAAGCACGTATCCGTATGGTTACGCAGTACGCAATCGGTGGTCAACAAGGGCTACTTGTAATTGGAACTGATCACGCTGCAGAAGCTGTTACAGGGTTCTTTACAAAATTCGGAGATGGTGGTGCAGACCTATTACCATTAACGGGTTTAACGAAACGTCAAGGACGTGCTCTTTTACAAGAATTAGGTGCGGATGAGCGACTTTACTTAAAAATGCCAACTGCTGATTTATTGGATGAAAAACCAGGTCAAGCTGATGAAACGGAGTTAGGTATTTCGTATGATCAACTAGATGATTATTTAGAAGGTAAAGCAGTTCCAACTGACGTTGCAGAAAAAATTGAAAAACGTTACACAGTGAGCGAACATAAAAGACAAGTTCCAGCATCAATGTTTGATAATTGGTGGAAATAAATAAAACATAAAAAAGAAGCTAATCTCATTAGCTTCTTTTTTATGTTAACGATACACCCCTACTCTTTTCTCTAGTAAGTCCTGTAAACAATCCTCATGTTGTTGATTAAACAATGGCGGCATTTTGTTTAGCGGGAAAAACTTCAATTCCAACGTTTCATCACCGTCTACTTTTTGCTCTCCACCGGCAATTGAGCATGAAAAGAATAGTAAAATTGACTGGGCATTATCTCCATTTGGATATGCTTGAAAATATTTTGTATACACCCCGATAAGCTCATTTATTTCCACGTCATAACCTGTTTCTTCTTTTATTTCTCGAATCGCGGTTTCTGCGGCAGATTCTCCAATTTCCATTGCACCACCAGGAAATCCCCAAGCGTTAAAATCACCTCTTTTTTGCAGTAATACTTCTCCATGTTCATTCAACACACAACCACCCGCAAAGTTTATGAGAACACAGTCGTGACCTACTTTTTCACGTAATTCTTTTATATAATTAGCCATCCTCTTCTCCTTTTCATACATCTTCTATCACTATTTCTTATCTTTTTCAAGCAATTCAATAATTCGGTCTAGCTTCTCGTTCATATGCATCACTTGTTGTTTCTTTGCAACACTGTTTTGAAATACTCTTCTAATAAACAAAGTAAATGATAGGAAAAACAAAACGATAAGTCCGATTACTAAACAAGTATATATCAATGTAAATATGTTATTTTCGAACAAATTCATTCAGATTCCACATCCTTCCTTTTTGATTTTATCACATAATTCTGTTTTTTAAAGTGATACATAATAAAAAGAGCACCCTTTACAGATGCTCTTCTTCATTAATTAATACGTAAATGTAATTGTCGCTAATGAATAATCTGCCATTGCACTATACGGTGCTACTTCATAAGATACACGTTTTGCACCTTTTGGCCAATTTATTTCATTTAACACTTTCTTTATATCTTGCATTGTTCCATCCATCGATTGCTTATATCGTACTTCTACCTTTTCAGGCTTAGAAGCGAATTGTTGCTGTAATTTTTTCTTAAATTCACTATAATTATCTGCCCCGTATTGTGCAGACAAATATTTTAAATTTGTTTCTTTTAACATTTGTTCATACGCAGCAGTCTTTGAACTACCCGTTTTTATTTTGTTTGTTAATTCATTAAAGTAACTTGCAGTTGCCGCCGGATATTTACTACGATCCCAGTCGTGATCTTTACTTAATTGCTCATCAGACATATTAAAATATGAATATGTTACGCGTCCAGCTTTATCGGGTACTGGATCATCGAATGTAGTATCAAGATGATACCATTTGTTTTCAATGTTCACTAAATTCCATGCGTGAGCTTGTCCATTTCCTGTACCTGTTACAATATGGTTTTGGATACCTGCTTCTTTTAGCAATTCATATGTTAATAACGTATATCCTTGGCAAACAGCCGAACGATTTGCTAATGCTTCATATGCTGTATACGCTTTATAAGACGTATCATACGATACATGCTTTACAACGTAATCATGAATAACTTTTACTTTCTCATGCTCATCCATTCCAGGTTTTACAATTGAACCGATAATTGCTTTTGCCTGGGATTTTACATATTGTGTTTGCTCTTTTGATTCACGGTATTTCACTTGCAATGTAAACGTATAGTTTCCTGGTAACCCTTTAATAGAATATTTAGTAGACGCTACATTATATTTTACATACTCATCTGCATCTACAATTTTATTAAACTCGCCATACAATTGGTCCATAACATTTCTAACATTTCTATCTTTCGTTTTATATGTGATTGTAATATTTTCTTCTCGATTATCAACCTGTTTTTTTAATTCTTTTCGGAAATCATCTAATAGCTTTGCATCTGATTGTGTTGTCGCTACAGACGGATTCGTAGCTGCATAAGATACCGTTGACGCGTGTAAGCCCCCCATTACTATAGTTGAACAAAGCAGGGTAGCTGTCACATACTTACTTGTCTTTCTCATCTTTTCACTCCTTACATTCTATAACTATACGAAAAAGTATCGTATAGTTTTAGAGTATACAATACTTTTTCGTATAGGTCATATGAGATTATGCATATTTAACATTGTAAAAAGGTTGTTCTTTTTACAAGAACAACCTTTTTCATTAACAAGTTTGTAATACACAACATGTATTTTCAAAACGTCGATTTTTTAAGTCTTCATTTCCAATACAGAAATAAAGCATTCCTAAATCTCCCCACATCATATTACAATTTTTAGTATCTGAATCGATTTGGAATAAAAGCGTCATTTGCTGCGGTTCTATGTTCATATATTGTCCAGTCTCGTACAATACCTCATCTTGTACAGAGAATGGCTCACCAAACATTTGATGGTTATCGTAGTTGTCTGGGATTAGTTCTTCAAGCAATTGTAAGAAACGATCTGAATCAGCCTCATCTTCAATGAAAAGCTCTGGCAATTTATATGTCAGTTCAAAAGTAGTTGCACACTGGTTATAATTTGTTTGCAATTCATCGGCCCTTCGTAATTGCTCTACAGGAACATCATAATAAAGTACACGCCCCGCTTCAGTTGGATTCACATCTTCTTCAAGGTAATTTTCAATGCTGAAAAAATATAACATCCCTGTCTTAGGAAGATTGTGACCCATACCAACATTTTGTAAATCATTTAAATTAAATTGAGCGATAAATTGTAATGGATTTCCTTTGTACATTGGGTATTCCAATGTAGCTGGCAAGTCAGGAACTCCTCCCATTTTCGAACTACCTACCGCAACTGTTTCCTCCTGCTTTGGCACAACTTTTACACAAGGAAATACAGTGTGAATAAGTTCCTCTTTTAAATGTGTCAGCCCATATTTATCAATTAATACTTCAATTTGTTTATTCATAAATTCTCCTTATATTTACATACTTATTTGTATCATCGCACAAAAATTATACTCCATTCTTTGTAAAAACAACAAGCCTCCAAAAAAACGGGCTCTTCCTCCATACGCGAACAAGTTAAAAAAAGCATAGTATACATTGTTCCTACAAACACGATAGTTCATTATTTCTTCCAGTACATTTTCCCCTCGTTCATTTTTATTTTTAATTTAAGGAGGAATTCCACATGGGTTACGGATATAGTTGCGGCGGTTACGGCGGTAGTTGTGGTGGATGTGGTTATGGAGGTTTCGCTTTATTAATCGTTTTATTTATCCTTCTAATCATCATCGGAGCTAGCTGTTGGGGCGGCTTTGTAGGCTGCTAGTAAATTTAAAAACTATTGCAAAAAAGCACGTACAATACGTGCTTTTTTGCCATTTTCAAATCTTTTATTCGAAAGGAAGTATGATTGATGAAGATTGATGGTGTTTTTGAAGGAGGCGGTGTACGCGGAATTGCGCATGTAGGCGCAATTTGCGCGTTAGCTGAAAAAGGCTATGAATGGGAGCGTGTAGCTGGAACATCAGCTGGTTCCATTATCGCTGCGCTCCTAGCAGCAGGATATTCTTGTTCAGAGTTAAAAACGATTATAACTGATATCGATTATAATAAATTTACGAAGAGAACCTTTATTGACAGAATCCCGTTTATCGGAAAAGGATTAAGCGCATGGACTACTCTTGGTATTTACTCTAATATTTTTATAGAAGAATGGATTGAAGAATTACTTCGCAAAAAAGGAGTTCACTTATTTACAGATTTACCTGATTTAAATAAGCTTAAAATTATCGCTTCTGATATAAGTAATGGCAAAATGGTTATCTTTCCCGATGACTTACCGAACTACGGATTTTTAAATTATCGCTTCTCTATTGCTAAAGCTGTAAGAATGAGTAGTACAATCCCTTTCTTCTTTGAACCGGTAAAATGGAGAACCCCTAAATGGAAGCAACCTTGTTATATGGTTGATGGAGGGATTTTAAGCAATTACCCAATTTGGATTTTCGACTCACCTTCCTCTCCTCGCTGGCCAACATTTGGATTTCATTTCGTAAAAGATGAGATTCAAGCTGATCCTGCCCATTATAACGAGCCTATCTCCATGTTCAAAGGACTTTTTAAAACAATGATGCAAGCCCATGATTTACGTCATTTAGATAAGGAATCAAAAGCAAGAACGATTACAATTCCAACAGGATCCATTACAAGTACAAACTTTGAGTTAACAAAGGAAGAAAAAGAGTGGCTTTACAATTCTGGTTATAACGCCGCAAATAAGTTTTTACAATCTTGGAACTTCAGACAATATATTGATGACTATAGAAACGGAAATCAGGACCGAAAAACAAATCGGTATTTCCGTCAACTTGACTCATAATACTATTATTTTTCATACGAGAACACGTAACGCTTTCAAAAAAAATAAGCCTAGTAATATCATAGATTACGAGGCTTATTTACTTCTTGCTGCATCATTATTATTCGTTGCTTAAGGATACGTTAACCCTTCAGCTTCTTCCGCAGTAATAACTGTGTATCGATTTCCCGTTCGTAATCCTAACAATTCTGCTTTTTCAATTGCATCCTGCTTCGACTCCGCATAAGCAGCTAAATATTTTTCTCCATTGATAATTTGGCAAATTACGTATTGTTTCATTATTTTCTCCTCTTACTTTTTCATTAGTTGTGCAAGTTTTTTAATACCTATTTCAATTTCTTCTAACGTTGCGTATGAATAGGATAGACGCAAAAATTGGTTTGCACTTCTATCATACAAAGTACCTGGATTTAATAAAATCTTTTCTTTCAAAGCTTTGTCGAATAAGCTACGGTTCGAAATGGGTACATTCATATGTAACCAAATATAAAAACCACCTGTCGGTTCATACCATGTTGCTATATCACGACAATATTTCTCTAACATTTGCAACATAAAATCTCTACGTTTTTTCAACTTAGTTCTTACAAACTGTAAATGTTCATCATACAATCCATCTGCAAACCATTCCGCTGCAATTTGCTGGGATATAGAACTTGAACCATAATCTGTTTGCATTTTTATGTCTGCCAATCTTTGAATGACTGGCTCAGATCCAACAATCCATCCAATTCTTAATCCTGGACTAATGACTTTAGACATACTCCCAATATGTAGTACAATTCCGTTTTTATCATATGCTTTTAAAGGCTTTGAAACAGGCTCATCAAACCATAAGTCTTGGTACACCGCGTCTTCTATAATAGGCAAACCAATTTCGTTACATATTTCCATCACTTCTATTCGTTTCTTCGCATTCATACTAAAGTTCGTCGGATTATGAAAAGACGGAATTGTATATAAAATAGATGCATTAAATTGCTTCTTATATTTCGTAATATATGATGCATGTAAACCGTTCTCATCCATTGGTATACCAATTAAACGCATTCCTGCTGATTGAAAAACATTAAGAGAATATAAATAAGATGGTTTTTCTAATAAGATGGATGCCCCTTTTGGAAGAAGTCCCATAGAAATAAGTTGCAACGCTTGAATTGCTCCTGAAACAATTAATATAGAATCAGGAGTTACATCTATACCATGTCCTTTTAAATAGTCCGCAATTTTCTTCCTTAAATAGAAATTCCCTTTTGGTTCTTCGTACCCAAGTATCATGCTCGACTTTAAAAGCTTATTTATAATATCTTTCATCTTTTTTTCAGGTAAAAGACTCGGCGCGAGCTCACCTGTTCCTAAACGAATTACATGCGGATAAAATTCAGCTTGATTAATCTCTTGAATAGCAGGCAGATTCGGATAATGAAGTCCTGTTTCTACATAAGACTGCCAATTAGGCGGGGGTGCGTACGTTGAAGCATTCTCATTATTATTTACAACAATTGTTCCTTTCCTACCATTCCCTTCAATGTATCCCTTTGCCACTAGTTCATCGAAAGCCATTACAATTGTACTCCGGTTCACACCGAATGTATGTGCCAAATCTCTTTGTGAAGGTAATTTCGTTCCAACAGTCCATTCTCCATTAACGATTCTTTCTTTTATATACGTTTCTATTTGTTTATACAGAGGAGTCGCTAGAGACATATTCGGTTTCCAAACGAATCTTTCCATCATATCACCTTATATTCTTTTTGGTTGGTAACCTCTCCAACCATATGGATGGATACAAATTTTCATTTCTTCTATACAATATACACTATCATACTGAATTAAAATAGGAGGTAATATGATGAGTGAAGCAATTATTCATGGTATCATTCTTGCATTTGGTCTTATCATTCCATTAGGCGTCCAAAATGTTTTCGTCTTTAATCAAGGTGCGAGCCAACCAAACATTTGGAGGGCAGCCCCTGTCGTATTAACTGCCTCTATATGTGATACGTTACTCATATTAATTGCGGTGCAAGGTGTCTCCCTTGTACTCCTTACTTTTTCTTGGCTAACTAACACGTTATATATAATTGGATTTTTCTTTCTCCTATATATGGGCTTTGTTATTTGGAGAAGTAACCCTTCCAACGATATAAAAAAAGAAAACAGTATGCCATTAAAAAAGCAGATCCTTTTCGCTGCATCGGTTTCGTTATTAAATCCACATGCAATTTTAGATACAATCGGTGTAATCGGAACAAACTCTATTCAATACATAGGAAGTGAAAAATGGGCTTTCACACTTGCAACTATTATCGTTTCGTGGATTTGGTTTATAAGCTTAGCTTTAGCCGGGAAATTTCTAAAAAGAATAGACTCAACCGGAAAGACAATCGTATTATTAAATAAATTTTCTGGCCTCATCATATGGGGCGTCGCGCTTTATATGTTAAAACAAGTTATGTATTCTTAATGAATGAAAGAGAATTGCATGTTACTGAAAACATCATGCAATTCTCTTTCAAATTATGAAGTAGGTTCCGGTTTCTGTTTTACGTTCTTTGCATCTTTTGCTGGTTTAATCCAAATCATTGCTATAACAGCACCGATACCAGCGAAAATACTTGTTACATAAAACACTTCATGGTCAGCACCTTTCATGAAAAAAGAGTATAGAGGTGGGCCGGCTGCTACACCGATAAATCGCATGGAACTATAAAAAGATGTAACCGTCCCCCTTTGCTCCTTTTCAATTCCTTGTGTAATTAGTGAGTCTAAACATGGGAGTGCCATACCAATTCCTATCCCCATGATAACGAGACAAAGAAGTAGTAAATAAATCCCTTTTATAAATAAAGGAATGATGACTGATGCAGCTGCCATTAAAAAACCAATATAAATACACTTCTTCATTACATTTTGATTATCTCCAATTTTTTTACCCGTCATATATGAACTAAGTGACAGTACAAGTAACGGGATAGCAAGTACACAACCTTTCCATATACCATGTATGTCATACTTTGATTCCAGTATCGTCGACAAATAAAAGAGAATTCCGAATAAAATAAGCATAATAATTGCACCTAATACAAAAATGGCAATTAACCATCTTCCCTTTTCTCGAAATGTAGAGATAATCGATTTTATAAACTCTTTAAGTGGTGGCACTTCTCCTTCTTGTTTCTTTGCCTTTACTAGAATAAGTAATAAAACAATTGATACTATGCATAAAACTGGAATTGCCCAAAATGGTAAGAACCATACAATGGCAGCAAGAGCAGATCCTAAAATAGGGCTCAGCACTTTTCCAAATGTATTGGATGTTTCAATGATTCCTAAACCTGTACTAACTTGTTTTTCATCCTTGTATAAATCACCAACACATGGTATAACAACTGGCATTGCACCAGCTGCACCAATACCTTGAATCGCTCTACCAATCAGTATCCAAGTGTAGGGATTATCAACTTTCCATGATACCCAACCTGTTACCGCCCCGCCTATAGCCGCAATCAGCAAACTCGGAACCATTATCATCTTTCGTCCCCATCTATCTGATAAATAGCCAGCAATCGGTATAAGTAAAATGGCTACAATAGAGTAAATTGTAATAATCATGGATACTTGAAACGATGAAATATGTAATTTCTTTTCGATAGTCGGTAGGATTGGAATAAGCATTGAATTCCCTAATGTCATAACAAGTGGAACTGATGCAAGCGCAATTAAACAACAGTTTTCTTTTTTTAACATGTTGGCTTCGGAACCCTTTCATCGTATATTTCTGACCATATAATAGCCCTGCTGGAACGTAATTTTTCATTCCACCAGGGCTATTACATCTTTACTACTTCCCATTCACAACAAAAGAAATTGGGGAAAATATAGTATTATTCCTATTCTTTGAATCCAGTTCGCAATATATTCATACCAATTAATTGAAAAAAAAAAGAAAGGAAGAATCCTTCCTTTCTCCTATAACCTTCTACAATTAGCGAGTATATCCGCCACCAAGTTGTTGTTCTGCCATCGCTACTAGACGTTTTGTAATTTCACCGCCTACAGAACCGTTTGCACGTGAAGAAGTATCAGCGCCAAGTTGTACACCAAATTCTTGTGCAATTTCATATTTCATTTGATCTAAAGCTGCTTGTGCTCCATGTGATGCTAATTGATTAGAGTTACGATTTCTAGCCATTACCAATCACCTCCTTATTTATATATAAATTGTGTTAAATTTTAATTTAAATACATGGTAATTTTTGGTTATTTATATTTTTTAAAAAAGAGTCTCTACAATGAGAGACTCTTACATCATTTTATATTAAGAAGTTACTACTTCTAAATTTCTATTTGTTAATACTTTCATTTCTTCTTTTAATATATCTTTCGCATTATGTCCAAACCATTCGAGTGAAGCAAAATGGTCAGTATCTCTCACTTCCTGAATAATCTCATCATAATTTACCACACCTTCAAATAATGGAACCATACCAATTCGACTTCCCGCTGCTGCATATACATTATTCGGTTCAAACACATGCAAATAATCTGCTGACGATATATTCTTAAAATGGTAATGTTGTATCCACGGCTTTAGTCGATGGAAGCTGTCTATTGGATCTGCACCAGACTCCCATATATGAAGAAAATCAAGGTTTATTTTCAAATTCGGATGATCTACTTCTCCTAATAATTCCAAAGTAGAAGGTAGCGTATCCGTTAACGTATTTGGATGTGTTTCTAAAAGTACATACATATTATGCTGAGCAAATACTTCACAAATCATGCGAATACGATTTACATACTCTTTTCTCTCCTGTTCCGAGAAATCTTCGCTACCTTTTTGTCCAGCAAACGTACGAATTTTGTTTGTTTTAAACCAATTAGCTAATATTGCAAGTTGTTCACATTTCTCTATCGTTTTTTCAAAATCTGCCGATAATGATATGTCTAAATAATCACTTATCATCGTAATTTCCAAGCTTTTATCCTTTAAACAATTCAATTCTCGTTCTGTCGTTTCATACTCTTGCATATACAAATTTTGTGCATGAGTCCCCCACAATTCAATTCCTTCAAAACCGTTTTCATATGCAAATTGAACAATATCAGTAAATGAAATTAATTGATGACGAAAGGAAATAGTACATAATGAATATTTCATAGGTTTGAACTCCCTTATCTTAAATTCAGTTAGGTTTTTAAAACGCTAAGACAGACTCGTTTGTTTTCATTTCTTTCCATGATAAAAACTGTCTCTCTAATTCAGCCTTAATTTGCAGTTCAATTGCATTCATTTCATCCAACTTTTCAACAATTGATAATAACATGCCTTTATTATTCGTCATCGCCATTTTAATTGCTCGATACTGTACATTTGTAAATCCTTGTACAATATCCTCTACCCGATCACACCAATAATCAAACTCTTGCTCCGAATATTGCAACGTTTCACGGAAGTATGCAAAGGCATGTTCATAACTATATTTACGAATTGCAAGTACTGGTATTTGCTTCACTGCCGCTACAAGACCAGAAAGCGAATAACCTTCTTCTTCATTTGCCATTTTTATAATTAAATTTTTCAATTCCATAGTCAGTTCATTGTCATTTCTTTTGAAAGTTTCTATGAAATAACTCGCTACCATTTCTTCTGTTGGCTCGTGAATTTCTTCTACATCAATGAAATACCCTCCACCAAATGGGTTATCTTGAACAGAGTGAAGCACTTTTTCTTTTTCCATATTCCCTTCCCAGCGAAAATCAGGATCTAGCATGAACCATTCTTCATCTTTCTCTGTCTTCGATATCATTAAATAATGCGGAAACGGTTTTTGATGAAATTTATTTTCCCTCTCTGGCAATAGAGACATATCAACCATTACAATGACATAGCGATTTTCTGGCTTGTTTTCTACTAATTGTAAAAACGTTTCTACATTGCTATCTTTACCTTTTGCATGATCATACCATTCGTTCACTTTCATACCGTACAATTTTTCATACCATAATAAATAATTATCATGGTTAATATTTTCGGAGTGATACGAGATAATGCCGCCTTCTGTTATATCAAAATCTCCGTCCCATAATCCAAAATAAAATGGACGGAAATCTATATCGCTACGCCTTTTTATAATTTCACAAAAACAACTCACTAAACAGTGAACTTTAATTGAAGTCATATTCTCATCCACTTTCCTAAAGGTTAATTATTCACATTTACTACTTATACCGGCTGTAACTCCTCCATAAAATCAAGCAAAGATCCTACAGTAAGAAATGCTTTTGGGTCTACCTCATCCTCTGGAACGGATAGCTTTACATCCATTTCTATGTAGACTATGAGTTGTAACATCATTACCGAATCTATATATAAATCTTGGTTTAAACGCATCGTTTCTTCTAAATGCGTTACATTTTTTAGCTCCATTTTTTCTGTCATAATTTTCAACACTTCATTTTTTAATGTTTCACGTCTCATGTTGCAACCTCTCCCATCTCTAGTAATTTTCTACTTACTTTTCCAGTTTTATTTTTCGGAATTTCAGTTACACTTTCAATCTCATACGGAACTTTATAAGATGGTAAATGCTGCATACACCATTCTCTTATTCGCACTGGATCAACATGAGAGATTACTTTCGCTTTAACAACTTCGCCCATCACAGGATGTTTTCCTCGATATACAATTGCCTCTTGAACGCCTTCTAGTCGAAGCATTGTTTCTTCTACCTCTATCGGAAAGACTTTTAATCCTGAAACGTTAATCACATCATCCATGCGCCCCATAAAATGAAGACCATGCTCAGATTTATACCCCAAATCTTTCGTGAAAATTTCCTTATCTTTCATTTTCACTACGATTTCTTCGGACATATTTTCATCTGAACCTATACTTATACTCACATGAGGTAGTGGATTACCTAAATCTAAATGGCTTTTCATATTATGACATATACTAATACAACCTGCTTCAGAACAACCGTATTGCTGCATCATATATGTTGTCATTTCTTTTAGTTTATAAAATAATGCTTCTGGTAAAGGTGCTCCGGATGTCATAATTTTATGAAACTGAAACGTTCCTTGCGGGAAACTTCCCATAATATGTAACATAAGCGGTACTGCATAAATGATATGTTTTTCTGTATTGCGAACTATATTTAATGCGAATTTAGGGTTTTTATTCGTAATGATGATAGGTTTGCTTCCTCGCGTAATTGCAGATAACGTACCACATATTAGTCCGTATGAATGTGAAACAGGAGCCATAACGATCGGCACTTCATCTACTTCACAGTTTAAAACTTCATTATAAGCAGTAATTTCTGTATCCACTTCCGCCCATGCTCTACGAATCAGTTTTGGTTCTCCTGTTGTTCCAGAACTATATTGCAATAAAGAAGGCTCTTCTAGTAAAGCGTTCACTACTTCTAATTTCGTAAAATCGGGATATTCTCCATATAATATCCCGATACAATTTGCACGCTTTGCCATTTCAATAGCCGTTTCTTTTGGCGTATCTTCATGTATAAGCAATACTGATGATTTCTTTTCTTTTAAGAAAAACACAAGCGTAATAATATCGAATGGATCTTTCAGACAAAGCGCGAATCTATTTCCTGCTGCTTTTTGAAATTGTTCTATTTCCTCATAAACTTGTAATCTCAAATCAAAATCACTTTTGCTATACTCTTGTTTATTAACGATTAGCATAATTTCCCCCTGTAACAACTGATTTTTGTTTGATAAGTTGTCTTGCTCTATACAATGAATTTGGAACTTCATGAACAAGCGAGTCCACATCCATATATAATCGTCGCTTCGTTAATTGCTCAGCATAGAATGTAGGAGTGTATAGCTGAATACTTTCAAATCTATCTTTCAAGTGTGGATATTTTCTAAAATGATTTTCAATTTCTTCGACAACTATCATCCAAAAAATTTCTTCTTTCCAATCATATTCGTCTGCAAGTACGAAAGCTAATTCTCCTACATTAAATAAGAACAGTGCATCTAATACCATCTCTTGTAAACATTCAATACGATCCATTTCAAAGAAATCATTCATTTTCCCATTTGCATACTTTTTATGCATTTTAGTAAAGTCTGGACATTTATTCATTTCTTTTAAGAATGGACGATAAAACTCAAGTCCTTCATGGAAATCCTTTAATGCAATACGGACAGGTAGCCCTTCTTTATGAACTAAAATCATATTTTGTCCGTGTGATTCTAATGCGATTCCATACTCTACAACAAGATGTATAACTGGTATGATCGCTTTTTGAATCAGTAATCGTAGCCAATTTTCTATCCCATATTTGTTTAACCATGCATCAATAACTGGTGTCCCGTCTTTCTCCTTTGCATATAAGCCGTTAAAGGGAACCGCATCCTCTTGCTCATCTAAATATTTATGAACGCTTTCACGCCAAATGCACCCTAATGAACCATATGTGGCTTTCTTATTCGTATCATACGTTACACTCGAAAATTCCTTTAATAAAATAATGCGCGATTCATCCCTTAAATAAGAATCCTGACTTACGACATCACTTAACCAATTCGATATAGCTGGTGCACTCACAACTGAATATGGTTTGAGCGTACGGAGTGTTGAAGTGTTAAGTATGTTCAGCGATAACTTTACATATGGTCTCTTTGGATTCGTAACATTTCTTAACGTCCTCATCGATTGTTGCGCGCAATAATCATCCGCTGATTGTCCTAAATAAATTATATTTTTATCCTGTATATGATCAGCGTAATTTGGAATGATGAAATTCTCCCACTGCCAAGGATGAACAGGTATAAACACGTACTGTTTTGGATTACATCCCGCACTGTGAATTCGTTCCATATACGTTTCTAATGTATGCTCGCCTATCTCACCTTTTAAAATATTGTCATAGATCATTTCATTTTCATAACCTACAGTCGCATACTTCTTATGAGATGCAATCCATATAATTTTTATTGGTCTCATAAATTCATATCCATATTGAAAATTGTCACGATATTGAAACCCAATGCGTGCTTTATAGCTAGGATGATATGGATGACCGTCTATTAAATGGCTTTCAAATTCATCGTACGATTTTTGGGTATATTTCACCTTATTATGTCTTTCATATTGTACAATCGTGTCTTTAAATATCGTTTGTTCTAATTCATGAATAAAAGAATCTAATTTCGTTTGTTCTACGTTAACAATTCGAAAAACTTCTTCCAAAAATTGCGAAACTGATTGTATTTCTTGTTTTTCCTCTTGAACTCTTATTACTAATGAATCTATAGAGATACGTCCAAATGTTATTCGTTCTCTTCCGTAACATTCATACGTGACACTTTTGTTGTCCTCATCAAGTCCTTGTATAAGAAAAAGAATTTGTTCTTCGTTTTCTATGCGAATTGGCGTAATAATCCCCTCATAAATTAACGACTCTACTAATTGACGTAACACTCTTCTTCGTACTGAAATGTAATCTTTTGATTCAAGCGCTTTCAATATTCTCGTATGATACATGTCCACTCTCATAACTCCTCCACCTTATGAAAAATACCATTATTTGTATTACGTGAAATTTTAACGTTATTTATGAACGGACAGCTACTTCTCTAACGAGCGGATTCTGTACCTGTACGTAAATTGCTTGTTCTAAAGGATTACTTAACTCATCGACATCGAAAAATCTCGTTAATAAATTTGCTTTACATGCCAACTTATCCTCTTCTAACAATTCTCTTAAAAAGGTAGAAGGTTCACGGTTATACGAAAGGAACGCTTCAAGTACAGATCTTAATTCAGAGAGAAGAATTTCCTCCTTAATTAATCCTGCTGTGCCAAAACCGTTAATGAGACCAAACATATGATTGAAAATTAAGTAGTAACGAAATCTCTCATCTACAATATAATCGTCATATAGATTTCCAGTACGTTCTCCAATGCCAGCCAACTCATTATTAAGCGTCTCTTTCATTGAATTACAGAAATAAAACCCTTGATTATCACGGAAATAATATTTGACCGGATACCCATCCTTTAGCTGAACAACACTATTTTGCTGATGCGCTTCTACTGCAACACCATAACGTAAGTACATCCATACCATCGGCTTTAAAGAAATATTCATATATCGTCTAAACCAATCTAAACTTACTTCTTCACAGCTTCTACTTTCTACATCTGCTAGTCGATGAATAATATTCGATAAACGAGTACGTTCCCCAGGTATTGCATCTTGAACTAGTCCAGCAATTAAAGTAGCGTCATTTGCATGTTCACCATAAAAAGGGTTCTCTCGTATAATTACTTCAAATCCAGATTCTTTTGCCCCGTAATTTAATGTAATAAATGCTGGATCACAAATAAAATCAAAACCTGGAAACTTATCTAACACTTCACCAATTGCTGTATTTAGCATTTCCTTTCCTTCAAGACCACTCTCTAGTTCCTTCAATTTATTAATACGCATTGAATTTGTTACTTTTACTGGGAATGAAAACTTAAGCATATATTTTGATTGGGGATGATATAACGTCCTAAGTGATGATGTTGCCATATAATACTTACCGACAGGACCGATATATTCAAGTACTCCTTGATCTATCCAATCCTGTACGTATGATTGGTGTAATAGCCATTCTGCCTGAAGCGGATGAATTGGAAGTAATGAATATTCATCTTCATTACAATACTTCGATATAAATTCTTTACAAACCATCTCATCATTACGTAACTCTTCTTTTAGAATTACTGTTGTAGAATCTAACAATAATGATTTTTCATTTACTATATTTTTATGTGCCCTAAAATAATGAAGCTGACATTCTCCTTTTAATTCTGGAGAATACATTGCGCTTTTCCATTCCAAAATACCTTGTCTACTCTTTGGGGTTGGATGCGTTAAATGTCCAAATAATAAAGATTGCTCCGCTTCTATAAAGGATGTATGGAAACCGTATAATGCAGATGTATCTTCTATTCTCTCCTTTGTAAATTCTTCAATATTTTGACAACTACAAATAACTCGAAGCATAAGTTCAGCAGGATTCGTCCCTTCTCCGTAGTTGATAGACATCTCTTTTATTAAGAATGTAATAACAGTAACGTAATCTGCTTTTATAACATTCTTATTTTCTCCCATTTGATAATAAAATTGTTCTCCAAACAAATGGCGATCTGTTGCTGATTTATATATAACTTCTCCATACAAAGTAATGTTTTGTGCCGATAACCGACAACATAAATAAGTAGAGCCAGTATCTCTTTGAAATGAATTGTAGAAAATATCCTCTATCCTTTTATCCGCTGTAATCCATTCTCCACTTCCTGTTTCTCTTAAATAACAATTTAAAAAACTTTGTATTGTTGCATGTTCCGCGATATGTTTCGCACGCTGCATACTTGTCCTCCTCTTTATATGAACACTATCGGAATTTCATATTACAATCGATAATTGAATATCGTTATCAATTAAAATTTTAATTGATTATCATTATCAATTCAATAGTTTATTTCAGAATTTTTAAATCCGAATAAATATTTCTTTTTTTCAGCGTTTCTTTAATCTAATTAAAAATACACAAGAAAAATTCTCACTTTCAAACTACATACTTATTTATTTCATTAGTAATCCCCTTCAAAATAGTTAAACAAAAGAGGTATACATTAATTCGTATACCTCTTTCAAACATAAAGTTTACATAATAATATTATTTATATTCCTCCAACAATAGGCTGTCTCTTCTACCTGTACTCTCTCTAAAAATTTCGTATCAATTTTTTCTGGATTAAATTTTTCATAAAAATTTTTAGAAGGATTATTCGTAACAACCCATACTAAAAGTGATTGCATATCATTGTTTATACATTCCGATAATAAAGCTTGAAATAACTTTTGTCCTATTTTCATTCCTTGATACTCTTGTAAAAGGTAGATTGCATATAATTCCCCATCACAATTATATGTACCACTTCTTTCCACTCCCCCGTCAATGAATCCGATTATTGTTTCATCTGACGTCTCTGCTACAAATCTATATTGGTATTTATCTTCTTGTTGAAAAATGTTTTCCCATTGTTTTTCTCGTTGCTCATATGTTATATTTTCTAAAAATTTGTCAGCAAATATCCCTTTATATGTTGTTTTCCAGCTATCAACATGCACCTTGGCTATACCTCTTATATCATCTTTTATCGCTCTTCTAATATGTATTTCCATCATCTCTCCCCCTTGTTATTCATCATTATATCAATTTATTTCCTTAAAAATCCAAATAAAAAAAGAGCGAATGCACTTCACTCTTTTTTATCACAATTATCTACTTTCCACTTCAACTGAAACAACACGATCAATCTCTTTCAAGGAACTATATAACTCTGTTGTATATAAATCTTCTGGAGCTAAAATGACCATTTCCAGTTGCTGAAATGCTCCACTATCTATATCTTTAATTTTCACTCGTTTCACATGCATGCCTAAATTTTTAATTTGCTTAAATATACCATCTAACTCATGATGCTCTTTTACAGTAATTTTTATAGATAAATCCTTTTGTCTTAATGAATACGGACCTGCAATTTTCACAAGTTGTGGAAGTACATTAATTGCTAAAATAATTAAAATCATAGCAACCGTCGCTTGTAAATAAAAGCCCGCCCCAATTGCTATACCTAAAGCTGAAGCAGCCCACACCATAGAAGCTGTCGTTAATCCAGAAATAACATCATTACTTCTTCGTAAAATAACACCTGCCCCAAGAAAACCAATCCCACTCACAATTTGAGCAGCTAGACGCATTGGATCCATATTTGTATGCCCTGGAACAGAATATACATGTACGGCTTCAATTGAAACCATCGTAATTAAACAACTTGCTACAGAAATAACCATACTTGTTTTCACACCAAGCGGTTTATTCTTTAGCTGCCTATCTATCCCGATGAATAATCCTAAAAAGAGTGCTAAACCTAATTTGAGTAAAAATTCATATGACATATTTCCATTCTCCTTACTTTACAATGTTTCCCTTGGAATAATTCACTATAACTCTTTTATGATATCAATTCCAGTCTTTTCTATTCATTTAACGTAAAAAGCCGAAAAAACATTTGTAACGATGTTTCTCCGGCTTTTTATTATGCTTAAGATTCTTCTTTATTTCTGATCTTTAATCTTAATTTCTGCATCTTTATAGAATGCTAATTTACTGTCATTATACTCTTTTGTAAAATTGTTAAATTGCTCTTTTGATTTTTGTGCTTCCACAGTTAATTCATTAACAGCCTTAACTTTTTCACCAATCTCTTTTAATTTCGTTTCTTTTACTTTTAATTTTTCATACAGTTCTTTTTCAGTCGCTAACGCCTTCGTATAATTTTCATTCATCTTTTGGAATGCATCATAACGGTTTTTATACGACTCTTCTACTGCTTTCACTTGTTTTTGTAACTTCTTATCTTCAAGCTTCTCTATATTTCCTTGAACAGATTTTGTTTCTTTCTGAGCTTTTTCTAACATTTCTTTCTCAGTTTTTAATACTTTTTCACGGTCATCTACATTTGCAGTAGCTTGCTCTATCTTCTTCATAACAGCGTCATTATGATCTTTACCTTCTTGTAAAATTTGAGAATATAGTTCTTGACCTTCATTCTCTAATTTCTCTAACTTCTTCGCTTCATCAACTAATAATTTTTCTTGTGTCGCTGCTGTTTCAAAAGCTGTATATAGATTTTCTTCTGGTTTTTCACCGAAACAACCTGTTAATAGTCCTACTGATAGTGCTCCAACTACTGCTACTTTTCCATACTTCAACGTTCATTCCTCCATTACATACGGTTATCATGCCAGAAATTCACTGGGAAGTGACTCTCTTCATGATAAGCTTCAAACTCATAACCCTTTTCTTTTAACCCTTTTAAAATTGCTGGCACAGCAGCAACTGATTGTGGGTGAATGTCATGCATTAAAATAACTTCCTGTGGTTTTGTTGCATTTGTTATTACGTTTTGAGCAATTTGTGCTGCCGCTGCATCAACTTGTATTTTGTTATATTTCCAATCTAATGAATCAATTGTCCAATCCCATACTTTAAAACCGCCCTCTACCACTTTATTTCGAAGACCTTCATTTAATCCAGGCATCGAACCGTATGGTGGACGTGTTAATTTAGGTGATTTTCCAATAATATTTGCGATTAAGCTTTGATCTTCTTTCATTTCATTTACATACTCGCCATTTTTATATAACTTCGCAAAATTATGTGTCATACTATGCATACCTACATAATGACCCTCTGCATTTTCACGTTTCACTAAATCCGGAAATTCTTTTACATTCGCTCCAATTAAAAAGAACGTCGCCTTCGCATCATGCTGTTTTAACATATTTAACAATTCAGCCGTATATTTCCCTGGGCCATCATCAAATGTAAGATAAGCAACTTTTCTTTCTTTTCCATTAAAACGACTTGGTGCCGTTTTATTCATTTCTACTTTCGGTTGTTCACTTGCAAGCTGTACTACATTTTCTTGTTTTGCGACAGCCTTTGCTGGTGAAGTAATGGATTGAAACATGAAATACCCAATAGCTACTGCTGCAATCGCTATTAAAACGACTACTACTCGTTTAATTTTAAAAGCTTTTTCCATTCTATCGAATTCCTCTCCCTATTAATCTTATATATAAATCACCCAATATAATTATACATCTATTTATTTTATTACACTATATAAACAGACTTTACATGTATTATAATGGGAGTTTTATTAAAATGGTTGTTCCTATTCCTTCTTTACTTATAATACTAAGTGTACCTCCATGAAGCTCCACCATTTTTTTAACGATAGCTAAACCGAGACCAGCACCTGTAGCATGGTTATTAATCTGGTAAAATGACTGTTCTATATATGGTAAATGCTCTTTAGCAATTCCAATCCCTTCGTCTTTCACCTTGATCACTGCTTGTCCTTCATTGTTAGTCGCTTCAATGTGTATTGTACCTTTATCATGTGAATATTTAATAGCATTTTGAACAATATTCAAGAAAATTTGCTTTAGCCTATTTCGATCTCCCCTCAATTCAATTCCTTCTATCGTATTAATAAATTGAATTTCTTTCTCTTCAGCGTTAGGAGTTAATTGCCAAATCGTCTCCTCTAGTATATCGTATATTTGCACCTTTTGTTTATATAAATTGAAATGATTTGATTGTAATCTTGAAAAATCTAGCAATTCTTCTACTAAATGAATCAATCGGTCTGTCTCACCTGATATAATTCCCATACCTTGCTTTATCTCTTCTTCTGTTAAATGATCTACCGTTTTTAACGTCTCACTCCAACCTTTAATTCCAGTTAAAGGCGTTCGTATTTCATGAGAAATAGAAGCAATGAATTCATTTTTCATCTGTTCCGCTTTTTCTATTTTATTAGACATATGATTTAAACTATGTGCCAACTCACCTAATTCACCTGGATAATCCTCTTTAATTTTCTTCTTTAATGTACCTTCTGCAATTTGTGAAGAAGCATGAATAATAGATTCGATAGGTTTAACAAACGAATTCGCTAATCGTCTACTGATTAAGAATACGATACCAGAAATGACAATTCCAACTGAAATAGTAAACATAATAATTTCAATAATCTTTGCATTTACATTCGTTAAAACAGTTGTATATTTCAAAGCACCGATCGTTTGTCCTTGATGAATAAGTGGACTAATCACTTCCAATTGTTTCATATTGTCTTTCGTAGCAGTCACTTGATGATACATTTCTCCTTCTAGTAACGAATATGGAATAACTACTTTACCTTCTACCTTTTGTCCACTTGACGATTGTATAATCGTACCATGCCGATCAATTAATTGTAATTCGGTTCCTTCTAACTGAAAGCTCTCAATTATATCCCCGCTGTATTCTTGCAATCGAATAAAGTATAGTGAATTGTATTCAGAGAAAAATCGCGTACTTGTCTTCGCATGAGATTCTATATATTGCACAATACCATTATAATAATATCGATAAATTGAGACTGAAAATACGACTTCAAATAATACAAGCATAAGTATAATGACCGTCATAAAATATAAAGTCACTTTTCTTTTCATCTTATACTTTCCTTCCACACATATCCTTTTCCCCACACAGTAAGAATAAATTCAGGTTCTGATGGATTACATTCTATTTTTTGGCGTAACCGCCTCATATTTACATCTACTACTTTCGTCTCACCTACATAATTCGTTCCCCAAATCATATTTAAAATTTCATCACGTGAAACCGGCTTTGAAGCCTGATTCATCAAATACTGTAATATCATATACTCTGTAGGGGTTAAATCGACTAATTGTCCACCTTTATATAGTCTTTCCTCTATTACATTTAACGAAAATGGACCAGATATGATGATGTTCGCTTTTTCATGATGTACTTCTATTCTCCTTAGTAACGATTGTATACGTGCAGTTAATTCCACTGGACTAAACGGCTTTGCGATATAATCATCTGCACCAATTCCTAGTCCTTGTACTTTATCTTCATTTTGTACGCGTGCGGTTAACATAATAATACCTATTTTTTTATTTTCTTCCCGGATGGATTTACAAACTTGAAAACCATCAATTCCTGGTAACATTACATCAAGTAATGCTACATCAACAGTATGTTCACATAAAATCTGTAACGCCTCTTCTCCCGTACTAGCTTCTAACACATAAAATCCAGCACGTTTCAAATTCAAGACGATAAAACTACGAATAGGCATTTCATCTTCTAAAACTAAAATTGTTGGCATAATTTCCACCTCCCTACTCTTGTTGATAATCGGCTAGCGGTTTTACATATGCTTTCACTTTTTCAAAATGTGGTTGTTTCGGTACGGCATATACGTGAGAAGCCGTTTTGACTGCTGCCTCGTATCCTTTTATTTTGAACCATTCTTTCCGTTTAAATATATGAACTTCAAGCCATAGTTCATTTGTCGTAGTATCTATAAATTTTTGAATATCTGATGCTTCTTGCTGAACTGGAACAGTTATTTTTCCAATTAACGCTTGCGGGATTTTGACAAAATAACCTTTCTCTATATTTATATATCTTTCTTCTATCGGTTTAATTTCATCTTCACTCCACTGAATATAACGTTCAAACATCGTACTCTCTCCGTATGATACTTCTTCCCAACCTTTTGGACGCACTGTACGAACAAATTCAATAATGCCGTCTTCATTTATATCTTTGCTTTCGACTACATAATCATTGAATAAATCTTCTTTCCCATCTATAGGTAGTGGCTCATAATGGCCCTTATCAAATTTTGCTACATATGTTATCCCTGAATGAGCACCAACACCTGCGTCAATTACAACCGCCTTTAGTGATTCAGAAATGCGGCCCATTTGTATTCTTTGAATGCTATTTATAAATGGATCGAATGACGCTTCAGATAAAGTCTTAAATTGTTCCATGAACTCAACTGTCAATTTCTCATCTTTTTCATACGTAACAAGACTTATATCTTTCAGTCCATTTTTATTTAAATCCTCTATGAATAACTTCGTATAACTTCGATTATATATTTCCTTCATATCTTCATTTTCTTCCGAAAAAACATACATAACATGTTCTAACGATTCACGACTTACAGAAATTCCGATTAATAACTCTCGCTTCCCGTTCCCTGTAAAATCACCGACTTCAACGATATCTACATCTCCACCATCAAATCTGTGCGTGGACTTTACTTTCCATCCATTTCCGACTTCTTCATATACAGCTAAGTATACGCTATGATCTTCATTCGGCAATTTATAAAATAAGATGGCTTCTTTCTTATTATCTTGTTTAAAATCCATTGACCAAATCATCTGTTTATCTTTATTAGACATTGGAGTAAGCAATCGATAATTTACAGGCAAATCTTTATCTATTTGCTCTTTTAGTTCATTAATCCATTTCTCATTGGCAGGAGCACCCATTAAACTTGTTGGAGCTTCAGACATTTTACATCCAGTCAACATAAAAATGATTCCCATAATGCCTATCCATTTCTGCATATGATATCTTTCCTTATTACAGATTTTCATTATTTTTCTTTACTTTTTGCTTCTCCAATATTCTCATACATATGAGTATAAGTTTTCTAAAATAAAAAATCGTTACAGAAAAGTTACAAATCCATCTCGATAAAAAAAGATTGGCAAAGGCCAATCTTTTTTTATTATTCATTTCGAACTGGTTTTGGTGTTACACCTAAATGCTCATTTAATTTTTTCGAAATATCTTTTACATTTTTTTCGTTTGGAATGTAATAATAAATACCTCCGATACGTTTATCCGTACCTTCTATTTGCATTTTTTCCATTTCTAAATTAGATCCTGCCATATTTTTTGTAATTGCAAGCATATCATCGAAAGTTAAGTTCGTTTTCATATTTTTATCAACCGCATCAAGTAAAGAGCCCATTTTGCTAATTGATTGCACAGACATCGCTTTTTTTGCAATTGCTTCTATTACAAGTTGTTGTCTTTGTCCACGCATTGCGTCACTATCAATTTTACGCGTTCTTGCAAGTGCAAGTGCTTGTTCTCCATTTAAATGTTGGAAGCCTTTTTCTAAATGAATCATACCCGCTTGGTCTTTACTATCTTGCTCTGTGAAAGTAACAGGTACATCAATATCAATACCACCAAGTGAATCGACAATTTGTACGAATGATTCAAAGTTAAACTTCACATAATAATCAACAGGAACATTTAAAAATCTTTCCACCGTATCTCGTGTACTTTCAACACCACCAAATACGTGTGCGTGTGTAATTTTATCTAATTTCTTTCTAGATGGAATATATACACGTGAATCACGCGGAATACTTACTAATTTAACTGATTTATCATCTTTATTAATTGTTGCTAATAAAAGTGCATCTGTGCGAACAGCTTCACCATATTGACTTTTTCGCATTTCACTACCATCTACACCCATAATTAAAATAGAGATGTTATCCTTTAAAGGCTCAACTTCTTTATCACGTTTTGATGATTTATCAATTTGTGCATACGCATCACTTACAACAGCTTTTGCTTTATTATATATTAATGATCCATATCCTACTCCTCCAAAAATAAGTAGGAAAAATGGAATTAAAATGAACCATTTTATTGACCTTCTTTTAGAACGTTTTTTATTGCTTCTCGTATTTTGTTCTAATTCAGAGCTCATCTTCATTCGCCTCTCTTTCTCTTTCACTAGTATAATGTATGTCTAGTATTCTTCATATTGAATTTCCTTTCAAACACCTTACATTTTTGTAAGGTTACATGATGAATCCAATATGTATTCCATTTCACATTATACTCTCGTGCTTATTTTTGGCAAGTCACTATTTTCCAACTTCAAATATTTAGCACTTCGCAACATTCGAAATTATAGATTTATAAATTTATTCGTTTCGAATCCTTCAATTTTCACCTGAAAAATTAGTAATGCAACAATACATTTCATATTATCTCTCAAGCGGTGTATACATTGTTTTCTTCCCATGATTATTAATGAAAGCGGATTTTGCTTTTAGTTTCGTCTTTTCTATTTCTATATCTTCATTCGAGAAATTCACAATAATTTTAATATCTTTTCCATAAAAAGCAGATTGAACTAATTTATCTTCTGACAAATATACAAAGTTCGTCATTTCTTCTTTTACTGCCTTTTCATGAACGTCATTCCAAACTTTCAGGTGCTGTGTAATTTCTTGTTTATGCTTATTCCACTCTACTTCATCTAAATGGTACAACGGAGGAACATTATACAATAATTCGTATAGCATACGGTTCCCTACCTCATCTTTTACTTTCAAACTTCCCCATTCCCAGTGGTGCGTTGTAATTACAGAATCATTGTATACTAATTTATATAATGGTACTGAATATACAGGGTTTAAATACACTTGTTTATATTCTTCTTTTAACGGTACTTGTTTTGTATATTTTTCTGGAACATTTTGATTCGGTGACCAATATCCGCCCACATAATACGGACTTGTTTTATTTTTCCTCATATCTTCATCGTCCCATTTAATAACCGGTGTTTCAATACCGTGAGCAAATGCAATCGTGCTACTTGCAAAGTCATTTCCGCCTTCTGAGCCAACTACCATACCTTTTTCTTGCGCAATATAATCCATTCGTTGCAATCTTGCTTTTAAATCTTGTTCTTGTGTCGTTATATGTTTGGCTGAATAGTCATCATAAATTTCACCTGTTGCATCACAATCAATAAACCATGAATTATATTTAGGTCCATTTTGTAAAATATCGTTCATTCGCTCTTTTACACTAGGAAGAGATAAAGTTGGATTTAACTTTCGCCCTCTACCTAAAAATCCTTGCACTTTTTCTCCATTTTTCTTCGTCACAGTTGCCTCTTCATATAACGATGGATCCTGAAAAGAAGCTGTATTCCAATTTTTATCAGCTTTTTCGTGAATAGAATGATAAGAATCATACGGACCAACTAAATATCCCATTTTTTTAGCTTCTGTCACGAAATCAGGCTGCATATACCCTTGTTCCCAGTTCGGTAACCCAATCCACGCTTTGTCTATTCCTGATTCTTTCATTTCCTTTATAATATCCGTTCCATCTGCGTTACCCCATTTACTTACTTCTTCAATCGCATCACCGAGCGCCGACTTTAATACATGCTTATTTAAGTTATATAACTCCATCTTCGATAAGTGATCTACCCCTTTGTTTAATAACTCACTAGCGTTCTGATCAACCTTTTGAAAAATATCATCTTTATACAATTCCTTCATTGATAATACTTCATTTACATAACGCAAAATAACATTTTTTTGGTACTTATCAATGAAATCTTGTTTACTTACTTGCTCAAACACACTCAGTTCTCCAGGCTCCGAACTATTCTTTTGAATAAGCCCTTTTATATGACTAAATACAGGACTATTTATTTGCTCTCTTATTTTAGGCCAATTTACGTTACTGTCAGACAAACCATTTTGATTCCAAAAATAAAAATGAGCAGCACCATAAAGTTTTTCAATCTCTTTATTTTTTCTAGCCTTTTCTTGTAATGTTTTAAATTCACCTTTTTGAGCAATATTATCCTTATACAGTTTAGCAATACTGACTGCATCATTATTTGTCACATATAATTGAAATCCATATGCTTTATTTTTATTTATACTCGGGAATTCATGTATAAAATCAAATCCTATTTTCGGATCCGAATGAAATTTCAATTCATTATTAAACATATTGTTCGCAATAAATACAATTGAATATTTCGAACCATTTAACGCAAAAAACTTCATAGAAAATGATTCAGCAAATGAATATGCATCATCCTTTAAAAACTTCTTCCAATTTTCATCATTACTCGGAATTTGCTTACCTTCCCATAACGGAAGTGTATAATTTTCAGCTTGTACTTTCGGCCACGTAAAGCTTTCTGCACCAGTCGATTCCACTTCAATATTTAAGTGATCTTTTTTCTTTTCTAGATTCACTTTTACTTTTTGATCTGGATATTCCCAAGATGTTCGATCCTTGTCTTTTTTTACATTCGACACCTTCATTTTCGGTAACGGCTGTGACGCCTGTTCCTTTACACCATCATGTTCTACAGTTAACATGAAAGTCTCTGGATTTACATCGTAAGTAAACTCTTTATACGTCGCTTTCTTTACTTTAGAATCTTGTACAGCCTTGTTACCTTTTACATCACACCCGACTAAAGTCGAAAATGACATCGTTGTAAGAAGACATATTGCTATCATTTTTTTCATCTTCTGCACCTCCACCACTGAATATACAGGGGCTTTGTTACAGGAATGTGGCAAAAAAATAGAACTAGCATAAGGCTAGCTCTATTTTGTGTATTATAAATAAGTGTGTATGAACAACTATAATCTGCTTAAAGTATATGTAGTACAATAACCGTGTTTTTTCATCCCCACTAAATATAAAAGCAAATAATTCATAACTTTAATGTGCATTTCTTAACTAAAAAAATAAGTGTATATAATATAGCCTAAAACTAGCACTAAAATTACTAGCGCTGTACCTTTCCAATTCATACCACCCGTCATATCAACTGGACTACCGCATTCAGCTCTGTTTAATCCATCCTTTAAAGAACCGGTAGGATTATTTTTCAATTCACTTTGCCTTATACGTTCTCTTTTTTCTTCTGGTGACTCTTTCTTCATACGATCACCTCCAAATGAATACACGCTTTACTAAATTATAAATTATTACTTTTCTTTTATATGAAAACTGAAAAGATATTTACAACAAAAAAAGCTAGCAATGCTAGCTTTTTTATAGCCCTATATGTTCTTCTTTATTTACAGTAATTCCTCTATGATCAATTTCTAGCTCGCACACTTTCATAGACGTAAATACTCTCGCTAATTGCTCAGCAATTTCTTGACGCTTATCATATGGCGTTAATATAAAAATGGATGGGCCTGCACCACTAAGCGCTGTGCCGTATGCTCCAAACTCTTTTGCACATTTACGAATTGAGGGTAATAGCGGTACGAGTTCTAAACGATACGGCTCGTGAAAATGATCTCTTTCCATCATTTCACCTACAACTTCCCACTTCTTTTGGCAAAACGCAGCTACTAATACGTTGCTGATTGCACTAGCCTTAACTGCTTCATGAAACGGAAACACATCTGGTAATACAGATCGGCTTTCCTCTGTATTTAACTCTTCATTTGGAATAAGAGAAATTACACCTAATTCCTTACTTTCAATTCTTACAACCGAAACATTCTTTCCATCAAGTGCTCCGATTACAGTTCCTCCTAATATAGAAGCCGCAACATTATCTGGATGCCCTTCAAAATTTGTTGCAATTTGAACTTTTTGATCAGTCGTTAAGTTTAAATTGCCAAGTTGATTCGCAAGCTCTATCCCTGCTACAATTGCTGATGCACTACTTCCTAGTCCTCTTGTAAGCGGGATATTACTAGTAACTTCTATTAAGTGAGGTGCTAAAGACGGACATACTTTACATGCCGTGCTAACGATTAAATTTTTATCATCTGTCGGAATTAATTCTTCAAAGGAATGGATTACTTGCCATCTATCAGCTTTTTCCTTTACCACCACATCTAAATATAATGACAAAGCTATTCCTACTGAATCAAATCCTGGTCCAACATTCGCTGTACTAGCAGGAACACGAATACTTACTGGTATCACGACATAATCACCCCTTTAATATGCTCTTTAATTTGTTCTATATTATTTGAAACACTTGCAATGTCTAATGTATTAGAAGAAATTGCGATATCAGGATCTTTCAAGCCGTTTCCAGTTAAAACTGCAACAACTGTCTCTCCTTTTTTGATTTTTCCAGATTGAACATGTTTAATTACACCTGCTAATGAAGCATTTGATCCCGGCTCAGCGAAAACCCCTTCCGTTTTTGCTAACAATCTATACGCATGTAAAATTTCTTCATCTGATACCATATCTATTTCACCGCGAGACTGTTCTGCAGCCTCTACTGCATATGACCAACTTGCGGGGTTACCGATACGAATCGCTGTTGCAATTGTTTCAGGTTCTTCAATGACATGTCCTTTTACAATAGCAGCTGCTCCCTCCGCTTCAAATCCGTGAATTCTTGGCTTCTTATAGCCTTTTTCTTTCTCATATTCACAGAAACCTTTCCAGTACGCTGTAATATTCCCAGCATTCCCAACAGGAATCGCTAAAACATCTGGTGCACTTTGCAACTGGTCACAAATTTCAAATGCTGCTGTCTTTTGCCCTTCAATTCGATAAGGATTCACTGAGTTTACTAATGTAATCGGCTCTTCCGCAGCAATATTTCTTACAGCCTTAAGTGCATCATCAAAATTTCCTTCTATTGAAATGATTTCAGCTCCGTAAGCGACTGCTTGCGCTAATTTTCCATGTGCAATCTTTCCTTCCGGGATTACGATTATACATTTCATTCCAAGGCGTGCCGCGTATGCTGCGGCCGATGCCGAAGTATTACCTGTTGATGCACAAATAATTGCCTCCGAACCTTCTTCTTTCGCCTTCGCAACAGCCATTACCATACCACGATCTTTAAATGAACCTGTCGGATTCGCTCCTTCATACTTACCATATAATTGAATTCCTAATTGTTTTGATATATTTAATAACGGAATAAGTGGTGTATTCCCTTCCATTAAGCTAACATCAGGTGTATTTTCATTGACCGGTAAATAAGAAGCATACTGTTTTAATAATCCTTTATACATATTGTTTTTCCTCCTCAATAATGTAGTAACTGTTTATTTCACTTGCGACATCTTCTATCGCTCCTAAAACTCGTTCAAATTGATACTTTGAAGTTTGATGTGTTACAACAACAACTTCTGCAAGTTCACGATTTAAAGGTAACTGAATAACTTCTTTTAAACTTACAGAATAATTAACGAAACATTCTGTTATTTTCTGTAACATCCCAGGTTCATCTCGTAATGAAATACGTAAGAAATATTTCGAAATGACTTCTTCATCTCCTTGTAACTCGTATGGCTCTGGTTCTTTTAACGCACTTTTATTTTTCGGGACTTGATTCATATTTTTAACGATTGAAATAATATCACTTACTACAGCAGAACCAGTTGGTAACTTCCCAGCTCCAGGCCCGTAAAACATTACTTCTCCTACCGCTTGACCGTGAACATATACTGCATTAAATTCATTATTTACATTTGATAATGGATGATGGCTTGGTAAAAGTGTCGGTTCTACACTTAAATGAATGGCTGACCCTTGTTTCTCTGCTTTACCAATTAATTTCATAGTAAATCCTAACTTTTCAGCCATTTGTAAGTCTTCTTTTTCGACCTTTCGAATCCCTCTTACTTGCACATCATCTAAAGAAACATTCATCGAAAAACCTAAGTTTGCAAGAATGGCTACCTTTCTCGCCGCATCTAACCCATCTACATCCGCTGTTGGATCCGATTCTGCGAAACCTAATTTTTGTGCTTCCTGTAAAGCTTCTTCATACGACCATCCCTTTTGACTCATCTTTGTTAACATGTAATTTGTTGTTCCATTTACAATTCCCATTATTTTTTCAATTTGATCTGAAGCTAATCCGTCTGTTAATCCCCTTAACACCGGAATACCGCCCGCTACACTTGCTTCATAACATAGATCACAATCATTTTCGTTCGCTAATTGAAGAAGTTCTGCACCGTATACAGCCATTAAATCTTTATTTGCTGTTACGACATGTTTCTTATTTCGTAAAGCCTTAACAATATGCTGCTTCGCTTCTTCAATTCCGCCCATTACCTCTACTACAATATCAATATTTGAATCATTTAGAACTTCATCGACATGACTTGTTACTACGATTCCATCAATACAAACATCACGTTCTTTTTCTAAATCACGTACAACGACTGTCTTCACCTTCACTTCATACCCTGTATCAAGTGCAATTTTTTTATAATGTTCTTTCAAAATATGGACAACACCACTTCCGACCGTACCTAATCCTAACACCCCAACATGAATAACGTTATTCATTTTCTAATCTCCTCCTACAATTTTATTTTTTATCTCTATCAATCACCTTGCTCTGCTTTTTAATCATGCAGGTGGTGGTTATTTCCGTACGTACAAATCGTTTCATGTTACTGCACCTCCTTTCAAAGTAATAAAAAAACACACCCATCCCTAGGAAAGGGACGAATGTGTTTTCGTGGTTCCACCCTTGTTCCAATCTAGAAACGCACTTCCTCCTAGATTGCTCAAGTTCAGATAACGGCTGATTCCGTCAATAATTACTAGATTACTCGTTCACTATTGAAGTTCAAAGGTGGTAAAATCATTTCTCGTGTTAGGAAGCTCACACCCTTGACTTCCCTCTCTGTAAACCGTAAAAATGATTTCGTGTCCTTATCGTTACTTTTTCGTTCATGTTTATTTGTTAACTCATTATACTCGCATAAAAAACAAAATCAATAACATTTTTTAATTATTTTAAATTTTCAATCTGTAAATTCATAAAAAAACACATTCATCCCTAGGAAAGGGACGAATGTGTTTTCGTGGTTCCACCCTTGTTCCAATCTAGACGTATTTCTCCCTAGATTGCTCAAGTTCAGATAACGGCTGATTCCGTCAATAATTACTAGATTACTCGTTCACTATTGAAGTTCAAAGGTGGTAAAATCATTTCTCGTGTTAGGAAGCTCACACCCTTGGCTTCCCTCTCTGTAAACCGTAAAAATGATTTCATATCCTTATCGTTACTTTTCGTTCATGTCTATTTGTTAACTTATTATAGTTATCAACTTTTTAAAAAGCAAGCCTATTTTTACTAACTATTTTCAAAATCATTTTTTATTATATTTCACAATAACATTTTACAATTGCCGCCCGATTTACCTATTTTGTTATTTCTTCATTTTGTAAATCCACAGTTCATATATAAATATCCCATTCTAAAATGCGTAAATATCCACCTTACAAAGATATATTAATAAAGTTTTTTTAATACAATCTTTTCGTATAACTTTCTTCTAAAGAACGTGCAACATCTTCTTCTGAAGCATTCACTTTTGCATGCTCCAGCAACATTTTTGCTGCTGAAGGTAACTCTTTTTTATTTAGCCATGACTCTGAATCCCACATTTTTGAACGAATAAAAGCTTTCGCGCAATGAATATAGCATTCCTCTATTTCAACAACAATTCCAAGTAGCGGATTGCGTCCATTTACCTGCATTTTTTGCAAAATTTCTTCGTCGTTTGTTATATACGCTCGGCCATTTATTCTGAGTGTCTCCCCAAGACCTGGAATGAAAAAGATTAATCCTACACGTGGATTGGAAATAATATTCAAAATGGAGTCTATACGACGATTTCCTGGTCTTTCTGGAATGATAATTTTTTTATTATTGAGTACGTATACAAATCCAGGTGCATCTCCTCTCGGCGAGGCGTCACACTCTCCTAATTTATTTGCCGTAGATAATACTAAAAAAGGAGATTTAGACAGAAAGTCTACGCAATGGTGGTCTAATGATGAAATAACTTTTTTTAAAGCTCGTTCACTTGGTTGCCCCAATATTCCCCGTAATTCTTCCTCTGTTGAAATAATCGATTTTATTTTCTTACTTTCTATTCCCACTAATAACGACCCCTTTTTCTTTATTTTCCCAAAATTCAATACGATTATTGTATAATAAAATTTGCAGAAAGGGGAATTAAAATGACAGAGTGGTTAACAATATTTGATTCTGAAAGAAATACACTTGGGAAGAAATTACGTGATGAAGTGCACCGTGACGGTGATTGGCACGAAACATTTCATTGTTGGTTTGTAGAAAAAGATGATGAAGATATGTTCTTATATTTCCAATTGCGCTCTAAAAATAAAAAAGAAGCTCCATGTATATGGGATATTACTTCAGCTGGACATATTATGCATGATGAAGATGTACAAATTGGTGGCCTTCGTGAAATTGAGGAAGAATTAGGGCTTTCCTTTCAAACTACTGATCTAGCATACAAAGGAATCTTTACAATAGATTATGAAATTTCAAATCTTACGGATCGCGAGTTTTGCCATATGTATTTTCACAATGTCATCAATCCACTTCCATTCGCACCAGGTGAAGAAGTAGATGATGTGATGAAAGTACATGCAACTTCTTTTCTACAACTATTAAAAAGAGAGATTTCATCTTTTACAGCTATTTCTGTTTTAAACAATAAGCCGATAACGATAAAATTTGAAGATATTTATCCATATGATCTTGCATACTATGAATTCGTTGTAGAACAAGGAAAAGAATTACTAAAAAATAATAGTTTATAAACAAAATAGGACTCCCATTTTAAAATACTTGGGAGTCCTATTCTTAATAGTGGATGATTGACAATACCCGACTGATTTAAACTCCACTTCATTTTCTCTCTTTCAATGTTTGAAACATACTTGGCAGCGTTACAAAGCGTGCCCCTTTCGTTTTTAACTGCGGAATAAATTTATCTAGCGCCTCTACAGATCCTTGTAAATGCCCACCTGGGGTTGAATGCTGAAGGATGACACTGCCAGGAAATGAATTCCCTAACACATTATTTGTAATCGTATCAGCGCTTACTCCTTTCCAATCAACCGTATCAACACTCCACTGTACAATCATAAAGTTTTGCTCTGTCGCCCATTTCAATTGATTTTCAAGTATTTCACCGTACGGTGGACGTATAAACTTCGGTGCATAACCAGCTAAACGATTTAATATTTCTTCTGTTTTTATAATTTGATTACGGTACTCAGCATCAGTTACTTTCGCTAAATTCGGATGGCTATACGTATGATTACCAATTACATGCCCTTCATTCGCAATACGTTTTACTACATTCGGATACTTTTCTGCGTTTTCACCAAGCAAGAAGAAAGTCGCCTTCACATTATGTTGTTTTAACTTATCTAAAATTTTCGGCGTAAATTCTAAATCTGGTCCATCATCAAATGTAAGAGCTACTTCCGCTTTATTGTACGGCCCTGAAAATGCGTACGCATATTTTTCGACCCATGAAAATGGTGTCCACGATCCACGCTCATATGCTTTCATTTGTACTGTATAGTTTTGAGGGATATATGCGTATGGCAATGAGCTTATATAGTCTCCATAATAAAATGAGTTATATGGCATATAGGCGTACGAAACATCTCGTTCTAGTCCCCATTCATATGGGGCAAACATTTCTGACGAATAAAAATAATACATGATAAAAACCTCCCTAAAATTTCATATGTGATTCATCTGCACTTTGTTAGAGAAATTATTATTCATGAACAAAAATAAGACTGTCCATAATTTGGACAGTCTTACTGCTTTATACAATTAATAAATCGATGCACTATCTTTCGGCAAAGCTTTTACATGTTTTAAATAGCTCGTCACTCTGTCATCATCACCTTGCGGGTATTGATATCCATATGTGTTAGCAATTTCATTCGCTACTTCCCTAAATAAATTACCCATGATAAAGAATGACTCCCATATGTTTTCATATTCTGCATTAGAAAAAGTTCTTTTAAATTGCTCCCACATATCTTTTTCAATATATTGCTCGAAATGCTTCCCAAACTTTCCTGCATTACCTGTAAAGTCTGTTTTCATACCAATATGCCATTCTAGCATTACGATGAACATATCTCGTACTGGACCATCAAGCATCCCTTTCGCATAAGAAAGTTCTTCTCTCCATAGTCCTTTCCCTACATTCGTACTACACCACCAAAATTCATTACAGCAATCTAAAAACTCTTTTTCTGTAGGTTTTTTTATTAAGTAGTCCCTATCGCTTGCTGGTGGAAATTCGTCAATACAATTATCTTTATCAAGAAGCAGTTTACTTAAACTATCTTGCCCAACGAATGTATGTATCAAATCAACGGGAACTAACGTTAAATCAATTCGGTTTCCATCCATAAACTGCATTAAATACGGAAATTTCCCGTCTTCATCTGCTGGAACTAATGACATTTCTTCCGGCATTTGTACAATCATTATTTCTCCAAATCTCTGAATCCAATTATGATTAGACGTAAAAGATTGTATATCATTTACAACATACATAATATCATAGTCTTGAAAACAATCTTTTTTCACATGTGGATTTACACGTGACCCATTCATGATGACAGCTCGAATTCTTCCATCCTCTTTTGCTGTACTAATAATTAAGTCTAACATTTCTTTTTCAGTTCTCATCTATTCCTAACCTCCAATTTTTATATAAACTTATATTTCCAAGTATGTTGGAGGTCCACGAGCTAGCTGTGTTGTACACGATACATGTTATAATTTTTGAAACATCTTTTTCATCTTTTTACCACCTTTCGTCATTCTTTTACGACTACCATTACAAACCCATCGTATCCTTTACTTCCGACAGTTTGAAGCGCAGTAGCACTTACACGTGGCTCTGCAGCTATTAATTCATAGAAGCGACGTATCCCTTGTACGCGAGGATCGTTACTCGTATTGTCAATAACTTCTCCTTCACGTACTACGTTATCACCAATAATTATAGTACCAGGGCGTGATAGTTTCAGTGCCCATTCAAAATAAGTAGGATTATTTTGTTTATCGGCGTCTATAAAAATAAAATCAAATGGTTCATACTTCTCATTTGCGATTTGCTGTAAAGAATCTAAAGCTAATCCTGTTCGCACTTCAATTTTATCATTCAAATTGGCACGCTCAATATTGCTACGTGCAATTTCAGCATGCTTTTCACTTGCCTCCAATGTAACAACTCTGCCTCCAGATGGCAATCCCCTTGCAAGCCATATCGTGCTATATCCGCCTAGAGTACCAATTTCCAAAATGTTTCGAGCTCCTTGTATTTGTACTAATAGTTGCAAAAACTTCCCTTGCGTTGGCGATACATCATGTGCTGGTAAATTAGCTGCAGCGTTTGCTTGAAGTACTTCTTCTAATGTAGAATCTTTCGGTATTAATACATCACTCACATATTGATCAACAGCCGTCCATTTCTCAATCGTACTCATGTAAATACCATCCCTTTCAATATTTTTCTACTATTCACATATTATTATACAGAAAATTCTGTCTCGTAAACAAAAATAAAGAAGGGACATCTCCTCCGTTACAGAATAAATATCCCTTCTTTTATTTATACATTTATCCCTTACGGATTAGTAGACCAAAGTCCTGCTGATTTAATAAATGTACGTTTATTTAATTTCAGCTGCGCTACGATAAACTCTGCAATATCTTCTGCTTGCATTACTTTATCTGGATTCCCATCAGTTAATCCTAAATCTACAGCCATATCAGTTGCTACTGTACTTGGAGTTAAAGCTGTTACACGAATGTTATGTTTGCGAACTTCCATCGCTAACGATTCCGTTAAGCCAAGAACACCAAATTTAGAAGCACTATATGCACTTGTTACAGGTGCACCTTTTTGTCCTGCTGTAGATGAAATGTTAATAATATCACCAGATTGTTGTTCAATCATGCTTGGTAAAGCAGCACGAGTTGCATAGTATACACCCATTAAGTTTACTTGAATGATTTTTTCCCAATCAGCAACATCTAGTTCTAAAAACTTACCGAATTTAGAAATACCAGCGTTATTAATTAAAATATCGATAGATCCTAAACTATTTTTTAACGTTTCAATTGCAGTCGTTACCTCTTCATATGAAGATACATCAGCAGTCGCAATAACAGCTTTTACGCCTTCTGCTTCTACTTCTTTCGCTACAGCTTTTAAATTTTCTTCTGAACGAGCTAAAAGACCTACATTTACGCCCTCTTTCGCTAATGCGATCGCTACAGCACGACCAATCCCTCTACCTGCACCTGTAATTAAAGCATTTTTACCTTGTAATAATTCTGCCAAGTATAACACTCCTTAATCGTCTCAGTTGTTTATTATTATATTAAAAGTGTAACTATATTTATGTAAAAAGGCAATGATGCACTTTCATGTGCGTAGGTTACTTGTAGGTAACTATGGAAAGTTTTTATTGATAAGTCTCATGTTTTTGCCATAATTCATGTAAAATAAAAATAAATCCAGCATAGGAGAGTGTATGTGTATGAAAAGAAAAAAATGGTTCTGGTCACTAACTGCAGTCGGACTATGTATCATATCGTTTGCGCTGTACTTTATATTTGGTAATCCACTACATTATAAAGTAATAGAAAAAGATACTAATGAATATCTCCATACTATAAAAGGATATAAGCAAAAAGACATACAAAGCATAACCGGAAAATATACTCCTCTTTATAATATCGGCTATTATGCAGATGTAGTATTTACAAACGAACCTTATTTTACATACTCTTATACGTACGATAATAATAAAAAAATAATACAAGACAACGGGATTTTAGGAAGACATACTGAGTCATTTGAAAACCTTCATTTAAACTGGTCATTGTTTGACGAGTTAGTAGACGGGATTCATACAAACTTGCAAGAAAAAGGTTTAAGTGAACAGAAAGATTATTCTATACGTAACGTTCAATTCATTGATATAGATGATGATAAAAGTGGTGCAGAAGCATACGTTGACTTTACAAAAGATAAAGAATCACATTATTCATACCGTATGAATAACGAAGGAAAAGCTTATCAATATAGTTGCAGTAACGGGAAATGTATTTTTAAAGAGAAATAGTGTTAGAAGAATCTCCTCCTAACACTACTTTTCTTCATATTTAAGAATACAAACAATAAATTCCGTACCATTCCCTTCCTCACTCTCGACTTTTATTTCTCCTTGATGTAGATCGACTACTTTTTTTACTATCGCTAATCCTAAACCACTTCCTCCATACGCACGATTTCGTGAAGAATCAGCTTTAAAAAACCGTTCAAATATATGTTGTTTTTGTTTTTCAGATATACCAATACCCGTGTCACGAATACGTATTTCTACGAATTTCTCATGTTCCTGTAACTGGATTGTAATTGTCCCACCACTTGGAGTAAATTTAATACTATTATGAATTAAATTAATCCAAACTTGACTCATACTTTCTTGGTCAGCAGTTATATGCACTTTTTCTAAATCAAGTTCTAATTCAATTTCTTTTTCAGCCCAGAGCGGTTCACTATTTAATACAATTTGCTTTAACTGTTGATCTAATCGATACGTCACTTTTTCTGGTGTATACTCTTCCGATTCTAAAAGAGTTAGTTTCAATAAATTTTGACTTAGTTTGGATAATCTCGTCGTTTCTGTTTCAATAATGGTAAGATAATGCTTTCTTTTTTCCTCGGAAAGATTATCGTCTTGTAGCGCTCTAGCAAAACCTTTTATAGATGTTAATGGTGACTGTATTTCATGTGAAACATTCGATACAAATTCCTGACGCATTTTCTCCATCGCATTCAGTTCATCTGTCATATCATTTATGCTTTTTACGAGCACACCAATTTCTCCATCATACTTCTCTTCATTTCGTATTTTTACGGAGAAGTCTCCTTTTGCAATTTTTTGTATCGGTTCAATAATAGTCCAAATCATTGCCTCTCGCTTCGGTCTCATTAATACTCCAATCAATACCCAAATAAGAACAATAAATACAAAGCCGACCATATCACTAATTAAAAAAGTAATAAAAGGCGATACTTGTATTTCAAGAGCATTCATTACACTTGATGATACATAAAAGGCTATAGACCAAATTATAGTGAGAAAAGAAAAGAGAGCTATTATCGCTCCAATTACTTTCAGTATCTTCACCTTATTCATTCGCTCTCTTCTTCTCATTTACTTACCTCTAAGCGATACCCTAAGCCTCTTATCGTTTTAATACTAAATTTCGACTTCTCTTCTCGGAACTTCTCACGCAAACGATTAATATGAACATCTAGTGTACGTTCATTTCCTTGAAAATCATATCCCCATACATCTTCAATTAATTGTTCTCTTGAACATGTCCTTCCCGCTTTAGAACCTAAAGTAAATAGCAATTCGAATTCTTTTAGCGGTAACGTAACTGTTTGTTCTCCGGTTGTAACTTCAAATGTTTTACGATTTAACAGTACATTTCCAACTTGAATCGATTGCGATACTGTAATTTGGTAACGTTTCAATAACGCCTTAACTCTCACTACTAGTTCTATCGGATCAAATGGTTTTACAAGATAATCATCCGTACCAAGATGAAACCCTTTTACTTTTTGAGATGTTTCTCCTTTAGCAGTTAGCATCAAAATAGGGATATCATAGTATTTTCTTAATTCAAAACATACATCAAATCCATCCATATTCGGCATCATGATATCAAGAATAACCATATCAACTTTTACTTCGTCTATTTTCTGAAGTGCATCTAGTCCATCAATTGCCTCATATGTTTGAAAACCTTCTCGTTCTAAAAATACAGAAACAAGTTCCCTAATATGCGGATCATCGTCCACTATTAAAATGTTAGGTATCAAAGAAACCATTTCCTTTCTAATTCGCATCCTTTATAAAACTTTTAAAAATGAATCATTAGTGGAGTAAAAACCCCACTGATGATTCATTTTATAATACGCCCTCTTTAATTTTCAATTGTTGCGTTGCAAATTCACGATACATATCATGTGTCTGTAATAATTCATCATGTGTACCGCTTCCTGTAAGATTCCCTTTTTCTATAAAGATAATTTTATCTGCATCCACAACAGTAGAAAGTCTATGTGCAATAACTAATGTTGTTCTGCCTTTCATTAAGTTATTTAACGCTTTCTGAACGACAGACTCTGATTTACTATCTAGACTGGAAGTTGCTTCATCTAACATAAGAATTTGTGGATTTCGAAGTAACGCTCGAGCAATCGCAATTCGTTGTCTTTGCCCTCCTGAAAGCTTCACGCCACGTTCTCCAACTTCTGTTGCGTATCCGTTTGGCAAATCATGAATAAATGCATCAACATATGCCATCGCTGCTACTTTTTCAATTTCTGCATCTGTCACTTCACCCTCAACACCGTAGCAAATATTATCAAGAATTGTCCCATCAATTAACGGACTATCTTGTGAAACGTAACCAATTTGACGTCGCCATGATTGCAATGAATAACTCGTAATTGAGTCTTTTCCTAATTTAATAGCACCGCTAGTTGGCTCGTAAAAACGTTCTAATAGTGAGAATAACGTCGTTTTCCCGCTACCACTTGGTCCTACGATTGCTGTTACTTTTCCTGATTCAATTGTGAAATCAATATTCTTTAAAACTTGCTCTTCTTCGTTATACTCGAAATGTACATTTTCAAGAACGATCGGCTGCTTAGCATTTGTGACCTTCACACCAGTTTCATGATCTTCTACTTCATATTCTAAAATCGTATTAATTCTTTCCGTTGCACCAATCGCCTTTTGAAATTGTGTAAAGAACATAGATAATTGACTCATTGGCATTATAATTTGAACTAAATATAAAATAAACGCTACTAGTTCTCCTGTTGTTAATGCACCGCTAGAAACTCGCATTCCACCATACCCTACGATAATAACAAGCAATGCCATTAAAACAAACGACATAACTGGTGAAATTAACGCTTGCACTTTTCCCTCTTTCAAACCAAATTGTAATAGCTTTTCAATACCTTTATTTCCAGTTTCATATTCCTTTTTTTCTGTGTTCGAAGATTTCACTAAACGAATTTCTGATAACACTTGTGTTAATACACTAGTAAAAGATGCTGTTTCATCTTGAAGTGCTTTTGAAATTTTATACATTTTTCGTCCAAGCGGAACTAAAATGAGTACTGATAATGGAATAACCGTTAAAAGTAAAAGTGTCATTTTCCAATCTAAAACAAATAATACAATTAATGATCCAACAATTGAAATACCGCCTGTTAATAAATTTGACAAATGCTCAGAAATTAACGTTTTCACAACTCCTGTATCATTTGTCATACGACTAATTGTATCGCCTGTTCTATTTTGATCATAATAAGTTACCGGTAAAATAAGCACCTTTTTCCACAAACGTTCTCTCAGTCCAGCTACAATTTTCTGTCCAATATAATTTAATAAATATATAGACAATCCTGCAGCTATAGTTTGCATAATAAAGAATGCAACTAGCCCAACAATTTGCCCTGTACTAATTGAAGAAAGTGAAAAATTATCTACTAACCCCTTCGTTAACATCGGAATAAATAAACTCGCTCCCGTAGAAAGCAAACTCATTAATAATGCAAAAGCAAGAATCCCTTTCGGAGGATTTGTATCTTGAATAAGGCGTAAAAACTGCCTCCAGCTCCCTTTTTTCTCCATCTCATTTCTAACTTCCATTTTTGTTCATCTCCTCGTGTTCAACCAAACTGTTCTTTCTAAAAGTAGATTACTATACAAATGTAAACTGAATGTAAACACACTTTTTCTGTTTTTACAAAATATACATACAAACGCATCTTTACAACAGATATAAATATCTGATATTATTACCTGGTACTTAATATTATTCTATGTGAATTATAGATAACTAATTTACAATACTGTATAAATCTCCCGTTATTGAAAGGAGTATCCTTTTTGCAAACAAATATACATTCCGAAAAGGAAACAATCATTTTTATTCATGGATTAGTCGGTAATCGTCGTGCCTTCAAAAAAGAGCATAAGCGATTTTCCGCCTCTTACAACATTATTACTTATGACTTATTAGGTCACGGCGACGATAAAGGAGAAGCTATCGAATTTTCATTACAGCGCCTCGTAGATCAACTATTGAAATTATATGAAAAAGAAGGTATTACAAAAGCTCATATTTGCGCTCTAAGTTATGGCTGTTATATCTCTACAATTTTTGCACAAATGCACCCAGAAAAAGTATTAAGCATTTGTCATATTGGTGGACATTATAATAATCCATCCCTTTTATATAACGTATTTCAAAAATTTTGGGAGAAGCGCGGAGACGAATACTCTAAATGGCTCTCTCAATATGCAAATACCATTTTTCCAAGTGGCATATTAAAGGCAAATCCGTTCGCAGTCATTTCAAGAAATATTTATTACCGTTTCGGATTGCAATTACATTCATCAATTATTTCCCAATCATTACGGCATCGTTTAGAATTCGATTTAAAATCTAAATTAAAATCACTTACCCACCCTATATTATGGGTAATGGGTGAACATGATCATCTCTATAAATCTTGTCTTTTTGATTTAAAGTCCGTTCTTCCTAACGTTTTATATAAAGAAATACCGTTAGCAGGACATGCAGCAAACTTATTTCGTCCGAACTACTTTCATGACCTATACGCTCGATTTTTAAATGGGAAGTTACAGTAAAAACTACTACATTCCCAATTTACTCAACTATAAAAAGGCTTCCCAAGTTTCCCTGGAAAGCCTTTTCTCTATACGAAAAGTATATAAACTACTTTTTCTTAGTATGCTTTTGTGTAACCTAACATGTGCTTGCTCCAGTAAGAGTTACTTACAGAACTAATACGTACACCAGTTGCATCAGTTTCTGCACTAATGAACTGACCGTTTCCTAAGTAAACACCCATGTGAGAAGGACCTGATTTATAAGTATTTTGGAAGTATACTAAATCACCTGGTTGTGGATTGCTAGTTTTTGTTTTAGAGCTCCAGTATCCAGCAACTGTTTGACGAGCGCCTTTATGACCAGTTTGATTTAATACGTAGTGAATGAATCCACTGCAGTCAAAACCAGCAGGTGTTGTACCAGCAGTTCTGTATGGTGAACCATTTAAAGATCTAGCGAATCCAGCGATTGAAGATGTATCTCCACCTGTTGTTGGTTTTTGTACGTCTTTACCTGGTTGTTGAACGTTATTTGTAACGTTATTGTTATTTGTAACGTTGTTTACTCCGCCTTTTACAAACTTAACGAAGTCTGCACTTACGTAACCTGTACGGCCGTTATGGTTAATTTTGTACCAACCATTTTCAGCGCCAGTAACGTTTAATACTTTACCTTGTGTTACGCCACCGATTACAGCGTTGTATGTAGCTGGGCCTGTACGTACTTTTAAAGCACCAGTGTTAACAACATAAGAACCACCAGTTTGAACTGTAGTAGTATTGTTGTTTGTAGTTGGTTGTTTTGTTTCGTTAGATACAGCAGAACCACCTTTTGTTACGAAGTCTTTGCTTACGTATCCAGTTCCACCATTGAAGTTGATTTTAAACCAATCTTGTACTTCTCCAACAACTTGTACTGTTTTTCCTTTATTTACAGAGCCTAATACTGTATGAGATGTACTTGGGCCTGTACGTACGTTTAGTGAAGAAACGTTTACTGTGTAAGTACCAGTTCCTTGTTGAACAGTAGTTCCTGTTTTACCACCAGTCGTTACGAAGTCACCACTTACATAACCAGTTTGACCGTTTACAGTTACTTTGAACCAACCGTTTTCTTGTCCAATTACTTGTAGTACTTGACCTGATTTCACTTTAGAAATAACGTTATGTCCTGTACCAGCACCTGAACGTACATTTAATACATCAGCTGTTACCGTGTATTTTAATTCAGAAGTTGTTTCTACCTTTTTTGTTTCAGTTACAGTCGTTTGAGTTTGAGTTTGAGTTTGTCCATTAATTTCTTTTAGCGCCTCATTTGAAACTTGTGCCTGAGCAGAATCCATACCTGGAACTGCAACACCTACTACAGAAGCTGCTGCTAAACCTGCAATTACTTTTTTCATAAGTTGTCTTTACTTCCTTTCCCTACTATCCTCTTAAAAAAACTTATAAACTTAATACATTACAATATTATCAAAGTAAAATATTCATTAAGTTCCATTTTTTAACAAGAGTTTTATTTTTCACACAGAGTTCATTTTAAACGAATGAAGTGAATTCCGTGTGAACTTCATGTGAACTTTACCATTAAACTTAGTATTTTTGCAATGCTTTTTTCAATTCCCTTATATATTTCAATGAAAATTCGACATTTCATTCATTATCTTAATATACATTTTCTATCCACTTTGAAAAACTCTATTCATCTAATCCAATGCAAAGAATGTATTTCCTAGTAAGTTCCTTCCATGAAGCATACTCTTATCATGACAAAAAATACTTTTTTTATCAATAGTATAATATTTTTAGAAAACTATTTTTGATACTATCTATCGCTTTTAAAAGATTTGACGATTTGTAAGATTTAACTTCAAAAATTCTGTTCTAATTTGGCGAAAATGTACATTCCACTAACTATTTTTCACTGCATATGGAATTTTTAGGATATTTATATTATCATATATATAGTGGTATCTTAATCTATACAAGTTTTATCCACCCTACCCGGAAACCAATCGAAATTTTACAGGTCGGTATTCTCCACGTAGTATCGAATTTTGAGAGGGAAGTCTTATTGCCCGCAAATATTGGGATTAAAAAAGGAGGTATATTTATGAAAAACATAATAGATGATCCTATAAATAAAAATATAGAATTGTACTCTGCTTTTTTTCAATTCGTTTCAATTATTACTTTACAAAAAATATCAACTATTGAAACACGTAAAAACGAATTAAAAGATCAGATGAAAAATTCCTATCAAAAAAATCCTTATTACTTATAAAAGGTGAACAGGTTGTATCCCTGTTCACCTTTTATCTCGCATTATTTATAAATTTTTACACGATTTTCTAAAGGTTGGTATTCTTTTTCACCTGCAGGTACCACCGGTTTACCAAACGGCATTTGCGCAGTGAGTTTCCAGTTTTCTGGAACTCCCCATTCTTTTCTCACTTCTTCATCAATTAATGGATTGTAATGCTGCAATGTAGCACCAAATCCTTCAATTTCTAAAGCTGTCCAAATTGCAAATTGTAACATTCCTGAGGATTGCTGTGACCACGTTGGAAAATTCTCTTTGTATAATGCAAAGTTTTCTTGCAATTCTTCCACTACTTGACTGTCTTCAAAGTATAAAACCGTTCCATAACCACTTTTAAATGCATTCATTTTTTCATCAGTAGATGCAAAGTTATTTTCAGGTACAATTTTTCGTAACGTTTCTTTCGTAATATCCCATAACTTATCATGTTGTTCTCCTAGCAAGACGACAACGCGGGCGCTCTGAGAGTTAAAAGCTGAAGGTGTATGTTTTACAGCATGATAAATCACTTCTTGAATTTTTTCATCAGAAACTACTTGCTCTTTACTAATCGCGTAAATAGATCTTCTGTCTTCAATTGCTGTGTAAAAATCTTTTACCATCATAATTCCCTCCAATTTTCATTTGAGGCTTTTTCATATGTATACATCATGTTCCGCCTCTTAAAACTTATCATTAATAAGCTTCTAACTTTATACTATCAACAAACAATAATAAACTCAAATAATAACACTCGCATTTTTTACCTTTTTACTTCCTAATACTAACAATAAAAAGGCAATTTATTGTTACCGATAATAAGTAACAACAAATTGCCTTGCTTATATGATGATCCAACTCAGTATTTCACTTAATTAACTAAGCCAAAAGCATAAGACATTAGCTTGTTCGTCTCTGTAAAACGCTGCGTTTTACCTTTCGTTCCCATTACAACAGTAATAATACGAGTATCACCTTGTTTTGCTGTACCCGTAAAACAATACCCCGCGCTATCTGTAAATCCTGTTTTTAATCCGTCTATTCCTTCTATATATAAAGCTTTATTATTTTTGTTTAACATATCATTTGTACTTATAACATTAATATTATTAAATGCTAACTGACTTTGACGTAAGTGAGTCACTTCTAATATTTCTGGATAGTCTTTTATTAGATGATACGCCAAGTTTGCTACATCAGCAGCCGTCATCTTCGTCTCACTTCCATCAGGTTCTTGTAGTCCTGATGCATTTGCGAATTTAGCATAATCCGACATTTTTAACTCCTTCGCTTTTGCATTCATAAGCTGAACGAAATCTTTCTCCGTCTTAGCCATATGTTCTGCTAAAGCTACAGCCGAATTATTTGCCGATTCAATCATTAATGCATGGTACAAATCTTTAACAGTCAATGTGTCATTCACTTGGACTGGGATTCTCGCACCCTCTGTTTGTGCCGCTTTCGTACTCATTTTCACCGGATCTTCCCAGCGAATTTTCCCATTATGTACATTTTCTAATAGAAGATACGCTGTCATCATCTTAGACATGCTTGCTGGCGCAAAAGCTTCTTTTTCATTATGTTGATAAATAACTTCTCCATTACTCGCATCAATAATCATAGCTGCTTTTGCATCGATTTTCGGTGGTATGTACTTTGGTGGCACTACTTTTTCAGCTAATCCTGTTTTAGGTAGTTCTGCCACCTGTAAAGGTTGTCCCTCTATATTTGTTGCACTCTTTTGAGTTCCTTGGAATAAGAACCAACATATCCCTAAAATAATGACTACTAGGATCGTCAGCCTTCCCCATTTTAACCGCTTCATTTCAAAACTCCTTTAGCAAACCTTTTATACACTCACGTTTAACCATAACAATAATTACTTTATATCGTCAAGGTAAAAAGCATATTTATTCATCTAATACATTTATGTTACACTAATAATACCGAAATATAAGAATATTCAATGATAAATATTAGAAACTCATAATTCAATAGAAAGGATTCTTACGATGCTACTTCCAAAACCATTAAAATACGGAGACACAATCGGCATTTATTCGCCCTCTTCACCAGCAACCTACACTTCTCCTAAAAGATTTGAACGAGCGAAATCTTATTTACAAAAGAAAGGATTTCACATATTAGAAGGTTCACTAACAGGTCGATATGATTATTATCGCTCCGGCAGTATACAAGAGCGTGCCGAGGAACTGAATGCTTTAATAAGGAATCCTAATGTATCTTGTATTATGTCAACAATTGGCGGTATGAATTCCAATTCCTTATTACCTTATATTGATTATGATGCTTTTCAAAATAACCCTAAAATAATGATTGGCTATTCAGATGCAACAGCTTTATTGCTAGGAATTTATGCCAAAACAGGAATCCCTACATTTTACGGTCCGGCACTCGTCCCCTCCTTTGGAGAATTTGAGCCTTTTGTAGATTATACATACAATTATTTTGTAGAAACATTACTACATGATCAATCGCTTCCTTACAACATAAAACAGCCTTTATTTTGGTCAGATGAATTTATTAATTGGGAAGTGAAAACGAAAGAAAAAGAACTTAAACCAAATAATTGGATTTCCGTAACAAATGGACAAGCTACTGGACGTATTATTGGAGGGAACTTAAATACAATAGAAGGAATTTGGGGTAGTCCTTATATGCCATGTATTCAAAATGGGGATATTTTATTTATTGAGGATAGTTCAAAAGATGCAGCTACTATTGAAAGAAGCTTTTCATTACTTAAAGTTAACGGCGTATTTGATAAAGTTTCAGGTATTATTCTTGGAAAACATGAGCAGTTTGATGATTGTGGTACAAATCGCAAACCTTATGAAATATTATTAGAAGTACTACAAAATCAAAGAATTCCTTTATTAGCTGACTTTGATTGTTGTCATACCCATCCGATGATCACTATGCCGATAGGTGCTCAAGTGAACATGGATGCAACTAATAAAACAATACATATTTTAGAACAATGGAAGATATAAAAAACACTTATATTATAGGAAGAAAATATTATAAACTTTCCATTAGAAAACAGAAAAAAGCTCCGTTCATCACAAACGGAACTTTTTTATTATTGTCCTAAATTTTGAACCTTCTCTTTCAAATCACGAACTTGATCTATCGTCTGCATAAGCTCAGAGTTTTTAAATTGCTCTACATCCACTTTTCCTTCTTCTATCTTCGTCATTGCCGTATCAATTAATGTATTTAACTTTTCGTTATATCCGACGATTTGCTGATGAAGATCCTTTGCTACATCAGGTGGTGTTAATTCATTGAAAGCGGGTATATCTTGTTTAATTTCACTAAGCTTCGTTTCTAACTCTTTTCGAGCTTCGCTATCATTAACAGCCTTTTCAGCTAATGCTGGTGCATCATTTGCAAATGCACTTATTTCATTTACATAGTCTGTCGCTTTTTGAGCATAATCTATGGAGTTCTTTCCTTGCTCTACTAGTGAACATCCCATTAAACCAATTGAAACTATAAATACTAATAAAATTGATTTGATTTTCATTTTAGACTCCCTTCGCCTTTATAATTGTCTGCAATTTTCTCTATGCATAACTTCTAACTAACTTACTTATAACCTTTTTCAAATAGCTATTTACCCTCTTACATGCCCTATTATCGTTACAACATCTATTTCTATATTTACGCTAATAATATCTTCAATTATATCCATATATCCTTGTCCTATAGCTGTTCCATAGTGTAATGTAAGCCCCTTCTTTTCATACACTGACTTTGGCACGGAAAAAATAAACCTCCTCAAGTTACTTTCATCAGCTGGTTCCATAATTAAAACAATCCCATCCTCATCAAACATATATGCTCGCCCTCCAACTTTACATTCACTATGGCTCAGTATTGCCTTTGTCAGCTAAATTTAAAACCTAAAAATAAGATGCACATCGCTCTATAATTAAAATAAGAAGCATTAATTCTTTTTTTAAGGTTAATGCTTCTTCAAAACTTCGATTTAACTGCCCATAATCCGTATTATGCGAATTATTTCAATTCCCCTCAATTCTTCATTTCCGGACAATATAGAGTACATCAGTTTCAGATAAACCAAATTTCCTAGCACTTCTCATTCCTTGTTTTTCAGCTATGTTATACAATTCCACCTTAAATCCTACATTCATTAATCGTTGTATAAATCCTGATCGATTATAAATCCTTACATGTTCTTCATGACCAAAAGCTAATCTTCTCAATTTTGGCGTTAAAATTAATTCATTCTCTATAATACTATCTACATTCATTACGATTGGCGCTTGAATAATTCCCCATCCATTTGTCTTTAATACTCTATATAACTCTCTCATCGCTTTTTCATCATCTTGAACGTGCTGTAATACATGACCACATAAAATCACATCAAATGTATCATTTTCATATGGAATTCTAGTAACATCAATTTCCTGCATTAATGGATCCTTTGGTTCAATATCTCCACATACATATGTAATGTTTTTATACTGGGCAAACCAACTTCTTAACTTCGCTTCAGGTGCAATATGAAGCATAGTATCATTTCCACTTAATAACTCCGTTTCCATTTCAATATATACACGATATAACCTTTCACGATCCATCGAATCACATACCGAACAAATTCCCGTATCTTTATTCCACATCTCAAATTTATATTTTGGAAAATCATAATGTTCTGGCCAAGGAGAAAATTTTTCAAATTGTTGATTGCAAAATTGACAATAGCATACTTCTTCCTCAAATATACGATTAACTAACTTATTTAATTCCCTCTCCATCTTTTCATTATCAATTTGATTTAATTGTCCATTTTTTACCGCATCCTTAATTATTGACACCACATTTTCCAAACAATGAGTTAAACACGTTTTATAATCTTGCTCACGATTTAAAAACCCACTATTATATGCATCTATTATTAATTCAGTCCATTCTTCAATTGCCCTTAATGTAAATTGCATTTGTTTTTGATTTTTCCCACCATGTTGTCTAAAATAACTAAGAGGTTCCTCTATATAAACTACATTTCCTTTCTTCATCATATCTAGCCATGTTGCAATGTCATTAATAGCTGAATAACCCTTTCCCTTAAAACACCCAAAAGCCCCTTCAAAAAATTTCCGATTAAACAGAACTGTTGTAGGCTCACCAACTACATTTTTTAAGTTTTTTAACATATAATTACCTAATTCTTTCCCTTTAAAAAGTGTAGTTTCTTTTGCAATTTTCATATTCAATGTTGATGGTGGTAATACTTTTCCATTCTCATCAATTAATTCCCGATATGACGTCACAAATGAAATGTTTTCTAGTCTAAAAAAACAGTTCATCATTCTTTTAATCTTTTCAGGATGAAATAAGTCATCATCTAATAAAAAGTTTATATAATCTCCATTTGCAAGTTCTATACACTTATTAAAGTTCTCTGCTTCTAATCGAGGTTTATTTTTAACATATGTAATACATTTATATTCACTTAAATATAGTTGGATCATCGCTTGAATTTCACCGTTTGTACTATCGTCAGAAATTATTATTTCAATATTTTCATATGTTTGATTCAAAGCACTTTTGAGAGCTAATTCCAAGTAATGAGGTTTATTATAGGCAGGAATAAGTATACTGACTTTCGGTAAATGAGAGTTGTTATTCCGATACTGTTTTTTCTTTTCTATATTTATTTCCTTTCGCTTAATTTGTCGGTAGTAGTCTAATGTATATAATATTGATGATGGAACTAATTTTTTTGCATAGTCTAGGAAATTAGTTATCGCTTTATATAACTCTTTTTCAGTAGATAAAAAACCATACTTTTCTCCAACTATAATACTATGTGAAAAATCCTCTACTCCATCCATAAGTTTATTAGATTCATTCAACTGTTGACCTGAATGTAATCGGAAGTAACTAAGTGTCTCTGCTATATATACTGCTTTTCCTTTACTTAATAAAGATAACCATGAGGCTATATCTACATTACATAGATACCTCCTCTTATCAAAAATCCCATACGGTTCTTGTAAATCATTTTTACGAAATAAAACTGTTGTCGGTTCTCCAATATAATTTTTTTGATCCACAATTACCCTATTTCCTAATTCTGTTCCCTCTATAATCGTATCCTCTTCAAATAAACGGACAGTTGAATAAATATGTCGTAGTTCTTTCCCTTTATCATCAATTACTTGACGATGAGATGTTACAAGCTTGATTTCATTATCTAAATCATTGAAAAAATACTTCATCATTTTTTCAATTTTATTCATATGAAATATATCATCATCCATTAAAAAATTTATATACTCACCGTTCGCTTCATTAAATAACATTAGCGCATTTTCAAATTGTCCGAGAGTTGACCTGTTTTTTATATAAATAATATTTGAATGATCACATAAGTATTTTTGTAACACATTTTCCGTTTCGTCATTCGTGCTATCATCTCCAACAATAATTTCTATATTAGAATATGTTTGTTGTAATACACTACACAATGCTTTTTCAAAGTAGCCAGGACGATTATAAGTAGGAATTAATACACTTACCAACGGAATTCGCTCTATCGCCTCTTCACTTTTTTCAAAACGATTCCCCATCTTTTCCCTCCACCTTTTCGCATATTATTTATATACGCGACATAATATCACATTACTTAAACCGTATGAAACCTTTATACTTTTATGCAAGCCCATAACAAAATATCCTACTTTTCACTCCAAAATATACATATTCAATAATTTAAGTATTTGATTAGCTGTTTTTTATACATTTGATTTCTATCATAAAATAATGTAAGACAAATAAAACGAAACTTTAATCAGGGGGGCTTCTCCATCCCTTCTGATTATCCCCCTCACCAATCGGACTTTTACGTACACCTAACTTCCTCACATCAGCCGGATCTTGCCCTGCAAATAGCGAGATAAATCTATACCTTAAAAAGAATATATTTCTTAACAAAAAAATAGCTGCACCATTAGGCGTAGCTATTTTACAATTATTACTTATTCAAACTATATTCCTTTATCTAACTCATACAGCTTACGATACTTCTCGTTTTCTTTCAGAAGTTGTTCATGACTGCCTTGCATCACAATTTGGCCACGATCAAGGAATATAACTTCATCTACATGTTCAATTCCTACAAGGTGGTGTGTAATCCAAATAACAGTCTTTTCTTCTGTTGCAGAAAACATTGTTTCTATTAAAGAAAGTTCTGTCTTTGGATCTAAGCCGATCGTAGGTTCATCAAGTACAATAATTGGAGCCTCTTGCATTAGCGTTCTAGCAAAAGCAACCCGTTGTCTTTCTCCACCAGAAAACCTTTTTCCCATTTCATGCATTTTTGTTTGCAATCCATCTGGAAGAGAAGCTATATGCGAAGCTAATTGTGCTTTCTCTAAAGCTGTCCATATCTCTTCATCCGTAGCCTCTAGTTTACCGATTCGTACATTATTTCCAATTGTCGTATCGAATAAATGCGGCTTTTGATTCAATACAGAAATATATTTTGATAAAAGATTCGTATGAGCATGTTCACTATGCAATAAAACTTCACCATGTAACGGGCTTAGCGCACCTGCTAACAATTTTAACAAAGTAGATTTTCCTGTTCCACTTCTTCCTAAAATGGCGATTTTCTTTCCTGCCTTTATTTGAAGTGATACTTCTTTCAATACAAACTCATTACTATCTGGGTAACGATACGATACATTATTTAATTCAATGTCTATATATTTTGATGCAACATAATCTTTATCCTCATGTAATTCCTTTTCATCCTGTAAAACATCATTAGCTTCTACTTTATTTAGACGATGAGCAGATTCTACATATGATGGAATTCGATCGATAGCATCTGAAAGTGGAATTAACGCATTTGTCACAGATAACGTCATTAAGACGAAAGCCGCAATAACGGTAGGTGCAATCTGTTCACTTGCTGCCTCATTTCCAGTCCATATGATCATTGAAATAACTACGATCCCCACTACTAATTGAATGATACTGTCCCGAATATGATTCCAGCGCTTCATTCTTTTTTCCGTTTTTAACAACTGAGCATTTTGCTCTACATACTTATCAATGAATTCATCTTTTCTACCACTTGCTTGCCAATCAGATAACCCAAAAACAGCGTCTGTTAGTTGTTGATACAAACGGCTTCTTCCTTGCTTTAAAGTAACATGATGTTGCTTCATTAAAAGTAATGATACAAACGGAAGAAGAAAAACGATAATAGCCAACATACATGCTGCAATAAGTGCAAATACTACGTCAAATGCTCCGATAACAAGTACGAATATGCTATATACAACTAATGCTAATAGACTAGGAAATATTGTACGTAAATATAGGTTTTGCAAATGCTCTATATCTTCGGATAATATACCTAACATATCGCCCGTTTGAAATCGTGAACGGAAAAATAACGCCTGCGGTTCTACTATTCTGTATAGTTTCGTTCTCATCTTTTCTAATATGCGTAGTACGACATCGTGTCCAACTAAACGCTCTAAATAATAAAATACCGCTTGTCCTATACTAAACGCACGTGTTGCAACGATAGGAACATATACAGCCATTACATTTTCTGGTCTAAGAGCAGATTTAGAGATTAAATAACCTGAAATGAAAAGTAACATCGCACCTGAACTAACTCCAAGAAGACCAAGGAAAATAGTTAAAGTCATTCTACCTTTATTTTGCTGTATATAAGGTTTAATCCAGTTACTCATCTCTATCCCCTCTCTTTCCTTTGAAAATGTAATGCCTCATTCTTTAAAAGTTCTTCATACGTGCCGCTTTTTATCATTTCCCCTTTATTTAAAATAAGAATATGATCCATCTGTTTCATCCAGTGAAGACGATGTGTTGCAAGAAATACTAGCTTACCTTCAAACAGACGTAACATCGCTTGCTTTATTTCAAATTCAGTTTCAATATCAAGATGTGCTGTAGGCTCGTCTAATAAAATAATTGGCTTTTTGCTTAGAAGTGCACGCGCCATAGCGACACGTTGTTCTTGCCCGCCACTAAGCATACGTCCACCTTCTCCAATTCTTTCATACATCCCGTTCGGAAGCGATGTAACGAGTGAACGAAGACCAACTTCATTAATAACTCTTTCCACTTCTGCATCAGCTGTATTTGTTTCATAGAAACAAATGTTATCTTTTAATGAAAGCGGGAAAATATAAGGTTGCTGCGGAATATAAGCAATATTCTTTTGCCAATCTTCTCGAGTAGACCCGTCAATTTTCACACCATTTATTATCAGATTTCCACCCGAAGGAGTTAAAAATCCTGCTAATACGTCAATTAACGTCGATTTCCCTGCCCCACTTTCACCAATTACACCTATAGCGCCGGTGCCTTTCCAAGTAAAATCAATTCCCTCTAATATAGCTTTTTCAGATTCATTATTCTTTACTTTTACATCTTGTAATTTCAAGTTACTAGAGGCATTCCATATTAAACCTACATTAGATTCTTTCGTTCCTATTTCTTTTTGTTGCTGTAAAATCTCTTCTATTTGCTCCATTGCAAGTTGTCCATCTAACGTAGCATGATAATTCGCTCCAACTTGTTTAATTGGCAGAAAATATTCCGGAGCTAAAATTAAAATCGTAAGGGCTGGCAATAGTACAATTGTCCCATCTATTAAACGGATCCCTAATCCGACCGCCACAAATGCGATGGATAAGCTCGTAAAGAAATCTAATGCAAAAGAAGAAAGAAAAGCAACTCGCAAAGTACGCATCGTTGCTTTTCTATACCTTTTACTTACTTTTTCAATCTTTCCTTCGTGTTGTTTACTTTTCCCTAAATACTTTAATGTTTCTAATCCTTTTAACGTATCTACAAAATGATTAGAAAGTACTCGATATGTTTCATATTGGCTATCCGCCATTTTCTGCGCTGCTAATCCTAGTAGGATCATAAATGTAATTACGATAGGAATCGTTACAACTAAAATGATTCCAGACTCAATATCTAACGTAAAAACATATAGTACAATTAGTCCCGGTACGATACTACTTCTAATCATTTTAGGGATTGTTAATTCAATATATGTTTTAAATTTCTCAATACCTTCAATCGATAAGGTAACCAGATGACCTGTTCCAGCAGTTTGAACATATCGTGGACCTAATGTGAAATACGCCTCTATTAATTGTTTTCGCAGTAGCGATCCTGTTTTTTCAGCGAAACGTTCCACTAATATTTGCGAAATTCGAACTAGCATATGACGTACTGCAAACGTGATTCCAAAATAAACCGTTTCATTTAACACAGATTGCACTGTTTCTCCTTGAAATAAAAACGTAATAGCCCGTGCTAAAAACACTGTTTGCCCAATAATACTTATAGCTTCTAAAATGCTAATGATTGTTAACACTACATATAAAACTCGGCTACCAGGATACGATGGAAGTCCTCTTTTTCTTTTCATTAGTACTCCAAATCTTTATCTGACTTAACAGGTTGTCTAAACACATAGAAACTCCATATTTGACTTCCCAAAACAAATGGCAATATAGCAATTGAAAAATACGTCATCAGTTTTAGTGCATAATCTCCCGATGCTGCATTATAAATTGTTAAATCGTATATTGACCCTAACGAGCTAATTAAGACACGTGGGAACATGCCGGCAAACACACTCGCACTTAGTAAAATGATTGTTAAACTTGTCATAACGAAAGCCCAACCATCTCTTCTTCTTTTATTTAATAATGTTGACGCACATAATGCTACAAAAGCTCCGATCGGAACCATAATCCACTCTGTACCATGACCAGTGAATATATCTGTTTTCCATAACCCTACACCGGCAAAAATAAGAAGTGCTATAATTGCAAGCGGTGCAATTTTCAACGCAGCAATACGTGCACGTTCTCTTAACTTACCAGTTGTACGTATAGTAAGGAATTGCAATCCGTGAACAATACAGAGCAGAAGGAACATAACTCCTCCAAGTAATGCAAATGGATGAAGTAATGGTAAGAATCCACCTACAGCATTTTTCGTTTCATCAATTGGAATACCTACCATAAAGTTAGCAATTGCAACTCCCCAAAGAACAGGCGGTAGTAAACTTCCTAAAAACATACCCCAATCCCAAAAACCTTTCCATTTATGATTGTCTATTTTCGCACGGAATTTAAAGGAAACCCCTCTTATAATTAAAGCAAGAAGCATAAATACAAACGGAATGTAAAACCCGCTAAATAAAGTTGCATACCAGTGCGGGAATGCTGCGAACATAGCCCCACCTGCACAAACAAGCCATACTTCATTCGCGTGCCAAAATGGGCCAATTGTATTTAAGTAAATTCTTTTCTCTAAATCGTTTTCCCCTAAAAACCTTGAAACTATACCTACACCGAAATCGAAACCTTCAAGTACAAAGAAGCCTACGAATAAAACTGCAATAATGATAAACCACAACTCATTAAGAGATAACATACTCTTCCTCCTTATCAAATGGATCATGGCTTTGAGAATCCTGTTTCGCTTTCTTATTCTCATGTCCTTTAATAATACGAACGAATAAATAAATAGTGATTCCACCTATAATTAAATATAGTGATGTGAATGAAACTAAAGAGAATAATACTTCTCCGAACGTAACATTTGGAGATACAGCATCTTCCGTTTTCATAACACCGAAAACTACCCAAGGCTGACGTCCCATTTCAGTCATAATCCATCCTACTGTATTACCGATAAACGGTAGTGCAATTGCATACACCATTAATTTTAAATACCAAGTTTTTTCAGCTAAACGATCTTTTCTTGATAAAAACCATCCGTATGCTCCTAGAAGAAGCATAAATGTTCCACTCATTACCATCGCTCTAAAACTCCAGAACATAGTGTGTACTGGCGGTATATAATCTCCAGGCCCATATTTTTCTTCATATTGCTTTTGAATTTGATTCATCCCTTCTACTTGACCGCTAAATTTATCATATGATAATAGACTTAGCATATAAGGGATTTGAATTTCAAACGAGTTTTCTTGCTTCTCTGCATCAATTTTCGCAAATACTGTAAATGGCGCTGGATCCTCACTCGTATTCCATAACGCTTCAGCTGCTGCCATTTTCATTGGGTGTGTCTTAATTAATTGTTGTGCTTGCGCATGACCGAAGAATAATACTAGCGCAGTTGTAAGTGTTCCAACAATGATAGAAATGCGGAACGATTTTTTAAACACTTCAGTTTCTTGAGCTTTCGTTATTTTCCATGCACTCACACCTGCAATAAAGAATGCACCAGTTGCAATTGCTGCTGTAATTGTATGCGGGAATTGTACCCATAATTGTGGGTTTTGAATAATCGCTAAGAAATCATTCATTTGTGCACGTCCATCTGCTGCCATTTCATACCCTACTGGCGATTGCATAAATGCACTTGCAGTTAAAATCCAAAATGCTGATAACATTGTTCCAATTGAAAGGAGCCAAATACATAAAAGGTGAACACGCTTCGGCAATTTATCCTCACCGAATACCCATAAACCTAGGAATGTAGACTCAATGAAAAATGCTAATAAACCTTCAATCGCAAGTGATGGACCAAACACATCACCTACGAAACGTGAATAGGTTGACCAGTTCATACCAAACTGGAATTCTTGTAGAATACCAGTTACTACACCTACCGCAAAGTTTACAAGGAATATTTGTGTCCAAAACTTCGTCATCTTCTTATAAATTTCTTGTCCCTTTACCACATATAACGTTTGCATTAATGCAATGATAAAAGCTAAACCAATAGACAGCGGAACAAAAAAGTAATGGAAAATCGTTGTTGATGCGAATTGTATTCGTGCCAATTCGAGCGTTTCCATACTACAATCACTTCCTTCATAATTTTTTATATCGTATTTTCGATTGAGTTGTATGAATAAAACAACTCAAATCTTAGAAATATAGAAAGATAAATTTGTTTATGTACTTTTAGAAAATATAAATTTTCAGTTTTCAAAATCATTACAAAAGAACTTTCTCATAAAATTTACCTTTTCACTATTTCAGTAGTGTTTTATCCGTTAATCGAATTGTATAATATACCTGCATAGTAAATTCAACTGATTTTTGACGTATTATTGACATCATTTTGTCTGAAATATGTCTTTTGTCATTTTTTTGAATTATATTTTTCTCATTAATAAAATGTATTTTTTTAATATAAGACTTACTTCCATATCAATAAAATAATCATTTCCCTCTTCATACACTTGACTTTCACGCAGAAAAATGTCCTCTAAACTAACGGAGAAATCAGTTAGTTTTTTGTCAAGAAGAAAATGTATTTTTAAAATTCAAACACAAAATATTGTTATTCGAAAATAGAAAATCCCCTCCCTCTTTCTAGACTGAAAATTCATTTTTTATCATTTTTTCAAACTGAATTCATACATAAAAAATACCGAGAATCGATTAGACTCTCGGTATTTTTTAAATTATTTCGCTGTATGTTTTCTAACAGCCGGTAAAATTTCAGTAGCAATTAATTCAATATTTTTCTCAATTTTATTAAGTGGTACACCACCAAAATCAATTTGTGCCATAAAACGTTGTTGTCCAAACAATTCATATTGGTAAAGCATTTTTTCAATAATTTGTTGCGGGCTACCAACCATTAATGCGTCACGGTAATCTACTGCATTTGTAAATTGTTGCTTCGGATACCCACCACCACGCAGTGTAAGCATACCAGCATTAATATGAGGATAGTATTCACTAAATGCATCTTGTGAATTTTTTGCTGTATAAAATAAACTCGTCGTTGCAACTGGCAAACTTGCTGGATTAAATCCACTTTGCGCCGCAGCCTCACGGTAAGCATCTACTGACCCTTTAAAGTTAATAGCTGGACCACCTAGTGTTGTTATCATCATAGGTACACCCGCACGTCCTGCTTTAATCGCACTAGCTGGCGGGCCACCAACTGCACGCCAAATTGGTAAGTTATTATTCTTCGCTCTCGGAATCACCGATGCATGTGCAAGCGGCGCTCTGAACTGTCCGTTCCATGTTACATGTTCCTCGTTATTAATTTTTAATAAAAGATCCATCTTCTCTTCAAATAACTCTTCATAATCATTCACGTCATAACCAAGTAAACTATATCCCCCAATACGAGATCCACGACCAGCCACGATTTCTGCACGTCCATTAGAAATCAAGTCAATTGTAGCAAAATCCTCATATACTCGTACCGGATCAGATGTGCTTACTATCGTTGCTGAACTTGCAATTTTTATATTTTTCGTAGCTTGTGCAATAGCTCCTAAAATAACTGTATGAGCTTGTGTTGTAAAATGCGTTTGATGACTTTCACCGACAGCAAATACATCAAGTCCAGCTTCATCCGCTAACTTAGCTGTTTCAATTAATTCATGAATTCTTTGTTCTGCACTAATTTTCTCTCCATTATGCGGATTTAAAACATGATCCCCAATTGAATATAATCCAAACTCTATTCCTTTACTTGTATCCATACGGTATTTTTCCATAGTTGCTCTCTCCTTTAATTCAGTCGTATTCATATTCTTCAATTATTTTTCACTTGATTAGTCAATTGATAGTGTAAAAAAAATTACTCTTGCGGCAATTCTTTTTTTTCGCTATGCTTATGAACTTTCGTCATTAGCTCGTATAATATTTTCTGCTCTTCTTCATTTAATACATCATCAAAAAACGATGATTGAAATGCAAGTTGCTCTGGCAATGCTCTCTCTAAAGCTGCTTCCCCTTGCTCTGTAAGACTGATTGTTTTCGTTTTCCAATCTTGTTTTCGTACAATATATCCTTCTTTTTCAAGACGAGTTAACATTCGAGAAATACCGCCTTGTGTAACAGTTACCTTTTCAGCTAACTCCATTTGTGTGAGTGGCTGATACGTACGTATTTGCAAAAGCACATCAAATTGAGCTGTCGTTAAATCAAACCGTTTTAAAAACTCATTTGACATCTGATTACTTTGGTTCGTAAATCGTATTAAGCGTAACCATATTAATGACCCTATCGTATTATCACGCATGTTTGATCACTTCCTATCGTGAATCTTACTATCACTTTACTACGCAAGTGATAAAAAAGCAAGAGAAAAAGTGAAAAATAATCTCATTAGAGTATTGCATAAATAACGATAAGAAAGAATTCATATTTAAATGAATTCTTTCTTATCGTTATTCTTAACTTTCCATTTCATTCATTGCTATATTTAAAGCTCCCACTGCTTTGGGCCAACCAACATAAAAAGCCATATGTGTTATTAATGCGATCATTTCATTTTCTCCAATTCCATTTTGTTTGGCCAGTCGCAAATGAAATGGTAATTGTTCTGTATGACCAAGACTGATTAATACCGACACTGTACATAAACTTCTTTCTCTTAATGTTAAAGTGTCATCCCGCCACACTTCCTCGAACAATATCTCTTCACTATAATGAGCAAATGCAGGTGCCATTTCTTTCATTCTCTCTTGAATACAATATTTAATTGATTCATTCATCATTTCACTCTCCCTTCACTTTTACCAATTGTGCCAATCCTTGACCAAATGACCAATTTTCAGCAGATGTCTCATTTAGCGTAATAAAAATATCTGCACTTTTTATACTAGAACATTCAGAAACCTTCGAGGATATCGACTGATACAGATCACTTTTCTGTTTTATCGTTCTTTCCGGTCCACATGTAATAGAAATATAAATCATATTCTCTGTTCTCTTTTCTCCTCTTTCTAATAAATAATATGGATTATATAAAAAGTGATTTTGTTGATAAGGTAAAAACAGTTGAAAATAATCATTTTCAAGGATGTTAAAATGTTCAATTAATGACAGATGAATACATTCACCTATCTTTTTCAACTCTTCTTTATTTAATATATTTTCATGATAATAAACGTTCACAAAAGGCATACATATTCATTCCTTTTTCCTAATTTAACTTCAACAAATTTTCATCGTGAAATGTGCAAAATCTCATATACTGTAACACCTTTATTTGTTACCATTTCAGGCTTTTCTTCATAAAAATTAAACTGACTATACCTCCATTTATCTGGATTATAAATGATTACATTTCCTAAACACTTTTCTATATTTTGTACATATTCATTCATAGTTTTTAATTGAGTCTCCCTCAGTGAATTACTTTGAGAAATACTCCCTACATATTCAACCACATACTTACATTTCTTAAAATCATCCTTTAGATTAACAACTAATGGAGCACCTATATTTATTTGTTGCCACCCAAAAGATTGTAAAATATTATCGTAATACCCTTCAAAGATAAATTTGTTCATTCCTTCATGGCCATTCCAAATATATAAAGGTGCATAACAGTTATAGAAATTCCCATGCTTACCTGCCTCAGTCATTAAATATGCTTTGAAATTCAATTCTTGAAAACCATCCGTTTTATACCCATTATCCTTTACCCTTTTCTTAATAATCTCCATATCATAATCTTTTGGCAAAATGACCTTATATTGCATTCCAATCATGTTTATCACTCACTTTCCATCTTATATACACAATGATAAGGCGATGATTGACTAACGTAAAATAGGTATAAATTATGTTTGGTATCATTTATAATGATATCGTATAAGGGGCTGTGATAAATGGAAATAAATGATCTTATTATATTCAAAACTGTAGCTAGCGAAGGTTCTATTAGTAAAGCTGCGAAAGAGTTAGGGTATGTTCAACCAAACGTAACTGAGCGAATCAAAAAATTAGAACAAGAGTTAGAAACACCTTTACTACATAGAGATAACAAAGGCGTTTCCTTGTTACCTTCTGGTGACATTTTATTAGACTACACGAATCAAATATTAACTCTAGTAGAAGAAGCAAAAGATAAAATTAAAACGAATGGTTCTTCTTATATAATTGCGACGTCACAATCTATTTTGACTAATTATGTAAGTAAGCGTATTAAAGAAAATTTCAGGAATTATCAAATATATGTAGAAAATAGTAGTCATTTACAAAAATTACTGCAACAACAAAAGGTTGATATGGTCATCACTTATGAGGATGATCCCGACGCAGCTTTTAAAAAAGTATTTACTACTTCAATGTCTGTAGGCTTATTAAAAGCGAAAGAAACACGAACCATTGACTATTTAAAGGAACTCTTCTTCGTTAGTAATGACAAAAAGTGCCCTTTTAGAAATAAGACGATACAATTTCTAAAAGAAAATCATTTATCTCAGCGTCAACTTCAACAATTAGATTCTTATTCGCTTATGGAAGAGTTTATTCAGGATGGAAAAGGAATAGCCTTTTTGCCGATTAGAAATGATACATTGGTACCAATTGAAAATGTTCCAATTGAGAAATTAGCTGTTCATTTTTTTACAAATCAAAACTCTTTAAAACAAATCCCTGATGAACTATTTGATTAATATAATAGCTATAAACTAATTACATACACTAATAAAAATCCCTCCTTTACGAATTTAAAAGAGGGATTTTTATATTCTATACAATTGATTTTTCACACATTTTGCTCCACTTTTGCACTTTTCTCCTTCTTATTCCGTTTTATATTCTTCAAACTCTTTACCGTTCCAACTAATCCTTTCGGGAAAACTAGCAATACGATAATGTACAATAAACCAAGAATAATCGTCCATCGTTCAAAAATCGGATACGCTGTAGCTAGTTCTGATAAATAGTATTTCAGTGATTCAATAATTCCAGCTCCAGCAATTGCTCCAATTAACGTTCCAACGCCTCCAATCATTGTCATCAATAATGCATTTAATGTCATTTCAATTGAAAATACAGTCGTATTAACAAAGCGTAGTGTGATAACAAATAAACCACCGCTAATTGTAGCAACTACTCCTGCAACAATACTAGCAATAATTTTATAATGAAGAACTTTATATCCTAATGCTTCAACACGTTGCTCATTTTGTGAAATTGCCTTTAATACTTTTCCAATAGAAGATTTGGTGAAAAGACGTAACAGAATAAAAATGACAATTAAACATATAAGTGTTACATAATAAAACGTAAAACGATCACGGAATAAGTCTGGTACACCAAATGTAAAACCGTCTCCTCCATGAGTGAGTCCACGCCATTTTTCAGCAAGTACGAAAAACAACTGTGAAATAGCAAGTGTTAACATTGCATAAAAATGACTTTTCAGTCGTAACGAAAGCAAACCGATTATATAACTAACAATTACTGAAATGATAATTGCAGCTACTAGCCCTATTAAAAAGTTCGTTATGGATACTCCTTGCCGATCAAATAAAAGTGCTACCCCATACGCTCCTATTCCAAAGAACATACAATGGCCGAACGATACAATTCCTGTATAACCAAGCAATACATCAAAACTCATTGCAAAAATAGCAAAGATGAAGATTTGAGTGAACAAAATTAACAAGCTCCGTGAATCATTTACGAATGGAAATACACTTAAACAAATGAGCATACATGCTCCGAAGTATACTTTAATTCGATTTGATGTGCTGTTCACCATTTCACCCCTTTTCACTAACAAGTCCATTTGGCTTCACTATTAAGAAAACTAGTAACATTAACATATTGATTGCAAGTGATAAATCCGGTATAAAATACGCTGTAAAGGCACCCGCTAATCCGACAATTAAAGATGCGATTGCTGAACCTTGTACGCTTCCTAATCCTCCAATGATTACTACTATAAAAGCTAAAATCGCATACTGCATACCCATCTCGGCGAAAATAACACCTGAATACGGTGCTAATAAGAAGCCTCCCAACGCTGCCATCCCTGCTCCTAATAAAAAGACGAAAGAAAATATTGCTTTTACGTTAATACCGAGCGCTTGAACCATCTCTTTATCCATTACACCTGCGCGTATCATTAGACCTATCTTTGTTTTTTTGAGCAATAATAGTAAGGCAATGTAAATGATGATCCCAATTAAAATAACGAATAGACGATATTTAATTAATATAACGCCTTCAAATGTATAACTACCTTGTAACCATAACGGTAATTTAGCACCAATTGGATTTGGCCCCCAAAATACTTTAATACATTCACTAAGTACAAGCATTCCTCCAAGCGTCACAAGAAGCTGGCGAACATGATTTCCATATACCGGTCTAATAAGAAATCTTTCTAAAATAAATCCAAGAAACATCCCCATAGCAATTGCTCCAATTAACGCTAATACATAACTACCTGTCATATTAAATAACCAAACACCTGTAAACGCTCCCCAGGCAAATAAACCACCATGTGCGAAGTTTAGAACGCTCATTAAACCGAAAATAAGTGAAAGTCCTGATGCTAATAAAAAAATGAGCATCCCTGTTGAAATCCCATTTACAAATAAATTGATTAACACATCCATCCTTCTCACCTCGGATTCATGTTAAGAGATTCCTAAATATTTGTGACACATTTCCTTATCCTCTTTTAATTCATGCATAAAACCGTTATGAACAATTTTTCCGTTATCCATAATATAAAAGTAATCACCAATTTGACTAGCCATCATAAAGTTTTGTTCAACGAGTAAAACTGTTGTTTTCTCCTTCATTTTCAAAATGGCTATCATTAATTTTTCTATCATAATAGGGGACAAGCCTTTACTCGGCTCATCAATAAGTAATAAACCATCACTATTAATAAATGCTCTTGAAATTGCTAGCATTTGTTTTTGTCCTCCGCTTAAGAGTCCACTTTTTTTGTGCCAAAACTGCTTTAAATCTGGAAATAGTTCAAGCATCCACTCAATTTTCTCTTCCGCTTCTTCTCCCTTACCTCTAGCAAGAGCGAATGTTTCTTCTACTGTCAGATCGTTAAAAATACCTTGATTTTCTGGTACATAACCTATTCCTTTCCTTGAAATTAAATGTGTAGATAATCCATTTACTTGTGTACGATCATAATAAATTTCACCATGTGCGATATGGTGAAATCCCATAACCGAACGTAATGTCGTCGTCTTCCCTGCCCCATTTCTTCCAAACAGTACAGTAATCGTTCCTTTCTCAACAGCAAGAGATACCCCTTGTAAAATATGAAACTGATCTAAATACGTCTCTATATTATTCACTTGTAATAGTGCCACTATATAATCCCCCTAAATAAGCACTTTGTACACGCTCATCTTTCATCATTTCTTCAGGCAAACCTTCAGCCAATAACTCTCCATGGAACAAAACGATAAGATGGTCTGATAAACCTAGTACCATATCCATCTTGTGTTCAATTAGTACAATTGTACTTTCTGGATGTTTCTTAATATTTTTAATCACTTGTAAAATAGCCGGTACTTCCTCAACTGATATACCTGCGGTCGGCTCATCAAGTAGTAATACATCCGTTTTTAAAGCTAATAACATCGCAAGCTCTAACTTTCGTTTTTCCCCATGTGCTAAATCTTTCGCTAATACATGTTCTTTCTCGTGAAGTAAGACTGTTTTTAAGAAACGTCTCGCCTCTCCCACTTGTTGCTTAAATTTTGCCGAACTCGGAAAAAAACTATAGTAATCTTGAACAAATGATTGAACACTTAAACGAACATTTTCAAGTACCGTTAACTCTGGGAATATATTTGTAAGTTGAAAAGAGCGACCAATTCCTAATCGAGTGCGATCCGAAATTGATAATTTTGTAATCTCTCGTCCTTTAAAATATACTTCACCTTTCGTTGGAGAAATTTGTCCACTTAGTAAATTAAATAACGTTGTCTTTCCTGCACCATTAGGTCCAATAATGGAAATGAGCTTTCCTTTTTGTACTGTTACATTCACATCTTTAATAACATGATGCTCGCCAAAAGATACGCAAAGATTTTTCGTTTCTAGCAAATTTGTCACAATACCCCTCCCTTTAAAGCTTTAAGTATGAAAGAAATACATATAAAGAGGGTGTGCCCCTCTTTATACAAAAACAACAGAAAATTCAGTCTATTTATTTTGAACTGGTGGTTCTGTCTCTTTCATCGTTAATTCTCGCTCTAATACTGGCACTGGATAATCAACACCATCCTGCTTTTTCAATGTGATAGAATACAGTGTCTGCATCGCTTGGTGATCCTTTTCTCTAAACTTCATCTTTCCTTTCGGTGTATCAAATTCCATTCCTTCCATTTTCTTAATTAATGTATCTACATCTGTATCACCTTTTGTTTTCTTTAAAGCTTCTACAATTGAAATTGCCGCTGACATTCCACCTGCTGTAAATAAATCTGGCACCGCACCATTAAATCGTTTTTTATGTTCTTCCACTAACCAATCATTCACTTTATTTTTCGGGAGTGTATGATAATAAACAGAAAAACCTTGCATTCCTACTAGCGCATCCATCGTTTTTAATGCCGGTATATCTGGTGCACCGGTAGAAATTTTAATACCTTGCGCTTCCACATTCATATCTTTCAACTGTTTCCAAGGTGAATTCGCCCCCGCCCAAACGATAAATAAATAATCTGGTTTTGAGCTAATGATATTTTGAATATTAGCAGTGAAGTCAGTCGAATTTGTATCAGCATATTGCTCATTTACAATATTCGCACCTAATTTCTTCGCTCCAGCTTTAAATGCCGCAATTCCTTCACGGCCGTAAGCATTATCTTGTGCTAACGTTGCTATTTTCACATCTTTTTTAGCAATCGCTGCAGCACCAGCGACTGCATCTTGAGATGAATTTCTACCTGTTCTAAAAATATATTTATTCCGGTTCTTACCCGTAATACTATCCGCCACTGCTGGTTCTACAACCATTATTTTTTCATACTCTTCAGCTAGTGGTAAAACCGCTAATGTATCACTTGAACTAGACGATCCGACTAAAAAATCAACTTTCTCTTCTTCTAATAATTTCGTAGCTTTTTTAACTGCTACATCAGCTTTTGTTTCCGTATCTTCTACAACAAACTTAATCTTCTTCCCTTCCACCTTCCCAGTTCCACCCGTCGCATAGTCTAACCCTAATTCAAATCCGTTCACTGTTTGTTTTCCATATGATTCTAATGGACCTGTTAATGAAGCAAGAACCCCTACCTTAATCGTCTTTTCATCCTCTGTACTTGTTTTCTTTCCTGAACAAGCTGCCGTTATTAATAACGAACTTAAAACACAACCAGTAGCCATCATTCTTAGCCATTTACGTTTTTTCATCGACATTGTGATCCTCCCCATACTTTAATTTCTGATAGAATCAATCTCGCCAAAGTTAACCACCCGTAATTATGACTTTTTCTTTGAATCATACAAACAAATCTGTTTTAAAAATTTAATGAAGTACCTTTACATTCGCCGCCTCTTTCCAAATACCTCCATTTACCATATATTCATCTAGTATTTTTCACCACCTAATTACAGTCGCTGCCCACGTATACCCAGTCCCGGCACTAACTACTACTGCAATATCTCCAGGCTGTAATTTTCCCTGTTCATTTGCAAAGTGAAGACCAATGCAAGGATCAAGCGCTGACATATGTCCATAACGATCTAAATATACAACTTGTTCTTCTTCTAGCCCTAGTCCCTGTATCAATTCTATTAACATAGAACGTTTTGTATGCAGTGGTAACAATACTTTAATATCTTTAGGAGTTAACCCACTTTTTTTTAACGCCTCTCGAATAACCTTTTCAAAATTAGGGATTGAAACCCGATCTAGACGTTCTTTCATACTATTAGGATCTATTACATCAATATAATGTTGCCGATTCTCAACTGTATCATAGCTCGCAACCTGCTTTGATCCACCTGCTGGAATACGTACATCTTCATGAAATGAACCATCTGTTATAATCGCACTTCTTAATATTTCACCTTTTCTAGCGTCCTTTTTCACTAAAGCTGCACTTCCGCCATCAGCGAAATTAAACATAAAACGTGAGCGTGGATTATCATAATCTACAATTTGAGATTCTTTACATCCACCTACTAATAATATATTTTCAATTGAGTTATCGGAGTAAAGCATATCTTTTGCGACTTTGAGAGCAATAGGAAAGCAAGAACTAACATTCATAATTTCAAAAGCATAAGCATTTTTCAATCCAAGTTCATGCTGAATTTTTGGGGCACTTGACCATACGTGGTAATCTTTATGTGGACTGCCAAAATAAATGACTACATCAATAGATTGAGGATCTACTTGTAATAATATTGGCTTTGCAGCAGCAATAGCTAAATCTGATGCATGCATCGTTTCATCTGCGACATGTTTTTCATATAATCCAAACTTTTCTATAATAATATTCTCAGGGATACCTGTTTTTTGAGATAGGTCTGCCGCCGTCTCTACGTCTTTTGGGAAGAAAACACCAGTCGCTTCAATCCCAATATTCATTAGACTATTCCTCCTTCTTTTGGCACCATCATAGTAGCTACACCTGTTAATACTAGATCTCCTTTTTGGTTATGACACTCCGTTAACAATTTCAAAACTCTCTTTTCTATCATAAATTCTTGTACTGTAGCCGTAGCTGTAATTGTATCTCCTATAAAAACTGGTGCTGTAAATTTAATAGTTTGTTCCATATAAACGGATCCTTTTCCAGGTAAATGAATACCAAGCAATTGTGATAAAAGACTAGAAGTTAATAAACCATGTGCTATTCTTTGGTTAAATCTAGTTTGCTTTGCATACTCATGATCAATATGAATTGGATTAAAATCCCCACTTAACCCTGCAAATAATACAAAATCCGTTTCTGTTATTGTTTTACTACATGACGCCTGTTGACCCGTGCTATACATCGTCATCTCTTCACCAACTTTTCAATTGATTTGCTAACTGTGCTTTTTGAATTTTACCAGTTGCATTTTTAGGAAATTCTTTTAGAAAAATAATCTCTTTCGGTATTTTATATTTTGCTAGAAATAAACAACAATGCTCAATGACTTCTTTTTCAGTTAATATACTGCTACTCTTTTTCACAATAAAGGCGATTGGAATCTCTCCCCACTTTACATGTTGCCTACCAACGATCGCTACCTCATATACCCCAGAAAGCTTATTAATGACTTGCTCTACTTCAAGTGGATAAATATTTTCACCACCGGAAATTATCATTTCTTTTTTTCTACCTACAATGTATACAAAACCATCTTCATCAACTCTAGCTAAATCTCCCGTATATAACCAACCATCTTGAATCGTTTCTTCTGTTGCATCTGGCCGATTCCAATACCCTTTCATTACATTCGGTCCTCTTATAAGTAACTCTCCAACTTCACCAATATCAACTTTATTTTTGTTTTCATCAATAAGTACATAATCACAAAACAGAACTGGTTTCCCAATTGATCCTACTTTACGTCTTGCATCTTCTTCTGAAAGCATAAATACGGTTGGTGATGTTTCAGTCATGCCAAAGCCTTGACCAAATAAAAATCCTCTATCTATAAATTCTCTCATCAACTCTTCTGGACATGGAGCACCGCCGTTATAAAACCAGCGAACTGATTGTAAATTTGTAGTTTCAAACTTTGGGCAATTAATTAATGCTTGATGAATTGTAGGTACTCCCATTACTACAGTCACTTTATGTTTTTCTATCATTGAAAGAGCTGTGGTTGGTTCGAATTTTCTTGGAATAATGATTACGCCACCTGCAAATAAAGTTGGAAATGCGAATAAACCAATTCCACCAATATGAAATAAAGGTAATAATACAATAGAGCGGTCGTGCATAGTTAAGTCAATCGCAAATGTATTGTTTAGCGCATTCCAAAACATATTTTTTTGTGTAAGTACGGCTCCTTTCGGTTTTCCTGTTGTACCTGATGTATAACATATAATAAAGGATGCGCTTTCATTTATCTCTTCAAAGTTGTCACTTTTTCTATCTTCTATTTCTTTTAAACTTGTAATCGAAATAACTCTTTGTACGTACGATACCTTGTGCATTGACAGTGCCATATTTTGAAATGTTTCCTCTACAAATAAAACTGTAGTTCCACTATCTTTCAACTGAAATATAAGTTCATTTTCTGTTAATCGTATATTCAATGGAACAGCAATACATTCTACCTTTGCTATAGCAAACAAAAGTACAATATATTCCAAGCTATTTTGTGATAAAATAGCTATCCTTTCTCCTTTTTGCACATGTAAGTCGTAAATTAAATATGCGGCTACGTTACTTACATACTCATGTAACTGTTTATATGTCATCTCCTCCTCTTCTGTAATAATGGCAATGCGATCTGGATGTAAATAGGACCGTTTTTCAATCCAATAAGCAATGCCTTGCATATGTTCCCCACTCCCTTATCTCTTTCTCAATCCTTCAAATATTAATGACATCGCTGCTTCAAATACATCTTCCGGAACATCTTTCTCTTCCCAATAGCCCCATCGCATTCCTAGAAATTGCCCAATTGACATAAGACAATACGCAATTGTTTCTTTATCAAATTGTTTAAACTCTCCCGCTTCCATACCAGCCGATAAACTTTTTAAAAATCCATTTGCGAGCTTTGCATAGTACCATCTATATAAGTTATCATCAACAACTACTGCCTGTTGTACAATGTTATATAGATTAGGACGATCTTTCACCCACCGAAAAAACGCCTGAAAACCTCTTCTTTGTGCCTCTTCATAACTTGATATTCCCTTCATTTCTTCTTTAATAATTAAGCGTAACTCACGGTTCAATCTGCGAATCAATTCATCAAATATATCTTTTTTAGACGGAAAGTAATTATAGAAAGTTCCGTGCGCTACCTTTGCTTCTTGTGTAATATTCACAATAGAAGCCTCGTAATATCCTTTACTACCAAACACCTCTTCTGCAGCACACAATAATTTCTCTCTCGTTTCTAATCCTTTTGTTGTTAAGTTTTTTACATCCATTATTATTTTTTCTGACACCTGAATCACCTCTTAGATTTGATTATAAATAAATTTCTGAATTTTACAATTATTTTTATCAGACAAAATCCGCAAGCGTTTTTCTACATATAAAAAAGGACTAACTTAATTTGAAGTTAGTCCTTTAATCTTAATTAGAATTAAGTTCTACTTTCTCTAATCCTTCAGCCAATTGTTTCTTATCTAGCCCTTCTCCTATTACAACCAAGTTCGTCGGGAAACCGAAATCTTGTTCCAGTAAAGTTGGTACCCCAAATGAATATTGGAATAAGTGCGGGTATTTATCTCCATGGAATTTCACAAATCCTTTTACACGATAAATACTATCTGGTAAATTCGAAAGCCATTCGTATAATTTATCTTGATCAATCGATTTCGTAAATTGATATGTCATCGTTTGTATATGTAAATGCTGTTTTACATGTAGTGTCTCATGTTCCCCATCATTCGTAAATTCAGCTTCTTCTATGTCTTCTAAAGATATATTACAATATTTTGTTTCAAACAATTTCGCATGATTATTTATTGCTTTCACTTCTTCAATTACTTTGTTCTTATCCGCATCTGTTAGTAAATCTGATTTATTAATTAAAATGTGGCTACCAAACTTCAGTTGCTCATGCAATAATTGCTGAACGTTTGCACTTAATACTCTTCGATTTAACCACCTTACTGCATCTAAAACGACGACAATTGATTTCACTTCTAGGAAAGGTGCTAAAATTGGTGATACACACGCATCTAACACTTCAATTGGATGTGCAACACCTGTCGTTTCTATATAAATGACATCTGGTCTTTCTTGCTGATATAACGAATGTAATTGTATTTCAAGCTCTTCTTTTAGCGTACAACAAATACATCCTTTCAGAAGCTCTCTTAAAACATTCTCTTTTCCAATAATATCTGTATCTACCGAGTATTCACCAATTTCATTCATTAATACTGCAACTTTTCTATTCTTCTTTTTCTCCGCTAACAATAAATTTTGTAATAATGTTGATTTTCCACTACCTAAAAAGCCACCTAATATATGAATTTCTACTTTTTTCATTTGATCGACCATCCATTTCTTTATTTCAAACGTATTCAAAGCGTAATAATTACGATTTATATTAATCATTTTATTAAAAGAATAGTGATTTGTAAATATATCTTCACTGTTCGTTTACTTCATAAGCAACTCGAATTCCAGACTCTATTGCTCCTTGCATCCATCCATGTGTTAATGTCGTATGCTCTCCTGCAAAGTGTACTTTGCCAGCTGGCGGCGTAATATACGGAAATAACTCTAACTCTTGACCTGGTTCGAAAGCCGTAAATGCGCCGCAAGAATACGGATTTTGGCTCCAGCTAAAAGATGTTCCAGTAACAAACTCACTATAGACGATGTCGCCGTATATTTCCGCTAAATTTTTTAATGCGTAACGAATACGATCTCTTTGCGTGAGACTATCCCACGTTAACGCCTCATCTGCCCACGTATAACTCGCTAAAACGATAGCTGCCCCTTGTTTATGAATACCATAACTCGGATAATATGTAAATCGTATAGGTAAATCTGTAATAGATTTACCGCCACACTGTCTCGCTTTCTCCCAAAATTTACTTTTAAACTCTATCGCAATTTTAGTTGCAGCAATATAATTTAATTCACGAATTGCTCGTCTTTTAAAATAAGAGAATAAATGATATGGCTGAACTTCTACAAATCGTAACGTTGAAAATGGAATTGTGATAATAGCAATGTCGCCTGTTACCATAAATGGATGTAACGTTTGTTCATTTGTTACTTGCATCATCACTTTATTATCTTCCTGTATAATTTTTTCTACTTTATACGACATAAAAATATTTTCTTTTAACTCGGGTAAAAATGAATTTGGTAATGTATCCATTCCGCCCGTTATTTCATAATATTTTGTCGTTGAAGTAAAAAAGATCATTTCACGTAATACTTCAATTAAAGACATTCCCATATATGCTTCCATATCTAGAAGTACCCCAATCATATCTATTGCTCCATCTGAATAATACTCACTTAAAAATGATCCGAGCGAATATGTTTTATACTTTGTTTCAACGATGATCCAGTTTTTATTAGAATCTTTTTTTATAAAATTAAGTATTGGTTCTAGCACTACTAACATTAACTCTTCTGCCGTTTTCCCTTTTTCATTCTCTAAAATTGGATATCCAAGTATACTTGGATTTTTTTCAAATACGCTCAATCTCGTTTTAATATTATTCGTATAAATAATATCTGAAGCGGTTTTATTTATAAAAAGATTTAATGATAATTTAAATTTACGAATGTAAGCTAAAGTTAACTCGTGTGTTTCAGGAATTCGCATTGGCCCTGCATTAAAATATAAGCCTCTGCTAAACGGTTCACGGATCGTATATATTCTTCCGCCTATTCGGTTATTCGCTTCTAAAATTGTTATGCTATGCCCTGATTCTTTCAATAACGATGCTGCAACTAATCCTGAAATTCCTGCACCAGCAATAATAATTTGCTTTGGATTCTTCGTTTTTACGAGCCCCACATTAATAATATGGAGCATTCTTTCCATCGTTAATGGCTGCATCATGCCCTTTTCCCCTTCTATAAAGGATTTTATTGCATTATATTCGGTTCACTTACTTCCTATGTTTCGTGCAAGAAATTGCACGGATACATTTTCAAATACTTGAATATCTTTTATAAAATGTAATAAACTAGATATGAATCTATAGAAGTACGACGTATTATCTTACATAATAAAATCAATGAAATTGCGAGGAATTTTAAAATGAAAAAAGGGATTAACCGTGTAGTATTAGTAGGAACAGGAGCAGTTGGATGTAGTTATGCTTACTGCATGATTAACCAAGCTGTAGCTGAAGAATTTGTTTTAGTTGATGTAAACGAGGCAAAAGCTGAAGGAGAAGCAATGGATTTAAGTCATGCTGTTCCTTTTGCACCAGCTCCAACTAGAGTATGGAAAGGTAGCTACGAAGATTGTAAAGATGCTGATCTTGTAGTCATTACGGCTGGATTACCACAAAAACCAGGTGAAACGCGCCTAGATTTAGTTGAGAAAAACGCGAAAATCTTTAAACAAATCGTTCGTAGTATTATGGATAGCGGATTTGATGGTATCTTCTTAATCGCAACTAACCCTGTCGATATTTTAACTTACGTAACTTGGAAAGAATCTGGTTTACCAAAAGAACGCGTAATCGGTTCTGGTACAACTCTTGATTCTGCTCGTTTCCGCTATATGTTAGGTGAGTATTTCGATATTGGTCCACACAACATTCATGCTTATATTATCGGAGAACATGGTGATACGGAACTTCCTGTTTGGAGTCACGTATCAGTCGGTATTCAAAAACTACAAACGCTTCTTGATAAAGACAACACATACACGCAAGAAGATTTAGACAAAATCTTCATAAATGTTCGTGATGCAGCTTACCATATTATCGAGCGAAAAGGTGCAACTTACTATGGTATTGGTATGTCACTTCTACGTGTTACAAAGGCGATTTTAAACGACGAAAATAGCGTATTAACAGTATCAGCTTACTTAGAAGGCCAATACGGTCAAAAAGATGTTTATATCGGCGTACCTGCTGTTTTAAATCGCGGCGGTGTTCGTGAAATTTTAGAAGTGGAATTAAGTGAAGAAGAAGAATTAAAATTCGATCACTCTGTTCAAGTATTAAAAGAAACAATGGCTCCAGTTCTTTAATCGTGCATGCAAAAAAGCAATCCAATTTATTTTGGATTGCTTTTTTGATTGTTCCTTGAAAACATCAGTTATTTTCTATCATTTCCTATTTTTTAAACTGTTCCTCATTGTTTACATCAAGTACATCTAATAAGAAAATGAAGATTGGTATACCGATAATAAGCCCCCATATTCCAAGGAAATGTTCTGAGAAGATGAGAATCATAAATGTATAAAAGATTGGCAAATTCGTTTTCGCAGACATAAACTTCGGATTTAAAAAATAACTTTCAAGAGCATGGATTACTGTAATGAACACAAGTATGTATACAACGTACATTACCCCGCCTACGTTATAAGCAATAATACAAAGTGGAAACAAAGAAATGATTACACCGGCAACAGGAATCAAACCGAGTAGAAAGACCATGACGGCCAATACAAGAAGCTGCGGAAATCCTAAAATCACAAGTGCAATTACAGTTAGTACACAATTGACAACCGCAATTAAAAACTGTGCTTCAATTACTTTACCGAACGATCTTGCAAACCTTTCACCAAAATAAGCAATCTCCTCATAAAAAACCTTCAGATTACTATCTTTAAATTTCGAAGTAAATGATATTATGCGTTCTTTTTCTAACAAGAAAAATAAACTTAGAATAAGAGAGAGTAGTATTTGCAAACTGACTTTTCCTATATTTGCAATTGATTGATATATGACATCTACACCTTGTTCTATATATTTTGATACTTCCATCCCATTAATAGTTGACAGTGCATATTTAATGATCTCATTATCAGGTGGATTTTGAAAAAACAACCTAAACTGATAAATCAATTGGGAAATTTGTATCGTTAGCACAGGTAAATATTTATATAATGTTGTGCCGATAAACGTAACTAATATTATATACAAACATGCGATAACAATTTTCCGATTCACTTTCAATTTCTTTGAAATAAAACGTTGAAACCGATCCATTAAAAATGTCAGTATGAACGTAATTAATATTAAATTAATCATACTTTTTAATCCATATAATACAAGCGCTACTATTATTAAAACGAGAAACCGTTGGAACCCTCTACTTCGAAAGAAATTTTTCACTTCATTCATTAAGATTTAACCTCCCCCTTCAATGGATGGAAATTGAATATATTACATTTTATGAACTTCTATAGACAATCTTTCTTATTAATTGAGAAGAATCCTTTTTTTCTTTTTATATTGTTAGATTCTTTTCATATTAGCCTACCAACATATTTCAGTGGAGCTCTATTTTTCGTTTACCCTTTTACAGTTTTGGTGATCTTCTATTTTTAGACTGTTGCTCATACGCATATCCCATATTGAAGAGTTCCTTTTCACCAAATTGCTTCCCGACAAACACTGCACCTACTGGCTCTCCATTGTTATCATATCCTGCTGGCACCGCTAATTCTGGATAGCCAGCTACAGCTGATAGAAGAACTTCTTCGTTGTTAATCATAACTAAAGCATCCAAACCTTTTTCTACTAAATATCTATCTAGCTCTTTTCTTGCATTTTCTTGACTCGATCGCACTATTTTTTCAAACTCATCTTTCGTTATAGCAGATTTTTCAGATCCCTCAATTAATGTTTGTCCGTATTTTATTCGTCTATTACTATCCTTTTTATTAAACGCTATAATCTCTTCTAGCGATTTTACCGGTACATTTTTTTGCTGTGCAAGATAATCGTTAACATTATGTTTGAACTCATATTCTAATGTTTGCAGATTATCTACTCCCCCATCGTTTAACTGAATATCATCAGTCAATATCGCACCTGCATCTTGAAGGTCTTTTCTAATCTTTTCTGCTACTTTTTTTCTATTCTCATCTTGTCGATCTATTGAAAAAAGAACTCCTACTTTTTTCCCTTTCAATCCGTCTATTGATAAGTCCTTCGTATAATCAATTCTTTCTTTATCTTTCATTTTTTCTGTCATAGCATCTTTTTCATCATAACTTACCATTATATTAAATAACGTTGCCGCATCCCTCACCGTTCTTGCCATCGGCCCTGCTATATCAAGTGTTTCAGCTAACGGAATAATGCCAGATCTACTCACCATACCTAGTGATGGACGTAATCCAACTACTGATTGCTGCGTCGCGGGTGCTACAATTGACCCAGTCGTTTCCGTCCCGATTGCAAGTGGTGCAAAATCTGCCGCAACTACTGTAGCAGATCCAGAACTTGATCCCGCTGTATCAAACGTAATCGGACCGTATGGATTCAAATTTTGTCCTTTTTTCCCGCTATATCCGCTAGGCATTGTAAAGGATAAATAATTTGCCCACTCAGACATATTCGCTTTTCCTAAAACAAAAGCACCTTCTTCTTTCAACTTCTTCACTATCGTCGCATCTTCATCTGCAATCCAATCTTTTAACACATAAGTGCCCGCGCTTGTCGGCATCACATTTTTCGTTTGTACATTATCTTTTACGATAACCGGCATGCCGTATAAGTTCGATTTCTTATTTAAATCCCTCTCTTTGTCTAACTTTCGCGCTTCTTCCATTGCATTTGGATTTATCTCTGTAACAGCATTTAATGTTATTCCATTTTGATCATGTTCTTGTATTCTAAAAAGATATATACTCGTTAATTCTTCATATGATAATTTCCCATCATCAATCATTTTTTGAAACTCATCTACAGTCGCATTTACGACTTCTTTTTCTTTTATCTTTACGTTTTCTATGTTAATTCCTTTCAACTGGTTATGTATTGGTTTTAACACTCTATCTTTATCATATACGATACGCTCAGGTTCCTTTGGAAAATAGTTTTTATACACGTAATATCCTCCGGCACATGCCAATAGGACAATACCTCCAGCAATTGACAGCGTTATCTTTACCCACTTCTTCATGTTGTTCCTCCACTCTAAAAGTTGCTCAATTGTATTGAAAAAGAGAGTTATCCTTATAACCCTCCTTATTAAAAGGCTAAATGAAAAAATGAAAAATTTCAATTTAATTCATTCTTTTTTTCATTTGCTTCGCTAATAATTCCTTCACTTGATTATACGTTAACCCTGAATCCTTATTTAAACGTTTTACCTCCTCAACATCAGTACCTACCACTGTATATTTTTTCTCATCATTCATTTTGCCACTTCCCTTTCTACTGCATTATTTCTAATATTTTTCCCCTAAACTCTTATAAATTAATACAAATAAGGAAACTGTACGAAATTCAATAGCCAAAAGGGATTCAGTTACATAGGAGGAAAAGATAAAAAAATGTCGAATTTATATACTGGTTGTATTTAAGGACTTGGAGGTTACATTTTGAAAACATATGAGTTTAAACATAACATTCCAACATTAGAAGAGTACAAATACTTATGTGATTCTGTTGGTTGGTCTAATTATATGAATTTTGAAGTGGCGGAAACTTCACTGAAGCATTCTATTCACTGCATCACAGTGAAAGATAATGAACAAATTATCGGCATGGGGAGAATTGTCGGTGATGGATCTATCTATTTCTATATTCAAGATATAGTAGTTCATCCAGAGTATCAGAAACATGGTATCGGGAAAGAAATCATGCATCGTTTAGTTGCATACTTACATGAGAATGCCCCTGATAAGGCGTTTGTCGGTTTGTTTGCATCACAAGATAAAGAATCATTCTATGAAAAATTTGATTTTAAGGATTACTCACCAAACATGACGGGGATGTTTACTGTCATTTCAAAATAATAAACATAATAGATTTTTAATTGTAAGGAAAGACTTCGATTCATATGAAGGAAATCGTTCTTGCAGTAAGAGTTTAACATTGCATACGAAAGGAGAGTACATATATGGCTAATATGTACTCTCCTTTTATTTAACTTTTTACATATTAAATTTCTTAATAAAATTTCACTACATCTTCAGTAGGTAAGAAAGTTCTTTCTCCTGGTTGTTCATTTGGCTCACCAAATGGCATTTGTCCTACTAAGCTCCACTCTGCTGGAATGTTCCAAGTTTCTTTCACTTCAGCATCTACGATTGGATTGTAGTGTTGCAGGGATGCGCCAATTCCTTCAGCCGATAATAACATCCATACAGTATGTTGTAACATTGCATTTCCTTGATGAGACCAGAATGGGAACTGATTTTTATATAATGGTGCATTTTCTTGCATTTTTTCTACTGTTGCTTGATCTTCAAAGAATAACACAGTCCCAACACCTGTATGGAAACCTTTTAATCTTTCTACAGTCGCTTCAAAGTTTTCTGCTGGTACGCGGGCTCTTAGTGTTTCTTTAACAATATCCCAAAACTTTTCATGTTCTCCATCCATTAATACAACCATACGACCACTTTGCATATTGAAAGATGTTGGTGCGTGTAAAGCTGTTTTTAAAACTTCTTCAATTCTTTCTTTCGTAATTGCATCGTTTTTTGTTACTTTACGAATAGAACGACGGTTCACGATTGCTTCTTTTAAATTTGTTGTAGTTGCTGACATTTTAATTCCTCCAAATATTTGTTTTATAATTTATTTTGTTATTTCATAACAAGCGAATTAGCAATATCCATCTGTATTACATTGCATACCTTCAAATGAATTTGTTTTATCCTTTTCAATTTCTTTATCGATGACTCTTTGTAGCGTTTCTTTACTAGCAAGCCCTTGAATGACTTCATCTCCAATCATGACAGTTGGAACAGCCATAATATTTGCTTCATCATATGCATGCTGAATTGCTTCTTGATGCTTTTCTTTATATTTACGAGTTACTAAAGCATCTTTAAATTCAGCTTCAGGAAGACCTACTTCTACCGCTAATTTTGTTAAAATATCAATATCTTCAATGTTTTGCTCTTCTTGGAAAAATGCTGTGAATACGCGGTGATGATACTCATTTCCTAGTCCACGTTCTTTCGCAAATTGACATCCTTCGAAAGCTAAATGTGTATATGGATGCGGTGAAACACGCGGCAAACGCATATCGATTCCTAACTTCTTCGCAGTTGGAAGAATAAAAGCATCCCATGAGCCTAATTTTTCTGGCTCATTCCATGGATCTATTTTTGAATATGGACTTGGACGTAATTCAAATGGCATCCATTCAATTTCTACATCTTTCTCTTTCGCTACTTCATCTAATGGACCTTTTGCTAAAAAACAAAATGGACATATAAAATCTGAGTATACTTTCATTTTTACAGTCATACTTTTACACCTTACCTTTATAGTTGTAATCAAATCAGTTACATTAATAATAAAAAAATATAAATATGATTTAAGCATTCATTTTTTCTTGCAAAGTTTCAAACAAATGCCCCATCGTAATATTTCTCAAAATTTCTTCCATCGCGGATTGCGCTTGTATTAATATAACTTCTAACACTGCTTGAATATTCGCTCCAATTGGACAATCTGGATTTGGTTGCTCGTGCATATGAAATAGTTTGTCTTCTTCGACTACATTTACTGCATGGTATACATCTAACAATGTGATTTCATGTAAATCCTTTAATAATCCCGCACCACCTGGACCGCGATTTACATATACAAAACCAACTTGTTTCAAGTACGACATCATTTTACGAATGACTACTGGATTTGTGTTTACACTTTCAGCTATATAGTCTGAAGTACAAAGTGAAGACGGATTGTTTTTCAAAATAGATAAAATATGAACAGCTATAGAAAAGCGGCTACTAATTTTCATTGTGATCACCACCTCGATGTAATCATTATAGTTACAACGAAAAGATAAGTCAATCCTTTTCATAGATTTTTTATAAGTAAATTAAAAAGTGTCCCATTATGATATATGAGACACCTCTTTTTATTCTGTAAATAGCGCTTGAAATTCTTCAATAAATAGCTGCACAGCGATTGAGGAATCCTTTAATGAAGGAACAGCTAAAGCAATTTCTCTCCATACTTGTGGTTCCAATTCTCTCGTTTGCACATTCTGTGGTAAATTCGTTAAAGATAATTGAGCTAATATTGCAATACCTAACCCTTCTTGAATCATATTTAAAGCTGTAGTAACGGTCGATATTACATACTCAACCCGAAGTGGTACGTTTGCTTGTTTAAACATATCAATAATGGGTGGTTCGTATCCACCCTTACATAATATGATCGGTTCATTCTCTAAATCACTAATTGCAATAGAGTCCTTCTTACAAAGAGGATGATCATCTCTTAAGATAGCAACCATTTTCCCCTTCGTTAATGGGACAATCTCCATCTCTTTATTAGGCAAAATAACAATTCCTATATCAACAACCCTCGATACTAACCAATCTTCAACTTCTTTAATCGTTCCTTCACAAAGAACGACTTCTAAGTTTGGATACTTCTCCTTAAAAAGGTTTATCATTTTGGGTAAGAAATGTGCAGAGGCACTCGGAAAACTCCCAATTCGAATCGTCCCAACTTCGTATCCTTTCTCCATCGCAACTTCTTGTTCAATCTTCTCTACACCGTTCAAAATCTCTCTAATATGCACAAGAATTCTGTTTCCTACATCCGTAACGATTAGCCCTTTTCGTTTATCACGTATAAGAATCGTAACTCCTAACTCTGACTCAATACTTGAAATCGCATGACTTACAGCTGGCTGCGTCATATTTAACACCCGAGCAGCCTTCGTAAAACTACCTAACTCAACAGTTTTTATTAATATTTGCAGTTGTGTAATGGTCATAACTAATCACTTATACTCCTTATAAAAAAGATTCATTTTATTTATTACAGTCGATATCATATCATAGTGAAATGAATAACAACAAGGAGGTCTTACCATGACACAGCTTTCTCGAACTAAGACGGCCATAATCCTTACCTTTCTCGTTTTCATGTGGGGAATCAATTGGCCTTTATCTAAGTTTGCCCTGCATTATACACCACCCGTTTTATTTGCAGGCGTTCGAACTTTAATTGGAGGATTCATTTTACTCCTTTTCGCATTACCGAAATACAAAGAGTTACACTTAAAAGAAACTTGGCATTTATACGTTATTTCTTCTTTACTTAACATCATTATATTTTACGGATTACAAACTGTAGGCCTTCAATATATGCCCGCTGGGTTATTTTCAGCCATTGTATTTCTACAACCTGTTTTACTGGGCATTTTCTCATGGATTTGGCTTGAAGAATCTATGTACGGCTTAAAAATTTTTGGGCTTGTTCTTGGATTTATTGGCGTAGGTGTCATTAGCTCTAGTAGTTTAACTGGACATATTTCTATTATTGGAATCCTTCTCGCGATAGGATGCGCTATTGGCTGGGCACTTGGCACAGTATTTATTAAGAAGACTGGGCACCGCGTTAATTCCATTTGGATGGTAACACTTCAGCTTATTATTGGCGGGCTTTGCTTAATTGGATTTGGTTCAGAGTTTGAAAGCTGGTCTAGTATCGCTTGGAGTATACCATTTGTTAGTGTACTACTCTTTATTTCATTCTTTGTTATTGCAATGGGATGGCTTGCATACTTTACTCTTGTTGGAGCTGGTGAAGCAAGTAAAGTTGGGGCTTATACATTTCTTATTCCATTAATCGCTATTATTGTAAGTTCAATTTTCTTACATGAGGCCATTACTATTAGCTTATTCATCGGACTATTATTTATTGTGGTGAGTATTTGTTTCGTAAATATAAAGCCGAAAACACTTGCTGTAAGGCAGCAAGTTGAAGTGAAATAAAAATGAAAAAGAGCCTGCTGTGTGTAGGCTCTTTTTCACCCTTTTATCAGTACAGTTCAGTTACAGAGAGTTTTATTAAAAGGAATTTTTTTCTTTTTATTGTATGATGATACTTAAGTAGTAAGAATATTACCTCTACTATATATGGATGGACTAACAATTCTAATCATAAGGGGGCATTATATGGTTTTACAGTATAAAGAATTTGGAGATTCAAGCTCACCACTTATGGTTTTTATTCATGGTGGTGGAGTCAGTGGTTGGATGTGGGACAAACAAATTAAACATTTTACTAACTATCACTGCCTTGTTCCTGATTTACTTGAGCAAGGAAAAAATAAAAGTAAAGATCCTTTCTCAATAAACTTTAGTGCTGAAAAAATCATAGACCTAATTGAAGAAAAAAGTCAGGGTCAAACTGTTATAGTAATTGGGTTTTCATTAGGCGCTCAAGTATTAATTTCCATGCTCAGTATGAAGCCAAACTTAATTCAATATGCTATGATCAATAGCGCATTAGTTAAACCAATCCCTTTCGCTAAAACATTAATAAGCCCCCTTAGCTTAACCTACTTCCTAATAAAGAGTAAGACATTTTCCAAAATACAAGCAACATCAATGTACATAGATGAAACACATTTTGATAACTATTATCATGACAGTTGTCAAATAAATAAAAATACATTTGTAAGGATATTAGAAGAAAATATGTCGTTTACAATACCAAAAGGTTTCAAGGATGCTAATAGTAATATATTAGTAACTGTTGGAAACAAAGAAAAAAGAATTATGAAAGACTCAATGACTGAAATCCTTGAAAATAATACGAATTGCACAGGTATTATCATTCCTAAAATTGGTCATGGAATCTCTTTAGCAAATCCCATACTATTTAATACTTTAATTGAAAACTGGCTCGAACATGATATCCTGCCGGAAGACTTAATAATCGTCAATTGATTTCCATACATCAATAAATTTCATTATAGAGTGGCTATAATAGTACCATTATCTTCATTCTTTCTAATCCATAGACGTAATAAAAAAGGTCTCATTATTTTCGATGAGACCTTTCAATCTTACTTACCTTTTAAGGCGTACTACAAAAACACACGCACCTGCCGACGATACAATCGCCAAAATAGATAAGACAATCGCTATTACTTGCATATTACTAGTACCTTCATTCTGTTCTACACTAGACACTTCACCATGTTCTCCTGTTAATGACGTACCTTTTGCAATTGTAGTAAGTGAATGTGGTTTTTCAGCTTTTTCATCGCCTGTCCATTCAACAATTTCTCCGTCTTTATATTGTTGATATGCATCCCAAGCTATTTTTTGTTCTTTATCCGGATTTTTAGCGACGAAAGTAAATCGCTGGAACTGACCGGGTAAAATCCCTTCTCCTGTTGCTTCCCATACTACAGTTTTCACTTTTCCAGCATTATCTTTTTGCTCTTCCACTTTCCATCCTGGTACTGGTTCATACTGTTGGAATTCCACTCCAGACGGTATTTTCAATGTAACTTTTGTCGTTGCTACATTCTTTTCAACTGGTACTTTTATCGTGTAAGTCTCCCAAGAATTAACGTCCGAAGCTTCTGGTTTCACAGTGACGTGCGCACTAACAGGTAACGAAAAAATTCCCATTGCAATAATTGTTGCGATCATTGTTGTGCCAATTTTTTTTATACGTTTCATTTTCTATTAACTCCTTTTTATTTATACCTTCTCTTTATCTGCCGCCTACTATAAATTTATAATCCGCATCAAAGCTATCAAGAGATTTTGTTAATCCGTGCACTTGTATATTCCAGTTTCCTGTCATGTTAATATACATACCTTCCGCTTCATATTCTCCTGGTGAAACGGCCGAAACTTTAAATGAACCTTTTCCCATGTTCATATCCAATGATTGCGTAGTTAAAATAATTTGCTCCATATCGGTAACAGGTTGTCCGTTCTCATCCTTTAAAGTAATATGGAATGTATTTTGTCCTACTTTATTAGGACTTACATGTAAAGTAAGTTCATATCCATTATCTAATTGCTTACTCTCTGTAAAAGGTCCAGTAGGAGGCATCGGTGGTGTTTGTACGTTTGTCATAAAAGCTACGATGACAAAGATGATAATTCCTATGATAAACTCTACTTTCACCGTAGCGCCTAAACCTTGCTCCGCTCTCATTTTCCCTTTCACATAATGAACAATTCCCAATATCCCCATGAAAATGAATAAAAGTATCTTTGCTAATAAAGCTAATCCATACTTCGTATCAAATAACGAGTGTATTGTTGGTATAAAGAATGTACTGTTAAAAAGACCTGTTATTAAAATCACGATGACAGCACCTGTTGCCCACGGTGAAAAGCGCTTAATCATATCCCAATACATACTCCACTTATCATCCTCTTTACGTAAAAGAAGAACAATAGATGATAGACCACCAATCCATAACGAAGCTGCGAATAAATGTAGAAAGTCCATAACGACCGCAATCTCTTTAAACTTTAAACCAAATGCGTGACTATTAAAGGCTTTCATAACAAGTATCCCGATAAACAATAGTATTGGAATGCTCCATATTTTAAACGACGACAGCTTCTCACACTTCATCGCAAAATACGTAACAATTATAAGCGAACTAATAAGAACCATTTGAGTAATCCATACATATCCAAAAACAGAAAGCTGTAATGTTTCTTTTAATAGTAACGGATCGAATGCTTCTAGCCATGAAACATCAGCATTTATTTTCGCTTGCAATGGTAGATTGAATAATAAGCTAATCAATATACCCAATAATGAGATCCATATTATGTTCTTACTCCTTGATCGAACCGAGGTTGCATTCCCTTTATACATAATAAGATTAAAGAATAGCACGCCTATAAATAGTGAGAAACTTGTATATAAAACTCCACGTTCCATAATCATATCTATTTGCGGGACATACCCCATCTCTTCTACTTGTATATCGTCTGCTCCCGCTTCCTCTGACCCAATTCGGAACGGAATAACTCCTTGAATAGGATGCCCGTCAGCAGAAATCACTTTCCACTGAATAGAGTAGAGTCCGTTTTTCAAGTTTTCTTTTAAGCCTATTTCTAATATTTTTTTGTTTTTCTTATCGATATGAGCATCTTTTAAATCTACTCTTGTACCTGAGGTATCTCTTACAAACAATGTATTAAAATGCGAAACTTGTATATCCTCATCAAATTCAATTTTCACTACAGATGGCGCTTTCTTCAACGTTTCATTTTCAGCAGGGTTTGATTTCACAATGTACGCATGAGCAGATGCACTTTTTGGTATCAATATGATAAGTACACACGCAATTAATAGCCATGCCCCTAACCTTCTCATTACTTTCACAATCATTTCACTTCTTTCTTCCTCATAACTATCTTTTCATTCCTTAAACTTCCCAAGTTTCATTCTTCGACGAAATATTAACCTGATTAAATATAAATTTCTATACAGTGTAACTTTTTATTTCTCTCTCACCTCTTAACTTCCTATACAATAGTAACTACCTTCATAGATACAACTTACATTTTTAAAGTCGATTGTTATTATATCATAAAATATATTTATGTAAGTTCCTAAAGAAGAAAAGTTATCGTGAATCATTTGTGAAAAAAGTGTGAAATACATCAATGAAAAAGGTATTACGTTATTACGCAATACCCTTCTTCCATCATAAAATTTCTTTACTTCTCTTCTGGATAATCACAATACTCAATGATTGTTCCCTCTGTATCCGCTGGGTTAAGATATATTAATCTTCTACCGTGCTTATTAATTCGAAGTGTATGCTCTAACGTTCGAATACCTTGTTCTTTTAACTCTTCTAAAGCTACATCTAAATCATCGACACGGTACGCAACGTGATGAACACCTTTACCTTTTTGCTTTATAAATCGGGCAATTGGAGATGTCGTATTATTCGTAGGCGCAAGTAATTCAATTCTATCTCCATCCACTTCAAGAATGGCTACTTCGCTTTCCACACCAGGAGCTTCACTTACGTAACGATCTATTAAAGTTCCTAACAACACCTTTTCATAAAAATGTATCGTACTTTCTATATCTCGAACTGCGATGCCGATATGATCAATTGTTTTTTTCATTTTATTTCCCCTACTACTTTATTTTCTTTCATTATTAATAGTAACAAAAAAAGTTATAGAAACAAGTTCTATAACTTTTTTATTTAACCTATTTTCTTATTCGCACTAGCTGGTTGAACTTGATTTTTTGCTTTTAAAACGCTAATGCCATATCCGATAAATCCACCGATAATTGCTGGGAAGATCCATCCTAATCCTACTTCTTGCATCGGAAGGAATTTAGTGAACACTCGGCTTACTACTTCAATGTTAACTCCAGCTGCACTTAATCCATCGAATAAGCTGATGATAAATGTTACGATTAAGCTCACTTGATAAACTTCAGCTCTTCCTTTGAATAATGAATGGAAGAATGTTAAGAAAATCAATACGATTGCTAGTGGATAAATTGCTGTTAGTACTGGAACAGAAACTGCGATTAATTGTGTTAATCCTACGTTTGCAACAATTGCACTAAATACACATAGTATGATTGCAATTGCTTTGTAAGGGACATTTGGGAATAACTTATGGAAGAATGAAGAACATGCTGATACAAGTCCCACACTAGTTGTTAAACACGCTACTGTAATCATTAATCCTAATAATACTCCACCATATGATCCGAAATAGTAGTTAGAAACTTTCGCTAATACTTCTCCACCATTCTCTAAATGTCCAAGCTTTGCAACACTTGAAGCACCCATATAAGAAAGAGCTGTATAGATAATTGCTAAAATAGATGCTGCAATGATTGTCGCTTTTGCACAAACGATCATAATCTGTGTTTTCGTTTTCGCACCTTTTTCTTTAATTGCATTAATGATAATGATTCCAAATACGAATGATGCAAGTGTGTCCATTGTTAAGTACCCTTCTTGGAACCCTTTAAAGAATGCATGTGATGTATAAGCTTCCACTGGTGCTTGCATATCTCCAATCGGATGTATAAAAGCAACGATTACTAATATACCGATAAAAGTTAACTTAATTGGCGTTAAGATTTTTCCAACAATATCGACAATTTTCGCGGGATTTAGCGAAAAAAAACAAGTGATGCTAAAAAATACAATTGTGAAAAGAATTAAAGGTGTAGAGCCTATTCCCTCTGGCATAAACGGCTTAAGACCAATTTCATAAGAAACATTTCCTGTTCTTGGTATTGCAAATAACGGGCCAATCGCTAAGTATAAAACTGTTGTAAACACAATCCCGAACACTGGGTGAGCCCGACTTGCTAATGACTGTAAATCATCTTTACCCGAAAAACCAAATGCTAGTACACCTAGTAATGGTAAACCTACTCCTGTTACTAAAAATCCAGCGTTAGCAACCCATACATTTTCTCCTGCTGATTGACCAAGCATTGCCGGGAATATTAAATTTCCTGCTCCAAAAAATAGTGCGAATAACATTAATCCAATAACTACTATGAACGAAAACGGTACTTTGTTCGTCATAATATAACCTCCATTCAAATTTCCTTATCTCATTTTCCATTTTTAACTAATTGAATTTTCTGAATCTTCAGTTCGAATATCAACTATTCTTGAACTCATTATAGTTTGCTATATAATATTTTGCAATACTATTTTCAAACTTTTCATTCATTTTATAAATATACATTTTTTAACATAGAAATAGACTAAAAAACCAACATGGTCATCCATGTTGGTTTTTTATATTTACTATCAATTAAAATTTCGCCGCTACTTTTTTAACGTTCTCTAAACCTTCTTCAACAATTTGTTGTGAACGATCTGGATATTGATTGTGCCCTTCAATTACAACAGTCTCTGGATTTGTAATTCCCCAGAACCCAAGCACATTCGTTACATAATTCACTGCCATTTCCATAGGAGCCATTTGTTCTGAAGAGTAATCTGAACCACGCGCACCTAATACAACGACTTTCTTATCGCCAGCTAAACCTTCTGGACCATTTGCTGTATATTTAAATGTTTTTCCAGCTTGAGATAAGTATGAAATATACGTAATTAATGGCGCTGGCACTGTGAAGTTCCATAGTGGAAAGGCAAATACAACTTTATCAGCTTCTAAAAACTGATTTAAATATTGATCTACCGTAGCTACAGCCTTCTCTTCTTCTGCTGTTAACTCCATTCCTTGACTACGTTTGTATCCACCTGAAATAGCGATATTTCCGTAATACGGAAGATCTAATGCGAATAAATCTAACTCCGTAATTTCTGTATTTGGGTTCGCTTCTTTATAAGTACTTACAAATGTTTCATACATTCTTGAACTAACTGCTTGCTCCGCTGGACGATCGTTTGCTTTTACAAATAATACTTTTGACATTGTTTTATTCCCCTCTACTTTTGTATTTTCTTCTTTTTTACCAAATAACGAGCTAAATAATCCCATTTTCTTCACCTAAACTTTCTTATCATATTCATTATTCATCATCATAAAAATTCTTATTCTAGTAAAAAGTTCCAATAGATACCTTAAGTACAAACACAAAAAACTTTTTGTTATTTAATTACCTTATGTAAGTGATTGTAATACAGTAACTTACTTTAGTCAAGTAACTTTAAATAAAAAATAATATCTCGGATTAAAAATAAAGACCACAATACAATTCATACACCCATTGCAACTTTATTGTTTGTATAATGGATGTAGAGAGGGCAATTCATATTTAGAAAGGATTTACTCATGAGCACTATAGAAAAGATTCAAACTTTCATTATTCTTTTTGCTGTTACATGCGGCATCGTACTCGGACAATTTAATTTGATACATATGTATTCAGAGCAATTTATTGTCCCCTTCTTATTTTTCATGCTGTATGGATTATTTCTCAGCATTCCATTGAAAGAAATAAAAAATGGATTCCGCAATTTAAAATTCGCTGGAACGAGCCTTACTATTAATTTTTTATGGACACCTTTACTCGCTTGGGGATTAGGTGCACTATTTCTTTCAGATCACCCGGCACTTTGGGTTGGATTTATTATGTTAATGGTTACTCCATGTACAGATTGGTACTTAATCTTTACTGAAATAGCGAAAGGAAATGTAGCACTTTCTACTGCAATTTTGCCTGTGAATTTAATTTTGCAAGTACTACTCCTTCCCATTTATTTATTTTTATTTGCTGGTGTCATGAAGACAGTAGCGGTTTCTGTTTTAGTAGAAAGTATTGTTATCGTAATCGTCTTACCATTTGTACTTGCACACGCTACAAAATTCATTATGAATAAAATGAAAAAAACTGAAACACTCGAGAATAAACTCATTCCGTTTTTCAGCTCTGCTCAAATTGTATTTTTAAGTTTAGCTATCGTAGCGATGTTTGCATCACAAGGAAAATATTTACTACAAAATATGAATGTCGTTTTATTACTACTCATTCCTGTTCTATTGTTCTTCATCATTAATTTTATACTGGGACAATTTATCGGACGCATAATGCGTTTACCTTATAAAGATACAGTAAGTTTAAACTTAACAACATTAGCAAGAAACTCACCTGTTGCACTCGCTATTGCTGTAACAGCTTTTCCGGACGAGCCTCTTATTGCACTTGCACTCGTTATTGGACCGTTGATTGAACTACCAGTACTTGCTTGTGTTTCACAAGTGTTGTTGCTTATTAAGAGAAAACAGCGATATACATAATAAAAAACGTCCTACTTTAGGACGTTTTTTTATTGTCGAGAAATTATAGAAGTAACGATAATTATCAGCTCTAAGGATTTTATACGTTATAGAAAATTAGCTTGTCGTTACATTAACAAAGCCTTTCTAATTAAACATTATAGGAAAAATAAATATTACGAAAGCTGCCCAAAGTCCGTAGATTGGTAAATACTTCGTAACGGCATATTGGATAGCTGTCGGCCCTGATTTGTTTTGCAAGAAACGCATATAGGAGAACATAATCCAAATGAGATTTGCCCAGATCAGTATGTTTACACCTAAAACAGCAAGTCTATTAGGTGTAATCCCGTAAGAAGAAAGTCTGAATACAATGGCTGACAATGCGACAGTGTCAATAATAAGCGCCAGAACAATTAAGGCAAAATTTATATAATCTGAAATGCTCTTTTTCTCGTCTGAATCACTCTCAACGATAGAAAATATAGTAACAGCCAATACACCAAGGAGTATTCCGTTAAAGGCCATTAGGAAATTACGATCCAAGAATGGATTTTTCCCGACCCAAATTACCGTTATAAGATAAATAAACAATGTGATCAAGACAAGCGGACTAAAAATTTTAGATATGTATGGTGTAATATTTTTAGCAAGTTTAAGATTCAATGATACTAAGTATGCAGCCACTACAGCGAGAGCGGCAGCTCCAAATAAAACAACATTACTAAAATAGAACTCTCCTATATCCAAGTCAACAAAGCTAAATAATCGCATGGTGAATAATGCTAGTATCATTCCGCTCACTGCCATGCTTGCGTAGAGAAGACCGTATTCTAAATTAAATTTAATATACGCTAATCTTGTACTACCTTTTGAATATTCATTTCCCGTAAACGCAAGTCCCAATAAGACCCATAGCAATATAGGAAGATGTAAATACGCAAGGATACTGCTGTCTTTATAATTTAATGGCAACATATTAAGGTACAACCCGGCAATTAGGAACAACGCTGCAAGTAAGTAAATAATACTTTTTTTCGGGGTATTATTGTAAATAAAATAAGCAGCAATAAAGGGAATTACACCAAAAGCCAAGTTAATTGGAGCAATTGCTTCCTGCTCGACAAAGTGGAAAATGATTCTAGTGCTTAGCCCAGCTAGAATAGCTAACATGCCCATGAATAAGAAACCTTTTTGAAACAGCGATATTTTTTCTTTATTTGCCGTCTCCTTGAAATGCAATCTTTCATACCAAGCAGCTAGCACCTGAGAATCAGGATTTTTATCCCATGCTTGTGAGAATGACTTTTTAAAAGCTTTCGGGTCTTTTCTATACATTCTCTCCAACTCATGAGGGTTATCCATATTTTCAATAATCAAATTGTTAATGTCCATATTTATACCTCCTCTAATTTTAAAAATAACGTTGTTAACTTTTCTATAAAAAGCACCACAATTATTTATTCTGTTTTTGATTTTAATATAATTTTTATCGTTTTACAATAAATATTTATTATTTTATAAAATATTTTTATTGCATACTTTCACAAACATTGGTGTAAGCTACTTTTGGTTGTTCTCTTAATTGCTTATTTCCATTTTCTAATTCCTTATTTTCCCTTTATATAAAAGAAGTTCCCTATAAAATAGATTTTTTCAGTGTATACTCTATAGGGTACAGTTTAATTGGCATACTTTTTTATTTGTTGAAACCACTTGTCCCAAAGTAAAGAACTTTTTCTTCCGAATTTTTATGCTTCATAGTTTTTTTAAAATTAAAGTACCTGACATAAAAAGTACCTTCAACTATAAAGGAATATTTTTTCACCTGTAAATTGTAAAATGTACCTTATGACTCACGAAATAGTAATGATAAATATATAAGTTTCCTAGCCAAAAATAAACTCTAAGCAATCCTAAAATATCTAATCTTCCTTTATATATTTTCATCCACTTTAAATAAGATAACAGCAACTTCGATTTGCTTTTTACTACTCTTTTATGAATCAGTATCTTTTAAAATAATCACATTTTATTTGCCACATTAGAAATTTGTTTATTATGAAAGTAGACTTTTTCTTCTAAGTATTTCGCTACTTCTGGTTTCAACCCTTGATATAGGCCCGTTAACATTTTTATTTTAGCAATAGTAGCTCTTTTATTACTAAATTTATTTTCTAACACATATTTAAGATGAAGAACAAAACTCAAAGTTTCAAAATGTAAGAGAAAATGAAGATGGCCAGAGATAAGAAAGAATTTTAATTTACAATAAATTCTTTTAAAACATAATAAAGTTGTTTAAAAAATGCTGGTCATGTTATTTAACAATTGGGCCATTTAATAGAATAACTCCTTATACAATTTATTTGAATTTAATTAATCTAAAGGGGGATGACCCACCATCATATTTCCTAGCTACCATCTATCTTGGTGGTTCCACACCCTACCATAAGACCGTTAAAATACTTATTGTGTGGACCTTTTTGGATTAGTGCAAGTATGTAAAAATTTTAGCAATGGTATGAATATAGTGTTTAACGCCTTTAAGCTTACAGACGGCCGTCCTGTATAGTCTCCCTTATGTGTTGGAAGTTAATTAATTCCCTAGGAAGACGAAAAAAAGGCTGCTCTTAAAAAGTTCACAATCAGTGGGCAATCCGTTTAATGAGTTACTTGAAACGATCATTGAAAATTCACCTAAAGTGGGGGGAAATGATGTATAGACCAATATGGACTGAAATTAGCCTTAGTAATATTTCACATAATATTAGTGAATTTCGAAAAATAATACCTAACTCAACAATAATAATGGCCACCGTAAAAGCGAATGGTTATGGGCACGGTGCTGTCGAGGTTTCCCAAAAAGCGATTAATAGTGGAGTGGATTATCTAGCGGTGGCCAGTTTAGAAGAAGCTATTAAACTACGAAAATCAGATATTCAGGCACCTATACTTATACTTGGATACACACCTCCATCAGCATCGAATCATGTTGTTTATTGGGATTTAACACAATCAATTTTTGATATGGAACATGCAGAAGCTTTATCAAAGTCTGGGCAAATCTTAGGAAAAAAGGCAAAGGTTCACGTCAAAGTCGATACAGGGATGGGACGATTGGGACTTCAAGCAGAAGGAGCAAGTGATTTTATCCATATCGTGTCAAAAATGGATGGGCTGTATCTAGAAGGAGTGTACTCGCATTTTGCTACCGCAGATGAAGCCGACATACGGTATGCAGAAAAGCAAAAGAACCGATGGAGAAGGTTATTGGAAGAATTGGAGAAACAAAAAGTTTCTATTCCCATATTTCATATTGCCAATAGTGCTGCAACAATAGAAATGCCAGATATGACCTACGATATGGTTCGTATTGGTATTTCAATGTATGGCCTTTATCCATCTAAAGAGGTGAATAAAACAAAAGTTAATCTTAAACAAGCAATGCAGTTAAAAACCAAAGTCATCTATATCCAGACACTTGAGAAGGGGGATGGCGTATCATATGGAGCAACTAGTATTGAAAGAGATAAAGCAATTATTGCAACTATTCCAATTGGTTATGCAGATGGGTATTCGAGGCGATTATCTGGAACGGCTTATGTCCTTATACACGGACAAATAGCTCCTGTTTTTGGTAGAATATGTATGGATTTTTGTATGATTGATGTTACTGATATTAAGGATGTAAATATTGGTGATGAAGTAGTAGTTTATGGAGGTCAAGGGGATTATTTCATATCATTAGATGAAGTGGCAAATATGTTAGGAACCATATCGTATGAAGTTGCTTGTAACTTAGGTCAGAGAGTCCCTAGAATTTACAAATAACCAGCTAAAGACAGTATTCATCATAATTATCTCAATTGTTATGTATTAGGTCCCTATGTTGAAAAGATATGAAATGGATGTAGCGTCATAACCCTTTTTCCAGAATAAATACGTAGCTTTATTCAAAACATGTTCTTTGTTAATATTTATACTTCTACCTAATTTATAATACTCCCATTCATATAATTTATTTTGAAATCAAGCCTTCCATTCATGAGATTTTATTTAATGCTCAAATCAGAATTTTAACAGAATTAACGGAAAATTATCTCCTTCTGATTTTTCTCTAGCCTAGTTAATTGTTCCCCAGTCTAATTAATTTTTCCTTTTGGACACTTCAATTGGACCAAGCTATATTAAATTAATATGGTGGAAAATTGTTTCCACCATATAAAATGCATCTTCATACCCAGATGTTCCAGATAAATATAGCTTGACTAATTGTAGAAAAAGCATGACATAAATTTGTCATGCTTTTTCTTTTCTATAAATATTTTTTCAAACCTAGTCTGTTACAGAAGCTTCTACTCAAGAAAGAACTTTTTTATTTATTGACACCACTTAATTCTCAAACACAAAATTAATCTTATTATCTTTCCACTCTAACATCGCATCAAACGTTTTCTCGCCTTTTTTAAAGCCTTTAATTAAATCGGTCTTTTCACCTTTTAAGAGCTTTGTCATATTCTTTTGTGAAATTGTTTTACTTAATATTTTCTTCGAGATGGTAAAGTCACATTGCGTTGTGTTGTAGTTAGAACAACCGTAAAACGTTGACTTATCAATCACGTCGCCATCACATTTTTTACAACTACCAACCTTTTTACCAGTTGTAAATTTCGATCCTTTTCGCTCAATCGATTCAACATGTAATCCAGTGAAATCCCACTTCTCCGACATTTCCACTGCATCTTCAATAATTTTCGCTGATAGCTTTTTCGTTTGTTCCATAAATGTAGCTGGTGATGCTGTACCTTCCCCAATTTCCGCAAGGCGCTGCTCCCATTTCGCTGTCATTTCTGGTGAAGCCAGTATTTTATCACCGATTGCGGTAATTAATACTTTCCCTTTATCGGTTGCATACACTTGGTTTTTCTTCACATCTATATATTTACGGTCTTTCAGCATCGTAATAATTCCAGCGCGAGTTGCCTCTGTACCTAAACCTTCTGTTTTCTTTAATACTTTCTCAAGCTCTTCGTTCTCTAAATACTTACCTGCCGTTTTCATTAACGTAATAAGTTGACCTTCTGTATAACGCTTCGGTGGCTGTGTTTTTCCTTCTTTCACTTTCACCTTTACAACTTTCCCTTGTTCACCTTCTGCGACAATTGGAAGAATTGTTTCGTCATCTTTATCATCTTGGAAAATAACTTTACGCCAACCTTCTTGAATTTGCTGTTTTCCTTTTGAAATAAATTCAGCACGTTCGTCTACAAGAGTTGTAATCGTTGTGTAGTCAAAGATTGCTACTTCATAATGCGCCGCAATCAGTCTTCTTACGATCATATCGTAAATTTTCTTTTCATCACCTGATAGTTTGCTTGGATTTGTAACTTGCTCTGTCGGTATAATTGCATAGTGATCTGTCACTTTTTTTTCATTCACATAACGCTTATTATTCATAATTGATTCAATTGGTGCTGGCAATAAACCTTTATATTCATCAAACTGACTTAACTTCTGTAAAATATCAGGGAACGTCGCTGCTTCTCCTTGTGTAACATAGTTAGAATCCGAACGCGGATAAGAAACTATTCCTTTTTGATATAGGGCTTGTGTTATATCAAGCGTCTTTTTCGGTGAAAATTTAAAAGCTTTATTAGCTGTCGCTTGCAGTGCTGATAAATTAAATAAAAACGGCGGCTGAAACTCTTTACGCTCCGTTTTCATTTCTTTTACTACAGCCGGTTTACCTTGGCAAAATGCTGCAATTTTATTTGCCATATCAGGGTCTTGTAAGCGGGATTCACTATCCTTCTCCCATTTCCCCTCATACTTCTTTCCTTCTATATTAAAGGTTGCGAACACTTCCCAAAACGGCTCAGACTTAAAGTTTTCTATTTCTTTTTCACGCTTTACAATTAATGCGAGTGTCGGTGTTTGTACACGACCAGCTGAAAATACATCGTTCATTCCTTTTTTCTTTAGCAATATACTAAAGACACGTGACGCATTCATACCAACGACCCAATCCGCACATGACCTTGTATACGCCTCATAGTACGTATTGATTGTATCTGCTTCATCTAATAAATTTTTAAATCCTTGATATATAGCTTGTTTCGTTAAAGATGAAATCCAAAGACGTTTCATCGGCTTTTGCACGTTACAAAGATTTATAATGTTTCGTACGATTAATTCCCCTTCACGACCAGCATCGCCCGCGTGAATAATTTCTGTTACCTGAGGGTTATGTAACAGCTGTTTCACAACGTTAAATTGCTTATACTTTGACTTTGTTACCTCAAACTGAAAACGCTCTGGAATCATCGGTAACGTATTAAGTGACCATTTTTTCCACTCTGCGTGATAATGCTCTGGATTACATAACTGCGTCAAATGACCAATTGCCCATGTACAGTACGCTCCATTTGGAAATAACTCATTCGCTTCTACTTCTAAATATCCATCTTTCCGTCGATATTTAAACTGTGAAACAAGAGCCAAACCTTGATCCGGTTTCTCGGCAATAATTAATTTCATTTTATAACTCCCTATCTGTATTCCAGTGTTACTTTCATTGTCTATCTGTTTAGAGGCGATGATAAAAGAACAATCTTATTTATCATTCGCGGGTTACTCCCAGTAATGGGATAACTATAATATTATACGCTTATTCTTTATGGCTTCACAATAGAAACTCATTATATAACAATTTCTTTCTCATGCTCACAAATAAAAAGATGCTCAAAAAATCAAGCACCTACTTACTTACATTTATTGAATTGTGCAGATAATTTGCAGATATATATTAGCATAAGTATTCTCCATACGAACATATGATGAAATGAATGATAGGACAGGGAGGTATCATAATGTTCGCTTACACAGCAACCATCTTAACACTTTGTTGTATCTCGATTCTTATTACATCTTACATTTCTAAACGCAACGGTACCCTAATGGAGTATATGGTATTTATTATGTCTTTTAGTATGAGTACGGGTTTAAGTATCGGTTTTTATTTAGGTATTCTTTTTAAAGGAGAATTACTATATTCTACTTTGCTTGCTATTTTGATTAGTGGTTGTATCGGTTTTTTAGTCGGTCTACGTTTTCACCTATTTACTGCTTTAGAAGGAATGTTCTCTGGATTAATGGCAAGTATGATGGGAGCAATGATTACAGAAATGTTAAACGCTCAACAAGCTCATAGTATACTGTTTATTAGTCTTTTACTTACGATAACAATAACTATGTCATGTATGATTCAACTTTTATCCGACACCTTTTCTACTTTTATTCAACGGCGTTTTTTGTTATTACTATCAATTAGTGTGGCAATTATCGTTGCCGTATTCGTGACATTCCCAGATCATACTCCCCCACCTTCACCCGGGCATGATCAACATATACATTGACTCTTACACCGAAAATGAATAAGCAGCTATCCATAGGATAACTGCTTCATTTCATTCTGGCTTATTAGGAATGTTTGGGTTTGAAACATAATCAGATTTATAATCTGTATATTTCACTTCTGTTACCATCCCGGCGGAAGCATGGTGTAAATCATGACAGTGGAACATCCAATCACCCGGATTATCTGCTACAAAGGCTACTTCATATTCTTCACCTGGTTTTAGGTTCAAAGTATCTTTCACAATTGGAGAACCTTCTATCGGTTTTCCATCTTTACTCAACACCTGGAAGAAGTGACCATGTAAATGCATCGGATGATCGTCCATTTTAGAATAATTCACCAATTTTACTTTTACTAAATCACCCTTTTTTACTGGAATCGGGTCAATGTCTGGAAATACCTTTCCGTTAATTGTATATACCATTTCATTTTCATTCATTTGCGTATTCAAGTCCATATTATATGTGGCAGTAAACTGCTGATCTAACGTGAAACTATCTAGTTTTTTAGCACCATATTTCGTCATATCTAATTTCGATAATTTTTCTTTTTCATCTGCTTTATCTTTCCTCTCTTTGCTGCCATCATATTCAATAACAGCTTTCATTCCTTTTACACCTTTATTTGCTGAATGGTCTTCAACATACCATTTCCCAGGATTATTAGCAGTAAATTCAATATCATAACGTTCACCAGGTGCGATTGAATTTACTTTATCCTTTATAACTTTTGGATCGTTTATTGGTTGACCATCTGTCGCAATTACTTTTATATCATGACCGTGAACGTGTATATCATGTGATAGATAACCAGCATTAACGAGTCTAAGACGAACTTTATCTCCCTTATTCACTTTTAATGGTTCTACTAAGCCCCCGCTTTTACCATTGATTGTGAATAAATCATACATACTCATATCATGACCTTCCATCTTCATATTTCCATGGTCCATTCCTGCCATATTACTAGAGTCTTTTTTATCACTGCCCATGTCCATACCGGAATGATCCATGTCGTTCCTATCATCATTCTTTTTCGTATTTTCATTATCCTTACTAGATTTATTACCATCTGCTTTTTCTGTTTTTCCTTTTGTCATTTCTTTTAACTGTTTATTAATCTCTTCTTTATCTGTTACCCATTCATCTAACATTAATGTGTAATCTTTATCATATTTTTCCTTTGTATCTTCCACAATGAGCGCTCCATACAAACCTCTATCTAATTGATTTACAGAATCTTGATGTGAATGATACCAATACGTTCCTGGTACATTCGCTTCAAACTCATAGGTGAAACTTTTTCCAGATTCAACCGCATCTTGCGTCACACCTGGAATTCCATCCATATTATTTGGGACAGGATACCCATGCCAATGAATAGATACTGGTGCAGATAGTTCATTTTTTAATGTCACTTTCACCTTTTCGCCTTTTTTCACCCGAATTTCTGGACCAGGAGATGAGCCATTAAATGTCCAGACTGGAACAATAACACCGTTACTTAATTTTTGCTTTTCTTCTTTCGCTATTAAAGTAACTTCTGGTCCTATTTCAACTTTCAATGGTTTTGTAGTCGTTTCAGTCTGTGGTGTTTTTTTATCGTTCATATTTTTATGATCATTTGTTGTATTTGTGGTCGCAGAACATGCAGCAATTAAAGATATGACAGAGACTGTAACTGCCGTTAACACAAATCTCTTCATGGAAACCCCTCCTTTTTCTTTTTCAAAATCATTATAAAAAATGATTTTCAAGAAAATATGGAGATATGCAATGAGCTAAATAAAAAGACGCCCAAAATTGAGCGCCTCTTCTAATGATTATTTCGTAACAACTTCATCTTTTTTTACATTTACATTGTTTTCTCTCATAAACGCTTCAATCTCTTCAACTTCTCTAATAATATCTTTTGACAAGTTTTCATGCCCGTCTTTCGTTACAAGAATATCATCTTCAATACGAATGCCAATTGATTCTTCTGCAATATAAAGACCAGGTTCAATTGTTATAACCATACCTTCTTCTAACACTCTCTCTTTATATGTTCCTACATCATGCGTATCTAAACCAAGGAAATGGCTAACACCATGATAATAGTATTTTGATAACTCTTCGTCTTCTTGAATTAAACCAATTGCTTTACACTCTTCTACTAGTACCTTTTTTGTATGCTCATTTAATGCAGCAAACTTTACTCCTGGCTTGATGAGTTTTGTTGTTTCTTTCAATGCTTTTAATACAATATTATACATTTGTTTTTGACGACTAGAGAATGTTCCATTTACCGGGAATGTATAACTAATATCAGCATTATAGTAATCTTTTTGAGCGCCTAAATCTAGTAGTACTAAATCACCATTTTGAATTTGTGCATCATTATCTTCATAATGAAGAACTGTAGCATTTTTTCCACTTGCCAAAATTGTATTGAACGCATGATGCTTAATACCAGATGATTTCAGTGTGAAATCAAACTGAGCTTCTAATTCATATTCCATCATGTCTGCTTTTGCATGCTTCAGAACGTTGTAAATACCTTCTTTCGTTACAGCAATTGCTTCTTTAATAATTTCAATTTCTTCTTCTGTTTTAAACACTCGTAATTCACAAATATTCGGATATACATTACCAATTAAAACGTGTGGATACTGTTCTCTTACATGTTTAGCAAATGCTAGCGTTTTTGTCTCCGTACCATTCCACTCACGACGCTCTAAATCTAAATATAGATGCTTCACATTTTCTGTAAAAAGTATATTTGACATTGTCTTTTCAAAGCTATCTAAATATACAACTTTCTTTATACCTGAAATTTTCTCTGCTTCTTCGTTAGAAACTGTTTTACCGACCCATTTTTCCATTACTGGATCTGACTTTTCAATGAAAAGTGTTTCTTCTACACTATTTCCAAACTTCTTCAACATGAAAATAACATTTGGTTCATCAATTCCTGTTACATAGTAAAAATTTCGATTCGGCACAAATTTATAATGTGCATCCGCTGACATATGAGGTGCTTGTCCAGCGAATAAAATAGTAATAGATTCATCTGGTAATGTGTTTACTAATCGTTCTCTATTCTGAGCAAAAAATGTTGATTTCATAATAATCCCCCTAGCGTTCTATGTATACGTGTAAATCTAATTACCCAATACAATTCATTCTATTATTGTTATAATTTTTCGTCAATTGATAGTACTCATGGAGAAAGGAAAATTTTCATTACTAGTCCCCCTTCCAATCTAAATTATGCATACTACTCCACAATTTCTTGACATTTATTCCATATACTTAAAATCTCATATATAGGAAAGGAGCTACAACTTTGAAACATTATGTAGCAACAGGATTAGCAATTACTTCTTTATTCATCATTTCAGGATGTTCTAGCAATGCCGAAACAGCAACAGTGAAGAAAGAAACGGTGCAATCTCAGCGAAAACATACAGAAGCAGTAAATACGATTCCGCAAAACTTCTATACAGAAATTACATCTGGAAAAATCGAGCACATTCATGGAATTGGCTATGCTGGAAATATGCCCGGGGTTTCTATCGCCACTCATAGCGGAATAAAAGTTTATCAAAATGGAAAATGGTTTGAAACTAAAACTTCGCTACATGATTATATGGGATTTCAAGCAACGAAGAATGGGTTCTTTGCCAGCGGTCATCCTGAACGAGGTGCAAATTTAAAAAACCCTTTAGGATTAATGAAAAGTTCTGATGGCGGTAATACCCTCGAAAAGCTAGCTTTTTATGGAGAATCTGATTTTCATAACCTTGCTGTCGGATATAATACGGAAGCAATTTATTTATACAATGAGCGTCCAAATTCCAAATTGCAACAAGGTTTTTATTTCAGTACGAACAACGGACAAGATTGGAAAAATAGTAAGTTAAAAGGTCTTTCAAGTACGATTCATTCCTTTTCCGTACATCCTGACCAACCTAGTGTAGTCGCGGTAAATGCTAAAGACGGTGTTTACTTATCTACAGATTACGGAAATACATTTGAACTATTCTCTAAATCACTTGAATCGACAGCAGTTACATTAAGTAATGAAGATGTTATTTACGCCCCTATCAATAAACAACTCGTAACGAGGAAATCAATTGCTACAAATGAAGAAACAAACATACAAACTCCATCTTTAGATTCTAAAGATGCAATTATGTACATATCACAAAATCCTCAAAATTCATCTGAAATAGTATTTGCTACAATGAAAGCAAATGTGTTTCTTTCTACAGATGAGGGGAAAACGTGGAAGCAGATTACGAAAGAGGGAACATTCCAATTTAATTAGAAAGGTGAATATAACGTGTTTTCAACAATTAGCGAGTGGAGTTATCAACTCATGTCTCCTTTAATGGATGTCGCAAATGCTACGAAATCAATTCCTCTTTTATTTGCATTTTTATTAGGCATTGTAGGTACCCTTGCTCCTTGCCAATTAACAGGAAACATTAGCGCTATTACACTTTATGGGAATCAATCTTTACAAAAGGGACATGCGTGGAAACATATATTGTTATTCATTTTAGGAAAAATAATAGCTTTTACAACGCTTGGACTATTCGTATGGTTCTTAGGAAAAGAGATTCAGCAAATATTAACTTTGTACTTCCCGTGGTTACGAAAGATAATTGGACCTTTATTAATTTTAATGGGGCTAATGTTGGCAGGTATTATTAAAGGACGAAATTTCTTCCCGATCAAATTTATACGGAAACAAAATGAGGTTGGCTCATGTTTACTTGGATTCTTCTTTTCCTTAGCTTTTTGTCCGACTATGTTCGTTCTATTTTTCGGAACGCTAATTCCTTTATCTTTCTCATATAATTATGGTTACTTGTTTCCGACATTCTTTTCAATAGGAACTGCTCTACCAATCGTTGTCCTTATGTTCATCATCTTCTACCTCGGATTAAACGGAGCATTATTGAAAAAGAGCCGAAAAATAGGGAAAATTATTCAGCTTATAACCGGTGTTCTTCTGATATTAATCGGACTTTATGATACTACTCTTTATTGGTAATATATACAAAAGGTAAGCTTCAGTGAAATGAGCTTACCTTTTGTATCATTTTTTCTTTTGTTGTAGTTGATTTAGTAAATTCTTAACAAATGCTAAGAACAGCGGATCATTCTCTTTTTTAGGTGACCATTGCATAATAAGTTGTCGTGGAATTTTAATTTCTATCGGTTGCACGATAAAGTCATGAATGATTTGTTTATGCAGTCCTGATAACGGAACGATTGTTATACCGTTAACTTGTAAAGTAAGTGCTAATGCCGAGCTAATTGACTCTGACTCCATCACTTTATTAACTGTTATTTCATTTTTCATCAAATATGGTTCAAGTACTTCTTTACAACCAGAAAGCGGCATAATAAAAGGATAATTTTTCAACTCTTTAATAGTAAGGTTAGGTGGAATAGTCTTTGAAGAAACCATAACATAAGGATCTTCACCAATAACTTCATAATGAAATCCTTGTATTAAATTTTCTTTTATAGAAATAGAAAAATCTGCACTTCCAGAAGACAACCAATCTAAAACTTCTTGATAGCTTCCCTCTCGAACTGCAAGCACATACTGACTGTGATCAAAATTACCTAATTCGATACACTCAGCCAAACAATATACAGTAACTGAAGGATAAGTAGCTAATACAATTTTATACAGGCTTTTATTTTTCAATTTTAAAGCTGTTTCTTCAAGATTTTCATACTCGATTAGAAGTCGATCTACACAAACTAAAAATTCTTTTCCATTTTCAGTTAAAACAGTTCCTTGTCTAGAGCGATCAAATAATGTGATAGCATATCGTTTCTCTAATTTGTTTATAATATGAGTTATAGCTGGCTGTGTCATATGTAACTCCTTAGCAGCTAAACTAATGCTGTTCAAACGAGCCACGTATTTAAAAACTTTAAAATCAAAAACGTTCATTTTGTTCTCCTTATATAAAAGATATTTATATCATCTATAAATAAGCTTCATTATATTTATCAACTCACTTCATATAAACTAATTATACATCATCAATATTACGAAAAAATAAACATATAAACATTAGAGGAGTGTTGATTAAATGAGTACTTACGTTTTAGTACATGGGGCATGGCAAGGTGAATGGGCATGGGAATTAGTAAAACCTCAACTAGAGGCTTTAGGTCACACTGTTATTACACTAGACTTGCCTGGAAGCGGGAAAGATATGACTCCCTCCCAAAATATAACGTTAGATTCCTATGTTAATGCAGTAACAGCTACTATAAATCAACAAAACGAAAAAGTTATCCTTGTTGGACATAGTATGGGTGGAATTGTGATCACTCAAACAGCTGAACTTATACCAAATAAAATCGATAAATTAGTATATCTTTGTGCATTCTTACCACAAAACGGAGAAAGTCTTGGTAGTAAATTAGATGGTGAAGCTGGTCCACAATTCTCAATTAATGAGAATGACATGACTGCAGAACTTATACCAGAGTTGATTGAACAAACATTTTTAAATGCTACAGAAAATGCAGCTATTAAAGAATCTTCTTTCAAACAAATGCGTCCTCAGCCACTAGGACCGTTTCAACAAGAGCTAAAAATTTCTGAAGAAAACTTCGGAACTATAGATCGCATTTATATTGAAACAACTCTAGATAGAGCGATTCCAATTGATTTTCAGCGCCGAATGAATACAGAAACTCCTTGCGCGAAGGTTATTACTTTAGAAGCTGATCATTCACCGTTCTTCTCTAAAACATCAGAACTTGTTAGTCACTTTCATGAATTAAGCTAAGCTTTATATTTTCCTTGTAGACACCCACTTACTGTAATACGGGTGTCTACTTTTCTTTTACCCTTCTTGACATATTCATATAAAAAAGTTAAAATAACTATAAATTAGTAAGTAACTAATTTAATTTAAAATTAGAGGTGAACAAAATGAAAAACATTTTATTCCGTATTAACGAATTATCAAAAAAAGAAAAAGCATCTGGATTAACAGTTGATGAAAAACAAGAACAACAAATGCTGCGTCAAAACTATACAAAAACATTTCGTGGCAGCTTAGATTCCATTTTATTAAACACAAAAATTGTTGATCAACATGGTCTTAACGTTACACCAGCCGCATTACAAGATGCTCAAATACGTTTGAAATTAAGCAAATGAAATCAAAGCTAAATAAACAATCGTATAAAACATAAAAAGAGCCGGAATTCCTATTTAGAAATTCCAGCTCTTTTTATTGTCTTTTCTAATTTAGTAAACGAGCGATACATCGCAATTCTCCACGATACAATCATCGCAAATGCGAGTAAGAAAAACATTCCGCTTAACTCTGCTAAATCAATTGATTGACTTAAATATGATTTTAACGCTACTCGTACAGCCAATAACCCGACTAAAATAAATATGAATGCTTTTGACGGTTTCATATATACATGTTCGCTTCTTATTTCAAACTTAGTTGTTTTAATAAGAAGTAGAGAGAAAATAAGTCCTAGGCTAATTGCCTCTACTATTTCTAACGATGTTAATCGAAACTCTGGTAAGAAGTACATCATTGCGCCAGTACTCATAAAAATTGGCGGTAATATAATTTTCTTTTTCGTTACCGGTTTTTTTGCTGCTTTAAAGCGAAGAAACATGACCCCAACAGCCATACAAACTGCTACAATACTTGATAAAAGTGCTATCATACTCTCCCCCACTCCTATCTATTTAAAAGACTTTTTGAGCAAAATCATAAACCAAACGAGCCCGATACTTATAATAACATGACCTAATCCAGCCATATGGCTTAAACCATTAAAGTCAGTTCCATTTACTTGTAGAAGTCCTCTCCATAGCATTGTAGCGACAGTAAAAGTTACTCCTACATTATAAACAACAAACCACGCATGAAAACTCTTTGTTTCATGGACATGAAATACTTTAAATAGAGCCAACGCGATTAAAAAGAAGACGAAGCCGAGCACTAATACGTGTGTATGCAATAATTGCAACATTGTGGATCCTTTAATTCCTTGTGCTTTCGAATACTCTCTTGCAAATACTCCTGATAATAAACCTATAATTAAGTAAATAAATGCTGCATTATATAATTTCTTCATTCTATTCCTCCTGCTGTAAACTTTCCATATTCGCTGCAATCATTTTACGGAAAGTTTATGAACGGAATATGAACAAAATATTACATCCAACTTTTGAAAATAAAAAAGCCATTCCACAATTAATATTTGCGGAATGACTTTTCAACTTATTTTAAATCTTCTATTGAGAAAGCACCTGGAAGTAATTGCTCAACAGTCACTTCTTTTTCATCACCTTTTACATTCGTTAGTAAAACTGGCATTTTCGGTTCACAGAATTCAGCAATTACTTGTCTACAAGCACCACATGGTGATATCGGTCCGTCCGTTTCGCCTGTAATAACTAAGTAACTAAAATCGCGCTCACCTTCTGATACTGCTTTAAAGATCGCTGTTCTTTCTGCACAGTTACATAAACCGTAAGAAGCATTTTCTATATTACAACCAGTATAGATTTTACCTTCTTTCGTAACTAATGCTGCGCCAACAGGAAATTTCGAATACGGAATATATGCTTTTGCTAACATCTTATTTGCTTCTTCGATATATTTTTTCTTATCCATATTATTTCCTCCTTAAAGTATGTGTAATTATGATTAATCAGTAATAACTGTATGAACTAATTTAGGAGCCACTGCTGTTTCAGCAATAGAAATATTTTCATAAATTTTTGCTTTTACATCTTCTACATTTTCACGATTTGCATAGATCGTTACGAATGGCTCGCCTTCTTTTACTGCATCGCCAACTTTTTTACGTAACATTAATCCTACTGCTAAATCGATTTCATCTTCTTTTGTCGCACGGCCAGCACCAAGTAGCATAGCTGCGATACCAATTTCATCTGCAACAATGTTAGAAATAACACCTGAAGTTTTTGCAGGTACATCAATTACATACTTCGCCTGTGGCATTTTTTCTGGATTGTCTACAATTGAACTATCTCCGCCTTGATTGCTTAAGAACTCTTTAAACTTCTCAGTTGCTTTTCCGTTTTTCATAACTTCAATTAGCATTTCACGAGCTTCTTCTAACGTATTTGCTTTTTTCGCAAGTACGACCATTTGACTTCCTAATACAAGTACTAATTCCGTTAAATCTTCTGGACCTTCACCTTTTAACGTATCAATCGCTTCTTTCACTTCTAGAGCGTTACCAATCGCAAATCCAAGAGGTTGTGACATATCTGAAATAACAGCCATCGTTTGACGTCCTACATTATTTCCGATACGCACCATTGCATGTGCTAATTCTTTTGCATCTTCTTCTGTTTTCATAAATGCGCCAGCACCTGTTTTTACATCAAGTACGATTGCGTCAGCACCAGCTGCAATTTTTTTACTCATAATTGAACTCGCGATTAAAGGAATTGAGTTTACTGTTCCTGTTACATCACGTAATGCATAAATCTTTTTATCTGCAGGTGTTAAGTTTCCAGTTTGTCCAATAACAGCTACTTTGTCACGGTTTACAATATCAATGAACTGCTCTTTCGTAATTTCAACGTGGAATCCTTCTACAGCTTCTAATTTATCAATTGTTCCGCCTGTATGTCCTAAACCACGACCAGACATTTTTGCTACTGGTACATCTAAAGCAGCTACTAATGGTCCTAATACTAATGTTGTCGTATCACCAACACCGCCAGTTGAATGTTTGTCTACTTTAATTCCTTCAATTGCTGATAAATCGATCGTTTCTCCAGACTCAACCATCGCCATCGTTAAATCTGCACGTTCGCGATCTGTCATATCTTTAAAGAAGATTGCCATTGCAAGTGCACTCACTTGATAATCCGGAATACTTCCGTCTGTATATCCATTAATAAAGAATTTGATTTCTTCAGTCGTTAATTCTTTGCCGTCACGTTTTTTCGCAATAATATCTACCATTCTCATTACAATCACCATTCCTTTTTATATGATATGAATCTGTTAAAATAATAAGCCTACGATTGTTGCTGATAAGAAACTTACTAATGTTGCACCGAAAAGTAATTTCAAGCCAAATCTTGCGACTACATTCCCTTGCTTTTCATTTAAGCTCTTAACTGCCCCTGCAATAATTCCAATTGAAGAGAAGTTTGCAAATGAAACTAAGAATACAGATATAATCGCTGTCGTTCTATCTGAGAAATTAAAGTTTCCTTGTGCTAAATCTGTCATAGCGACAAATTCATTTGATACTAATTTTGTTGCCATAATATTTCCGGCATTAACTGCTTCATGCCAAGGTACACCCATAATAAATGCAAATGGTGCAAATACATAACCAAGAATTTCTTGGAATGAAATACCGATTACACCTTTAAATACTGCATTAATGAATGCGATAAGAGCAACGAAACCGACTAACATAGCTGCTACTGTAATCGCAACTTTAAATCCATCTATAATGTATTCCCCTAATACTTCAAAGAAAGTCTTTTTCTCTTCTTCTTGTACTTCTAACATATCTTCTTCTTCAGTAACTTCATAAGGGTTAATGATAGAAGCGATAATAAAACCACCGAATAAGTTAAGCACTAAAGCGGTTACAACATATTGCGGTTTTAATAACACCATATATGATCCAACGATAGACATTGAAACGGTAGACATTGCAGATGCACATAATGTATACATTCTTTTCTCTGGCAATAACCCTAGTTGTTTCTTAACTGAAATAAACACTTCAGATTGTCCTAAAATCGCAGAAGCAACAGCATTATATGATTCTAGTTTCCCCATCCCATTTACTTTACTTAATGCTAGACCGATAGATTTCACAATAATAGGTAATACTTTAATGTGTTGCAAAATACCTATTAAAGCTGATATAAATACGATTGGCATTAATACACTTAAAAAGAACGAAAACTCTTTTTGATTTACTAATCCACCAAATACGAAATTCACACCGTCAGCGGCATATTTTAATAGCTCTCCAAAACCATCTGCTATTCCGCTAATTAATATATTCCCTACACTTGTATTTAATAATAAAAACCCCAAAATGAATTGTAATATAACCATCGTTATGATTGGGCGATATTTGACTTTCTTTCTATCATTACTAGCAAGCCAAGCGATACCTAAAATCAATACGAGGCCAAAAATACCGATTAAATATTTCATAAGCCGTCTCCTCCCATTCGTATCCGCTTACATTTTTTTCAATTGTTAAAGCAATAGATACACTTTACTTTGTGTATCTATTGCTTTTGACTTCATTAATGTTTAGTAGTTATCTGTAGCACCTTTTGCATCATTTAATACGATTGCAACACTAGCACTTGCTCCAACGCGAGAAGCTCCAGCAGCTACCATTTTGTCTGCATCTTCACGTGTACGAACGCCACCAGATGCTTTTACACCAACGTTTGGTCCAACTGTTTTGCGCATTAATGCGATGTCTTCAGCAGTTGCTCCGCCAGTTGAGAATCCAGTTGAAGTTTTTACGAAGTCAGCACCAGCTTTTACTGATAATTCACAAGCGCGTACTTTCTCTTCATCTGTTAATAGGCAAGTTTCAATGATTACTTTTACAAGAGCTTTTCCTTTTGCTGCTTGTACTACTTCATAAATATCTTTTTCAACGAACTCGTTATCGCCATCTTTTAAAGCGCCTACGTTGATTACCATATCAACTTCAGTTGCACCTTTTGCAATAGCATCTTTTGTTTCGAAAGCTTTTGTTTCAGTAGTGCTTGCTCCTAATGGGAAACCGATTACAGTACAAACATCTACATCATGTCCAGCTAATTCTTCAGCAGCTAGCTTCACCCATGTAGGATTAATACAAACAGAAGCGAATTTATATTCCTTTGCTTCTTCGATTACTTTCATAACATCTTCTTTAGTAGTATTAGCTTTTAAAATTGTATGGTCAATTAACTTTGCAATGTTCATTATCTTCACTCCTCATATCTTTTAACAACTTCATTCTAACTCTTAGTTGAACAAATGTAAATACACTTTTGAAATTTTGTTCATTCTTTTCGGAAAGGAATTTTTCAATAGTAAATAAAGCGCATTCTAACTAAGAAACAATTCATATTTAAAATCAAAACTTTTATATTAACAATGGTAGTATGTATCTCAATATCCATAATTATTTTTAAAAAGGCAATTTGTATTCAAAAAACACTCCCATAATTCATACATAACAAAATAAAAGGCTTTCTCAAAATTAACACCTTGAGAAAGCCTTTTATTTCTAACCTTTTTGATAATGTAACAATTCTTTTGCTGTATGCTGATCGATAATTAATACATTTGCATACCCGCCACGTAACGCACCATCAATTGCTTTTATTTTTCTATTACCACCAGCAACTAAAATAGAACGTTTCTTTAATTTCAGTTCTTCTAACTCAATTCCAATTGTACGCTGATTAATCTCTTCGCTACTAATCTTTCCGTCTCCATCAAAGAAACGTGAACAAATGTCACCGACCGATTGTTTTTTGAGCAAATTCGTTTCATCCATATCGAAATAACCTAATCGGAATAATAGTGCTTCGTCTCTCACTGTTCCTACAGTGAAAATTGCAACATTCGCTTGTTTCCCCATTTCGATAATGTGATGAATATGTCGATCCTGCTCTACTAATTCTTTTGTCACTGCATTATCAAATATAACTGGAAGGGGTAGATTTCTTGGTGTCGTTTGAAAAGCATCTGCAAATAAAGCAATCGTTTCATTCGCATATGTATTTACACTCGAATGACTAATACCACCTTTTAACTGAACAACTTCTACACCTTTTACATGTTGCGGTACGATTTTTCTAGCGATTTCATACATCGTCATTCCCCAGCTTACACCAACGATATCACCGTTTTTAACCGTCTTTTCCATATACTCAGCTGCATATTTACTAATATACTCTGTAATCGTTGCATATTCTGGCACTGGTGAAAAAACGACATGCGCCTCTAACAAGTTGTACTTTTCTTTCAGTAAATTTCCAACGTTATCTAAATCAGCAAATGGATCGGCTATGCTAATTTGAACAAATCCTTTTTCTTTCGCGTACTTTAATAATCTAGAGATAGTCGGTCTTGAAATATTTAATTTATTAGCAATTTCTTGCTGACTATAATCTGATTGATAATATAATCTTGCAACTTCAACGCTTAATTGTTGTTTATCTTTATCCATAGTAACTCATTACATATCCTTTCCTGTATTTCCTTTTCGTTACAAGCATTATACAGCTTTATGCAAAAAAATTCGACTACCGAATTTTTATCTAACTGAACTTCTACTACACTTATTATATATAATGAAAACTTATTGTGTAGATTTACAAACTCAATATAGATACGCTTGAAACATGTAAATCAAGTAATATTTAATTCATACTTTTTCTGCAGTAACGATAACAAATCCGTTCAAAATGTACGAATCAAGTTATTTAACATAGAAAAGTTGTATATGAGGCCTAGGATATTAAAGACTGTTTTTTCTCATACCTATGGAATTTCCGTCCGTTTTTCTGTAAGAGATTGAACTGATGAAGCAATAATTTTATTATCTAAAATACAAAAGCTGTACAGAACAAAGAATATAGATTATGTATCCATGGAGATGCAATCCCAATCTTCATTTTTATAATTGATTAACCAAAACAAGCCCCTTCGTCTTTCAATAACAATACTTTCCTGCATACCTGCAGTTGCTTCTCTCTCATTAATTCTATCATGTACACAAGCCCAATGAAGCCGATAAACGAGGTCGGCCTCATCCAAAATCTCTTCTGCACTTCGCAATCTTGTTTGTTGATAAAATTCATTAAAAGAACTACAATCAGAAACAAGTTTAATTGCATAATGACAGTCACAGATTTCTTTCGGAAATTTCAGTGTATTCACGAGACCAATTGACCAAAGTAAAACCCATTGGGCTTCATACTGCCATGCAATCTGTATCGCTTCTTTCACATCAGGTTTCTCTGAATTTAGGAAATTTCTTTCCTGCCTCGTTAATGATTCAATCACATCAAATTTGTTCAGCAGCCCCATGACAAACTCTTTGGAAATTTTCAAATCTCCTTCTTGGGCAACATCACAAGCATATTGTATGACAATCAACAAAGCTACCGCTCTCTTCGTAATCTCTTCTCGATTTCTTAACTGAGTACTTGTCAAAGGAGGCAATTGAGGCAATCCTTCGATATATGGAATCCCTTTATCTTGCAGGTAGCTTATCGCTTTCTGTTTTCTTTTCTCCCCATCGGTAGAAGTATTATTCTGTCCCATTATTTTGTTCGTACATGCTTGAGGAGTAAATTCTGAAGGACCAGAGGATCCATCCGGAAATACAATTACTTTTCCATCATTCCCGATGAGAGTTCGATCAGGGATAAAACCAATACCGTTTACCTGATTAAGTAATTTAAGAAACAACTCCACGTATTCATCACTATAATCCTTCTTCGTCTCTATAGCAATTATGGTATTAATTACAGAAATTTGTGCCAAAACCATCCTCTTAAGATGTTCTTCTTGAAATTCAATTTGATCGTACATGTGCATCATTCCAGGAATATTATTGGAAAAATAATCAGGAGTTGATTCTTCAGAATCCACCCGAATAATAATTTTATTTTTGCCAAATAGTCTTTTCGATTGAATGGTATATTCATTTTTATTTCGTTCAACCTTGAATCCATTTTGGAAAACTTGAGTAATGAAACCTTCTACATCACTTGTATCATTCCTTGATGCAAATATCGTAAAAAACCTCAATTTTCTCCCTCCTCTAATTCTTATATTCTTCTTAGCTATTAAATTTAGAAAAACAAAAGAACATAAACTATTTAATATATTAAACAGCCTTTTATTATGACTTGTTCCTCAACTAAAATCTATTTGATTCTCTTAGTTGTTATTATAAATAATTATACTATCCAGTTTGGAGTATTGCTAAATGCCCATCAACTTAAAGGAGCTATTTGCTTTTCTTAGCTTGATAGCGATGTGGTGCTACCTCTGTTTTAGTAGGTTGGTAATAGTTATTTTTTAGAATATATGTGAAATCAAAAAGCTTTGAACTGGATTTTTATCATGCATTAAACTTTAGAATTCATAAAATTTTTCTGTAGATAATTTACTTTATAACTCTATACTTAAATCCAGTATAAAACTTTTATATTCTACATCTACTTAAATTGAGTTCCCTTACTATTACCTCTTTAACTGCATTTTTTGTTGCACTAATTATGGGATAGTCTGTAGATATATCACACTTCCCTACAGTTAGGTTACTTAGATTTTTTGCTTCTTTGTTTGCTGCATCTATTAACTTAGAAGCTGTCTCTTACCTTTCACTACCTATACCAACCTCCATTTTTTCACCTTTATCTAAACCGCCTTGTATGATTTCCACCCCATCTTTTACATAAATCATCACTTTACCTACATTATATTGTACTGGGAAATCTTTTTGTCCACACTATAACCTACTTATTTTTCCATCAACTCTAAATAAAGTTTAGATAATTCTTTTAACTCTTCTGAATTTTTCTTCATTGACTTGCTGAAAATATGATAACGTGTATAAAGTTTATAGAAAATGTTTTCCCTCCAGATTCCCCCTTATTTACTCTGTAATATTTAGCGTTTAAGCGATGTTCTACTCCCATAAACGCTCCAATAAAGTAGTCCTTGCCGTATTACAAATAAAAAAGGATCTAATATTTATTTCATTTAAAAAATGTTTTAGACTATAGAATAAAGTATTAGACTGTTAAAAAATAGTTGTAGACTGAAAAGTTGTATTTGTGTTTTTAAAATAAATTTACGATATTTTGTCTCTTTCAATTAAGGAATTACTTACACTTCATTTTTTCTTAGTGGACCAACAACACGGATTAATTAAATATCAACAATTAAGATACCAGAACTCTAAAAAAAGGGGTGAGGATTATGATGAATAAAGAAATTCAAAAATTGTTTGATGATCTCAATTTATTTGCCAGACAGATCGCAAAAGTAAGATTATCAAATTTGTCATTCGACGTATACGAATTCAAAGATAAACATGTGAAGCAAGTAGACTTAATATTTGCCAGAAAAAATCAATTTGATACTATTCAAGAGGCATTTTCTGCACTATTTAAAAAAGAATTGTTCGATGGAGAGAACTGGGATATTATTGATGAACCAGACCCTTCAGATAAACAATGGCTAACCGCACTAAAAGATTTCTGGATTAACGCATACTATTCAAGAGTATGTAATAGCTTAGAGTTATTAAACAAAAATGATTTTATAAGTAGATTTAAAAGGGATTTAGCTGATGTGAATGTACCAGAACAAGTTATTAAAGAACTCTTAATTAGATTGAATCATATTGAAACAATACAAGTACAAAAGGGATATGTTTATGATTGCATATTCGGACAATCTGATAGCCATTATTTTTTGTTTGAATGGGGAATATATGATTAAAATGATTACAACTATTATGATTATGAAGAAGCGCACTTAAAGTTATGGGGGCGTCAATGAAATAACAGATAACAAAACAATCAAACTTTTTTATAAAATCTTTACACCACTTTTCAAGAAAGAACTCCATTTTAATCATTCCTTTTTCAAAATGGAGTCTTTGTGTTTGTCATAAAATCAAGATACATACAATATTTCGAATCAAAATTAAAATCAAACAGTTAACTTTTTTTCCTCCATAACAGTATCTCTATTCACTATTTTCAAGTAGAAATGCGATACTGTTGTAATGTAGTATGGATAGATCCAAAGAAACGGGATACCAAATGTGAAAAATCCGATGATAATCCCTAAAATAAACCATCCGATAAAACTTAACGATAGCAGGAATAAATCTAATTTATGTCCTTTCATCAGTTCTTGACTCTTTTTAATTGCTTCACTCGCCGTATATTCTGGATGATCTAACAAAATATAGTAGGCCATAGAATAAGAGATAAATTTTATAATACCTGGTACAATTAATAATACACTCCATAAAAGTGTGTATACAGTCATTAAAGTAGTCACCTTTATAGATCTAAACACATTACTTTTTCGAAATCCTTCAAATAACTCACCAATTGTAGTAGATTCTTTTTTCGCTAAACGCAATGTAACTTTAAGATACCCATAATTCATAATGCCTTGTGCACCTATTAAACAAATAAATAGAACAACAAAAACAAGTAAATAAGAAAAAGCACCTGCTGCATTTAACTTTTCGTCTCCTGAAATGGAAAAACTAGAATTCATTATTTCACTTAATAAGATACCAAGAAACAACAGTGGAAATCCTATAATTAGCATACAAACCCTAGAAATAATATGATAAAGAAACGATGACAATACCGCCAATCCCCATTTGTCTTTTAATGAAGATACGGCCGCTTTTTTTAAGCCACTAATCATTTTGATCCTACCTTTCAATTTTTTCCTTTTATATGAATTACTTTTACACAAGGAATAATAACGTATTTTAACAAAATTTTTATTATATATAATTCCGTTAATATCTAAATGAATGGTGAAACTGTTCCAAAAGTGTTATTTTTAAGTAAGTATCAAATTCAGTACTTCTAATGTTTTTTTAACACTACTTGACTAATTTTAGTATGTTTATTTTCAATCTATTAATCATGTAATTTATTTAAAACACCGTGATGAATATACTTGCTACATAAAATCCATTACCAAACTGAAATCATTCTATAATAGCTTTAATTAAGTTCGAAATGATCAAAAACACTCGGAATTAGCCATTTCAGTTTTTCTTCATGCATCTTTCTCTTACCATATTTTTCAATAAGTACGTGAACCATACCACAATCTTCTATGTGCAAAATTAGATTTAAGTCTGCAAAAAGTTTTTTACGATATTCCATATTTTACAATGAGTTAAAATCGTGAATAATTTTATCCAGTTCATCATAATCCGCACTTACGTTAATAATGTGCTAAACTAGCTAACATATATATAATTTTATATAGAAAACCCCAACAAAAATGTATCCATTCTTACATAAACAGTTTTTTAGTTTTTATTCTTGTTCAATATGGTATAGAAAAAGATTAATTATTTACAAGACAAGAAGCTAGGAGATGTTACATATGAAATATTTTGTAATAGAAGATGATGAATTATCAAGCTGTGGTGAAGAGACAATATATGTTTTTGAACATAGCAAAGGAAAAAACAGTTACGACACGATTAAAACCTTGGAAGATTTTGCAGCAACATGCCAATTCATTGAACGAAGAAATACGCATTGGTTTTGGTATAAAGGAAAACACGTTAAAGATATGCCTATTTGGGAATTCGAACAAAAATTTAGAGCTGAACAAGAAGAACTGAAAACAATATCCCAAGAAGAATTCACAGAATTGAGAAACAGATATGCCCCACTTATTAAACCTATCGAGTTCCCTATTAAAGGAATCCGAATTGCTTATGCTTATGAACCAGAGTGGAATGATGAATTTTTTGTTATGGAAACGGAAGAAAGTTATTTTTCCGTATATTGGTTTACAACGGCTTAATAATCGTTTTAATAACAAATCAACAGGTTTCTTATCCGAAAGGACTTTCGATAAATACTGATTAGGTGTTTAGAAAGTTTCTTCAAAGTCAGGGTGTCTAGGCTTGGGTATTCCGATTACTTGTTCTCCACTGCTAATATGATGAATAAAGCCAAACTGTAATGAGTGGGGGGATTCTTTATTCCCCACTCATTATTAGTTGAAACATTCGGGCTTTTACGGACAGTTCCTATCTTCCTTGCGCTTCTCTAAATCTTGAGGTAGGAATTTTATTGCCCGTTAATACGCGATAAATTAAATTCCTATTCAATCACATCTTTATAAATGTAGCATTTCAGCCTTTACAACTTGAATATATTCCTGCAACTTGCAAAACGCTTCCGTCAATTTCCCTTTTTCTTCTTTATGAAGAAAGCGTGCCGTGTTTCGTTCTTCCTCTATGACAAGTAGTTGCGCGGCTGCATAAGAAAGACCATACTTTTCGCATTTTCGTTTTATATCTTGAAAAAAAGAAGAAGGTACCGTCCCTGCTCCTGAGACAAGCATCTCATCTAGAGCTTGTTCCAATTCATCGATTATGCGCACTAACTCTATCATAAAATGTTTCCCCTTCATTAAGTGTAATATTTATAATTTCTCCTACTTCTGTATATAAAATAACAGGTGTAACTACGAGCTTTGTTCCTTCCTGATAAGGATGAACTAGCATTCTCTTTACATGTAATGAGTCCAAATATATTTTTACAAGTCGAATCGTCCGCTCATTGTCTGGTTGTTTCATCATTTGCATTTGTAATACTTTCCCCTTTTTATCAATAAGAGGTATAATCCATTTTCTCTCTTGCTTCTGAAACTCCCATTCTTCCATCTCAGCAAATTCGATACAAAAGACTCCTTGTTTACTTGCCTCTAACCTGTTCGCTTTTACTTTTTTTAGTAGTTCTTCCCATGAGGTTATAAAGAGCGATTGCCACTCTCTTACATTTGTTTTTCCGTCTACTTCCCCTACTGTCTGTGAGCTAGATGACAATTGGAAATCGGCGTTGAGCTTTGCATGTTTCAACCCAAGAGATGAACGAGACAGTTCGTATCCCTTCCCTGCAATCCCCCATGGAACTTGCTTTTCATGGAGGTCTTCAGAAGTTGTGTTGCTCCCTTCATAAAACATGGGACGTGACTGTGTGTATGTGATCCACTTTTCCTGTTCTCGATTATAGAAATAATATGTCACACCAACATAACCGGACTTCGTTTTCCAGCCGAATGCGCCAAAGGCATGCAAAGTTAGCGGTGGAACTTCATAATATTCCGAACGATACGGACTCTCTTGCAGACGGTGATTTTCTAACAACACAATGTATTCATAAATCGCGGACAGCGTTTGCCGATAGGATGCCATTTGAAAAGATGCATGTTTCATTCGGTATAGCCTAATATCAGTCCCTAGCTTACGAAATAAATTTTCTAACCTTGCCAGTTTCAAAGAACGCGCTTTTACAGAAAGTTGTTCTATTTCATAAATTGTTTTTTCTGTAAGACGTGTTAATCCAAAGTGAACAATTTGCTCAATCATCTCTTTGAAAATAGATAGCTTATCCGACTCAATAATAAGAAATTGCACCTGTTTCGTTTCATGTGAAATTCCTCTCTCTTTTTGATACCAATATATTGCTTCCGCCTTATGCCGGCATATTCCCTCTGCTTTACATGTACAAATCGCATCAGCTATCGATTCAGCTGTCAGAAAGCGAACCGTTATATCCTCTTCTGGAAAGGAGGCAATTAAAGCCCCCTCCTCTTCCAAAACAAACTTTTGCTGAAATGTTTCGCGGAACATCATTTCAGCCCACATTTTTTCGGAGACAATATTGCTAACGTTCACATTCAAAAGGGCAGAGAAATCAACTTTTATGTTTTCTTCACCTTCGTACATCTTCTTTGCTTCTAATAAAGCCATAATGACATGCTTACAAATCGAGCGCGCTTCACAAGTGCAGGAGTAACTGCGTATATCTCCCGTAAACGTTACAGTAGTTTCATCATCAAGATGCACTTGCGCTGCATCCTCTTCTAAATCTATTTTGATATTTGTTGCAGCAGCCAAATCCTTCATTGCTCTCTTATATGTTCCTTTGTTGGACATGGCGATTAAATATGTTTCATCAATAGCGGAAAGAACATTTAAGAAATGATTGTTGCAATCCATTGCGCCAACCTCCCTGGTGTTAATGCTGCTACATGAGCACCGAGCGCTGTCATTTTTTTTGCTGCCTGTTTATCATAAAAAGGCTGTGCAGTCGGATCAAGAGAAGTAAGTACAATCAGCTTTGCTCCCGATTCTACAATCTTCATCGCTTCTCGGTACATTTCATTGTAACTACCGCCTTCATATAAATCCGTTACAAGTACGACAATTGTTTTATGAGGTATCTCGATTTTATTCGTTGCGTAACGCAGCGCCTGAGCAATATATGTTCCTCCACCAAGCTGTACACTCATAAGCGTTTCCACCGGATCATCAATACGATCCGTTAAATCAACAACAGCTGTATCAAAGATGAACAAATCTGTCTTAATCGTCGGTAAGCTTGCGAAAATACCCGCCATAACTGCGCTATGGATAACAGAATCAATCATACTTCCACTCTCGTCTACTGCGAGGATTACACGCCATGTGCTAACATGTTTAGTGGCAGCGTAAAAGTACGGTTTTTCAATATGAATGGCGTTTGTTTCCTTGTCAAAATACTTTAAGTTCTTTCGAATCGTTTTCTTAAAATCAAAGTTACGCATCGTGCGCACGCGGCTAGAACGATTTCGATCCGGTCTACCGCTTAATGCGTGCGTCACTTCTTGTTCTAAATTACGACGCAACTCCTCAGTGACTTTCGCTACAATACGTTTAGCTGTGTCCAATACATCCGGTTTTACATAATCTTTAAATTGTAAAATGCATTTTAATAAATTCATATTCGGTTCCATTTTTTCAAGCGTTTGCTTATCCTGTAATAGAGCTGTTAATTCATATTTCTCTAACGCATGATTTTCCATAATTTCAATGGTTTCTTTCGGAAATAACTCCCGCACTTTCGAAATCCAAGTCGGCACTGTTAGCTGAGAGGGATCTAAGGATCCACCGCGCTCTTCTCCGCGTTCTCTCTCGTACAAAAAGTCCAGCATCTCGTCCATTTCTCTGTATACATGTTCTTCTTCCTGAAATGTAATTTGATCATCCGCATGTTTCCCAAGAACAAGACGCCAGCGATTTAAAGAAATGTTATTCTCCATCTTCTAGCCCCCGTCTCATTAAAATCCCCTTCGCTTTCCGATCTAACTGCATTACATACATCAGCATCTCTTCGGAAATTGGTTCTTCTTTTATCGCTTCTTCTGTAGCGCCATATAACTTGGAAATCTGTCTAGCAATCGTATCCACTTCAAGCGGTGTGAATTGACTGAATAAGAGGCGTAAATGTGGCAACACTTGTAGAAATATCTCTTCATCAAGTTCTTCTAGAACATGAGACATTCCGCTAAGCAACGATTCGTTATATAAAAAGATATCTTTGGCGCCAGCAAACAAACCCTTCAAAAATATCGGAGCTTGCTTTTGCATATCACCGCTTCCATAAAAATACCCTTCTGCCACTTGCATTACCTCATCGATTTCCCGCTTTCCTAAAGAAGTTAACAGCCCAAATACTGCTCCCTCTACTTGGCTTTCTCTTTTTTCCTTTTGCAAATAAAGCTCCAATGCGTCAATAAATTGCTGATCTGTAGGCTTCATTGTATACAAATCGATAAGCTTTTCTGCAATAATTGCTGGTTCGCCCCCATCTAAAACAGAAAATAACGAAAGTGCTTTATTCCTAGCGTAATCCGCCTGCTGATTTGCTTTTTCTATTTGTGATAAATAATAAGCACAATTTGCCATAGAAGCAAAATCTCCATCCTTTTGCACAGCTTCATCTATAAATTGGGTGTACATGGAAAAGTCAGAAAACAAACCACTTAAATAGGCTTCTAGCAATAAAAGGGACACCTCTCCAGCCCGTCCCTCTGCCTTGTGCATCTTTGCTCTTAGCATTTCCTGCGCCGCTTCTTTCACCGTTCCGCCATACACAGATATATCAATCAGAGCACTTTCTACTTGTGCTGAAAAACGATATTTCCAAGTTTCACGCATAAGATTAATATTCTGTTTTCTAGCTAAGTTAGGACCGCGTAGCTTCTCACAAAATGGAACTCCTAAAAAAGCGAGGCAATGAAAAAATTGACTTAAGCGCAAGTGCCTTTCTTTCTTGTATATGTCAAGAATCGTCTCCTGCGGTACAGTTGAACGGGCCGGTAGACGAAACGACCGAATAGAAGCACGAAAATCATGCACGAGCGGCGGCACATCTGCTTCTTTTGACAATTCCCCACGCTTTGTCCCTTGCAAACTCTTCTGAAGCAATGCTAAAGGCTTATTGGCCGAGAATATCTCACCTTTCACAAATGTACTGCGCACTGCGTCCATTAATTCATACAATCCGGGTTGCATCTTTCCACGAAGCAGTGCAAGTTCACGTATCATTCGTGCAGCCTCAATCTCATCTGCCATTGATATTCCTTCTACCTTTAGCTGTCTAGCAATTCGTATCATAAATTGCTCAGCTACCGATTCATCGCTGTTCTCCCAAATATGTTGGTAAAAAGCAGGTGCAGGCATTCCGCTCTCATAGCCACGCATCTGATCACTTTCCAAAAAGGAATACGGCATAAGATAGTTTTTAGCATACAATTTAGGAAACGGGCTTTTCGGCAATTTTTTCTTTTTCCCTTCCAATTCAAGAAGCCCTTTCACATGAAAGCCTCCAGTAATAACGAGCACCTTGTCATACACTTTACGCGCTTTTTCAATTTCTCTTGCCATATGTATCTCCCTGGCTTCACAACCGTCTTCTGTCAACATCCCCTGCGTATAGTCCGCGCGTGTATAATAACAATAATGAAATAACTGACGGACAAACTCCTCGCTCGTCATATGAAAGCCTTGCAACTCAAAGTATTTCTCCCAAAACTCATGGAAATTTCGGCACCCGGTTTTTTCCGAAAGCATACGGACATATTGGCTATGCCAGAAATATTGCTCATCATGTTTCCCATTCTCTTCCTTATTTTTCGTTAAAAACAAATATTCTTTATAAGGAAGATCAATAAATGAAACAGGAATGTTCTGTGCAGCGCCTTTTCGTAGCGCGACAAGTTCTGGCGAATAATCGAGAAAGGGATAGTACGCACGGTACTTTCCACTTTCTCCTCTTTCAAGCACATTCGTTTTATCATCATAACTGCAATATATACAAATCGGAGCTTTACTATCTGCACTCACAATATGCGGAATAAGTGGGTTACAGTCTATCGGGCCTTCTATAAGAATTGCATCTGGTTTATAGCATTTAACAATCTTTTGTATATGAAAAGAGCACGCGGGACTATGATGGCGAATTGGCACGTATACGACGTTCCGATCTAAATTGTAAGCTCTTTGAAACAATGCATTTACTTCAGCTGATTGCGAGCTTCGAAAAACGACTTCCATACCTCTCCTCCTATTTGACCTCGCGCCTTAACGATGCTTGTAAAATAACTGCGTAACTTTTCTAAATCATCCTTGTTTTCTTTCGCAATCGTCCCTGACAAATATCGAACAAGCGCATCCATTTTCACTTCTCCACTTCCATAATAGTACGCATCCATTGCACTTTGATAATATACAGATACCGCTTCTGCAGTACTCATAACAGAAGATGGCTGATCAATTCGTTTTCCTTCAGCAGTTACCCCTTCCCGAAGTTCATGAAAAACAGTCGCTAACAGCTGAACAACCGTTTGATCCACTTTTGGTTCGATGCCTGATGCCCTTAATAACCGCGTTACTTGTGACTCTATTATTTTTACTTCAAGCTTTACATCTTGAATTGGATGTACCGTTTCAAAATTAAAACGACGTTTCAATGCACTACTCATCTCATTCACACCCCGATCGCGTGTGTTAGCCGTCGCAATAATATTGAAGCCAGGCTTTGCTGTAAGAATTCCTTGTTCTCCAAATTCCGGAATATTGAGCACCTTATCGCTCAGAACACTGATCAATGAATCTTGCACTTCCTGTGGGCAACGCGTTAACTCTTCAAATCTAGTTAATATCCCTTTTTCCATCCCAACGAAGAGAGGCCCTGGCACAAGCGCCTCCCTTACAGGTCCTTTCGCAAGAAGAAGTGCATAGTTCCACGAATACTTAATTGTATCTTCCATCGTAGCAGCGGTTCCTTGCACAGTGTTACGGCTATTTCTGCATATTGCGGCAGTAAGTAGCTCACTCAGCATCGTCTTTGCAGTCCCAGGCTCTCCAATTAACATAAGTCCACGATTCCCTGCTAATGTAACAATCGCTCGTTCCACAAGCGCATCATTCCCATAAAACTTACGGCTAATTTCCACTTCTTCTCCTTCCAAAAGAAGCGGTTCTTCTTGTCCGATAATAAACGTACGAACAGCACGCGGTGACAATCGCCAATTAGGTGGTTTTGGAAACGAATCATTCGCTTCTAACGTATTCAATTCTATTTCATACAATTCTTCCATTAATGGTTTAATAGACTGCATATGTCATTTCCTTTCTTATCGCTTACTGCGCCAGTTTTCATCATGGCCAAGATTCGATTCTGTCGTCCGTTTTATATCATATAAAATTTCGCTAAAAAATCGTTTAGGTACTTGATTTGGCACAATGCGTCTTGCATCATCAACTTCGTCATAGGAGTATGAACCGCGGCTCACTGTGCCTGCTTTATAAAATTGAAGTTCAAATAAGCATACATCGTCCTCTTCTTCATATCCAACAGGTGCACCTTCAAATGCAAGCTCCGCCCCTAACCCTGTGCGAGCGTCTTCTTTATAGAAAGAATAATACACACCAGCATCTTCAACTGATCCGCGATTCCAACCGTACTTCGTTAACTTACCAAACAGCGACCGACCATTGATTTGAATGCCCCCAAACCTTTCCACAGTTACTTTCTCATCTTCCGCCGTCAGAAATACTTCGCGAACAATCTGCGGGAATGGTTGGATAACCTCATAATCTTCTAGTTGTTCCTTCCATAATTCTCTTTCCTCTTTGGACAATTCTAGCGGATGGATCAGACCGATAACAGTGTCTGGCGTAAGTTCATGCTCTTCTTCGTCAACCGTATTGAATGTGCCGTCTTCCATATAACGAAACGTCGCAAGCAACTTTCCTTCCTTATACTCGCCCCAAATAAGTGAGATAGCAAATTGCTGCATAATTGGATTTTCCACAAACAAAGACTTCCATGTATGTTGCGACCAATAACGATTAAGAGAAAGTGCCATTTCAAGACGTTGCGTTTGCATACTAATGATACTTCGAAGCTGTTTCTTTATAGATGATAACTCCACCTTAGCCTCTTCTGCTTTTTCCACATGATCTTTTGCATTTGGTTTCGGAAGCGACTTTATTCGTTTTCCTTCTTCTGTTTTTAACTCGATTTTCAGGTTGGGCGTTAAATAGGCAGTAAACATCCTACTTCCGTAATCAATTGTTTTTTCACCGCGTTTATTAAAACCAAGGTCCGGAACAAGCTGATCCTCTAGTTCTTCTTCTGTTATACCACGTGTTTTAGCAGCGAGACTCAACGCTTCTTTCGCAGCATTACGCACCTGTTTATGTTTATATTTGAACGCTATAGTATTAATCGTCATAAGTGCAAGATGTGACGAAGACAACGCCAACGCCTGAACAGCTGCTGCAGCGATAGCTCCGCGCATGCCAACAGCCCACTCATCAATCTGCTTTTTGAGCAGCAGCGCCATTTCATCATCACTATGAATGCTATACATCGAAAGAATACCGCGCTTTTTCGCCTCCGCTCCTTGAGAAATCCACAGCTGATAGATCGCTTGTATATTTTCTTTCAAATCTTGTTCATTTAAAGCTGCACCTATCACTTCCACCGCTTCCTTTTTCTCAATTACAGCCTCCGATACATACTGCTGAAAATAAGCAAGCGGAAGCGTTGCATCTGCAATTACATCGGAATCACGAAGACGAATTTGCGGTTCAAATCCGAGCCACTGCACGAGTGCGTTTCTTTTTTGTGGTGTTAAAATACGTGTACAAAAAGCTTCGATACTTCCTGATACTCCTTCTAGGTCTTCATCGCCAAGCAGCGGAGCAAACTTCTCCATCAAGGAAGCATTTTTCTTTTCTTGCAAAGCTTCTTGCACAAGTTGTGTATATTTTTCAGACTTAAAATATAAAAGTGTTTGCATTACATTTTCGCGTACGACTTTCTTTCTACTATTCAATTCCTTCGCTACATCCTCTGCAGCTTCCACATCTTTTGTAAGAAACTCGACTGCGGCAGCACGTACTTTTTTAGAGGAATCTCCAAGACTTTGAATAAGAATAGAACGCGTTTTAACTGTATCATTCTTTGCCAACTCATCCAAAATGAAAATTCGTTCATCTGCAGAATACTCAGTAAATGTCTCTGTCACATATGCCTGTTCTTTTACAAATAAACGAACGAGTGCTTCTTTCGCCTTATTTTCCTCCTCACTGTGCCGAGCAGCTTGTTTAACTGAATAATAAACAAGTTTCTCCTTCGATAAACCGTAGGATAGAAGATCTTCCAACATTTGTTCCAACGAACCTTCCTTATGAGAACACCGGTGCAGAAGTTCATATAATTTATAATTATAGTCATTTCCAAATTGAAGTTTGAGCGCTGCTTCCCTCTTTACTGCTTCCTCTATATCCCAAAGGAGTGCAATTGCTAAAACAGACATTCCCCGGTAATGATTTTGCTGCTTCGAACTCTCGAGCACTTGCTTCATATCTTCAAATGATAATTCCCCAACTAAATAGTCACGATATGTATCACGTATGTCAGATGATTCCGACTCAAGGGCAATCGCTAAAAATTCTTCACGTACTCTGTTTCGATTGAATTCGTATCCTTTTTCCGCCAAAAGCATCGCCACGAAAAGATAATGAATTTGACTTAAATATTGCAGCGTACGCTGAACAAATTCTGGCTGCTCTTCCACCATCCGAAGCAATAATTGATATTCATATACTTTGTCGGAGTTAACGACACCTAAATGACGTCGTGTAAGACGATATGCGAAAAATCTTTCCTCTGAAACACTGAATTGTTCGCACAAGTTTCGAATAGTTTCATAAGCTTGTTTATCAAAATCCCTTGTTCTTACATGATTTCCAAACTGATCAAGAACACGACACACATGATTCGTTGCATAATCCATAAAGTTTTTAACAGAACGTTTCGCTAACAAGTCAATATATCGTCTTGCCACATTTGAATGCTGATAAACACGAAATACTAGCTGCCAGGTCACATCAGGTAAAGATGAGCCAACAGAAACTTCACTAACAGATTCACCTTGAACGTATCTTTTCGCCAATTCTATCTTTTCTTGTGCCCCGTCCAGCTTCAATATAAACTCCGCATGCTCTTGCAGTTCTTCCTCCAATAAAGAACTGTACGTAAGAAATCTCTCATAATCTGCATCTAGCATATGCAGAAGCAAAACCATCTTTGGTCGACCTGTTATAACTTGTAACTGCTCTTCTATGTACTTTGGATTCTCCCTTATTAATTCTCTAAGAAAAACATCTGCTTCATTTACAGAACGGGAAAGATTCGTTAAATACTTACACGCCAATTCTACAAGAATATCAAATGAAAGACCGCTTTTTTCAAAATAAACTTTTATATCAGGAAAACTCATATATGAAAAGCGCACGAGAAGAACGTTCAACAGTTGATCTTCAAGCAAGTAATAAAATAACCGAAAAAACCCTGCGTCTTGCTTATACGCTTTCCTAAAATCACTCATAAACTGCCAAGCAAAATCACTACGCTTATTGTCACGAATCGTCGTTTGTTCTATATGTTTTAAAACTTCTTCATCTCTCGTCTGCAAGTAACGTAACGCTAATTCTTCTTGTTCCCCTGTTATATTAAGATGTTGAAACAACTGATATGTACTGACTGCCATCTTCTCTGCCTCCCTAGTTCTTTTATAAATTCATCGTTATATCATTTATATATGATAATAGCCATTCTCTCGTATGTCTGAAATTTCAGATACAGAAAATACGGAATATATTTACATTATTAGTATATCATATCAACCTAAATAAGAACGTACGTTTCTTTTAAAAACTTCATATTTATTTAAAACAATCATTGAAAATTTGGTTTAGACATAAACAAAGTAAGTACTGAATGTTTTTATGATATGTATTAGACTTAGGATTTTGGCAAAAAATTCGAGCACTGGATTCAAACGTAATTTAATGAATAAAAAAGACGCCAATTATAGCGTCTTGAACTGTACCCCGGGGATATGCAAAGCTATCTTAAATAGATTTTCTGGTTATAATACAGGCTCATAAAGGAGCTGTTTTATCCCACTTTTGTTTTTATTTGTAATTCCATGTTATTTCTACTACTTCTTCGGGAGTCAATTCTTCATCATTCCAAAAAATCAAATCACTTGGAGCAGGGTGAGGTACACCAGAGTTATTAAATTGATGAACATAGTTACTGTGTTCATCCTCAGGTAAATCAAGATCATAAATTTTTTTTACAAGCTCAAGCAGTTCTGTTTTCGTCAATTTACATATCAAATTTTTCATCCTTTCATTTAATTTATAACCCTTTGTTCCCGAAATAGTATGCGGGATCTAAAACATTTTGATGCATTTTAGGAGATACAATCATTAGATTATAGACATCTCCACCTTTATCAATAGACTGTTTATGATGCAATATATATTTATTATGGTTACCATAATGTTCCGTTCTTGGTGAGTAAGGAGCCTTACCTTTTTACATAAGTTTTATATCCATAGGACTAAATTCTCCAGCATAACTTGAATCAGCAAGTGTTTTCCAAAATTCCTCTCTAAAATCATCAAATGATTTAAATTCTTTTCCGACTAATTTGTCTCTAACTTCTTGCAGAATAATACCAATATCACCATCATTATACATTAACTTCTATGATGTATAACATTCTAATGAATTAAGCTAGTTCTCCTGTTTCGGGGGTTTGGGTAAAAAATACCCTCCTTGAACATAGGCGTTTTTTTATTCATGCAGAAATATTACCGCAAAGCTACATTGATAAAACACATGACAAACTTATATATAATTACAAGCTCAGCTCTCACAAAAAACGCAATAAAAAATAAACAGTGGAACTAGTCCACTGTTTACTTCGCCACGCCCTCATGCAATTTTTCTGTATAATCTTTTACGTCTTTCCAGCTATCTTTTGCTGTATTTAAATCTTCTTTTATGAAGGTGAATTCTTCAGGACTGATTCCTTTTACGTTTTGTAGTAAATTATTGTATTTTGCCCCTACCGTATACCATTGATTTGATATATTTTGCAGTGCTGTAATTGCTGCATCAATTGTTTCTGTCATGTTTGTTGTTTTATTTTTCACATCAGTCAAAATTGCAACTTCTGCTTGTGCGCCAGAAATTCTATCTTTTAAATTGGCTATTTCTCTTTCTGCATTTGCGATATCTTTTTTCGCAATGGCAATCATCGGTCCGCCAGCAAGACATGTTATTAACGCTACGCAAAGTACACCACCAGCAATGACCATATCATTACTCTTTTTTATTGAATCGTTATATGTATTTATTTGTTGCTCTAGAGCTGGAATGCCAGCATTCGTACTTGCCAATATCGCTGTTAATTGATTTGTATCTTCTTTAAAACTATTTGTGTCTTTCGCCATTCTATCGCGAAAAGCTTTCAAATTACTTAGTAATACATCTACCTCATTTTGATTCTTTACAATATCTGCATACAACTTTTCTAAATCCGCTTTTAATTTTCCGCTATCCTTTTGATCAATCGCTATTAGCATGCTATTATAATACGCTTGAAAAGTATTATTGTAATTAATAATATTTTGATCTGTTTTCATAATTTGAGGCTTCATATAATTTAACCAATACGTTGCATTAGTTTTTGCATCTCTTTGGTGCTGAATCATATTTCCTTTAAACTCACTATTAATGGAACTTATTTTACTTAAATCAGTTTCTTGCTGATTTTGAATTAATTTTGCATATGAATCCATTGCGAATATGCTCGATGTCGTTTGGGCCATAACATCTTGGAATCCAGCTGGCCCTAGAGAATAATTTTTCGCATTTTCTTGCAATGCTTTTACGTTTTGTTCTGCAGCAAAAGGATGTAAAGGAAATGCGTTACTCGTTGCCACTCCAACAATCATTAACGTTAAAAGACATTTTTTATAAAATCGTTTCTGCATACTTTTCACCTATTTTCTTTATAAGGGTATGAAAAGCTCCTGCTCACAACTGAACAGGAGCTTCAAATCACTCATCAATACTTAACGCTCTAACGATTCGTATCCGATTATGCTTTTTTCGTATCTACTACTTTAATATCTTCAGCATAAATCTTTTCTGCATAGTCTTTAATGTTTTTCCAGCTATCTTTCGCAATGTTTAAATCTTCTTTAATGAACACAAGGTCGTTTGGACTAATTGAATCTACATTTTGAAGTAAAGAATTGTATTTTGATCCCATTGTGTACCATTGGTTTGAAATGTTTTGCAACGCTGTAATTGCAGTATCAATTGTATTTGTTAAATACTCCGTTTGTGTTTTAATGTTCGTTAACCCAGCTACTTCTAATTGAGCAGTTGTAACTTGTCCTGTTATTTTTTGAATTTCAGCTTGTGCATTATCAAGTTCTTTCTTCGCTAATACGATTCCAGCTGTACCACCGCCTACAGCTGCGGCACCACCTGCAATTAATGCGACTCCTAGCGGCGTTCCTGCACCTGTAGCAATAACTACTGCACCTCCGATAATTGCAATTGGTCCTAGTGCTGTTGCAACAGATGAACCGATAATAATTGCATTATATTTACTAATTGCTTCATTGTACGTTGTAATTTGATTTTGCAGAAGCGGAATCCCAGCATCTTGACTTGCTAATATAGATGTAATTTGATTTGCATCACCTTTGAAGTTTTGCGTATCGGACGTCATTTTGTTTCGGAATTTTTTTAAGTCTTCTACTAACTGATCTACTTGCGCTTTATTTTCATTAATACTACTTGATAATCTAGTTAACCCTTTCGTAAGAGTCGCTTTATCCTTCGAATCCACCGCAGCAACTAACGTATCATAATAGTTTTGGAATTTCGTATTGTAGTTAATGATATTTTGATTCGTTGAAATAAGCTGCGGCTTTAATACATCTAACCATTGTTTCGCATTTCCTCTAGCTGTATCCTGGTGCTGAATCACTTTCCCTTTTAGAGCCGCATCAACAGAGGATACATTACCAAAATTAACATTCCCTTGTTTAATAATTGTTAAAGCGTACAGATCCATTACTAAAGCATTTGAACCTGTTCTTTCCATTGCATCTTTTAGGCCTTCTGGTCCTAATGAGTATTCTTCATAGTCATTATAAGCTTTTGCTACCGCATGAATTGGAGCTTGTTTCACTATACTTTCAGCTGCATACGTATGAGCTGGCATGATATTTCCTGCTGCAAATACTGCCATAAGTGCTGATAGAGCCATTACTTTATAAGGTTTTTTTGTCATTTTTCTTCTCTCCCTATATCGTTACTTATTTTTAATGTACTTCAACGTTTGTAACATAATCTTCAAATTGATTCGTTTGTTTATTCATTTCATCACTTACTTTTTTAATTTGATTGAAATGTTTTTGAAGTAAACTACTGTCTGTATACGTGCCTTCTTCAACATTCTTTTGAATTTGGATCATATTACTGTTTAAAACTTTCCAATCCGTTATTAGCGTTTCTAAAGTTGAAATTTGGCGATTAATTAGTTCTGTAAAGCTACTTACTTGATCTTCAACAAACGTAATTTGAGTCGCCTCTGCTTCAGTTTGTGATAACTTTTGAATAAGTGGTAATAGCTCTTTTTGCTTTTGCTGAATACGAAGAGCCGCTTCTCTCGTTTGACTATCTGCAGCATTTACAATTTCATTACTTAAAGTACCGATAGAAACGAAATCAATTGTTTTCGTTTGCGCAGTTTGATTTGTAATTGTAAATACTTGTTTACCGATATTAATAGAACCTTTAATAATTTCTTGAGGTCTATTCAAAATAGTCGTTAATTCCGCTTGGATTTCTCCTTGAATTCTTTTAATATCTTCTCTTAATTTCACAATATCTCCACTTGATCCTTGCAGTGTTTTTATTGCTTCATCAGCTTTAAGTGATAAGTTGCTACTATCTTTGTCTAATACCGTTTTAAATCGATTTAACTCTAATAAATCTTGCTCCATACTCTCTTGGATGCTTTGTACTTGCAATTGTAATTTTCCATATGCATTTGTAAAATCTGCTTTTGCCTGTTCATCTTCATTGACGTTTCCTGCTAGTTCATAGAGCTTACTATAATAACTATTAAATCTAGTACTATATCTCATCATCTCTTGATTTAAGTCGATTAGCTTCGGATTATATTCATCAATCCACTCTCTTACATTTGCCTTTGCAAACTTTTGATGATTCGTCAAACTACTCATCGCATTCACCTTAATGTCTGGCTGCTGTAAAATCACTAGTCCATATGCTTGTATAAGCGGTGACTGTGATCCTAACATTCTAATTGAATTGGATAATGTATTTGGAGCAATTACATTTTGTGCATATACTGTTTTCACTTCTGTTTGCCCTTCCTTAGCGTAAGCGCTTACAGGAATAAAACAACTCGTAGATACTGCTGTAACCAATAACCCTGTAATTAAAGTCTTTTTCACTTTAACTCCTCCTATGTATTAGCAACTATTACTATCGCATTTTATCATTCTATTTTCTTGCATATAGTTTGAGATGGTTAAAATAGAGAACGTTCTCACCGCGATCCATGTACGAACCACCTCTCCCAACCTTTATTGCTACAGTACTTACTTATTGTTATAAAACATTTCATATATGATTAGTATGAATAATATTGTATAAAATTTCTATTTTATAACCATTCTCACATTCACACAGTGAATATATTACATAAAAATATTATTCATTTTAAACTAAATAACGTACGTAAATATGAAATTCCGTTTTGTTTTCATGTAAGTTTTGTACTGTAAGGTCATTTAAACACAGCTATTTATATAACGTAAAGAAGTATTTTCATTCCCTTTATTTCCAAGCTTTCCTGTCCTTATTTCAAAATATAATCCACTTCACTTTCCCAATTGAAATATCCATATATCACAACAAAAGTCTCTACTTATTCATAGATGCAAAAATTATATTGATATATCTTTTAGACCCATATGCAATTATGCATAGTGTATACACAAAAAGGATAGCTTCACTTTCGTAAAGCTATCCTTAAAAAATCTTCTTACTTTTTCAAATGATATGGAACTGTCGTAATAACAACATTTCTTTTATAGAGTAAATACGCACGAATGAGTAAACTAGACTGATTATGAAGAATGTTATGCCAACCTTTTTTCGGAATGAACTGTGGTATAACGACAGTAACTCGGTAATTTGACTCACTCGCTTTATATTGTACTGTATCAATAAACTTTGTTAGCGGCTGAATAATACTTCTATAATGAGAATGTAAGGTAACAAGCCTTACTTCAGGTTGCCACTTCTTCCATTTCTCTTCAAATTTCTTTTCCTCTTCTCTGTCAAAAGCAACATATACAGCAATAACTTGATCTGCCGAAAGAGCCTTCGCATAGTTCAATGAATTTTCTACTACATGCGTCATACCAGCTACAGGAACAACAATTACATTTCCCTCAATTGGAACAAGTGGCTCACAAGTTTTTAAACTTAATTGATCACCCACTGCATCGTAATGCTTCTTAATTCTATGGAACAAGAAGATGATGGCAGGTAAGAAAATAAGGATTGACCAAACTTGTGCGAACTTAGTTAAAAAGAACATACTCATTACAATAAAACTAATGACTGCACCAACTAAATTGACCGTTAATCTCAAAGCCCATCCTTCAGGTTTGTCACGAAGCCATTTTAATACCATCCCCGTTTGAGAGAGTGTAAACGGAATAAATACACCTACTGCATATAACGGAATTAAATGTTCTGTTTGCCCTTGGAAAGCTACAATTAAAATAATCGAAGCAATTCCAAGTATAATAATACCGTTTGAGTAACCTAGGCGGTCTCCTCTAATCGTAAACATTCTCGGTATGAATTTGTCTTTTGCAAGGTTAACTGCTAATAGCGGGAATGCAGAATACCCTGTGTTAGCAGCAAGAATTAATATTAAAGCAGTTGTACCCTGTATAAAATAGTACATGAAATTACGTCCAAAAGTTTGTTCAGCAATTTGTGAAACAACTGTTACTTCCTTACTTGGATTAATTCCGTAATAATAAGCTAAGAAAACAATTCCTGAAAATAAAACTGCAAGTAATGCCCCCATTGCGAGCAATGTTTTCGCTGCATTGTTAGGTGCAGGATCCTTAAAGTTTGGAATTGCGTTAGATATTGCCTCAACACCCGTTAAAGCAGAGCTTCCTGAAGCAAATGCTCGTAACAGTAAAAATAAACTAATTCCTGCAACTGGTGTTCCAATCGGTGAATGTAATGTCGGTGAAACTTGACCAGTTATAATATTATAAATACCTACACCAATTAATATAAAGAGTGCTAAAACGAATAAATAAACAGGATATGCTAAAACGGAAGCTGATTCCGTTACCCCTCTTAAATTTAAAATAGTAATCAATATAACAAATATAATCGCAATGATTACATTATGTGCATGTAAACTAGGGAAAGCTGATGTAAGCGCATCTGTACCTGCTGATACACTTACTGCAACAGTTAAAATATAATCAACTAATAAAGATCCTCCAGCTATTAGCCCTGGATTCATCCCTAAATTTTCTTTTGATACTACGTATGCGCCACCGCCGTGCGGATAAGCAAAAATAATTTGTCGATAAGATAAAATAAGGGCTGTCAATAATACTAATACCCCAACAGCGATAGGAATAGAATACCAATAAGCTACTGCTCCTAGGCCTGCTAGTGCGATTAATATTTGCTCTGGTCCGTATGCAACCGATGACAATGCGTCAGAAGATAAAATAGCTAACGCCTTCGTTTTATTAAGCTTTTGCTCTCCTAACTCAGTTGATTTTAACGGCCTTCCAATTAAAAACCTTTTGATTGATGAAACCACTGCTGTCCACTCTCCAATAATTTTGTACGAACTTTTCTGCTAGTTACAGCGGGTAAACGATTTCTTCAGAAAACAAAAAATGTCTACAAGCCATAACGAAATAGACTTGTAGACATTATTTTTTTTTGTCGCACAAGCTCCACCTTCCTTCTCAATATAACGCTTACGAGGTTAGCTGTCGGATTCGGGCCTATGAGTAGCCCTACCTTTTTCAAGGATTCACCCCATTGGATTAAGTACTAATCCATAAGAACGGGTCCCCCGCACCATGCGGTTTCAGCGATTTAGAAAATTGAAACTGTGGATTATAATACTCCTTTATTTTCAAAATGTAAACAAAAATTTTTAAAAAGAAAAAATTTAAATGATTGCGCATAATCCGCTGGTAAATATACATAATGAATACTAAAAAATCGATAAAGGAGACTCATATGTCTAAAGAAAAGAAGCCTATTTTTTCCGATTCCTATTTAGATGCATTAGCAAATGAAATTAATCAATTATACGGTAAACGTGAACAGGAAATAAATTTGACAGATAGAACGAAAAGAAATAAATAATTTGTCATAAAAAAGAAAGCAATACACTTATATATTGCTTTCTTTTTTATTTTTCATACATCCAATTGTATTGCTGATCTGTGAAAGGTCATTTCTTCATACACTTTCAAATTTTGATATACTGCCCCTAATAATGGTGCTTCTATAGAAAATTGTTCCGCTACATCTAGTAAGTATCCTTGTAAGTGCTCGCCTTCAATGAACGAACCTTTTTCCATATCACGCTGCATCGATGACTTCATATCATACGAAATTTTATCGATTGTTTTCATATGTTCTTGGGCAATTCCATCCTTAACTGGAGCTTTCATAGATCTCATGATTTGCACACATTCTTCAAATAAGTTTTGGATAAAATCGCGTCCACCTTCACTTTCGCGAATCGGTCCTATCGGTGCACGCATTAATGTCGTCACACCCGACATTACAGTAATAAATAAATATTTATGCCACATATCTTGCATAATATTTTCACTTAAAACAAAACTAGATTTCGTACCTGCAAATGCTTTAGAAATATGCTTTATTCTCTCTGAATCTTGAGACTTCATTTCTCCAAAGACAAGTCTGTTGGCAACACTCGTTTGTACAATCTCTCCTTGATCGTTTAACGTCGTCTCGATAAAGCATAAACCGCCAATTACTTTTTCCACGCCGAATTCTTTTTGTAATAGTGATAAATGAGCAATACCATTTAACAGTGGAATGATGACAGTATTTTCACCTACAAACGGCTTCAAATCTTGAATCGCCTCGTTTAAGTGATACGCTTTTGTTGAAAATAAAATAACGTCAAATGGAGAAGTTCGATCTTCTTTCGTTATTAATTTCGGTTGGAAGGAAAAATCCCCGTTAACACTACGAATAACAAGTCCCTTTTCCTCTAATTGCTGTTTTCTTTTACTGCGGACAAGAAACGTAACATCTTCTCCTTTTTCGACTAATCGACCTCCAAAAAAGCCTCCGACGCCACCAGCTCCTAATACTAAAATACGCATACAACATCCCCCTTTTCAAAATACAATTTTATAATATTTAATATACATAACATTATACATGTCCCCTACTAAATAAGCTGAATTTTCATTCTTAATCGAGTATAAAACAGTGGTTATTTTCAAATAAATTTGGGTATGTTGTTTTTATAGCATATATGGAAAGGAAACAATGTAAATGGAGGCAATACAAACAATCGAGGAAAAAGATGTAACAACAGCTATATTTCAATTTATATTCCCTTTTTCTTTTAAAACCGGATATGAACAAAATATGTTCCCTTTCTTACAGAAAAATGATTTCCGCCCTTTTCGACTCGATCATCTTGAAAATGAAAATACATACTACGGAAAGTTTCAAGTTTCACATCAAAATATGGAAGCGTACTATCTTTCATTTACAAATAAAATTCTATTTCCTCACTCAGAGCATCAAAAAGGATTACAACGCTATTCTAAAGACCTTAACTTAACTGGACATTTAACAACAAATTTGATTTCTGTTCCATTCAAGATTCATTCTATTGATGTAACACTTTGCCCGTATGAGCTTGGCTTCTTAACAATTCGGACAGAAGTAGAAACCGCTCCAAACATGACATTATCAGAAGCAATCGAATTCGCCGCCCGCTTCCGTGTACTCGAGACTAAGAATGATACAAACGAGACTATTTGTATTGAATGTAACGGAAAACAATACTCACAAGTGGAAAAACTTATATTCGGTGATTTATTTCATGGTGTAACAGACTTCTTTGAGAAAAAGAGATTGCGGAGCTCTTACTTTCAAACCTTTCCTTTCTTTGAAGACCAAAGAATGTATGTACAAACGTTATTATCTATAAAAGAAGATATGGACCTGAATAAAGTGGATGTTTATCGTACTTCCAGCCTTTCCGGATTAACAGACGATGGTAAGCCGTATATTAGCGCAAATAATGTTCCTTATATTCAAGATTATTTAATAAAACATTCTTATCAAAGATGGGCTCCTAATCGCTACTTTGTTATGGAAGAACATATTTTTACATGTATAACAAATGAAGGTGAACAAGCAATCGCTAAACTTGCTAGTCAAATGTACGGGGAGTTTTATTACGCTTTATTATTAAACTTATTTCATAAAGTTGTTTTATTAAAGATGGCCAACGCTTATGCTGAACTAAACATTGAACAAGATACAAATGAAATAGAGCAATTAATTTATTCAATCAATTCATTTACAGCAAATTACTTTTCTTTAGAGTTAGTATCCCAATCACAGAGTGAAGATATTTTCTTCCGCTTAAGAAAACTATTTAATATTGAGGTACTATACTCGAATGCAAAACAAAATCTTGACAGTTTGTTTAAATATCAAGAAAATGTCGCCTCTAAAAAAGATAGTCTATTATTATTAATTTTAACGCTCTACTCTGTAGTAGGCCAAATGTTAGGGTTTACTATGATTGATCTTTTAAGAAACACCGATTCAAACAAAATCTCGTCGCCACTTGAATTTTTCGCGCTTTTAATAGCAATTAGCGGCATAGTCATTTCACTTATTTTAGGTGCGCAAAGTTTATACCAATGGAGTCTACAATATAAACGAAGAAAATCATGGGTAAAACAAACTGTACTTTCTGCTGTTAAAGAGAAAGATGATAAACATTAAAAAGGGTGATTTTCAAATTACAAATACGTAGAGCATTTCAGTGAATGAAATTTTTATCAGCGATTTTTAAGATATATCGACTTACCGACAAAAACTGATAAAAAACACATAGTAAAAAAAGTACTCCAAAATAAAATTTGGAGTACTTTTTTATTACAATAATTTAGCTTACTTCCCTGCTTCGATTTTCTCTAATGCAGCAGCTACTTGCTCTTCAGATAATTCGTGTTGAACGATATAACGATTACGTGGGTGTACACGACATTCATGAGAACATGCACGTAAATGTTTCGCTTCGTTTTCTTCAGAACATAAAATTTTCTTATTACATTCTGGATTTGCACAGTTTACATAGCGCTCACAAGGTTCACCTGTAAAGTGGTCTTTACCAACGATAACATGCTCTTTTTGGTTTACTGGTACAGAGATACGCTCATCGAACACGTAACATTGTCCATCCCAAAGCTCACCTTGTACTTCTGGGTCTTTTCCGTACGTTACAATACCGCCGTGAAGCTGACCTACATCTTCGTAACCTTCACGAACTAACCAACCAGAAAACTTCTCACAACGAATTCCGCCTGTACAATAAGTTAAAATCTTTTTGCCTTCAAGTACTTCTTTATTTTCGCGAATCCAATCTGGTAATTCACGGAATGATTCGATATCAGGTTTAATTGCGCCTTTGAAGTGACCTAAATCAAATTCATAATCATTTCGTGCATCAATGATAACTGTATCTTCTTGTTTCATTGCTTCATAAAAATCTTTTGGCTCTAAATACTTACCAGTAACTTCGTGTGGGTTAATGTCATCTTCTAGACGAAGTGTAACTAATTCTGGACGAGGACGCACGTGCATTTTCTTGAATGCATGCCCCTCTTCTTCATCTATTTTAAATACGATACCGTCAAAACGTGGATCGTTGTTCATCGCTTCCATGTATTTCTCTGTTTGTTCTACAGTACCAGAACAAGTTCCGTTAATACCTTCTTTTGCTACAAGAATTCTTCCTTTTAACTCAAGTGATTTACAAAATTCTAAATGTTGTTCAGCAAATTCTTCTGGATTTTCAATTGTTGTGTACATGTAATATAGTAATACTCTATATGGTTTTGTAGTTGCCAATTTATTTCTACCACCTATCTAAATTTTAAAATCATGTATAAGTTAACGTTCATATCAAAACATATATAATAAGAAAATACATACTAAATTGTACTTAGCCTATTTTCTTCTATTTACAATTTTTTCTATAAGTTAACGAAAATAAAAACAAGATTACATCACAAAACACTATGGTTATGTTGTAATCCCAATATATTATATATCATACAATTTCATTTCCATCAATTAATATGCTGTAATATAGGCTCTATGTTCACATAAATTTCAAAATTAGTCCTTTAATTCATTATGTTTCCCCATGTGATCACACCATAAACTCCCATTTTTTTATAACACGACACCATCTATTGTAGCAAGGCATATAATTTGCACTAAGGAAACATTTGTGTTCAAATAAAGTGAAACTTTAATCAGTGGAGGTTTTCTTCATCCCCCACTGATTATTAGTTGAACCAATCGGACTTTTATGGGCAGCCCGACCCCCTCCTAACTTCTTTGCTTTCGCTGAATTTTGAGGTGGGGGTCTTACTGCCCATTAAAGCGGGATAAAAATATCATCTCATACATTTAAATGTATTGAAATAAACAATAAGAATACTTACAATAATTTCATCAAGTTAACATTTCAAAGGGGAAAACTACTATGAATAAAGATATATCAAAAGATGAACAAGTCCCTTCTCAAAGTACAACTGTTCAATCAGCACACTTAGCTTTAAGTGGAGAAACGAAAGGATGGAAAAGACTGTTACCGTTTTTAGGACCCGCTTTTATCGCATCCGTAGCTTATATTGACCCTGGTAACTTTGCTACAAATATCGCAGCTGGTTCACAATATGGATATTTACTATTATGGGTTATATTCGCCTCTAACTTAATGGCAGTATTAATTCAAACTTTATCAGCTAAATTAGGAATTGCTACGGGAAATAATTTACCTGAAATCGCTCGCGAACACTTTCCAAAACCTGTGTCTATTGGCTTATGGATTCAAGGTGAACTCGTTATTATGGCTACAGATTTAGCGGAATTTATCGGGGCAGCACTCGGATTGTATTTATTATTTGGAATTCCGATGTTACCAGCTGCTTTAATTACAGCAGTCGGATCATTTATTATTCTTGAGTTTCAACGCAGAGGATTTCGCCCACTAGAAGCTATTATTACAGGGATGATTTTTATCGTAGTAATAGCATTTGGGATTCAAGTTTTTTATGCAAAACCAGAATTAAGTCCCCTTCTTTCAGGACTATTTATTCCAAAATTCCAAGGTGTAGACAGTATATTACTTGCAGCAGGGATATTAGGTGCGACAGTTATGCCACATGCAATCTATTTACATTCTGCATTGACACAACGCCGCGTGATCGGAACAACTGATGAACAAAAGAAAAAAATTTTCCGTTTCGAGTTTATTGATATCATTATCGCAATGGTTATCGCTGGAGCAATCAATGCGAGTATGTTAATTGTTGCTGCCGCACTATTCTTTAAAAATGGCTTACATGTTGAAGACCTTGATGTTGCTTTTAACCAGTTCAGTACTTTAGTCGGTCCTGTCTCAGCTGCTTTATTTGGAATTGGGCTCTTATCAGCAGGACTATCTAGCTCGTCTGTCGGTACAATGTCAGGTGATATTATTATGCAAGGTTTCATTCGAATGCATATTCCGTTATATTTACGACGTTTCATTACAATGATTCCACCATTAGTTATTATCGCTTTAGGTGTAAATCCAACTTACGCACTAGTCATGAGCCAAGTCGTCTTATCATTCGGTATTGCTTTTGCATTAGTGCCACTTATTATGTTTACAAGCAATAAAAAAATTATGGGTGCGCTCGTTAATCACCGCATAACAACCTTTATCGCTTGGATCATCGCTGCACTTGTTATCATTTTAAATATTTTCTTACTTTATCAAACATTTGTAGGGTAATGAGAAAAGGTATTCCAATAAAACTGGAATACCTTTTTTCATTACCACTTATGTATGTACCTCTTTCTGGCATTATCGTACCTTTTTCAGTTCGAAAGTAAAGTGGTAATCCTTCCGAAAGAAATATGCTCACCTTGGATGGATCCTGCCTTTGATGATGAATATGTAAATGCGGCTCACTTGAATTTCCTGAGTTACCAACTTGAGCAAGTACCTCTCCTTCATTTACATGTTGGCCTTCCCTCACTTTAATTGATCCTTTTTTTAAATGGGCAAGAATCAAAAATGTCTCTGATTCATCTAGTTGCAAATAAATATGATTCCCCGCCATTGACTCAAAATTATCCGATCCGGGAACTAAATCTTTTTCATCGTTATTGATTGATACAACTGTTCCTGAAGCTGGTGCCATTACTTTCGCTCCATATATTCCATAATCCTCTAACTTACTACTTTTCACTTCAGCAGGCGGAATAAGAATATCATATGCCCATCGTTCATTTGGTTTTATAACATGATAGTTCGTTTCTAATCGATCACCACCCCAGCCCACTAATGCTCGTTCATTCAAAGGAAAGCGAACGACTGCTTTAGGATTCATAGAATGTACATCTGCTGGGTAAGCAAGTCCCCCTATGTTAGCAAACCATCCTGAAGGCCAAGCTCCAATTATTGAGAAAAGAACGATGAAGAGTAATATTCTATCTACTCGCTTTCTGAAAATGCCTTTCCACACAAATAGTAATGCTGATCCTATCAAAATAAAGATTGATACTAAGCTAAAAGCTTGTATACTCCACCAAAAAATGACTGATATAAAACCTGTAGCTAAATAAACTACACTCCAACCTGCAATTAGAATAGCAATTAAAATTACTAATACATATTTCTTACACATGTTGTATTCCCACTCTCCTATCCTTGTACTACATCATACGAAGTGAAAATTACGACATATAAAAGAAATACTTACGACTTTCTTACAATTCTTTATAATGCGGTAAAACGATAGTGAAAACAGTTTCTTTCTCGTTACTGCACACAGTGATATCCCCTTTATGAAGCTCTGCTATACTTCTCGCAATTGCAAGTCCCATTCCTTTTCCACCCGTATGAGAGCTACGTGATTTTTCACCGCGATAAAACTTCTCAAAAACGTAAGGAAGGTTCTCATCCGGAATACATTGTCCAAAATTTTTAATTTCTATTTCAGCATTCATATCTTTTTTAGAAACTTGAATTAAAATATCCTTTCCGTCTTTCCCGTACATAATACTATTACTAATTACATTTTCGAATAGCCTCACCATAAGCGCTACATCTATTTCCACATGTAACTCCTTATCACCATTAATACAAAAGCTCATATCGGCATCATCTAGTTGTGGTACAAAATCAATCATGATTTGTTCAATGAACGATTTCATATTTACTACACTTTTATGTAATTCGATCTCTCTATAATTTATTTGACAATATTCTAATAAATCATCTACTTGATTTTTTAATTCATAACTTTTTCGCTTTAGTATACTTACATACTGTTCACATTCTTCTCTATTTGAATGAAGCTGATTTCCTAACAGGTCCGCGTAACCGATTAGAGATGTTACAGGTGTTCGTAAGTCATGAGAAATATTACTAATCATTTCATTTTTCATTTCCTGCGATTTTTTTTCATTTTCGATAGACTCTTTTAAACTTTTGGCCATTCTATTAACATTCGTTGCTAATTCACCAATCTCATCATTTTTTGAAATAGGTATATGTATTTCAAAATTACCATTACTTATTTCCTTCACACTCTTGTTAATTTCAGATAACCTTTTCATCATTGTTTTTGTCATGAATGCAAAGTATGTTGTAGTAAAAATTAAAAAAACTATAAAATATAAAAATGAATATTTTTCCTCTAACGCAGTAACATGACTATATATATTTCCAATTACAATTTGAAACGCTATTATACTTACAGTTGCTAGCAAAATACTACATATGAATGCGATAAAAAACTTAGCTCTAATGCCTTGTAATGATTTAATCTTCAATTTTATATCCGACTCCCCAAACATTTTGAATAAACTTCGGCTCTTTTGGATTCTCTTCAATTTTATTTCTTAATCTTGCAATATGAACCATTACTGTATTATTACTTTCATGGGCTCTTTCTTTCCAAACGCTCTCATATATTTCTTCAATAGTAAACACACGATTCTTTGCAGCCGCCATTAAGTACAAAATATCATATTCAGTTTTCGTAAGATTGATTGTTTCTCCGTATAACATTACTGTTCTAGACACTTCATCTATTTCTAAACCTCTAATACTTATTTTTTTTTCTATTACTTGGACAGCATTTTGATTGAAATATGTATACCTTCTTAATTGAGCTTTCACTCTCGCTATAAATTCAATTGTACTAAACGGCTTCACAATATAATCATCTGCTCCAGTACTAAATCCTATTACTTTATCTACATCCGATGATTTTGCGCTTAAAAACATAATTGGTAAACTATGTTGCTCTCTAATCCTTCTACACAATTCTATCCCATCCATGTGTGGCATCATAATATCCAATATAGCAAGTTGAATACTGTTATTATTTATTATTTTTAAAGCCTCTTCTCCGTTATGAGCACTTAAAACTTTAAAACCTTCTTGCATTAAATTCGCGTTAACAAATCGAACAATATCTTGATCATCATCTACAATTAAAATTGAGTTTTTCTCCATATACAAACCTCTTTTTGAAATATATTCCACAATTAATTTTATCATAAATTAAAACCATACTTCCCTCTTGAATAATCTTTATTTTCAGACTAAATTATATAATAACAACACATTCTAGTTTCATAAGAAATGGAGTGAAAGCATGTTTCCTATATTGAAAACCGACCGACTCATTTTAAGAGAACTTACCGAAAAAGATGCACCACGTATACTACAATGCTTTTCTAATACTAATGTACTGCGCTATTATGGCCAAAAACCGTTACAAGATGTTGATCAAGTGAAACAAATCATTCATAACTTTAAGCTCAGTTACAATGCAAGAAGCGGTATAAAATGGGGAATCGAATTAAAAGACACGAAAGAACTCATCGGTACCATTGGTTTTCACGATTGGTCTTCTGAGCATAAACGAGCCAATATAAGTTATGCCTTTTTGCCTGAACACTGGGGAAAAGGATATGCGACTGAAGCTGTTTCTGAGGTTATATCATACGGTTTCCATACGATTCATTTAAAGCGGATTGGAGCAATTGTATTTCTTGAAAATGAAGCTTCCAATAAAGTACTATTAAAATTAGGCTTTGAAAAAGAAGGCGTTCTAAAAAATTATATGTATCAAGATGATATCCCATATGATACGAATTTTTACGCTTTATTAAAATCGGTTTAATAGAATTCATGTGTAAAAAACCTTACTTTTAAAAAGTAAGGTTTTTTGTATTTATTCATTAGCAATATAAGCATTCTTATAAGTATAAATACCACCAAATTGATGCTTTTCAATTCCTTTTACATAATCCTTTTGTACATATGCTGAGCCAATATGATAAAGCGGCGCGACCGCAGCATCTTCTAATAATACCTGCTCGGCTTCTCGCAACGCTTCCCATCGGTTTTCCGTATCTAGTACAAAATCCGTTTTCGCTTTCTTTATTAATTCATCGTAATGAACATTAGAATAATTCATTTTATTATTTGGATTCCCTGTCGTAAATAACTCTAAATAACTAATTGGGTCTTTATAGTCAGGTCCCCAATTTGCCATAGTTATATCGTAATCACCTGTTTGTTCTAACTGTAATTTTTGCTTAAATGGCTGTTGTTTAATTTGTATCGCGAGTCCATGCAAATTCTTTTCTAAATCACCTTTTATATATTCTGCCATCCGTTTTGCATTATCTTGTTCAAACGTTAAAAACCCGAGGTTTACTTGCTCTACTTCAAGCTCTTTTTTCGCTTCTTCCCAAATCTTTTGCGCATTTTGCAAATCATATGAAGAAAGATCTCCGTTTTCTTTTCTAAAATCTTTACCGGTCACTTCATTTACATGACCAACTGGTACAAGCCCGCTTGCAGGTTTTGACCCGTTATTTATAAAGTGAGCAACGAAATCTTCTTTATTTAACGCGAATGAAATAGCCTGACGCACTTTCTTATTTGCTAACACATTATTTTTTTCATTAAAACGTAGCATAGCAATTCCAGGATCGCTCGACATATGTAATTCCTTATTCCCTTTATACTTGTCTACAAATTGAGAATTAATAGGCACTCGATCCAAATTACCAGCTTCGTATAAATTAACAGCAGTCATTGTATCCTTTACAATTTGAAAGTTTATCTCGTCTAATTTCACTTTCTTTTCATCCCAATATGTAGCATTCTTCTTTAATTGAAACTCTTGTTCATGTTTCCATTTCTCTAATACAAATGGGCCGTTATATATGAGATTACTAGGTTCCAATGCATAATTGTTTCCTTGTTCTTTCAAAAATGACTCATGCTGTGGCAAGTAAATCGGCAGTGCTAACAACTGTAAAAAATACGGAATTGGCTGTTCGAGTTCCACTTCTAACTTATAATCATTTATAACTTTAACCCCAAGTTCATCAAGAGGCATTGTTCCCTTATTTATCTCTTTCGCATTTTTCACATGAAAGAGCATGTACGCATATTGAGACGCTGTTTCACGGTTAATTGCACGTTTCCATGCAAACATAAAATCATTTGCTGTCACACTGTCTCCATTTGACCATTTTGCATCTTTACGCAAATCAAATGTATATTTTTTACCATCTTCACTTCTTTTAAACGATTTTGCTACCGCTGGAATAGGCTGATCTTGATCATTTAATACATATAACCCTTCAAATATGTTTTGCATAACGTGTGCTGATGTACCATCCATCGTTTTCGCAGTATCAAGAGAAGGAATTTCTTCAGATACTGTTACATTTAATACTTGTTTTTTTGCCTCTGTGTCACTTTTATTCGCTTTATTATTACAAGCTGTTAATAATAAAGATGTAACAAGTGCCATTACCATTAAATGGCTCTTTTTTCGCTTCATGAGTTGTTCTCCTTAAATATAAAATATTATAAAGCGTAATATATTATAGCAGAAATACTAACAGAAAGATGCGACATTCTTTTGAATATTTATTCGTTCAAGAAAAAAGCGATCCTTTTAAAAAAGGATCGCTTTTTCAACTACATATAATTACCTATCTTTGCAAACCTCGTTTATAACGACTCGCTTCAAATATAATACGCTCTTCATCTAACGTTTTACATTCGCCATTCCAAACGACACGTTTTCCGTTAATAATAACATCGCTTATATCTTTTCCACTAGCAGCATATACAAGGTGCGATAATACTTCGTCTGCTGGTTGTAAATGTGGCTTATTAGATGGGTCAATCGCAATAAAATCGGCACACTTTCCAACCTCAAGTGATCCTGTTTGTTTCATGCCGATTACTTCAGCAGCTCCTTTAGTCGCAAGTGTAAGGGCTGTTTCAACTGGTAGTGCTGTTGCATCTTGATGAATGCCTTTTTGTAATAATGTTGCTATACGCATTTCTTCAAACATATCTAAATTGTTGTTAGATGCCACACTATCTGTTGCAATTCCTACTTTCATTCCTGCTTCTAACATTGCTTTTACATTCGCTATACCAGATCCTAGTTTTAAATTACTATTCGGGTTATGAGCTACTCGAACATCATGTTCTGCTAAAAATGCACGTTCATTTTCATTTAATACTACACCGTGTGCAATAACTGTTGGGCGTTTAAATAACCCGCAACTTGCTGCATATTCTACTGGACGTTTTCCGTACTGTGCTTCAATATCACGTACTTCACGCTCTGTTTCTGAAAGATGAATATGAACCATCGTTTGATTTTCTACTGCAATACGTGCACACTCTTCTAACAGTTCTGTACTGCATGTATATGGACTATGCGGTGCAACCATCGTAGTTAACATTCCACTTTCATTATAGTAACGCTTCACATATTTTTCAGCTTCTTCAACGGCTTTCTTTTCATCATCTTTCGTTCCGAAGCTAAATAAAGTTCTTGAAACAGCAGCTCGCATTCCACTCTTTGATACCGTTTCCATAATTGCATCTTGATCTACTCCAATTGGATTAAACATATCAGAGAATGATGTTGTGCCACTTTTCACCATTTCAAGTAATCCTAATTCCGTACTAGCGACCGCAATTTGGGGAGTAAATTGACTTTCAAGTGGCCAAATTCTCGTCTCAAGCCATGGTTGTAATAACATATCATCGCCAATACCTCTTAAGAGACTCATTACAACGTGTGTATGTGTATTTACAAGCCCCGGTAAAACCCACTTTCCTTTCATGTCAATTACTTCATCTACTTCAAAATCATTAGCGAATTCTCCGCTATTCACATCTATAATTTGATCATTTTCTACAATGATATATCCATTTTCTATCACTTCGTTTTGTTCATTCATTGTTACGATTGTAGCGTTTACATAAGTTGTTTTCAAAAGTATTTCCCCTTTCAACTCTATGAAGTTCCCTTTAATAAGTTACCACCATTATAGTAACTTATTAAAGATTAAGAGTCAAAAGATAATTTCAATTTTCAGCTTCTCCTACTATTAATTGTTTTACACATCATGTTGCAAAAGAGGCAGTAAACGATCCTTAAAAACCGTTGATGGTGTCTCTCCTATTGGGGTACAGCCGAGATACGTGTAAAAATAGGTCATAGTGATACATTTTTTTCCAGACGTTATTTTTCAGAGACATTTGTAACATAAACGCGTTCGTTATTGTTACGTTTTGTGTTTGAAAATATGAAATATCCTAATTGTTGAACTAGCTGTAACAAAATACTGTATCAAAAATAATTCGTAACATTATTAGTAAAACAGCTTTTTGTTACACCGAAATCTGATAATGGAAATAAAATATAGCCCATAACCTTAAATTACACGCATCTCGACTGAACCCTTTTTTATTTGAATTTAACATAATATTACGATGTAAAATTTTCTTATTTGCTGTAATATTAGGAAGGGATTACTTAAAGGAGTAGACAGATGAAAAGATTAAACAATACAACTTTTGGGGTTGCCGTAGGAGCAAATTTCATATTTTGTATAGCTTTGTATATTTATTTTACTTATCATTATGAACTTATTTATATTCACCCTGGTGAACCATATTTAGATACTGGACGTGATCTCACATATATAATTTATGCCTTAATGCTCCCATTAGTTATCGCCATTATTTTTTCAACTATGGCATTGAAAAAAAATAAAGATCACGCAAAATTGTTGGTTCCTAATATACACTTTTCCGTAATATTTTTGATATTCACTACCGCCTGGTTTCTTTTTATGTGTATTTATGGTTAAGCGCTACAAGTCTTAACATTAAATGATATGGTGCCCCCTTATAGGTAGTTACTTTGAGAAGTCAGCTAATTTTTTTCGTTTTGGCTTTTATTTTTCGTAAGTTGATGGGCATGTGGGCGGTACCCTTTATTGTAAAAAGACAACAAAGTTATTAAATTTTTAAACCTAAAACAAGCATAACCCCGTTCAAAATTTAGGACGGGGTTAAAATATAGTTTTTTAATTTTCGATATAAGATACTTAACTTTACTCAAAAATATAACAATAAAGTCGTTTGAAAATCTAAGGTTTATTCAAAAATAGCGCCCAATTGTTAAAGAAGATTCATTCTATCCCCTTAAGTCCCCAATATTTTTTAGGGAAAATAATTATTTCGTCTACATAATTAAATAAGCGATTGGACTTTGGGATAATTCAACCTAAAGTTCTATTTTATATTTTTTTGCTGCATAATCACCATAAAAGTAAGTGTTCTCTAACTCACCGTATTTAGGAGAAGCAATTATAGTGTATTTACCATTTTCATCAACTTCAAACAAAGCTACATTATTATATTCCGATCCCCCATTTGAATCATCTACTAACATATCTATGTTGTATATCCCTTTTGTTAATACTCCACTTTTTTGAAAGTCCTCAATTAGATCTTGGGCCTTTGGAATAGTTTTAGACATGTCAAATTTAAATAGAAAATTTACTACACCTAAATACCTGACATTATAATTTTCACGTCGGGGGTCACTTGGTATTAATGTAGGTAAAAGTTTAGTAGTATCTATCTTTTGGGTCTTTTTAAAATCATCAAGTAGTTCTTAAGAATAAATTATATTAAACTCAAGGTTGTCGTAAGGAAATATATAAACAGGACCATTCTCTACCGAAATAAATTTATTAGGATATTTCACTAATCCATATTTTTTTATGATTTGTTCAATTACTTGAACTACTTCTGGATGTTGCTCAATATATGCACCCTTGAATTGTTCAAGATAGATATCGTCACTGTCATCATTTAAAATTTTCCAAGTACCTCTTTCAATCATTAGAAACGGATAAGCACGATATGGCTTTTTCACTTCTACATAAGTTTGATGGTCAACCCCTTGAAACCAATAATTATCTGTCTCAACAACAGAAAACCCACCTTGTATTCCATAGTTTGTTTTTAAATATTCTTGTATTGGTTGATTCAGATCATCTTTAGAGAAACTAGAGAAACATCCACTAAGAATTAGGATTGGTGTACTTACTAAGATAACTTGAATCAATCTTTTAGTACTCTTCATTTTTTTACCCTACATTTCTAAAATTTTAATAATATTATAACATTCCCATTCAACTAAACTGCCAGGTTGGCTAAAGTCCACTTCTTTACATTCTTAACGAAACAATTAATAAAATCACTTCATAATCTGACCCAATTACTGAATAAAATGACCGGTATTTTTAAAACAACTTTATTATCTCTGTACATTTATAGTACTTCTATTTCTTCATGTCGGTAAGGTAATTCAAGCTCAAGTAAGATTATTACTTAAATAACATTTGTAAATGGACAGGCTCAGTAAACAGTATATAAATTGTTAAAATATCACTCATACCTGTTAAAACAAACAAAGCGAGGGATATTATAATATTAATCCCTGCGTAGCCTCCTTCGTCTTGTAAAGCATATGCTATCAAGCCGAAGACCAAAGACATAAAAAGGAGAGTCATCTGTAAAATATCCAGTCCAACGGTTAATTTCACATCAGCTGGAGTGAAATCACCAACAGTATAATTGTATTTACCATATGTAGATAGCAGGATCCAACAAACAAGAAACAAAATTAGACAGCTTGATGCTATGGTGTTGTACTTCTTAGAACGCATATATCTTCCCTCTTATCCTTATAAAATAAATCAAAAAACAAAAAGCACTATTATGAAAGGAATGTTATCCTTCACAAGCACTTCTTGTTTAATGTTAACAAATATTAACAATCATTACGAATGTTTTTTAGCAGGCGGAAGTAAAATCGCATTGCCATCAAACTAAGATTTTGAAGTACCCCCTAAATGAAAATTTTCTTTCTCTATAGTTAGTTATTTTGAGAAGTCAGCTCATTTTTTCGTTTTGCTTTCCCCGTAGTATCATGTTATCCTTTAATGAGGGAATAAATGGAATTTTCACTTAAACATGTAAGGTTGGTTTTAGATGATAAAGAAATTTACTAGAGTAGTATTAATTGCAGTTATGCCAATTGGTCTTATTACCGGTTGTGGCACTACTGAAAAAGCTGAGGCACAAGAGCCGAAAGCAGACTATTGGGATTACTCATATGGTCGTGCGGGTATTTTAGTAAGCGGCAAAGCGAAAGAGCGTCAACAATACGAGATTGGGTATATTGACGATAATATGTTGATTGGAATCAATGAAAACATTGAGGACTGTATTACTTTAGACAATAAAGATGAAGCTGGTTACATTTGGAAACAAATAGAGCGCGGATCTATTATTGAAGTGCAATACGGTAAAGACCGCAACGACATCGTAGGCGTACAATTAGTAGGAGATCGTGAGCTATTCGAAATTAGTGACAAGCTAGATCGAAATACGATAAACGAGATCGTTGGAAAAGTTAAAGGTAATTTGTAATAAATACATATCGACACCAGAACGAGTATATGATTTATTTGAAAGTCGATTCCTTATTTGAGATAAGGAATCGACTTTTTATAATTATCTTTTTTGTAAGTTGTTTTTCCAAAAATAATAGCTATTATCAATGGCTTTTTTTAAGAAAGCTTTGCAATCTGTTCATGTTCCAAAACCCAGTGTGATTACAGTAGACAAAAATCAGGCCTATCCTATAGCGATTGAGAGTCGTAAAAGGGAGATTTCACACCGATTTCTCCCTTTTACAATTTACTTGAAAAATAAATATCCCTTATAAGTGTCTATATAAATGCGCCCGTCTTCTTTTTCTTTTACTTCGCCACCAAAATTTTTTATCCAATCAACCAAGCCTCGATTGTTTTCTGTAACGTTTTCTTTTACAAATAGATATGAATTAATTGATTTATAAGATGTATAGTTAGTTAAAATTATTTGGCTAAGATAAATAGGAGTATCCGAATTTGGAGTCTCCTGAATTATATATGGAGATGGGAGAATGTTATCATTGTTAATATATACATAATATTTAGGTTGATTAATTGCCCATTTTAGCCATATTACTTGAACTATTATGATAATTATGGTTACCGTTTTTTGTATTTTTTTGAAGTTTTGTCCTGGGAAAGAGTAGTAAATGAAAGTGGGAATAGCAAATAAACTAACCCAAGCTACCCATTTGTCTATTGGTGCACCATTTATCCAGAAGATAAATCCTAATGCTTTTATGAATAAAAATAAAAAAACAAGACTTGTGAAAATTATTGATAAATAGTATATTTTCTTTTTCATTGTTTTCTCCCCTAAATATATTTTTACAAAACGAATATAAAAAGAGTATTTTAAAAAGTGTATAGCATATAGATGTAAAGCCCAAAATAGTAACCTAAATTAAATATTGCAAGCATAACGCGTTGGTAAGTCTTACTGGCTCCAGCTGAAAATAAAACGCCTATAAGTGGTGCAAATAAACCAATTTTCCAAAAGATATTTGCTGATCCACCTATCTCTAATGTATCCTCATTTATTATAGTTAAAAGAGCGTAGGGTACACTCAATAAAGATAATATAGCCCATTTGTTCAAAGTGCCACCTCTTTTCAATTTTTTAATATGAATAGTATATTAATTATATATATTAAAGTTTCGTTTGAGAAATTTCCACTTTAATAGGGGTACGGCACATGCCCATCAACTTAAAATTTTGAAATACCCCAAAACGAAAATTTTGTGTATTATGCTCGTTTTTATTGTTTTGAGGTAACCCATCCTTTTTAGCTTGATAGCGATGGGGTGCTACCCCATATAAAAATATAGTTATAGAAAAAGAGAGATTGGATTCCTTTTGAGAGTACGGATCCGCTTTTTTCTTGCTACTGATAATGAGACACTATATGGGTGTTTTTGCCCATCCCCCGAAAAGGTGGAGTAAGACAGAATATACCAATTATTCATTAGGAAAAATAATACTTGAATGGGAGTTCAATATAAATTATTTAAATTAAAGTGGTGGTTCTGGTGCAAAAACTCCAAAATCCTTGCAAGTAATCTCCTAATCTTGGACATACTGATAGTATAACTCTAAAAAAGGTGCTTGATCAGTATGGAAAAGGAAAATCCGTTTAAATGGAAGCACTATCAGACTGATATTATCTTATTAACGGTAAGATGATACCTACGGTACAACCTAAGCTTTCGTGATTTGGTGGAAATGATGGAGGAACGGGGCTTATCTATTTCTCATACCACGATTATGCGTTGGGTTCATCAGTATGGTCCTGAATTGGACAAACGAATTCGTCGTCACCTCAAGCAAACCAATGACTCTTGGAGAGTCGATGAAACATATATCAAAGTTAAAGGGCAATGGATGTACCTGTACCGTGCTGTTGATTCGAAAGGAAACACAATCGATTTTTATCTAAGCAAAACAAGAGACCAAAAGGCTGCAAAGCGATTCTTCAAGAAAGCTTTGCGGTCTTTCCATGCCTCTAAACTTCGTGTGATTACAGTTGATAAAAATCCAGCTTATCCAATAGCCATAGAAAAATTGAAGGAAGAAAAAAAGATGCCACTAGGCATCCAAATCAGGCAGATAAAATATCTGAATAACATTGTGGAACAAGATCATCGTTTTATTAAGAAACGAGTACGCTCTATGCTAGGATTCAAATGTTTTGACACAGCTACATCCATTCTTTCTGGAGTAGAAGCCATGCATATGATTAAAAAAGAACAGGTTGATTTACAGGATCATTCTGTCCAAAATCAGAAAGAATTCATCCATCAATTGTTTGGACTTGCAACATAAGATATGATTCCGTTAGGAATCTATGCGCTTTATTATCTTTTATTCTATTTTTGCACCAGAGCCTTGCATAATATAGCTGGTTTTTTTATTTCTTTAAAGATGGATGGGCGGTTTTTTTTGTATCCTCAAAAAGGAAAGGGCTGCTCATAAGTCGGTTTCACTTTTTAAACCATGAGGACTTTTTCAGTGCCTCCTCTTCCTTGTGGGAAGTCGACCCTTTTTTAAAACACAACAATTGACGTATTTTATCAAGAATCTACAGTTGTTTTTAATATTTCAAATTTCCCTTGTTTATCCACGGTAAACATGACATTATTATTACGACTGTCCGTTCCTCCTATGGTTGTTTCATTAGGGCTGGAATACATGGTCACAACAGCTATCTTATAAATGCCCTCTGTTAGCACGTGGCTCTTTTCGAAATCATCCATAATACTTTGAGCATTGGGAACAGTTTCACTATTTTTGTAGGTATTGTAATAGTAATTAAAATTGATAACTCCTATATAATTAGCATGATCTCTAGTTTTACTATCTTTTAACATTTTCATTATATTGTCAGTGTTTATTTTTTGATCACGTTTGAAATTTTCAATTAATTCCTCTTCTTTTTCTTTATCTATATGTATATCTAAATAGTAATAGAAATTTGGTTTATTTTTACGATAGGAGAATTCACTTAATAAGTTATACTTTTTTATTATCTTATCGGATTGTTTCAAAACATCACGATGTTGTTCAACATAAGCTCCTTTAAATATTTCTAGAAAAACATCATCGCTTCCATTTTTAACTATTTCATATGATTCTTTGTCTACAAGTAAATAAGCAAGAGTGCGGTATGGTTTTTTTATTTCCACGTAAGTCTGTTGATTAGAAGCTCCAAACCCACTATCAGTAGAAAGAATTTTAAAATCCCCATTCTTTATCCCGTAGTTTTCGGACAAATAATCTCCTATTGGTTTTTCTAATAGTTTTGTGTCTGTAGAGCAACCACTTAATAGGAATAGTGGTATGCTCAGTAAAAAGATAAAAACAGTTACTTTTGGTTTCCTCATTCAAGTTCTCCCTTTTCTATTATATACTTCATACAATCATAGTTAGGGTTTTTTCCCATCCCTTATTTAAATCCCCCTATGTTCATTTTTCATTCTTACCCTTCCTTAAACTACATTTTACCATTTTTAAAGATGAAAAAGGGACTCTCTTGTGAGAAGTCGTTCCTTATTTAAAATACAATAATCGTTGTATTAGGGGTCACCATACATCGCCATCAACTTAAGAATTTTCACTACCCCTAAGTACAAAAAAACGTTATTTTTTCTTATTCCCTCTTTTCGGGAGATGGACATGTATGGTGAGGCCTCTTATGTTTTTTGTTTAGTGAACAGATAAGCCATTCTAAAATTACTGTATGCAGACGTAAATACAGCCATTTGTAAAAAAGTCATGGAGGGATATTATGTTAAATTTTTATGTAACACTGTTTCTTATATTCGGTACTGCAATATTCTTATTTTTTAAGTCTGGTTCACCAAAAATTAAGGCTAAAAACCTATCGTTGATAATGGTCTGTTTAGGGATAAATCTACTCACAAGTCCAATGGCTTTTTTTTATAGGCGGGATGGCAACAGCCCCTCCAGATAGTACTGCACTTGATTTTTAGGGAGGATTTCTCTTCATTCGGGGAATACCGCTTCTCATACTACTTGCAGCTTTTTTGAAGTTGGCACTAGCAAAGAAAACAAAACAAATATAGAAGCATATAATGAATAGGTGGATTCCTTGTGAGAGTAGGGATCCACTTTTTTCTTGCTATCAATAATGAGACGTTATGTTAACCGAGCATGTATAGAATATACATTCAAAAATCCTAACAAATCGATTGCCCCAAATGGTACAATTAGGAAAAGGGAAGTGAACAGGTTGGTCTTATATCATCCGTTTAAAATGGCTAGCAAGCATTGCATTACTTTGGGCAAACCTTGCTAATTTGATTCCAAATCAGGTTACTTCCCTAAGTATCTATATCGTTATGAATTTGATTGCACTGGGAACCAATCTGAAGGGCTTTATCGGCTTAAAAAGAAAAAATATTGAGAGCAGATCATGTCTCCCTCAAAATGGGATAGGATTTACGGTGCAACATGAATTTCATTGAATTAAGTGTAGGAGGAATTCGGATGGATGAAGTACCAAAAAATAAAAATAAAAACCTGTTGTTATTGATTTATCTTAGTTTAGGATTGAATCTCATCACAGCTCCATTAGCATTGTTTATAGGCGGGATGACAACAGACCCTCCAGACAGTACTGAACTTGATTTTTTAAAAGGAGTTCTCTTCATTCAAGCAATACCACTTTTCTTATTGTTTATATTTTTGGCATGGTATTTTATCCGTAAGAATAAATATGCTTATGCAGGAATAGCCTTTTCTTTGTCTGTTATCATACTAGGTACCCCTATTGCTTGGATATATGATATGTATAATTCTTTCGCTAAGAAGGTCTTTTTAATACCTGATGGTTACAAAGGATGTGTGGGTGTCCTTTATAACATCAAGGATGCACCACCCCTAAAAATTGAAGATAAGAAAATTATATATCAAGTAACTAAAGATGGACTATTAAAAACATCATCGAATGAAAGGATTGGTAGGAAAAGTGACCTTGATTCTGGATGGGGTAATGTAAAATACTATTATGTAGACAAAAGCGGAAACCAAATTAAGAGGTTAGAAGAAGGCAAAGATATTCACAATACATCAGTATCATCGCAAGCTGGATTGACATATTCGCAATTCTTTATAGGAACAAAGAAAGAAGCAGAAAAACATCCACAATTCTCAATGTGTTTTAACGAAAAACAACAACTACAAATTGATCATAAGTAAGTCATTTATTCATATCGATGATTAAGAGAAAGCATCTGCGGTAGACCAAAGTCAAGTATAATTCTTTATTAATGTGTTTTATACATCCAATCATATTTAATGGAGTCGTTTTGAAAAATGGAACTTCCGCTAACGATAATTATGTAAATAAGCTGTCCATATGGGCCATAGCCATCAAGTTTAAAAAATAAGACTCTCTGGATTTCGTATTTTTTATACGGCTTTGTGAAGTCTTTTCGTACATTCTTGAGTGATACTAAGGATATCGAACGGCGTACGACACTTATACCTTCGTGCTTTTCGTCCGTTTTTGACAAGATCCTGAAAGAGCCTGGTTAGCATAGATATGTTTTTAAAAAGGATTGCTAGGATACATAAAAAGGGAAAAGAAGAATTAGCTCTTTTGCGAGAAAAACAGCGCTCGATAAGTGAAAATCTTATTTCTATATTGAGTGAAGCTTTACATACGACTCATATGCATGATGATACAAATATAATAGGAAGTGAAATAACAGAATTATTCGAAAGAAGGGGTGGTATAGATTCTTTACAACAAGATTGTTTAGCCCTTTCTTCGTATAACGGGAATAACTGTCTTCCTCTACTAGAAAAGTTTTATAACAGTCATAGAAAGACCTTATTTCGATTGATTTCATTATTAAAATTAGATTCAACAACTCAGGATGATTCTCTCATAAAAGCGTTACAATTTTTATTGTTAAATGAAAATCGAAGGGTAGAACACCTTCCTACTAGTATTGATTTATCATTTGCTAACGAGCAATGGAAACAAACTCTTCGAGTTGGAAAAGGTTCTAATTTATTGTATCGTAAACGGCTTGAAATCTGTATATTTTCCTATTTAGCTTCAGAATTAAAGACAGGTGATGTGAGTGTACAAGGTTCTGAAAAATACGCTGATTATAGGAAACAGTTATTATCTTGGGAAGAATGTGAACCGTTAGTTAAAGAATATTGTAAAGAACTTAACTTCCCTTCCTCTCCTACTCAATTTGTTAAACAACTGAAACAGAACTTAACTTCTGTTGCGAATACGGTAGATTTAAATTATCCGAATCATGGCCAGGTTATGATAACAGAAGATGGGGAACCCATTTTAAAACGCTTTGTACGAAAAACTGTGTCTATAAGTAGCAAATTGTTGGAAAAAGAAATTATACAACGCTTACCTGAAAGAACGGTATTAGATATCCTTTGTAATGTAGAACATTGGACTCATTGGACAAAACATTTTGGTCCTTTATCTGGTTCAGATTCTAAACTAGAAGATCCAACGGAGCGTTACATTGTGACTACCTTTGGATATGGATGTAATTTAGGTCCTACACAAACAGCTAAACATATGCGTAATACGATTACACCTCATATGCTTTCTTTTGTGAATCGCAGACATATTCATATTCCAAGATTAAATGCAGCACTTCAGGACGTTTTAAATCAATATCATACATTTAGTTTACCAAAACTATGGGGAACGGGGAAAATAGCTGCAGCTGATGGAACAAAACATGATATGTACACAGAAAATTTAATATCAGAATATCATATTCGTTATGGTGGGTATGGAGCTTTGGCCTATCATCATGTTGCGGATAATTATATTGCTCTTTTTAGTCATTTTATTCCTTGCGGTGTTTGGGAAGCAATCTATATTATTGATGGATTATTAAAAAATAAATCTGATATTCAACCAGATACCCTTCATGCGGATACACAAGGACAGTCCACCCCTGTATTTGCCTTATCTTATCTATTAGGAATTCAACTGATGCCTAGAATTCGTAATTGGAAAGATTTAAAATTTTTCCGTCCAGATAAACATTCGCAGTATAAACATATAGACCCCTTATTTAAAGATGTAATTGATTGGAGGCTGATTGAAACCCACTGGAAAGACCTGTTTCAAGTAGTTGTTTCTATTAAAATGGGGAAAATACTACCTTCGACACTTCTTAGAAAATTAAGCAGTAATAGCAAGAAAAATCGATTATATCAAGCATTTCAAGAGCTTGGAAGGGTAATTCGGACAATATTCCTTCTTCAATATATTTCGGATATGAAACTACGTGAACAAATTACAGCTAGTACAAATAAAGTCGAAGCCTATAATGGATTTTCGAAATGGCTGTTCTTTGGTGGCGATGGTATTATTACGGAAAATGATCCAATCGAACAAGAAATACGTATAAAATACAATGAGTTAATCACCAATTCTGTAATTTTTCAAAATGTAGTAGATATCACAACAATTTTATGGCAACTAAAAAATGAAGATTATCGCTTTTCACGTCAAGATTTAGAAAGGCTAAGTCCCTATATAACTAGACATATAAAACGATTTGGTGATTATGTAATTGACTTACAAAAGATCCCTCATCCAATAGAAGAAGAAATACCTCTATAAAAGAAGCAGGTCATAGTTGGAAATAAAAGTAAGGCTATGACCTATTTTTACACGTATCTCGGCTGTACCCCCTATTAACTTTGCTCCCATCTTCAAGTAAAACCCTTTTGCATTCGGATCACTATCAATTGTAAAACTTTTTATTCCTAGCTCATTTGCTTTTTCTAATACATACTCCCAAAGTATTTTCCCGTACCCTTTTCCTTTGTAACGAGGATGAATGTACAGGAAATCAAGAGCGCTATCATTACGTAAAAATGAGAAAAAACCAATCTTCGTATTATCGTTTTCTAAAACATATACAAAATTGTTTTTTATGTACTCGTCGGTAATTGTTAAATCTTCCTTACAAGCAAGTATGAATTCTTCGCTATAGTTCCATGTTGCTTTTGAATGTAGTGCGAGTTCACTTAATTCATTTGCTTCACTTAATAATGCTTTTCTTATCTTCATGATTCTTTCTCCTCACCTTTGATATATAAACTATTAAAATGATTCGAAAAGTAATTAAAAAAACCTCTTATTTCCGTAAATAAGAGATTACTTTTATAATTCCTCATAATAGGTAACAATTTTTTAAAAGAAAAAACGCCATTCCTGCAAATTGGCGTTCTTTTTCTTTTAACCTTTATGGCATATTATATTAAGAATCATTTTTGCACTTCTAAACAGTTTCTACTACCTCTTCAAGCATTGTTCCATTTTTAGCATAATTCGTATGCCAAGAAAAAGCTTTTTCTAAAACATGAGGAGTTTGTCCACCTCTTGTTTGTGCTTCTTCGAAATAAGCTCTTAGTTGGTCACGATACATTGGATGTACGCAATTCTCAATAATTAGCTCCACTCTTTCTCTTGGTGCTAGTCCCCTTAAGTCCGCATACCCTTGTTCAGTGACGATAACATCTACATCATGTTCCGTATGGTCTACATGTGAAACGAAAGGAACGATACTTGAAATGTTACCGCCTTTCGCAATCGATTTCGTAACAAAGATAGCTAGTCGGGCATTTCTCGCAAAATCACCAGAACCACCAATACCATTCATCATTTTCGTACCTAAAACGTGAGTAGAGTTAACATTTCCATATATATCTAATTCTAAAGCAGTATTAATTGAGATTAATCCAAGGCGACGAATGATTTCAGGATGATTAGAAATTTCTTGCGGGCGCATCATTAATTTATCACGATATTTTTCAAAGTTAGAAAATACTTTTTGCATTTTCTCTTCTGAAAGCGTGATCGAGCAGCAGGAAGCAAAATTGACTTTCCCAGCGTCCATTAGATCAAAGACCGCATCTTGTAAAACTTCAGAATACACTTCTAAATCTTCAAACTCCGAATCTAGCATTCCATGAAGAACTGCATTGGCAACTGAACCAATTCCCGATTGTAGCGGCGCTAAACGATTTGTTAATCGACCTACTTCGACTTCTTTTCGAAGGAACTCTATTAAATGCTGTGCCATAATAACAGTTTCTTCATCTGGAGGAACAATTGTCGATGGTGAATCCAGTTGATTCGTAAACACAATCCCCTTCACTTTTTCAGCATCAATCGGGATTCCAATTGTTCCAATTCGATCATTCGTTTTTACGAGCGGAATTGGGAGCCTTTCCCCTTGTTTACCTGGTTCATATAAATCATGCAGCCCCTCTAGTTGCGCAGATTGGGCCATATTCATTTCAATAATAATGGACTTAGCATTTAAGGAAAATGCTAAGGAATTTCCTATTGAAGTGGTTGGAATAATTATTCCATCTTCAGTAATCGCAACCGCTTCCAAGATAGCGAAATCTATATCCATAACGTCAGCACGAAGTAACTCTGCTGTATGAGATAAGTGCTGATCCACAAATAAAAAGTCCCCGTTATTAATTCCTTTTCGCATAGTTGCATCTGCTTGGAAAGGCAATCTTTTCCCTAAAATTCCTGCCTCAGCAAATAATTTATCTACATCCGAACCTAAGGAAGCCCCTGTATAAACATTTACTTTAAAAGATTTATCATTCTTAACTCGGTTTACAAGTGCAAATGGGACTGCTTTTACATCACCAGCACGTGTAAATCCACTTAATCCTAAAGTCATTCCACTTTCAATCCATGAAGCTGCTTCTTCAGGTGTAACTACTCGATCTTTTAATCGTTGATCCCTAATTCTATCTAAATTATTCTCCATATGTAATCCCTCTCCCAATGAATATTCATAATTATTTTACACATTAACACCATCAAAATAGGGATTTTCTTACACAATGCCGAAAATTCAGATAAAACAGCGAATCTAGGTTCTAAAGCAGAAAATTTTAGAATCCTAGAAGCTTACGAAAATAGCTGGCGTATGATTGACTTACTGGTACCATCTCTCCGTTATCCATAGAAAGTAAAAAAGTAGAATGGGTATCAGGATAAATCGCTTTAATATGATTAACATTTACAATAAAGGAACGATGGCATCTAATAAACGAATCTTTCGGAAGCAAGTATTCGAATTCTTGTAGAGAGTATTTATGCGTTCCTGTTAACTCTTCTGAATTCACATATGTCTTTTTATCTTTAGCCTCTAAATACATGACCTTTGCAAAAGGAACTGGAATCCATCCGTCTGTTGTTTTTAAAGTAACGACTGACTTACCATCCGTTAAAGCGGGATAAATTGCCGTCACGCAACCTTCAATCTTTCCATTATTTGAAAATGGTACGGCCATTCCATGATAAGGAATACCGAAAACATCTCGGTTAATAAACTCAGAGGCTTTTTGCTTCGTTACCATTGCTTTATGAGCAATCGTTCCTTCCTTAATGGGATTCCCGGCGCTAATCTTTAAATCAATTCGTTTACTTGGCCGATAGTAAATATATTCTTTCGTGTTCGAAACAGCGATTGATATTTCATCTGAAAATAATTCCCCAACAACATCTAGTAGTATACCTAATGTTTTATCTTCCATATTATTAACACCTCATTCACTATTATACTACTATTATGATTTGTAAAACCGTTCAACAATTTGAACGGTTTTACAAACAATTTAGTTCACCTTAGCCCCATAACATCTTGCTACTGCAACTGCCTGCGCTATATCTAATTTCACATTTTTCAAATCAAAACTTGTAAAATCAATTCTATCAACTATCGCCCCTTTTAAATTTGCACCGCTAAGTTTCGCCTTCCCTAGTTGTACACCTGTTAAATCTGCTTCACGTAAATCTGCTTTTTCTAAATTACATTCATATAGGTCAGCTTCAATTAAACGTATACCCTTTAACATTTGTTTACTTAAGTTCGCGAACCTTAAATTCGTATATGACCAATCGCCCGATATTATAGTTATTCCGTCTAAATTCGCTTCTTCAAAATCAGAGCCAGTCATTTTACATTCTTCAAACTTCGATACGAATAAATTCACACCAACAAACTTACAATTTGCAAATGTAGTTCCTTGATGGATAGAAGCGTTAAATAGAGCACCGGTAAAATCACATTCTATGAAATTACAATTTTCAGTAGAAACTTCCGTTGCATCTACCCCTCTAAAAGAGCATTTTATGAAGGTACAATTTTTCAATTCCTCTTCTTTAATCAAAACATCTTGAAAATCTATTTCTATATACTCTTTATTTACAAATTCACTCATAACTATTCCTCCATTTCCTCAAAGAAACCTCACTTGAAAAAAGTGAGGTTCCTTCTCATACAATATGCCCATCTAACCAAGAAATCAAATCTTGAAATACTTCATCTCTATTTACTTCGTGGAACATTTCATGCCTTCCCTTTTCATATAAACGCAGCGTTACATCTTTCACGCCACATTTTTTATAATTTTCATATACTTCTTTTACACCTTTCCCCATATCCCCAACAGGATCACGATCTCCTGAAAAAATATGTATTGGAAGATTTTTCGGTGTTTTCTTAAACTCTTCTAGTTTATTTACTTCTAATACACCGGAAAACAATTCGCGATAAAAGCTTGTTGTACAAATAAATCCACATAACGGATCCGCAATATATTTATCAACTTGATTATTATCTGAAGATAACCAATCAAATTTCGTACGATTTGGCTTAAAGTGTGAGTTGAAATTTCCGAAAGATAAAAAGTTTAGCATCGGACTTTTCGTTTTTTCCCCGCGTAGTTTCATCTCGATTGTCGCTACTTTATGACCAATGACTCCTAACAATCCCGGGTTCCCACCAGTTCCTGAAATAAGGAATCCATCATATAATCCACCTTTAAGTTGTACAGCACGTCTTGATAAAAAAGAACCCATACTATGTCCAAGTAAAAACAACGGACATGTCTGCTCTTTTCTTATCGTTTCTGATACAAAAATAACATCAGACACAGCCTCACTCCAACCTACATCTGGTTCAAAATGACCATAATCTTCTTCTCTTTTCACTGTTTTCCCATGACCTTTATGATCATGCGCATAAACACCATACCCTGCTTCTAATAAGGCAGCAATAAAGTCTGTATAAACACCTGCATGTTCTGTCATACCATGTGCAATTTGAATAATCCCTCGCAGATCTCCTTCTGGTAACCACTTACGCAAATAAATTTCCGATCCATCCAATGCCGTAACGAAACTTTCCTGTACGTTCATTTCGTCAGCCCCCAACTCTATTATGTATATCAAAAAATGAATATCCATTCATTATTCTTATTATGTATTATATGCAATTGCCTTCATTATGACAAATAACCCACTTTTCCAATTAGCTCTTAAACTAATATATTGACGAACAGAAAATAAAATTATATAGTTACTTACATAAAGTAATTATTATATTTTTGGGAGGTTTCTATTATGATGCCATCATTATTTTTAGCACACGGATCACCGATGCTCGCTATTCAAGATACAGACTATACAAGGTTTTTAAAAACACTTGGCGAAACATACAAACCGAAAGCAATTGTTATTTTCACCGCTCACTGGGAAAGCGAAGTATTAACGATTTCTTCATCAGATAACGAATATGAAACAATTTATGATTTTGGAGGTTTTCCTCCTGAGTTATACGAAATCAAATATCGTGCGAAAGGCTCTTCTAACATTGCATCTATGTTAGAAACAAAATTTAAAAACAAAGGTATTCCAGTCCATCATAATATGACGAGAGGTTTAGATCATGGCTCATGGACTCTTCTGCATCGCATGTATCCAGAAGCAAATATTCCTGTTGTCCAAATATCAGTCAATCCATTCCTTGCTGCAAAAGAGCAATTTAAGATTGGCGAAGCACTAAAAGGACTTGGACAAGAAGATATTTTAGTAATCGGGAGCGGTGTTACCGTTCATAACTTACGAGCTTTAAAATGGAATCAAACTACACCCCAACAATGGGCAATTGAATTTGATGATTGGATTATTAAACATATGCAGACTACTGATAAAGATGCATTATTTAATTGGGAGGACAATGCCCCTCATACACAATTAGCAGTACCAAGAGCAGAGCATTTTGTTCCTTTATTTATCGCTATGGGAAGCGGTGAAAATAACGGTGAAGTCATTCACCGCAGTTACGAGCTTGGTACATTAAGCTATCTTTGTCTCCAATTTTAAAGAAAAGGATGAAGCAATCATTGCTTCATCCTTTTCTTTTTCATTCACTTAGTTAACTAACTTCCAAATGTCGTTTCTCTGATACCTCTTCGTTCTTATTGTGAAAATAAACCCAAATGCACGCAATAAATAATAGTGATGAAGTAGAGAAGAAAACATATTGGAAGCCTGCATGAGCTGCAATTTGTCCACCAAGTACTGGTCCAATCATATTTCCTAAAAACTGAAACGATTGATTATACCCAAATATTCTTCCCGTTACATGGGTTGGTGTATGTTGTTTTAGTAGAGTTTGTACGGAAGGTAATAATCCTGCTTGTGCGATACCTAATAAAAAGCGAAGAATTAATAGTTGCCAAGCTGAGGTTACAAATGCTTGCGGAATAAAAATAATTCCTGCCGCAAATAATGCCACAACTAACGTTTTTTGAGGTCCAATACGATCTGATAATCTCCCTAACTTAGGAGCTGCCATAATAATAGCTAAACCTGTCGCAGACATGACTGCGCCTGCAATCATTTCAATATGAGCTGTTCCTGGTCCTTCTAAATTCTTTACATACAATGTAATAATAGGTTGAATTGACATGTTCGCAAGTTGAATAATAAATGTCGTTACAAACAAACTAATAATTAAATGCTTTGCTGGAACCATTGTCCATACTTTTTTCGGTTGTACTTTTTTTGCTTGAGCGAAGTGATTCTCTTCATGTAGGAAGAAAAAAACGATGAGAAAAGAAAGGAATAAAAAAGCTCCTGTAACAAGAAAAACATGGCGCATTCCAATTAACTCAGACAAGTATCCTCCAAGTAACGGGCCAAGTAAAGAACCGCTCACGCCCCCAGTTGAAATTGTGGAAATTGCCCAACCTGAATGCTCTTTCGGAGTTTCTGCTGCAATAAATGTCATCGCCGTTGAAAGGAAACCAGATACTGCTCCCATCAAAAACCTTAGTGCGACTAGTTGATACACATCCGTTACAAACCCCATAAGCGTCATAATAATCGCCATACCAAGGCTCGCACGAATCAGCATCAATTTCCGTCCATGTATATCACCAAGCTTTCCCCATATTGGTGATACGATCGCACCCATTAAAAATGTTATACCAAATGCAAGTCCCGACCACTGTGCAATACTAGAAGTGCCAGTTACTCCTAATTCCTCAATATAAAAAGATAAAAAAGGAATTACTAAACTCATACCGGCTGCAGTGGTAAAACAACCTAGCCAACAAATCATTAAATTTCGTTTCCAGCTGGCCATTTTCACACCTTCTTTCTTTAGATACCCATTCTACACCCTTTCTTGTAAAAAGTTTAGTAATTTGCTTTATTTGTAAGATTTACTACAAAACCCGCTATTTTCTAGTGAAAACCACTACGTCTCTACATTATTTTCATAAAAAAACCAACTCCCATATATGGAGTTGGTTACTTATTCTCTAACGGTATTAAACGCGCATTACAACATCGCTCATAAAACTCAATCGGACCTGCTTGTCCAATAATTGCGTATTCATATCCTTCTTGCTTCATACTATGTAAACAACGATGTAACAATTGCTTCCCTACACCTTTCACGCGATTTTGTTTCGCTGTGCCCATTGGACCAAACAATCCCTTCTTTCCTCTCACTACATCATAGCAAGCGAAACCTACTATCACTTCTTCTTGTTCTGCTATATAAATAGGGACATTTTCTTTATATGTACGAAATCCATACTCTATTGAATGTAACCAACGTTCACCAAATTCCTCATTAACAAAACTTGCTAATTTTTCAAAATCAGAAGGGCTAGCCTTTCTAACAGTACAAATTAAATGATTATAAGTAGGAACAAAATATTTTAGATCGACCGCCAAATCTCTTGGCTCAGCTATAATACGTAATATATCTTTTTGTATTTGTGCATTTCCAATAAACGTATCCGTGCAGAATAGCGCATATATAACATGCCCTTCATTTATTATTACTTGCTGGAAACGTTCCATACGTTTCTTCGCTATTTGTAAAATTTCTAGCACCTTATAAGATACCTTATATTGTCCTATTTTTTTATACTCTTGATACGGTGAATCGTATTGTTTTCGTATTGAAAATTTTTCTAAAAAATCCGTACCCAAGTTACGAAACAAATACATATACAACTCGCTACAAACTCCAGTGCCTTCTTTACTCATTCCGATAAACAGATGAGTTGATTGAATAATATTATTTCCCGCCTCTTCTGCTGCAATCTTCAATATGTTATGAACACGTTTTGTATATTGAAATTCCTCCATATATATATATCCATCCCCTACTACTTTACTATTAAACCGTAACCGTAAATAAGTGAAACAATTATTCCAACTACCAATATACCTGGCAGTAAATTTGCCACTTTAATTTTAATAATACCAAGTAAGTTCAATCCAATAGCGGCTATCATAATACCACCTGTAGCTGTCATTTCCACTATAAATTGATTCATTAATTCTTTCGGGACCAAACTATTAATTTGTGTTGCAAAAACCGCAATCCCTCCTTCATATAAAATAACTGGAATCGCCGAAAATACTACGCCAATTCCTAAAGTTGTCGTTAATATAATAGAAATAAACCCATCGATAATCGCCTTTGTAAATAAAATATCATGATTTCCGCGAATCCCACTGTCGAGTGCACCAAGTATGCCCATCGCACCAATTGCAAATATTAAAGTAGCTGTTACAAAACCTTCTGATATGCTCCCTTCTCCTTTCGATCCAACTTTATTTTCTAGCCAATCTCCTAACTGTTTTAACTTTCCCTCTAATTGTAGCCATTCCCCGATGACGGTACCAATCACTAAACTTAGTATGACAACAAGAAAATTTTCACTTTTCAATGCCATTTGAAGTCCAAGCACAGTAACCGCTAAACCGATTGCATGCATAATTGTTCCCTTCATACTTTCTGGAATTCTACTAAATAATTTTCCTAGTAAAGTACCAAATATAATACAAACCCCATTTACAACTGCTCCTAATATAACCATTTCTCATTCTTCACCCTTCGAATTCTTTATTTCTATATTTTGGTTTATTCATTGATTTACAGGTTATCTATATGTTAACTTAATATTGAGAATATTAACAAATATTTTCCGCAACATAAACGCAATTTTTTGTAGTTATACATAATGCGAAACTTTAATTAACATAAGTCTTATTGCCTAAAAATTGCGGTATAAATTCAAAAGGGAAGGTATTTATGAAAACTTTACTAAAACGATTTTTGTTAATAGCCTTTTGTATTACACCAATTGTTGTATTAATTAACCACTCTTTTACTTCAAAGGCGAAAGACAAACCCGATTTGCAAAACAAATCTAGTAAAACCGCTTCAACAAGTGAAAAGAAAATAGAGGACCCGGAAATTACACTCACCTTCTCTGGTGATACAATGTTCGATTGGCAATTACGTCCTGTAATTGAAAAAAACGGGGCTGATTATCCATTCCAACATGTAAAAGAAGAAATAACAAAAGCTGATATTTCTTTCGTTAATTTAGAGTCAGCATTTACAACGAAAGAAAAGAAAGCTCCTGGACAACTGTTTTGGATTAAAAGTGATCCATCCACGCTTCAAGCTATAAAAAAAACCGGATATGACATCGTAAATATCGGGAATAATCATACACTTGACTATGGGCAAGAGGGATTATTAGATACAATCTCTCACGTAGAAAAATTAAAGTTGCCTTACATTGGAGCTGGAAAGAATGCAAAGGATGCATATACTGCACGAGAAATGACTGTAAAAGGGAAAAAGTTCAAATTTCTTTCCTTCGTTCGATTTATGCCTGATACGAATTGGGTAGCTGGTGACAATAAACCTGGCGTTGCGAACGGATATGATTTAAATCTCGTAACAAAAACAATTAAAGAGCAAAAAAAAGATGTAGACTATTTAATCATCTATATGCATTGGGGCGTTGAAAAATCAAACCGTCCGGTAGATTATCAAAAACAATATGTAAATAAAATGGTTACAGCCGGAGCCGATGCGATTGTCGGAAGCCATCCACATTGGTTACAAGGGTTTGAATATTATAATAACGTTCCTATCGCTTACTCATTAGGAAACTTTTTATTCCCAAGTTATGTAAGTGGGAAAAGCGCCGAAACTGGCATATTAACTTTAACTTTTAAAGGAAAGGATGTCCAAATGTCATTCAATCCTTACATCATTCGTAACAACCAAGTTTCCCCTGTGAATGAGGAGGAAAAGAGAAAAGCTCTACAATATTTACAAACAATTTCAACTGATGTAGAAATTGATGATGCAGGGAATATAAAAAATAAACGAAGCTAGATAGAACAAGATCGATTTCTCTGTACCATACTTTACAGAATAGGTGATGAACATGCTGAAAGACTTATTAGAAAATGTAAGTTTATTAGAGAATATTTATAAAATATCTATAGCCGTTCTACTTTTATGTTCACTTTTCTCTGTTAGGCTTCTAAAAAGAATAAAACGAGAACGAAAACTTACTACCTTTGAATTTACTCTGTATGTAATCATTCGTATTGCGATACTCTTTTGGTTAACTAGCTTTATCCTTCTTGAATATGGAAAGTATATAGTTTAACTATAAAAAAGATAGAACAAGCAGAATTTCCCTTGCTTGTATCTATCTTTTTTATTTGGATGCTAACTCTTTCCTTCTATTAAATAAGCAAATCAAACAAAACAGGATTTTTATTAAGCTCCATAAATTGAATATTATTTTCTTTAAAACGAGTAATTAATTGCTCATAATCTTCTTTATGTTTTAACTCTACCCCGACTAATGCTGGACCATTTTCTTTATTATGCTTTTTAATGTATTCAAAGCGCGTAATATCATCTTCTGGCCCTAATCCTTTATCAAGAAATTCTCTTAGCGCACCGGAACGTTGCGGAAATTCAATGATAAAATAATGCTTTAATCCTTCGTAAATGAGCGAACGTTCTTTCATCTCTTGCATTCTATCAATATCGTTATTTCCACCACTTAGCGTACAAACAACTGTTTTACCTTTTATTTCATCTCTATATAAATCAAGCGCTGCAATAGATAGTGCACCCGCCGGTTCAGCTACAATTGCATTTTTCTTATATAGTTCTAAAATCGTCGTACAAACCTTCCCCTCTGGTACTAAAACAATGTCATCAATTACATCTTTACACGTTTCAAATGTTAACTTCCCTACTTTTTTGACAGCTGCCCCATCAACAAAACTATCTATTTTCTCTAACGCGACATTTTCATTTTGAAGAAAAGCCTCTTTCATAGATGCAGCTCCCATTGGCTCTACACCAATGACTTTTGTAGCAGGACTAACACCTTTTACATATGTACCAACACCTGATGCTAATCCACCACCGCCAATTGCTGTAAAGATATAATCCACTGGTTTCTCCATATCATGCATAATTTCAACTGCCACTGTTCCTTGACCAGCAACTACATACGGATCATCAAACGGATGAACAAACGTCATTCTATTTTCTTCACAATAGCACTGTGCTTCTTGGAAAGAGCTATCAAATGTATCACCAACTAATACAATTTCTGCAAAATCACCACCGAAAAATTGTACTTGTGATACTTTTTGTTTCGGCGTCGTTGTTGGCATGAAGATTTTTGACGGAATCTTCAATAAATTACACGTATAAGCAACTCCTTGCGCATGATTACCAGCACTTGCACAAACAACACCGTTTTGTAATTGTTCTTTTGATAAACTTTGAATTAAATTGTACGCACCACGAATTTTGAAAGAGCGAATCAATTGTAAGTCTTCTCGTTTTACATAAACGTCACAATCATATTTCTCAGATAGAACTGTATCACGTTGTAACGGTGTTTTAATAACGATATCTTTCATACAATTATGTGCCATTAAGATATCTTCAATTTTCACTCTCTCCTTTACCTTTTGCACCATTTCATATCATCCTTATCTCTTTTTAATTGGCTCAATCAAAATCCGGGATTTTTAGAACTGCACCTGTATTCGCCGATGTTACCATCTGCGCATAACGTCCAAGCCAGCCAGTTTTCACTTTCGGTTCTGGTCGTTTCCACTCTTTTTTACGCTTATCTAATTCTTCATCACTAACTCTTACCTCCAACAATCTTTCCTCAACATCAATGCAAACGATATCCCCTTGCTTGAGAAGTGCAATCGTTCCCCCCGCAGCTGCTTCTGGTGAAATATGCCCAACTGAAATACCACGTGAAGCACCCGAGAAACGACCATCCGTTAATAGCGCAACATCTGCACCTAATCCCATACCGGCAATCGCTGAAGTTGGTGCTAACATTTCCGGCATACCAGGGCCGCCTCTTGGTCCTTCATAGCGAATAACAACTACATCGCCTTTCTTCACTTTCCCAAGCATAATGCCCGCAAGAGCCTCATCTTGTGAATTAAAAATAACGCAAGGTCCTTCAAATCGTTTTACTTCAGTTGCCCCGCTTTTAATAACTGCCCCATCTTTCGCAAGGTTTCCTTTTAATATACGTAATCCCCCTTCTTCACTATGAGGGTTTTCGAGTGAATGAATTACTTCCTTATCTTTAATCTCTGCCCCAGCAATATTTTCTCTTAACGTCTGCCCAGTAGCAGTAATACGATCTAAATGAAGTACTCCCTCTTTTCGGCTCATCTCTTTCAAAATGGCACTAATCCCGCCTGCTCGATCAATATCTTCCATATGCCAATTGGAAGCAGGACTTACTTTACATAAATGTGGTACACGTCTTGAAACGGCATCAATGCGATTCATATCGTAATCTAAACCCGCTTCTTGCGCGAGAGCTAATGTGTGCAACACTGTATTTGTCGAACCGCCCATCGCCATATCAAGCGCGAACGCATCATCAATTGCTTCTTCTGTTACAATGTCCCTCGGTTTAATATCTCTTTCAATTAAAACCTTTAATTTCTCTGCTGCTTGTTTAATTAATTCTTCACGTCTTGGATCGATGGCTAAAATACTCCCGTTACCCGGAAGAGCTAAACCTAACACTTCACATAAACAGTTCATAGAGTTCGCTGTAAACATACCAGAACAAGAACCACAAGATGGACAGCCATGATCTTCAATATCCTTTAATTCTTCTTCTGAAATTTTCCCAGATTGATAAGCTCCTACTCCTTCGAAAACAGAACTTAAATCGACAACGTCTCCTTTTGAAGTTTTTCCAGCCGCCATCGGACCACCTGAAACAAAAACAGTTGGAATGTTAATACGAAGTGCAGCCATCATCATACCGGGTGTAATTTTGTCACAGTTTGGAATACAAATCATGCCATCAAACCAATGTGCATTTACAACCGTTTCTACTGAATCTGCAATGATTTCACGACTCGGAAGCGAATAACGCATACCGATATGCCCCATCGCAATACCGTCATCTACTCCAATTGTATTAAATTCAAATGGGACCATACCTGCTGCACGCACTGCTTCTTTAACAAGTTTTCCAAACTCATTTAAGTGCTTATGACCTGGAATAATTTCAATAAAAGAATTACAGATAGCTATAAACGGTTTATCAAAATCTTCATCTTTCAAACCAGTTGCTTTTAATAAACTACGGTGCGGCGCTTTATCAAAACCTTTTTTAATCATGTCACTTCTCATCTTGTCAAATCCCCTCTTACGTATTTTTCACATACAATCACTTACTCTATTTCTTTACTAATTCTTTCGGCGCATGAATCCAGCTCATCATTTCACGAAGTTCTACCCCTACTTTTTCTAACTGATGATTGTGCTCTGCTTTTTTCATCGCATTATATGTTGGACGCCCAGCTTGGTTTTCTAAAATCCATTTCTTCGCGAATTCACCTTGCTGAATTTCTGTAAGTACTCGTTTCATCTCTTTCTTCATTTCATCTGTAACGATTCTCGATCCTGTTACATAATCTCCGAACTCAGCCGTATCTGAAATAGAATGGCGCATGTTCGTCAAACCACCTTCATACATTAAATCAACAATTAACTTTAATTCATGTAAACATTCAAAGTATGCAATTTCAGGACGATATCCACCTTCTGTTAACGTTTCAAAACCAGCTTTCACAAGTGCAGTTACCCCGCCGCAAAGTACCGCTTGCTCTCCGAATAAATCCGTCTCTGTTTCTTCTTGGAATGTCGTTTCAATTACACCTGCACGTGTACAACCTACACCTTTTGCATACGCAAGTGCTACACTTAATGCGGTGCCTGTTGCATCTTGATGTACTGCGACTAACGCCGGAACACCATTCCCTTCTTGGAATACACGGCGAACGAGATGACCTGGACTTTTTGGTGCTACCATTGCTACATCTACGTAACTTGGCGGGTTAATTTGTCCGAAGTGAATATTAAATCCATGTGAGAAAAGTAACATTTGCCCTTCACGGAGATTCTCTTCTACTTCTGTTTTATACACATGTGCTTGCTGTTCATCTGGCAATAACATTTGTACGACTTGCGCGGTTCGAACCGCTTCTGAAACACACATTACTTCAAACCCATCTGCTTTTGCTACTTCAAAAGACTTACCATGTCGAACACCAACTACAACTTCTACACCAGAATCACGTAAATTTTGTGCTTGCGCATGACCTTGAGATCCATAACCAATTACCGCAACTGTTTTCCCTTGTAATAACTCTACATTTGCATCTTTTTCATAATACGTTTTCATATTCGATACACTCCTTATAATTTATTTACTTGCAGTACATCAATTAATTTTTTCAACTGACCAACAAGTAATGTCGCTTCATTTTCAGTACAAACTGCTGTGAGTTTCATTTCAGAAACGCCACTAGTATCTCTTTCGTTTAAATGTAAAGAAGAAATATAATAGCCACGCCGAGCAAAAATTCCACTTATACGTAATAAGACGCTTGGCTCGTTATGAATAACGAGTGAAAAAGTATGACTCATTCTTCCCACCTCTTCATAATCATTTCGTTATTCCCTTTGTTTGGCGGAACCATCGGAAATACGTTTTCACCTTCTTCTACACAAAAATCAACTATGACAGGACCTTCGTGAGCAAATGCTTCTAACATCACTTGTTTCGCCTCTGTTGAATTTGTCGCCCTTAATCCCTTCACTCCATATGCTTCTGCCACTTTCACAAAATCTGGCGATCCAATTTTCGACTCTGATAAACGATTTTCATAAAACATCTCTTGCCATTGCCTTACCATCCCTAAAAATTTGTTATTTATAATAAATACTTTTACAGGAATATTATTTTCAGCAATTGTTTGCAGTTCTTGAATGTTCATTTGAAAAGAAGCATCGCCTGCAATACAAATGACGAGTTCTTCCTCTTTTGCAAGCTGAGCACCAACTGCTGCTGGGAAACCAAACCCCATCGTTCCTAGTCCGCCAGATGTTAGAAAAGTCCGTGGATTTTTCGCTTTATAAAAATGAGCAGCCCACATTTGATGCTGTCCTACTTCCGTCGTAACAATCGCTTCACCGTTCGTTAATTCACTTACTAGACTAATAACATGCTGTGGTTTTAACTCACATTCTTTTTGATGATAAGAAAGAGGATATTCCCTTTTCCATTCCTCGATTTTCGTAAGCCATTTTTCTGCCTGTGTACAAATCGGCATATGTAACAGCATGTGTAACGCTTTTTTCACATCTCCAACAATCGGATATTCCACAGTTACATTTTTATGAAACTCCGAAGGATCTATATCAATATGTACCTTTTTCGAATACGGAGAAAAAAGTTCTAATTTTCCTGTTACACGATCATCGAAGCGAACACCTAACGCAAGTAATAAATCACATTCTGTTACTGCCATATTTGCAGCGTACGTTCCATGCATGCCGAGCATTCCTAAAAATAACGAATCTCCTGGCGGATATGCACCAAGTCCCATTAAAGTGGAAACGACAGGAATACGATTTTCCCTCGCAAACTGAATAAGTTCATCAGAACCACCCGAATGAATGATCCCTCCTCCAATATAAAGAAGGGGACGTTTTGCTTCGGAAATTGCTTTAGCTACCTCTCTAAGCTTCCTACCGTCTGGCATAGGCTCTAATTTGTACCCTGGAATCTCAATTACTTCATTATAAAAACTTGTTACATTTTCATTTTGAACATCTTTTGGAATATCAATTAATACTGGTCCTGGTCGCCCGCTTTCGGCGATGTAAAAAGCTTCTTGTACAATACGTGATAAATGATTCACATCACGAACTTGGTAATTATGCTTCGTAACAGGTACTGTAATCCCGACAACATCTGCTTCTTGAAATCCATCTTTTCCGATGAGAGGTTTTGCGACTTGCCCTGTAATGACAACTAAAGGAATCGAATCCATATAAGCATCTGCTAAACCCGTAACTAAATTTGTCGCCCCTGGTCCAGAGGTAGCAAAGACTACCCCGACCTTTCCAGAAGCTCTCGCATATCCTTCTGCCGCATGAATGGCAGCTTGTTCATGACGAGTTAAAACGTGCTTCAAACCACTTCCATATAACGCGTCGTACACTGGCAAAATCGCTCCGCCTGGATAACCGAAAACAGTCGTTACACCTAATTTTTTCAAGCATTGAATAACATGTCCGGCACCTGTCACATCTTCACACTGTAATTTCTCACGTGTTGTATGCTGTTCCATTTTAATTAACTCCTCTCCCCTACCTACAGTAAGCTCTCCGCCAGTCCTGGAACACGTACTCCTCTTTCTCTCGTTAACTTTTTAAATTTCTCTGTCAATTGTTTCGTTACACTTCCTGGTTTTCCATCTCCAATCTCTCTTGAATCAACTTTTACAACTGGAATTAATTCTGCTGCCGTTCCTGTTAAAAACACTTCATCTGCTACATATACGTCATGGCGAGTAAATGGCCTTTCCTCACATGGAATATTAAGTCGTTCACATAGCTCGATAACACTATTTCTCGTAATACCTTCTAGCGCCCCTAAGTAAGAAGGAGGTGTTAACACTTTTCCATCTTTCACAACGAAAACATTGTCTCCAGATCCTTCACAAACATATCCTTGTTGATTTAACATAAGGGCCTCTAACACTCCTGCTTGTGCCGCTTCAATTTTCACAAGCACGTTATTTAAATAGTTCATTGACTTAATACGTGGATCTAATGCATCTGGCGTATTACGTCTCGATGCAACAGATACAACGCTTAGTCCATTATCGTAAAATTCCTGTGGGAATAACTTTAATTGTTCTGCAATGATAATAACGCTCGGTTTCACACAACTTCTAGGGTCGAGCCCTAAGTCACCTTTTCCTCTTGAAACAATTAATCGAATGTAGGCATCAGCATATTCATTTTTTTGCAATGTTTGTAAAACTGCTTCTTCCATTTCGTTAACTGTCAGTGGGATTGTAAGCAAAATAGATTTTGCCGATTCGTATAATCGTTTTACATGTTCTTTTAAACAAAATACATTTCCACCGTAACTACGAATCCCTTCAAATACACCATCTCCGTATAAAAAACCGTGATCATATACTGAAACAACTGCCTTTTCTTTTTCTACAAATTCCCCATTCATATAAATATACTGGTTTCCCATCTCACATCGCTCCTCTTTTTTCTCTCTATTTTTGCAATCTATTTCTATATCGATTGCTGAGATGAGTTATTTTAACAGAATATTCAGTATATAAACTTTAAAAATATACTCGTCTCAACAATCGATTACATACATACTTGTAGCAATCCATTGCTGAGACGAGGGAATCGTGGTACCACTCAGCTTCCTTACACTTCTCACGAAATATAAGCTCTGCAAGTCCAATTAGACTTTTGTTTTTCTATCGGAAACAACTCCGCTACTTTTTACTAGTTTTCAAAAGTAGTACTCCGAGGTGATTTTCAATGATGAAATTGTTACCACCCTCACAGCTTCTGGGCAGCTCTCTGAAACAATTTTCTTCATTTACTCTCCTCTTCTACGCATTATCGTATTCTATTTTTTAAAATAAAAACTCTCGCCTCAGCAATCAACTACTACAATTTAGTAGCTTTGATTGCTGAGGCGAGAGTTTCGCGGTACCACTCAGCTTCCTTATACTTCTCACGAAATATAAGCTTTGTAGGTCCAATTAGACCCCCGTCCTTTTACCGGAGACGATGCCGTCGCCCTCTACTCAGTTTCCCTTTCGCAAGCGATGCTCCGAGGTGATATTCAATGATTCGATTGTTACTACTCTCACAGCCTAGGAGCAGCTCTCTGAAACGATCATAACCATCTACTTTCCTCTTCTTTGCATATGTAACATATAAAGTTGAAAGATTCTTAATTAACTTTTATTTGTTAAACGTATTATAGGACGTTGTTCTTTTCATTGTCAACATGTTTTTCCGAAAAAAAATAAAATTCAATCAATTCAAGAGAATTCTATTTATTTTTTCTCAAAACAAAATCGGAATGAACTTCTTATACATACTCATATATTACTTAAGTATGTTCGCATTACTACATAAAGAAAAACAACTTAATAACATATAAAATTTTTTGAGGAGATGAGAAAACTATGTTAAAAGGAAAAGTGGCATTAGTTACAGGAGCAAGCCGAGGAATTGGACGTGCTATTGCAAAACGTTTAGCAAACGACGGTGCATTAGTTGCTATTCATTACGGAAATCGAAAAGAAGGTGCTGAAGAAACCGTTTATGAAATTCAATCAAATGGCGGATCTGCTTTTTCTATCTGTGCAAACCTTGAATCTTTACATGGTGTAGAAACTCTTTATAGTTCTTTAGATAGCGAATTACAAAAAAGAACTGGTAGTACTAAATTTGATATTTTAATAAACAACGCTGGAATTGGTCCTGGTGCTTTTATTGAAGAAACGACTGAACAATTTTTTGATAGAATGGTTTCAGTTAATGCAAAAGCACCATTCTTTATCATCCAACAAGCTCTATCTCGTTTACGTGACAATAGCCGAATTATTAATATTTCATCCGCTGCCACTCGTATTTCTTTACCTGATTTCGTTGCCTATAGTATGACGAAAGGCGCTATTAATACAATGACTTTCACACTAGCAAAACAGCTCGGAGCACGAGGAATAACAGTGAATGCAATACTTCCTGGATTTATTAAAACAGATATGAATGCGGAACTCTTGAGCGACCCAATGATGAAACAGTACGCTACTACCATTTCCGCTTTTAATCGCTTAGGTGAAGTAGAAGATATTGCCGATACCGCGGCATTTCTCGCTTCTCCAGACAGCCGCTGGGTTACTGGACAATTAATTGATGTGAGCGGAGGATCTTGTTTGTAATTTCTTAATCTACTTACGCAAAAAAAGCCAGCATTTTTGCTGGCCTTTTTCACTGTGTAAAACGATATCCTACTCCCCAAATTGTTTCGATGTATGATTTATCGAATGGATCGAGTTCAATTTTTTGACGAATATTTTTCACATGTACAGCAACCGTTGCTGCATCACCAATTACATCCATCCCCCATACAGTTTCAAAGAGACGATCTTTACTAAATACTTGATTTGGATGTTCTGCCATACAAGTTAATAAATCAAATTCTTTTCCTGTTAACATGACCTCAGTTCCATTTACAAATACACGTCGGGCCGATTTATCAATAAACAATCCTCGAATACGAATTTCATCTTTTATTAGTTCTCGTTTTCCTGTTAAACGATCATAACGAGCTAGATGAGCATTTACACGTGCCACCATTTCACTCGGGCTAAACGGTTTTATAATATAATCATCTGCTCCAAAACCTAACCCTTTAATTTTATCGATTTCCTCTTGTTTTGCGGACACCATAAGTATTGGTATGTCCTTTTCCAATCGAACTTGTTTACAAATTTCATATCCATCTATTCCCGGTAACATTATGTCTAAAATTAACAAGTCATAATCCTCTAGAAGAACTCTTTGTAAACCTTTTTCGCCAGAGTAATCAATATCTACTGTATACCCAGCAACCTCTAAATAATCCTTTTCTAACTCTGCTATAATAGCTTCATCTTCAATAATTAAAATTCTTTTCAAGATGCTCTCCTTTTTCTAATTGATTTTTTGTAATGTAAATGCCAGCGTCGTTCCTTTACCTTTTTTGCTTTCTACCCAAATATCACCACCATGTTGTGTGATAATCTGATGTGCAATTGACAAACCAAGTCCGCTTCCACCTGTTTTAGAATTTCTAGAATGATCTGCACGATAAAACCTTTCAAATATATGAGGCAACGCCTTCTCTTCTATTCCTACCCCATTATCTTTTATGTAAATCGTTACATAATCAATAGATTCGGTCATGCGAATTCCTATATATCCTTCTTCTTTATCCATATACTTCACACTATTCCAAATGATATTTGTAATAACACGACGTAATTTTTCACGATCACCTTTTACCAAAATAGAAGTATCCTTTTGAGCATCCCATCTCACTGTAATTCCCTTATCTTGCAATTCAAGCTGTAGTTCTTCTATGCAATCAGATAAGTATTGGTTAATTTCAACCTCTTCAAATTGAAATGGTTCCTCTTTCAAATCAAGTTTTGAAAAGAGAAAAAGCTCGTCAATTAATTGATCCATATCAAACACTTTATGATAAATAATCGTTAAATATTTATCTAATTGTTCTGGAGTTCGAGCGATACCTTCTTTAATTCCTTGTACATACCCTTTAATAGCCGTTATTGGCGTCCGTAAATCATGAGAAATATTTGAAAGCAACTCTTTACGATTCTTTTCATATTGCATTTGCAACTCGACCGATTCTTTCAATCTGCCACGCATCTCTTCAAACGATAAACTTAATTCACCTATTTCATCTTTCGCAAGTGGCTTTACTTGAAAATCTAAATCACCCTTTTGAATTCTTTCCGTTGCCTGCTTTAATGAATGCAATGGTTTAATAATACTCCGTGATATAAAATATGTTAATATTCCATTCGTAATAATTAACCCAAGTATTAAAGAGAATACGAAATACGGGAAAAATTCTCTAATCATTTCTTCTAAAGGATTTACATACTCAAATACAAAAATACTGATCTTATCCTTCTCTTCATCGTAGTAATCAAATTGCTTATAGTAAAAAGAATTACCCTCTATTTTCACATCCATTCCCTTTCTTTGTCCTTCCGTTTCAAATGCGGGTAGGTATTTATCAAACGAAGAGATTTTAAAATATGGGGATGAATATGTAAGCTCATCATTTTTTCGAATTAGTAATCCTGCTTGATTATCGTTTAATTCTTTATCAGTTTCCTTTAAAAAATGTATATCCTCTAATTTATCTGGAGCATAAGATGAAAGAATTTTCAACCTACTAAAAATATCATCTTCATCTTCTTTTGTACGAATAGCTCCCTCCTGCTCTTTATCAATGAGAGAATGACTATTTTGATTAAGACCAATGATTGCTTTTGCAATACGAATATCACCAAATAAAGTAACACTAATTAACATAACTGCTATACCGCAAAAAACGATTGGAATAATTACCATCGCAACATACGACAACAGCAATCTAATACGGATTGACATTACAGAACTCCTATAAACATTATAATTTTAGCTTGTTACAGAATTCACCGGAAACGAAACTTGACTCATCCAAATACCAGCTAATAATACGAGTATAGCTAGAACAATTTCTAAGAGCAATAAACGGCGATTAACTGTTCCCATATCGTTACCCCATGTTTTCGTTTGTCTCCATGCTACAATTGTAATTATACATACAGTAAGAATCTTTATATTTAAAAGGTTCGTCCATATTGAATTAAAATTAAAAAGTACCCAATTCCTTGTCTGTAGAAACACAATTAATTCCCCAGAAAGAAATGCTAGAATAAATGAAATACCAGCAATAATGCTAAAATGCTTACGGAAACGCTTTTGATCAAATGTAATTTTGTATAATGTTGTCCACGCTATAACAAGAACTAAATAAATAAGTGCTCCTAGCCACACTGCAATACTCATAACATGGACCATTCTAATTATAACTGCTGCCCAATTTGGATTAGTAATCCATACATGACCTGTGAAAGAAAAACTCGCAACAAGAAATCCCCAAACTAGCGCATACCATTCGTTCCCCATATGTTGCAAAGACATAAGAACTAATAATAGCAGTTGAATCATAATAACAACTGCAAATGGCGAATGAATAAGTAAACTTCCCTTCGGAATAACTGACTTATATACTATTAATTCGGTTATTAATCCTACTACAAGTATAGAGAAGAAAATCTTTTTCATATTCTTCATTCTTTGCAATATGGACGGTAATTTATAACGTTTAACAAACATATCGAGCCACTTTACTCCTGCTCCAATTAAAATCATTCCCTCTACAATATAGCGTAGTGCTACTATCATAACATCTGAAAATACTGAGCCACTCCCACTCGCATTTCCCTCTACCACTACATTAGTTTGTACTTCTTCTCCAATTGAAAAGGGATAGCCTCCCTCACTCGGATGTCCGTCTGCAGAAATCATAGACCACCTTACTGTGTAAGTACCATTATTTAAGTTTGGTAATTTCACTTTTATTTTTGTTGGGTTATCTAATATTTCAACCTTTGATACTTGCACTCTCTTTGCACTTGAATCTAGCAGTTCAATATTGACTACATTTCCTGTAACTGGTTCACTAAATTCAAGAATAATCTGTTCCGGTTGTACTGTAAGAACCTCCCCCTCTTTAGGGGTGGCTCCTACAACACTTGTATGAGCAAATACACTACTATGAGAAAATAAAAATATACTTACACTTGTTAACATAAATACTATCATTCTATAAAGCATGAAAACCTCCGTATTATTATTCTGGATGATTACCTGAGTGATCTCCGGTAGAAAATGGAGTAGTTACCCCCTCATAATTCATCATCGTATGCATTCCTTTTTCCGCATGAACGAGATGATGACAATGAACCATCCATAGTCCACTATTATTTGCCTCTAAAGCAATTTCATATTCTTCTCCCGGAAAAACATTAACTGTATCTAAGTAAATCGGACTTCCCTCCATTGGTTTACCATTTTTAGAAATAACTTGGAATGTATGTCCATGTAAATGCATTGGATGAATTTCCTCTCCCTTATTTTTAAAGCGTATCTTAACTTTATCTCCTTTCTCTACTTTAATGGGTGGAATATCAGGTGATGTCTTTCCATTAATCGTATACACCCATTTTTCTTGTCCATTTACATCTTTCACACCTTCTGCCAAATCCATATCATAGACCTTTGTAAACTTTGAATCTATCGTAAACTTGCCAACTTCTTTTTCTCCATATTTCGTAAAATCAAACCATGGATAACTCTTTATATCAATAGGTTTTTTCGGCAAAGAACCATTCCCAATAGTCGCCGTTAACATTCGATTCATTTTCTTAGATGGATCCACATTAATAAGTTTTACACTCGTTGTTTCCGGCATTTTAAAAACAAGGTCATAACGTTGTGCAGCTCCCATCGGAAGAATTGCTTTATCTAGCTCGTCCCCACCTTTTATATCACGACCATCTAATGCGATAATTTGAAATGGCGCCCCAACTAATGTCATTAAATGCGTATTATTCCCAGCATTAATTAAGCGAAGGCGTACTGTTTCACCTGGTTTTGCATCCAATCGTAGTCCCTCACTTGTATCATTTAATGTAAATACATCGTAATCATCTCCATCAGATAAATCTTTGAGTTGATCATTACTTGGCATCATTAACGGGCCTTCTAAAGTTTGCGCCTTTTCATTTCGAATATGATTGCTAGGGTAGCTATCCCAATCTTTATCTTGTTCGCCATTATGCTTACGGGTTTTTATGGCTCCTGTTTTCCATTCATGGATCGCCACTGTATAATCCTTTTCATATTTTACAGCTGGTTTATTCGGTTCAATAACAATGGTTCCAAATAGTCCCCGCTCCGTTTGTATTGCACTTTTTTGATGTGAATCATACCAATATGTCCCCACCTGATCAGCATTAAATGCATATGTATATGTTTCACCTGGTTTTATAGCATTTTGCGTAACACCTGGAACACCGTCTACCGCCGCTGGAACATCTAATCCGTGCCAATGGATTGTAACTGGTTCTGGCAATTCATTTTTCAAATTTACAACAATACGTTCACCTTGTTTAACTCGAATTTGAGTACCCGGTGATGTTCCATCAAAAGTCCATGCATCTACCTTTTTCCCATCTCCCAAATCTAAACTGGCTACTTTCGCCGTAATATTAAAAGTTTTTGTAACCCTTTTTTTGGCATCTGAATTAGCAATAGATGTAATTGATTCTGAAGTAGATGTTGCATCTGTTAACTTCTTTTTTTCATTTGTACCTGGGTAATTATTTATTAAAAAATATCCAAAAATAACTAACCCTAATAGTAAGCATGCCGCAATCAATATATTTCTTAAATCGCTTTGTATAAATTCCTTTTTCATATTAGTCTCTCTTTCATTTTTTGTTGTAAACTATTAATTTTCATACGTAGATTCATTGCCTATCACCTCACATATTCACTTCGATTTACATCATAACACTCAGAAAAAAAGAAACTTTGAAGGAATTTTAAAGACTTTATAAAGAAATATATTTCAATTTTTCTTTACTTCTAAATCTTTTTTATTGCGCAATAAAAAAGAATGTATAATACTATATAAAACATATATATTTAGGAGGATTACAACAATGTCCGAAAAAACATACGAACTCGCAACCTTCGCAGGCGGTTGCTTTTGGTGCATGGTAAAGCCATTTGATGAACTTCCTGGTATTCATAAAGTACTTTCTGGCTATGCAGGTGGTCATGTAGAAAACCCAACATATGAACAAGTAAAAGCTGGTACATCTGGTCATTTAGAAGTTGTACAAATTACATTCGATCCTTCTATTTTTCCATATGAAAAATTACTAGATTTATATTGGCCACAAATCGATCCAACTGATGATGGCGGACAATTCTTTGACCGCGGTCCCTCTTATCGCACTGCTATTTTTTATCATAATGAAACGCAAAAAGAGCTTGCTGAAAAATCAAAACAGGCTCTTGCAGAAAGCGGTATGTTTAAAGAGCCAATCGTAACTGAAATTCGCCCGGCTGCACCTTTTTATGAGGCTGAAGAATACCATCAACATTTTTATAAAAAAAATCCGGAGAAATATGCTACTGAGCAAAAAGAATCTGGCCGTGAAGACTTTATAAAAGAAAATTGGCAAAAAAAATAATAAAAATGCATCGTACCTTTTAAGTACGATGCATTTTTATCTTTGAAAAAAGTACCATACAATGATGAGAACAACCGCTGTCAATGTCCAAAGTGCGATTTCATTTTTCACTCTACTCTTTTTCTTATTCATTTCCTCTCCTCCTAATAGAAATACAACATATTCAAGATTTCCTCTGTTTCATTGTCCACCTTATATACGTGAATACATCCTTACAAATTTTTATAACAAGACCACCGACGATTCCGATTGCAATTGAAATTACTAACATCTGTACAAAACTAAAAGTAGTTGTGTATGTCATGTAGATAACAATGCATACAAGTAAAACATCCGGTAAAGAAAGCAAAAACTTTTTAAGCATTTCTTCAGCTCTCCTATGCTTTATTTGTAATTTATACTTTCTACTGTAGCTTTGAAATAAAGTTTGTTCAAAAATTCCATTTAGACACTCATTTTATGGAAAAAGAATAAGAACCTCTTTTAAAAAGGGGTTCTTATCTACATATCCTATTCCATGATTACTCCTAAAATAGAATAATATTACTAGTGATTTGTTGTGAATTAACTATTTGCCAGGCAATCGGATGTTACGCCAGCTACCTACATCGCATTGACCGTATGTATTATCACCTACTGCTACCACCGTGCCATCTAATTTCAGACCAACCGTATGCGCACAACCCGCCGCTATCGCTACAATATCACGCCAATCGCTTACATTACATTGACCATACTCATTCCAGCCGACTGCCACCACGGTACCGTCTGATTTAAGTCCGATTGTATGATTCGTACCAGCCGCTATTGCCATAATATCTTTCCAGCTGCCTACATCGCATTGACCAAGTTTATTATTACCCACTGCCATCACTTTGCCACCCGATTTCAAACCAACAGTATGAAGATAACCTGCTGCCAACTCCACCATAGCACGCCATCCACTTACATTGCATTGGCCATATCGATTATTCCCCACAGTCGTCACTGTTCCGTCCAATTTAAGACCGACTGTATGCCAGTCACCCGCCGTGACCGCCACAATATCACGCCAGCTGCTTATATTACATTCTCCTTCTTTATTTCGGCCCATCGCTATTACCGTACCATCCGGTTTAAGACCAATGGTACGACGCCACCCTGCCGCAACCGATACAATATTATGCCAGTCGTTTACATCACATTGATCATGCTTATTCCACCCCACCGCTTCCACAGTATTATCACTTTTAAGAGCGATTGTATGAGCATTACCCGTGTTCGTCGCCATATGAACATTGCCCGCTGCGACTGCTTCAATATCACACCAACCGCTTACATTGCATTCTCCTTCTTTATTTCGCCCCACTGCCACAACTGTGCCATCCGATTTAAGAGCAACTGTATGACCACGACCTGCCGCTATCGTATCTTTAGGCCACCGTTTCACTTTTAACATTTCTTCTTTCGGTGAAATGTAATTCATGTTTTACCTCCTTGCATATAAACAACTGTATCCAAATAGATATTTTTATCTAATTTCATTATAAATGACCCGACTTTTTTTATAAATTTACAGCTACAAAAGAAGCCTATTATTATTTCTTCAAAAAATAAAAACCTCCAGTTTAAATACTAGAGGTCCCTTCTTTATTTCTTCAATCGTTCAATAAAATCGTTCAATTTATCAAGTGATTTCATATTCTGATTACAAGCTACACCATCTTTGCAAATATAGTTTCCCTTTTTAACGAAAGTTCCTTGTACATCACCTTTAATTTCAACTAAAAACATCCCTACTTCTTCATGTCCATGACATAATGAACAAATGCTCTTTTTATTTAAACTTTGGAACGTTCCTTGCAGACCAACAAACTTATTTTTATCATTTTTCGCTATTATAAATTTCCTGCTTGACCGATACGATAAACTTAACTAAATCTATACAATTCAATCAAATTTACACGAGTTAGTGCTTCATCGTGTTCTCGCAACCCCAAAGGGACGAGGGGTATAACACTCCACACGAGGCAGTATCGTTACCTCCTATTATCAAGCATTTATTTTACCCATCTTGATAAATTTATCGCAGCATTTACATCCCTATCGTGATGGCTATTGCATTCGACACAACGCCACTCACGTATTTTTAAACTCCACTGTCCTTCTGGTTGAACTGAATGGTCGTATTTTACGCCGCAACATGAGCAAATCTTGCTTGAGGCGAACCATTTATCAGCTTTTACATACGCAATGCCATACTTCTCGCACTTGTATGATAAACATTGAAAGAAGAAGTGTAATTTTTGAAATGAAAATGCTTTCGATAGTTTTTTGTTTTTTAACAGGTTTGAGATAGGTAAGTCTTCCACAACAATCCTCATTGGTTTGGTTTTCACCAATTTAGCTGTTGCTTGATGGATATGGTTATTTCGGATATTCGTAATTTTCCTAGATAACCGCAGGTGCTCAGCTTTCGCTTTTTCATATCCGGCAGATTGAATTTTTACACCTTTTTTAAATCTCCTAGACATATCTCTTTGAGCTGACTTTTTCCTTTTCAAAAGTTTTTTAACCTTGGCATCTTTGTTTATATTTCGTTCTTTCGTACCATTAGAAGCTACAAACAACTCTTTTAAACCAATGTCCACACCAATCGATTCATTGGTTAGTTCTTGTGATTCAAAGTCTTCTTGGAATCCTACACTAATCCACCAGTGACGACCATCAAATGTAACTCTTGGATTGGATGGTTTTTTGTTTCTTGGTAGTTGTTGGCTTGTTTTCACTTCTCCAATAGACTGAATATGAACTACTTTCTTTCCTATAATC
>NZ_JBKEZY010000041.1:0-358 GCF_053345335.1 Bacillus sp. M5A3_1b | reverse complement strand
TGTTACGCCTTCTAATAACGCGCCACTTTCTTTGTCCACTTTTGTAATTTCTGCTGAACCTTTATCTAACAGTTCGTTCTCTACTTTCAATGATAAGACTTTCGTCATACCTTTTGTAATTTCAAATGATACTGGTTTTTCTAGCTTTTTATAACCTGGTAAACTTTCTACCTCTACTAATTTGTAACTTCCTACAGATAGATCTGAAATGTTTGCTTTTCCTTCTTTATCTGTTGTTACTTTCGTTACTACTTTACCTTTTTCATCTTGTACTTCGAAAACTACGCCTTCTAATGCTTTCTGACTGTCTTTATCTACTTTTGTAATTTCTACTGAACCTTTATCTACTAGTTCATTC
>NZ_JBKEZY010000040.1:0-378 GCF_053345335.1 Bacillus sp. M5A3_1b | reverse complement strand
TCTTTATCTACTTTTGTAATTTCTACTGAACCTTTATCTACTAGTTCATTCTCTACTTTTAGTGATAAAACTTCTGTCATACCTTTTTTGATTTCGAATGATACTGGCTCTGTTAGCTTTTTGTAGCCTGGTAAGCTTTCTACTTCTACTAGTTTGTAACTTCCTACAGATAGATCTGAAATTTTCGCTTTTCCTTCTTTATCTGTTGTTACTTTCGTTACTACTTTGCCTGCTTCATCTTGGATTTCAAAGACTACGCCTTCTAATACTTTTTGACTATCTTTATCTACTTTTGTAATTTCTACTGAACCTTTATCTACTAGTTCATTCTCTACTTTTAGTGATAAAACTTCTGTCATACCTTTTTTGATTTCGAAT
>NZ_JBKEZY010000004.1:0-465129 GCF_053345335.1 Bacillus sp. M5A3_1b | reverse complement strand
GTGCAATCAAGCGTTCAGCTACTTTCAATTCAGTCAAAAAAATTTATTTTTAGCAACAGTAGATTGTTTACTAGTCGCTATTACTACGTTGCTTCTCATTATGTTTTCTTCCAATTTATCTAAAGTATCGGGATGGTTGCTAATCCCATATTTTTTATGGGCTACATTTGCTACGTACTTATCCTGGATAATTTATAGTATTAATTAAAAGTGTAAATGAAAACTTGAGCATAATAAAAATGCTCAAGTTTTTTATTTTTATTAGTAAATATATGGGAGGTGCCGGGAAAATACACGAATTTTTACCCTCAAGTGAATTTTTTAGCAATTAATTATGGTTATTTAATTCTTTTATACATTCTTGAACAAGTGTGACTGCCTGACTCATAGTGGGGCCTCCGCCAAATGCTGCTGTTACTCCAACTGTTTCAAGAATTTCTTGTTCTGAAGCACCTTGATCAATACATCCTTTTGTATGATAAATGATGCAATACTCATCTTGAGAATAAAGACTTATGCCCAATGCAATCAATTGTTTTTCTTTCTTTGATAACGTACCATCTTTGAAACACTCTTGTGTAAAATGATGGAATTTATCAGTGAGTTTAGGCATTTTTTCAGCAAATACACCTAATCCATATTTGTATTGTAATAGTGCAGCTTCAGTAGAAGTTTTATCTTTATATTCCATTTTAAATTCAACTCCATATTCAGTGTGTATTAAACAAAGATTAGTATGGGCGTAAATAGTTTTGATTAATCATAATTGTAAATAAAAAACAGATACTAATTTTAAAATTAAATACAAAAGGCGAATATTGTGAAATTGTTCATAAAAATCCACATAATTTTGATCAAAAATAAAATACTAATAGATGTTTTAATGCTGTACTTCTAAAGCATTAGAACAAAATTATTAACTACGATACAAGGAGGCAATCACTGTGGATATTCGTGAAGGATTAATTCCAACAGCACTAGGTACAGCAGTGACAGCAGCAGGTTATGTTCTTAAACAAACTCGTGGAACTAATAAAATGATTGCAAATACAGTATTTGGATTTGGTTTAGCTCACGTTGTTTTAGGTGTAATTGATCTTGTAGAACATCGTGGTTAGAATGGAAAGCAAGCATATTAATGCTTGCTTTTTTCATAATCTAATTAAAATTTGTATTTAAATGAAGTAATTCAATAAATTAAACCAAAATATTTTATCGAGGTTAAAGGGATGGATTACTTTAAGAAAGGATATAATATTTTGGGCATATGTAATTTCCTTAGCTGTGTAAGATAGTTTAGTATTTAACCATGCTTAAATACTGCTTAGAAAAATTATATATAATAAAGCAGCCCGTAATTTTACGGCCCGCTTTACTCACTTGTTATGAAAGGTTAACTATTTATTCTAACACTTAAATAGTTCCTATGTAGTATAAACACAATATATTATAGTATGCAAAAAAAGATGCTTATGATTCATTCTGAGGATAAAAATACCTACACGCTTAATATTTATTTTATGTATTAAAGTAGTAAGAAATATTAATAATAAATATGAACTTTAGTAATGCTGTGAAGTAACATGAAAGTTAATATTTAATCATAATATTAATTATTAAGTGTCTACTCATATTTTACGTTATGGAATTTAATATGTTGATGGTAAGTATATGGTATGCATAATGTTTTATGAAGAAGCATAGCTAAGGATTCATACAGAAAGAATTAAAAATATTGATCTGCATAATATTATCAAATTATTAAAGGAAGTGTTAAATCAATGAAAACTATACAGCGGATTGCTTTAGCATTAATTATTATCGGTGCTATTAATTGGGGATTAATTGGATTTTTTAAGTTTGATTTAGTAGCTGCAATATTCGGTGGACAAGGGGCCTTTTTATCGCGGGTTGTATTTGCTCTTGTTGGTCTAAGTGGATTAATGTGCATAACTCTTTTATTTCAGCTAATGAGGGACGTAAATCAGGATTTCAATTATAACAAATCAACAGAAATAAATTATGGTACCGAATTTGGTGAAGAAACAGATATAGTAGATCTTAGAGAATCTTCAAATCAAAACTATACATCTAAACAACGTAATTCTCTGGATGATTAATAAAATGCTTATTACATCCATTACTGAACGAGAAATTCTAAGACCATAAAGTGAGTCGTGAAATCGTTGCCGTTCTCTCATAACACTTCAGTAACCATTAGTGTAGAAATAATAGCTAGAATCTTTCTTTATTTAATACTCATCTCACTTATATTTATGAAACATTCATATGTTATGTTGGGTAAGTTCTTTTTTGAATCATATTCATTCTATAAAAATCCCTAGCCCCCTCTAGGGATTTTTACGTTCAATTGAAAATGAAGAATAGTGTCTTATTTCTCAATGTGTAAAATTTTTAAACGCAATAAAATAATATAAGAATGAATTCCAATACACATATTATTAAATTTAAGATGGTTCAAGTTGGAAGAAGGCACCAGAGGGTGTCTTCCTCCATTGACACTAAATTAAATTTTTAATTTAACAATCCTAATAAAAAAATAATATCAATGGTTTTTTTCTCTTCTACTTTGCAATAGATCTTTGTACCCTTCCGCTCACTACTGATAACCTTGCTTAGCGTTAATTTTTTTAAATGTTGTAGAATTTTATATTCTGCAATTTGTGTTGCTGCACTAAGTTGAGAAACTGTCATAACACCATTTTTAATCAATTCACTAACAATCAATAAACGGTTTGAATTACCCAGCATTTCAAGGATTTTAGCACTCCTTTCAAAATGACTATAATCCATATTAAAAACATTAGACATAATGTTTATCCTCCTGGACCATCACAAATAATAATTAAGAAATATTTAAATAACACTTTTCTAAAAATTACTATAAAGATACAATAAATTCAAATTATAAGAAATAGTTTTCAGGCATTTTCTCTTTTTTAGCACTTCTATTTATATGTAAATATGTTAAAATATTATATGAAAGATTCAAGGTGTATTTTTAGTTTTTAAAATGATGTTATTAAAATTAAGATGGTTTAAGTGTAAGAAAGGCACCTTAAGGTGTCTTTTTTTTATTGGGTAGTTACACGATTACTGTCATAGACCGCAAAATAAAAAATCTCTGTGGTTCTTTAAATTTCATATCATTGATTACCGAATAAAGATAATATTTTAATATTATGATTTTTTTGATCCATATTAATATATTCTTTTTTAAGGTTATCTTTTTTTAGGATTCAGATTTACTAGCATAAATTTCAATGATTTTTTGGAATTGCAATTCAATATTACGAAGTGTTATTAGGTCTTCAATATTAATATCTTTATAAGTATCTGCTATTTTTTCTATTGATAATTCAATACATAGTAAATCGTTATTCAATTTAGGTCCAGAAGTAGAATAACTTGAAGGTATTATTTTTCTTTCTTGTTCGTATAAATCTTTTAAATCATTGTATAAATCATTTCCATCACGAGTGAGTCGCATTCCAAATTTTTCTCGTCTAAATAGTCTTTTTCCAAGTATTACTTCAAAATCTTTTATTGATCGATTAACAGTTGGTGTAATTCGATATGTCTCGTGTATGTTAGGTAATATTAAGCTATTTTCAGCTGAATTCATAAATTCTTCAACTTGTTTGAACATTAACATATATAAAATCACCGCCTAATAATATAATAAAAAAACTTAGAGAAATTGATTTTAAAATTTTTTATACTTTATGATACATCTCTCAAACTTAAAACATCCTCATATTAATAAGGTATAAAATACCAATCCTTCTTTATATATTTTAACATGTTTACATATTGTTCAGATAATAAAAAATTTATCTAAACGTATAATTATAATTTAAGTTGAAGTAAAAATAAATTTCAAGTACTATACCTGAATTGAAAATAAAGTCCTGCACTAGGGGTATAGAAGGTGAATCTTCTATATGCAGATAAATACGGTATGTAAAGGTTTTCTAAATTTTCCAATATAGTAACCCACTTTGATTATAAAAGATTCAAGTCTTTTAACAATGAACTTTTGCAACATCTTCCATAGAAACACCTTGATAACCTTTACTTAAAAAATTTGTAGATTTTGTATTTTTATTTTTGGGAGAGTAGCATTTTTCCCATACATTCCAAGAACTAAGGAAATGAGTGAAGAGCATACTAAAAAGAAAAATAAGAAAGTTAAATTAAAGGAATCAAAAGGAGCATTAAGCAAAAAAATGCAGAATTTGTTATTCGTAAGCCATGGACAATTATTCTGCTAACGGTATTCCTACTAGGCGGGTTGGCTTCATTTGTTCCACGCAGCCAATATACGTATGATTTATATAAAAGCTAATTCACCAATCCACGTACTTGTTCAATTTGGAATTATTACGGCAATAGGAGTAATGTTGGATACATTCATTGTTAGGTCTCTTCTTGCCCCTGCCAGTACGGTGATTCTAGGATGGTTCAAATTTTGTTCAGGTGAAATCTAGAATGGAAAAGAGAGAGAATGTGGATGCTTAATAAAATAATGAAATGAATATAGAATTTTTCAGAAGTTACGAATATGGATTTTTTAGAAATACAATATATTTTAGGGAAGTAAAGGTAGATATCTTTTTATAAGAGATGCCTACCTTTTATCATCTTGTTATTAAGAAAATTCCTTAATTAACCTCTTAAAAGGTGGAGAAATCTTCTAAATCTCACATAGATTAAAGTTTAAAATATGTATTTCTAATCTTCCGCAATTTTATTGCCATATTTTAAATATAGATAAGTTGTATTTTGAAGTACTACATTGTAGATGGAATTATATTTTGTAATGCATGTTCTAATGCTAAAAATTTATATTGATATCCGTGTTCAATAGCTTTTTGAGGTAATACGTGCTGTCCTTCTAATATCAGCATGCTCATTTCTCCCAGTAAAGTATGGAGGATAAAAGAAGGGACTGGCAGCCAATGTGGGCGCCCTGTAATTTTTGCAATATTTTTCCCGAATTCTTTCATAGTAGCTGGTGTTGGTGCTGTAATATTAAGAGGTCCTTTTACCTCCTTTTTGTTGATAGCAAAATCAATTATACGTACGGCATCATCTATGTGAATCCATGATAACCATTGGTTTCCGGTTCCGATTGTACCGCCAATATACAATTGATAGGGAAGGAGCATTTTTGGAAAAGCACCTCCATCTTTACCTAATACAATACCGAATCTAGTGTAAATAGTACGTATTCCGAGAGATTTAGCTTGAGATGCTACTTGTTCCCATAAAGATACTGTAGTTGCTAAAAAATCATTTCCCGGAGTTTCGTGTTCCTCTGTGAAAGACTGCTTTTGAGATGCCCCGTAGTATCCAATAGCACTGGCATTAATGAAAGTTTGAGGTTTTATTTCAAGGGTGTGTAATTGCTTAATAAGTCCTTTTGTAGTTTGTAACCTACTCTCTAAAATCTTTTCTTTTTGTTTCTTTGTCCATCTACCGTTATTAATAGATTCTCCAGCTAGATTAATGACAACATCAATAGACGAAAAAGGAAATGTATTTGAATTAGCATCCCATTTTACATATTGAATATTAGAAGTTGAAAAATTATCTATCTTTTTCCGTGTAAGAATATAAACAGTATGCCCCTCATTGCTAAGAAAATTTGAAAGATGTCTACCAATAAATCCACTTCCACCACAAATTGCAATTTTCAATAAAATTTCCTCCTCATTATATTAATTCTTAAAAAAATTGTGACTATGTTAAAATAACAGTGAAGAGTATGATTGTCATTACAGAAATCAAAGTAGAGGAATTTAGAGATAATAGTTGGAAAAGCCATCATCTCTAAATGTATTTTCAAACTATTACATAACCAATATATTTATGATAAAAAACTTTTAATTTTTTATATGTTTGGACAAAAAGTCCTTTTAATTAAAAGGGCCCAATTTTTATAAAAAGAAAACTGTTAAGTCAAGGTGCTCAAGAATTGATTCTTAGACACAGTTTACAAGAGGATTCGATGGGAAAGCAAATTAAAAATACTCTTACCTTTATGGGAAAAAGGGTTTTCTCAAAAATGTTCTTTTTTAAGCCAAAAAAAATAAAAATACATGTTCAAATGTTTTATTAAACAAATACCAATTTCATAGAATATCGATACTCTTGACAATTCTAACAACATTACGGAATATTTTTATATTGGATGTAAAACACTGTAATGATGGCATAAAAGTTTAAAAGATAATTTAATACTTAATATATTGCTGATTAAATCCTAAGGAGGCAATAACATGCAGAAACAATTTCCTAAACCAAAAGTGGTTGTGAGTAAATGCTTGGAATTTGATACCTGTCGTTATAACGGAGATATGATTTTTGATGTTACAATTCAAAATTTAAAACCATTTGTTACATTTATTCCTGTATGTCCTGAAGTAGAAATTGGATTGGGTATACCTCGTGAAACAATTCGAATCGTTGAGGAGAATGGTGTTCAAAAGCTTGTGCAGCCTTCTACAAGAAAAGATTTAACAGAACAAATGCAGCATTTTTCTAATAATTTTTTAAGTACATTACCAGATGTCGATGGATTTATTTTAAAAAGTCGATCTCCAAGTTGTGGAATAAAAGATGTGAATATCTATACGGGGTATGAAAAGTCACCAACGAAAGGAAAAGGTCCTGGCATATTTGGTGGGGCTGTGCTAAGAAAATTATCTCATATTGCAGTAGAAGAGGAAGGGAGATTGTTAAATTTCACTATTCGAGAATGTTTTTTCACAAAATTATTTACAATTACTCATTTTAGAAGAATCAAACAAAATAGAAATTTAGAAGAATTGATTGCTTTTCAATCCGTTTATAAGCATTTATTCATGGCATATAATCAGTCAAAACAAAAAGAGTTAGGCAGAATTATTGCCAATCACAAAAAAGATAATGTTGAGAGCGTATTTAAAAAATATGAGGAAATGTTATATGAATTATTAAAAAGAACACCTCGTTATACATCACATGTAAACGTATGTCAGCATATCTTTGGTTATTTTAAAAAGAATTTGAAAAATCAAGAAAAAGAGCATTTTTTAACACTTCTTCAAAAGTATAAAGAAAAAAGGATACCGCTTAGCAGTTTGCTCGCTGTATTAAAATCATGGGCTCTTCGTTTTGAAGAACACTATTTATTAAGGCAAACCTATTTTGAACCTTATCCAGAAGCCTTAGTAGAAATTTCAGATTCAGGAAAGGGCAGAGATTACTAAAGAGAACTACATAATCTTATTGTACAATTCCTTTGCTGTTTTAGAACAAAATAGAAATTTTCGTGTATAAGTGATAGGAATCAATGACAAAGATTACTTGTTTTCTTACATAACATACGGAAAAGCTATTATACTTTCACTTCTAGTAGCATCAACTTTTATAAAAAATAAGCGTACAACAAAAACATATAGTTATTTGATATACACACTGGAATTTAAGTTTTCGTATAAAACCAGTTACATAAAATAAATCAAATATTAAACACATTTATATATGAAAAGAGTATGGGAGTCTAAAAAAATAAATAGTCACACTCTTTTCATATAGAAGTGTGACTAAAAATGCATGCTTGTTTATTTATGTTGGACAAACTTTACCATTAAATTAGCAATTGTATGCTGTTCCTGTTCATTAGCAACTTTCCAAAGCTCAGCTAATAGTTTTTCTTGGTCATTTCGCGCCTCTACTTCATTTGCCAAATAATCACCTACACGGAATGCCATATCTGAAACTGCCTCACCAGCAATTCCTTTTCCTTCGGCTTGTTCTAATCGTTCTCCTAAAAAGCTTTTCCATTGATCAAAATTGTCTAGTACTGACATAATTAATCACCTCACTATTAAGTAATAGAACCATACTTACTTTGTGCAAATTCTTATTTTATATGTGAAGATTTTTATTTTAACAATGTCAACCATCGTTTACCTCAATTAAGTTGGTTTTGGTGTAACAAATTTAAAGGACTAAAAAATGTTCTTTCAAACTAGGCCATTGTGGTACTAATACTTCAAATAGGTATGTGCTCAGTACGAAGAAAGAGAATTAAGAGTTTACTATTTTTTTAAGGATATTTTAGTCCTGATAAACGAAATTCTATTTGGTTTCTGCTCTTAAGTTGATCGGTTATGAGCGTGTGGGGATATTTTTCCATAGCGTCAATCATAAATGTAATTCAAAATAAAGATTCTTCTTGATAAAAGTAGACATATTTTTATGGACTATAGGAAAAAATTTAGAATGTATTACTTTGCACATTACAATTTTTAAAAAAGAAAAGGTGATTGAATGGAGCTTTCTAATGAAAGTAAAACTTATCATGCTGGAGATATTGTCTATATTTTTTATCGAAATCCCCACACTCAAGATGTAGCAAATATACAAGCCGCAGCAGTTGTAAATAACCCTGAGAGACCAAATGAATTAGCATTGTTCCTTTACGAAACGTATTATCCACTAACAAATGAGATGGCGGTTTATTCTACGGAAGAAGAGGCAAACCAAGCGTACACTTACTATTATGGTGATATTCCAGAGGGGATGTTGGAATGAATAAGCCATTTATGCCTAAGCTCGTATATTTTGAACCTAAAGCATTAGATTATCCTTTGGGGAAAGAGCTGTTTGAGAAGTTTTCAAAGATGGATGTTGAAATTCGACATACTACTTCCCATAATCAAGTAAGAGATTTGCCAGGCGATAATGATTTTCAAAAGTATCGAGTAGCAAAATCTACGCTTGTTGTTGGTGTTAGAAAAACACTGAAATTTGATACTTCCAAGCCTTCAGCAGAGTATGCTATTCCCTTTGCAACAGGGTGTATGGGACATTGTCATTATTGCTATTTACAGACAACAATGGGAAGTAAGCCATATATCCGTACTTATGTAAATGTTGATGAAATCTTAGAAGCCGCTGACAAATACATGGAGGCTCGTGAACCAGAATTAACAAGATTTGAAGCTTCGTGTACATCAGATATTGTAGGAATTGATCACTTAACACATACGCTAAAACGGGCAATTGAACATTTTGGGGAATCAAAATACGGAAAGCTGAGGTTTGTTACAAAATTTCATCATGTAGATCATTTACTTGATGCAAAACATAATGGGAAAACAAGATTTCGATTTAGTGTAAATGCTGATTATGTTATTAAAAACTTTGAACCAGGTACTTCTCCTTTAGCTAAACGAATTGAAGCAGCAGGAAAAGTAGCTAGAGCAGGATATCCGTTAGGGTTCATAGTGGCTCCTATTTATCTTCATGAAGGCTGGCAGAACGGTTATTATCTTATGTTTGAACGTCTTGATGCTGAATTACCTCTTGATGTAAGAGATGACATTACATTTGAATTTATTCAACATCGTTTTACAAAGCCTGCAAAGAGAGTGATTGAAAAAAATTATCCTATGTCAAAATTAGAATTAGATGAAGAGAGAAGAAGATATAAATGGGGGAAATATGGAATTGGTAAATATATTTATCAAAAAGAAGAAGAAGATGATATAAAAAATCAACTTTATTCATATATGAATAAATTCTTTCCAAATGCAAAATTAGAGTATTTTACATAATATAATGGAGATTCTTAATATAAGAAATGTAATTTAAAAAATATACGTTTAAAGTTCAAAATTGCATGTATGTTCATTTAGTCTAAAGTTAATGTTATAAATTAAAAAATATAAAAAAGTTATCCTTTCTAAATGTGTTAGAAAGGATAACTTTTTTATTAAATGGTATTAAATTTCTTAAGTTCAAAAGTGGATAAGAAGTACTTTACATTTCAGCTGTAGATAAAATACAGATATTTCTTATGCGCGAGGAAATCCTTTTAGTAATTTTAGATGATTTAAAACATTTATTGTAAGTAAATGTTTTGATTATTATTTAAGGACATGTTGCAGTTATTATTTTATACTGTTCCTTTCTACGAACTCAGAGAAGCTATGAATAAACTTTAGGATGAATTGCAATTCATCAATATTTTTTTGATGTATTAGAGAAGTAATGATACTCAGAAATTTAGTTATAATTGTTACTGGATTTAATTCCGTAATTTTTTCCAGTTAGCTAAGATAGGGGATTCTTCTTTTACAATTTTTTTTAGACTATTTTTTTCTTCGTTATTTTTGAGGGTTAAATCAGGATCGAGAAATGAGTGAAGGTCGTCCAAATTATCAAAAGCTTTCTGATTTTTTGATACAGATATTTGATTTTTTAAGCCGTACTTTACTCTATATTTTTCGACACCACTATGATGAGCCATTTCTAAGGTCATTTTTTCATATTTTTTAATCGTTCCTTCCAGTTCAGATATTTCAAGTTTTAGTGAATTAATTTGCTTCTCAAGTATATTATTTTGTAATTTAAAGTCATTATTTTTGGTTAACGATTCATGTAGTAAATTTTCACATGTTAACAAATGTTCTAAAAGCTTTGGTTTATCATGCATATACTTATCAACGATATCAGAAAAGTTAGGTATTTCATGATGATCACCTAATTCTGACACGATTTTAATAGTAATTGGTTCGTTTGCTAGATTAATTATTTCTCTTCCCCAGTTACTCCAAACATCTTTATTATATGTTGATGGAAATTCATCGGGTTTTATTTTATTCATTTCTTCTGAAAATCTTACTAAATGAGAGATTTTAATTATTCCTGAAGGATTTCTTTCTCTGTAAAGATAAACTAATTTCTTTAATCTAGTTTGTTCCGCCGGATTGTCATATTTTCTTTTACGTCCAGCACCTTTGGGATTTTTTAATTTGCTCAATTATCTCACCTTTTACTCGAAAATTTTTGAAATAAGTACAGCATAATCATGTATTTCACTGTTTGTTAATTTAGACTCTCTAGCCAGTTCAGCTAGTTCTAAAGGATTTACTCTACAAGATTTATATTCTATTTTAATATCTTTATAAATTCTCGATAGTGTTTGTGCTCTAATTTTTAGTTTTTTGCTGTATTCAGTTTTTAATTCAACAATTTCTTTAAAATTACTTTCTATTTCTTCACGAGGGATCCAATTTTTAGAGCAGAAAATGCAAATTCTAGATTCACATCGTCTTAATTCATCTGTGCAATAGCCAATTTCGACTTCCTCTTTATACTCAAACATTTCCTCAGGAGCTAAGGACCTGTTAATTAAATCCTTTATTACAAGCGTGGAGTTATAATTTGTATCCTTAGATGAATTTGTTAAACGATTTAATAATGTTGCTTCATACGCTTTGGAATCTATAAAAAATTCAATATGCTTTTGATAGTGGTATTGTGATTCAATATGTTGATGACCAGCCATACGTGCAATAGTTAATGGATTAAATCCTTGAATCATCATACTACAAATTGCAAAATGTCTTGTGTCATTCGGTTGGATTTTGATAATTTGTTTCTCAGCAGTAAATTCACTCAAACCATCATTAGATCTTAATTTCATTACGTTATTTTTTTCTTTTAGCCACTTTGATTTGTCTATTGGTTCCAGACCATATATATCCTTTAAAACTTCAGAATAAAAAGCATGTAGTAAATTATTAAACATATAAAGAAAAAAATGGTTTTGATTTAATATCCTACGTTTTGATTGTGTAGGATAGTTTAATGTACTACGATATACAGCAGCTGATATAAGAGTGGTTGTTTCACCGTACGAATCTGAAATGTGAATATAGCGTTTTATGAGATTGTAGAGCTCTTTAGAAATCGGTAGGGTATTAGGTACTTCAAAAGTTTTTGATGTAGCTTTTTGTTTTTGTCTAGGCAAAGTTATAAAAAAATCATTACGTTGAATAGATAGGCAGTTTCTTTTAATAGAACAAAACTCAGAAGGTCTCATTGGTATAACAGATGTTAATTTCCACCACAATAAAACTGGAAAAAACTTCAGTTCTAATTTTTCATCCCAAACGTTAGAGAATGAAGTAAGGATAAAACTAAACCTGATAATGTCTTTATAAGGGGGGAGGTCTCTGGTATTAGAAAAGAAAAACTTAGATACTATTGACCGTAATTGATTTGAAAATAATTCTATTTTAGATTTAGTTACTTGACTACCATATATATAGTCCAGGAAATTTATTCCGGAAATTAAAACGTTGTATCGAACTGATAATTTAAATTCATTTAAAGAAGCTTCTATTTCATCGATATCAAGGCATGATAAATAATTTGTAAGAAGCAAAAAATTTTTTAAGTTATTTAAATACACTGTTGCAGAACTAGGTGCTACTGTCAGTAAATAATTTAAAATCCAACACTTGGCTTTAATTTTAATTTCAGTATCCAAGATGTCCTGAAAATTAAAATATTTACGTATGTTTAGTTCTTTGTTATTTATTAAAACCCAGGAATCATCATCGAATTTTCCATCTAAAAAAACTTTGTTTAAAGTAAGTTCTGCAATAATTTCTTTTGCATTTTCAATTGAATACTCTTTTAGAAACTCATCCTCCGAAAATTCCTGAGGGTAATTAATTCCATATAAGTTACCTTGAATTTTCATTTGTGACAAGAAAAGATCACTCCTCTATAAGGGTTAATTGCTGTACAAAAACATTTTCTCCGCCAGTATAAAAACTAAATACATAGTCCTCACCAAATTTTTCTATTGCTTTAATAAGAAGGTTTTGTAATTTAAAAATAGTATTTTGTTCTCTTTGTTTTACTCCATTTTTGTTTGTATTTTTATACCTTTGAATGCTATCATCAAATTCATTGAATATGGAGGTTAGCGCATAAACGTTATGCACTGCAAAGGGACATTGATTACAACTAAACATGTTAGATGGTCTATGACAATTAGGATAAATTAAACATTGTGCATCTAAGTTTTTTGATGGCATATGTCCTAAATACATTTTTCGCATGTGTTCAAATGCTTGATCTGGGGTTAAGGATAAGAGTTTATCCATTAAATTTTGTTCTTCATCGTTCATTACTTTAGATAAAAAATAAGAAAAATTTTCAACCTCAAATGGTTCGAAAAATCGTTTGAGTTGGCAAATGTCTAGTGTTCTTTGGGATAACGTACTTTCACGCTTATCTGTAAGAAGTTCAATTAAATGGTCATATAAAAAGCCAAATTCTCCTCGAAAAAATAAGTGGAGAGAGATTGTATTTCCTCCATCACTTATGTATTCCTTTGTAACTTCAGTTTTATGTTTACGTAATTTCATCACTAGTTCAAATGCTGAATTACCTTTCCCTTTTTTCTCTTGAATAGAATAAAATAAATGTTCCATCAATGAACGGTTAGCGATTAAAGGAGAAAATTTAATATGTTTTAGATTCATATTTCTTCCAAAAAAATGATTAAAATCACTCCCTTTAACAGTATTCTTCTTTTTTCTTTCGGTCGTAAAGTCCATTATTGTTGGAATATTAGACTTCCGTCTATGAAATTCACAAATACACAATGCAGTTACCATTGGTTCAAGTAGGTCAAGATTGCATGTGAAATCCCTAGGCATTCCGTTTTTAGCTGTAACTAAATTATAACTACGGATAATATTTATAATTTTTTGTGCCTTAGGTTGAGTAATTTTATGATGCGTAAGCCAATCAATGTTAGGTATACCAATAATTTCAGGCTGTATAGGGGGTATTCGAAAAACATCACTAGGTCTCCAAGCGTTAGTTAAGAGTATTATGACGAATAACCATAAATTTGCATACTGTTTATCAATAATAGCTTGATGTAAGTGTGCATCGATTTTCTGTGCATACTTATAAATTTCTAGCCAATCATCAAAACAAAGTTTTTCTTGTTCTTTTTTAAGCCTTTGTTTACGTGGATTGGGTAACTTTTTTAGTGAATATCTACATAATCTTTCTTTTTCTATAAAAGTTAAGATCCTCCATAAACAGGTTTTATGATGTGTTGAGGAGCATTTCTCAATAAATAACTGTACTTCAGTATTATCGAAAAGATAGAGTTCTTTTTTGAGGGGATATTTAATTAAATATTCTATCGCAATTAGATATTCTCTTTTATAACTGTTTAATGTATCAGGGTTAGCCTGTTTTGCTGAAAGATTTTGCTCAGTAAAAGACTTTAAGAGATCTGCTGTTTCTTTAAGGCTTTCAGGAAATTTTCTTAAATCAATAAATGATTTTATATAATCGCTAAGGCTAAGGTGCGATTGTTTAAAAATAAGGTGAGATAGTTCTGGGTTATCTAAAAAAAGTTGTGCTTCTTGTTTATCATATAGATAACTACTTAAAATATTGGTGAAAAACTTCATATGCAACGGTACCTTTATAGAAGAGATAGGGATGTATTGAAAGTTATTTGGTAACTGTAATTTTTTTAATAATTCAGCGCGTGTATAATATTTTTCTTTCAGTTTTATTATTTCTTTTAAGTAATTATCGACTTCTTTTTTGCTGATTTTCCAAAACTCTTCTTGATTAATTGGTTCTATATAATCTTTAAAAAGGTTCTTATATTCAGATTTTTGCAGCAGTTTATATAAGGTTATTTCTGTTCTTGAGGAAAGAGATGCGATACCTTTTAAAGTATAGTAGTCATAGATAGTAGAAGGGATATTGGGATTCGGAGAGTAAGCCTCTTCTATACTTTTTAAGTCATATCTTTCTAAAAGTTTAAATGCTTTTTCTTTTTTTATGTATATTTGTTTACTTATAATGAGCTTGTCATTGTTTGAAAAAACGGAAAGTAAATGTATGTGTGAAAGTTTTAACTTATTCTCTATATGCTCTAGCTTCAAATACTTATTTTCTAATAAATCTAAAAATGAATGAACAGACTCTTTTGTTATCCAAAATGTATTGTGGCCAGCATTTTCATTAATTATTCCATATTCGGTTTTCCGAAAGGTTAAAAACCCTTCTTCAACTAGAGCCATAATTGAACATAAGCTACTTTCAGCGTATCCAAGCATTTTTTTTACTGCAGAAACTGAATAATGCTCTTCTAAAAAGGCCTGTTCTTCTGCGGCGACTGCTTCTAGTTCTTCAATAGGATAATACAAGCCGCGTTCACTAATATTAGGAGGAGCTATAATAGGATTTAATTTTTTGATTTTTGTATAATATTTAATTCTAGCAAATCCAAAACCATATCTTTTATTAGCTTCTTTTGTAGAAATATGAGTAGAAAATATTACTCTTTTTTTATCTAAAGTATTTCTAAAGGTGAGGGAAGATTCTTTTGTGATGAAAATATACTTTCCGTTGATCGGAAAAGTTAATTTTATTATTTCAAGAAGGTGAAATTCTTCAGGGAAATGCGATTGAAGATTCTGAATGCCGGTATAATTCGGTATCTGTACAAATTTTGTAAAATCATTGATGTTGAAAGAAGTATCAATTATTCCTTTTTCATAATCTAAGTATTGTAGTATGGAATCTTGCTGATAATATTTTCCGTTAAACTTAATTAGGTTTAATTCTGCTAACCGTCTAACTTTATCTGCACTGAAACCAGTTAACTCAATAACTTCTTTCTGTATTAGTAATCGACTCAAAATTTACAGCATCCTCTCTTAAAATGGAATTTATAAAATTATTGTTATATTGCTGTGCTAAACTAATTGATTCTTCATCTAAATTATCGTTGGTGTTCATGTTCTCTTGATACATCTGTTGTAAACCTTCTTGTATTTCTTCACGAATTGCTTCTTTGCTCATATAAACAAGGGCAGATTCAAGACTTTTATCTCCTCGAAGAATAGCTAACTCAGCTGGACTTTTAACGATCTTTGCCATCAGATTAGTATATATTCGTCGACCAATATGCGTCCCCCAGGTATTAGATGAAAGTAGAGAGAAATAAGCAGGCATTTTCTTTTTTACAGTCATTAAAAATTTACGCTTAACTTTATTAAAACGAGCATCATAAGTATCACCACTCATTGGATTACCATTATTATCAACAAATAGCGCATTATGTCTGTTCGATTTTTGTAATGTTTCTAATCGAATCTTCAAACTTTTTAAAATAGGGACTGAAATAGTTGGGATAACTTGAATGGGTTGTATAGGGAAAAGTTTAGTATCTCTTTTAACTGAGCAAGATGAAATATCATTTAATCTTTCCCATATATAAGGTTTGTAGCCTATCCTAACAGATAAACCATGTTCCCCATTAGGACCGATTTCGCGAAGGTCACTTCGTAAGACATTAACAACTTCACCTCTGCGTAATCCACCAAATATTTGTAGATAAATCCCAAAAGAAATTTCTGGCGCTACCAAATCAGATACTTCTAATAATAAAGTAATTAATTGGGGGTGAGGGAAGTGTTCTAGTTTAAATTCATGTCTTGTAACGTTTTTTGCTGGGAGTGAAAAACCATTTCCAATAAAAATAGAGCTAATTATTTCTTTATTATTTGCTTTGTATGTATGTTTTTCAATAACATCTGCTAATGCACCTTGAAGGATGTGTTGATCTTTTAAGAATTTAAAAAAATATCTTAAGTACAGATCTGCATGTTCTAAAGTCCCTCTAGACCTGTATATGCTATTTCTATCTTTCTTTTTTTTATACTTAGTGGTTTTTAAATAATTCAAGAAATCAACACCATGTGATAAGGTAAGTTGTTTTAAAGAACTTATTTGATAAGTACTGTATTTCTCAATTAATAGCCAATTTAAGAACTGTACAATGACATCAGCAGCTCTTTTTTGCGAGTTAAAATTGTGATCTGTTTTCCCATAGCGTTGTTTAATAAAATTGGTTGTAGGGTGAACTCTAAAAAACTTAGTCTTAGTGTCTTCAACAACTATAGTTGCATACTCCACTTGATAGTCATTTCCAATATCGACACATGCTTTCTTCACACTGAACTTGATATTTCTATTATTCGGATCCAATAGCATCCTCCTTTAGTAATCTAACCACTGCTTAAAGTCCTCCTAATTGATTAATCTCTTAAAATATCATCTTGAGATAAATTAAGTTTATCTGTAAATTATCTACAAATCAACATATAATTCAGAATATTTATTTTAAATTTTAATTATTAGCGAAATCACCCACATAATAGAATGTACGAAATACCGAAGCGGTCAGATATTATTATTGTGAATCCGATTATGCATACATATATGAAGTGTTCAACTTACATAACTGGTTTAGCTTTACAGTATGTTGCGCCGGAAGATTTCCATCAATATAGTATTGATGAGTTTTTTATGGACATGACCGCAAGTATTCATTTGTTTGCCAGTAATCCGTGCGAGTTCGCATTAAAGTTTAAGCGAGAAATATATGAACGTACACGGATTGAAAGTACGATTGGTATTGGACCCAATTTATTATTGAGTAAAGTAGCACTGGATGTGGAAGCGAAAAAGAATAACGATGGAATAGCGCAGTGGACGTATGACGATATACCCGAGAAGTTATGGAGTATTAGACCACTCAGTAAATTTTGGGGTATATCGTATAAAACAGAAATGAAATTAAATCGAAAAGGTATACATACGATTGGAGATTTAGCGCAGTACCCGTTGAAGTATTTAAAGCAATCATTTGGTGTGATAGGAGAGGAATTACACTTGCATAGTAACGGGATTGATTTTAGCAGAATAGCAGAGAAATATGTTCCAGCGACAACATCTATAGCGAAAAGCCAAATATTATTTCGTGATTATTCGGTAGAAGAGTTCATCGTTATTTTATTAGAGCATACAGAAGAAGTTTGTTACAGATTGAGACGAGAAAAGAAATACGCGCAAACGATTCATTTTTCAGTCGGATATAGTAGGGAATACGGGGGAGGAATAAAAAAAGCACATACGTTAAATAGAGCAACAAATTTAACGATGGATATTTACAACGTTTGCACATATTTTTTATACGAGCGGCATACAGGAGAGCCGATTCGATCGATAAGTCTTTCCTTAACAAATTTAATACATGAAGGAGAAGAGCAAATTTCGCTTTTCGATAACATTATACAGAGAGAAAAAGAAATGAGATTAACGAAGGTGATGGACGAAATTCGAACACGATTTGGTAAGAACAGTATTTTACGTGGGATTTCTTACACAAGCGTCGCAACAGCAAGATATAGAAACACATTATTAGGAGGGCACAAATCGTGAAGAATGCTAATATGCCAAAAGGAAGAGGAATGGTAAAGTGGCAACCGTTTGCTAGTATGCCAGAGCAGTTCATCTGTATTAAAGACATGATACAGGAGCAAACAAAAATCCCGCGTCCAATTTTAACGCAAGATGCAAAAGAAAGGATTGAAAATAAGCTGTTAATTTCATATTTAGGTGAAGAAGAGGTTTTACTTACATATTATAGAGGTGGATACTTATATAAAAATTACATAACTGTAGTTGATATAAATCCCTTGAATGGATTGATTACTTGCACGGATGCTTTTTGTAATAAGAAGATTTTTAAGTTTGGTGATGTAATTGAAATTGATTAGAACTTTTTAGCTGATGTATTTTTGTACTATTTACAAAGAAATGCTCATTTACTTCAAGTGTTATTTCTATTTTTATGCAAAACCCAAAGTTACAAAAGAAGTTCATAATATAAAGTGTAAGTACCATGGGTTTTCAAGTTATAAAACACGTACTTCCGACTAATATATTAAAACTTAAAGAACCTAAAAAATAAGAATGATCACTACTAAATAGGCATTCAAAATACGAATTCATATTTTGAATGCCTATTTGAAAATTTTCGAAGTCAATATAGTTTGTGTCAAACATTGAAGAATCCTTTTATAGGTGTAAATATATATATTTCTCATGTATCTGTCCCTGAAATGAATGGGTATTTTATCTATATTCTAAGTAATATTTTCTGTTAAGTAAAAAAGAACCCTAAGGTTCTTTTTGTTTTTATGTTATTGTTTGTTACTTATAAGTACAATGTAATTTTTTATTTAAAAAGCATTGGTAAAAATCCAATAATGTCGAAAGCAAGGTGGCAAATCCAACTTACCCAAACACTCTTTGAATTTTTCCATATATAATTCAGTAATAACCTAACAGGGACTATAGTTATCAATAATTGCATTGGCACGAAACCATAAGCAGGAATATGCCACAAGGCAAACAGAACGCTACATATTATTGATGCTGTACCAAATTTTAATCCTAATTTTTGTAATGCGATGATTATGTTAGTACATAGCAATTCTTCACCCATTAACATGAATGGTACACGGGTCAAAATCATCGAAACGCTTATTACTTGAGCAACAGAATTTGTAGTTGGAGGTTCAAAAATATAGTTATATAGTGTGCCTGAACCCATGCCCACTATGATTGTTAAAGGTAAACCCCAGATTAATGTTTTAAATTTAAAATGTTTGAATTGCTCTAAAGATATTTTCCCTAAAAAATAGTATCCTATAATTCCACATAATACAAGATTCCATGAAGCTTCAAGAATCATTTCTAATAATTCAGGTATATTACCTACTATAAGTGCAATACATTGATATACAATTCCTGAAATAATTAATAATCCTAAAGCCAAAAGAGATTTTGAATCAATTTTCTTTTTTGTTTCTATAATCTTTGTTTCCACAACAACCCCTTCTTTCTTATTATTTCATTAATTACAAATATATAATAACATATATTATCCCTAATTAATGGTAATTCAGAAGGGTGCCATAACTTTTGTATAATATCGTTGTATAAATGCAGTAAAGCGATTTTTTAAACAAACTTAATAGGCTTATTTAGCATGCCTACTTTTTTATCGTTGCTAGTATGCCAGAGCAGTTCGCCTGTATTAAAGAAATGATACATGAGCAAACGAAAATCCCGCGTCCAATTTTAACGCAAGATGCAAAAGAAAGGATTGAAAATAAGCTGTTAATTTCATATTTAGGTGAAGAAGAGGTTTTACTTACATATTATAAAAATGGCTATCTATATAAAAATTACATAACAGTAGCTGATATAAATCCATTAAATAAGACGATCACTTGTACCGATACTTTTCATAATCAAAGGATGTTTAAGTTTGGTGATGTAGTTGAAGTGAATTAGAGGGGGGATATTTCTTCCTAACTTAATTATATCATGTAAATCAAGTTCGAAATAGACTGTTTATTCGTATTTACTACTGCTACAATCAAGAACACATGCATAGTAAGGAGAGATGGTAAATGAGTTCTTTCGTTCTCGATTTTCAGGAAATAGAAAACACGCAGCTTGCACTCGTTGGTGGAAAAGGATTGAATTTAGGGGAGTTATCAAGCGTTCAAGGGATACAAGTGCCAGAAGGATTTTGTGTTACAACGGTAGGATATGAAAAGGCCATCGAGCAAAATGAGGAGCTTCAAACTTTGTTGCAGCAACTAACAAAGTTGAAAAAGGAAGAGCGAGCCCAAATTGGTGAAATGAGTAAGAAGATTAGAGAAGTCATTATGGCAGTAAAAATCCCTTCTGAAGTAGTGGAAGCGGTAGCTCATTATCTCTCACGTTTTGGAAATGAACATGCGTATGCCGTGCGCTCTAGTGCGACGGCTGAAGATTTACCGTATGCCTCGTTTGCTGGTCAACAAGATACGTATTTAAATATTATCGGTAAAGAAGCGATTTTGCAGCATGTAAGAAAGTGCTGGGCTTCTTTATTTACAGAGCGAGCAGTAATGTACCGCATGCAAAATGATTTTGAACATAATCAAGTTTCTATATGTGTTGTCGTTCAAAAAATGATTTTCCCTGAGGCTTCGGGAATTTTATTTACTGCTGATCCGGTTACTTCTAACCGAAAGGTAGTATCAATTGATGCCAGTTTTGGACTTGGTGAGGCATTAGTATCAGGACTGGTCTCTGCCGATAATTATAAAGTAAAAGAAGGCGAAATTACCGGAAAGATGATAGCAACTAAAAAATTGGCTATTTATGCTTTAAAAGAGGGCGGAACGGAGACGAAACAGATTGATCCGGCTCAGCAACAAATTCAAACATTGTCTGAACAACAAATTTTACAACTAGCACAGATTGGAAGACAGATTGAAGCTTATTTTGGTTGTCCGCAAGATATTGAATGGTGTTTAGTGGATGATACATTTTATATTGTCCAAAGTCGCCCCATTACGACTTTATATCCAATTCCTGAAGAAAATGATGGGGGAAATCATGTGTATATATCAGTTGGCCACCAACAAATGATGACCGATGCGATGAAACCGCTTGGGTTATCTTTTTTCCTGTTAACGACTAATGCTCCTATGCGTAAAGCGGGAGGACGGCTGTTTGTGGATGCTACGCAACAATTAGCTTCACCTGCTAGCAGAGATTATTTAATAAACACTTTAGGAAAATCAGATCCACTCGTAAGAGATGCATTAACAACTATAATCGAGCGAGATAATTTTATTACATTGTTGCCGGATGATGAAAAAGAAAAGAGTGTTAGTAAAAGTAAGCAACCTGCAAATTCGCAACCAGAAATCGAAAATGATCCGGCAATCGTTACGAATTTAATACAGAATAGTGAAGCATCAATCGAAGAGTTAAAACGAAACATGCAAATGAAATCAGGGGTGGATGTACTTGATTTTATTTTGGAAGACATTCAGCAATTAAAAAAAGTATTATTTAACCCGCAAAGTATAGCTGTTATTATGGCTGGTATGAATGCTTCAACATGGATGAATGAAAAGATGGAGCACTGGCTAGGCGAAAAGAATGCAGCAGACACGCTTTCTCAATCTGTACAAAATAATATTACGTCTGAAATGGGTTTAGCATTACTAGACGTTGCTGATGTGATTCGACCGTACCAAGAAGTTATTACGTATTTACAACATGTAGAAAATGATAACTTTTTAGATGAATTAGTTCAATTTAAAGGCGGAGAAAAAGCTCGAGATGCTATTCTAACTTTTCTAAATAAATACGGAATGAGATGCAGCGGAGAAATCGATATTACGAAAACGCGCTGGAGTGAAAAGCCAACTACAATTATCCCGATGATTTTAAATAATATAAGAGACTTTGAAGCGGGTGCTAGTAAACGGAAGTTTGAAGAAGGGCTGCAAGAAGCTTTGAAAAAAGAAGAAGAGTTAGTAAATCGATTGCAGCACTTGCCAAATGGAAAGCAAAAAGTAGAAGAGATGAAGCGGATGGTTCGTAATATCCGTAATTTTATCGGTTATCGTGAATATCCAAAATACGGCATGATTAATCGTTATTTCATATATAAGCAGGCATTATTGAAAGAAGCTGAGCAACTTGTACAGAGCGGTGTCATTCATGAAATCGATGATATATACTATCTAACCTTTGAAGAACTTCACGAAGTTGTTCGCACGAATAAACTAGATTACGAGCGGATACAAAAACAAAAAAATGATTACAAATTATATGGAAAACTAACGCCTCCTCGTATCATGACGTCTGATGGAGAAATCATTACAGGCAAATATAAACGAGAAAACCTCCCAGCTGATGCGATTGTAGGCCTGCCTGTTTCTTCAGGAGTGATTGAGGGAAGAGCTCGCGTTATTTTAAACATGGAAGATGCGAATTTAGAAGAGGGGGATATATTAGTTACTGCTTTTACTGACCCGGGCTGGACACCGTTATTTGTGTCTATAAAAGGGTTAGTCACCGAAGTTGGCGGGCTTATGACTCACGGGGCAGTGATTGCACGTGAATATGGATTACCAGCAGTCGTCGGGGTAGAGAATGCTACGAAACGAATAAAAGATGGGCAACGAATTCGGGTACATGGGACTGAAGGGTATATTGAAGTGTTGTAATGAAATAAAAGATCATCTGCTATTATAGTAGATGATCTTTTATTATATAGCTAACTTATTTCTTTAAGCCAGCCGCATAAAAAGGTCCATGAACTGCGATTGTTGATAAAATACGAGCAATTTCCTCAGGTGTTTCTTTTTGCCCGGTATTTAACCATTGCTGAATGACACCTATATGAGCAGATGCCATATAAGAAGCTAAGTATTGACTTGGGACAAGTAAATTCTCCTTATTAATGAGGGCACCATTCGTATCTTCAAATATTGTTTTCCACATAAAGTCTTTTAGTTTTGTTTGGAAAGATAAATCTCCTTTTGGGCTTAATACTGCTTTCATAAAATCACTATTTTCATTTAGAAATTCAAGAATAGAAGTAATAAGTATAAACGGCATTGTTGGGGAAGGGTTTGACCCAAGATCAGCAATAACTTCAGGCAATCTCTGTTTGGCAATGCTAGAAAACTCATACATAATTTCTTCTTGGCATTTCGTCATTAAATCAAATTTATCTTGATAGTGCGCATAGAAAGTGCCGCGATTAATGTTTGCTTTCGTTGTAATATCTTTCACTGTAATGGCGTCAAAGCCTTTTTCTTCAATTAGTTCCACCAATGCATTTCGTATGGCAGTTTTCGTACGAATAACTCGTAAATCTAAATTACTATCACGCAAAGTATGTCCCTCCTTCATTTTAGCCAACACATTTCAAAGATGTGTCTTATAACCGACACATTCACGATTTTTGATTATTGTATAAGGATCAACTCAAACATATAATTCAAATATAAATAAACAACACGTTGTTGGTTATTATAAATCAAATGATAGGAGGAGAAAAGAAGATGTTTAAAAATAAACTTTTATTGTTATCACCAGTTATTGCACTACTTGTTGTTTTTATTTTTTCATTAACGTTATTTCCAACTGTTCAACCTCAGCCGAAAAACTTGCCAATCGCAATTGTAAATGAGGATCAAGAAGTAGAAATTCCGAATCAACCGAAGATGAATATGGGGCAAACGATTGTTGATAATATGAAAAAGACATCAAAATCAGAGGAAGAACCTGCGGTGAAGTGGGTAGAAGTGAAAGATAAGGAAGCTGTGCAAAAAGGATTAAATAATCAAGAGTATTACGCAGCGTTAGTTATTCCGAAAGACTTTAGCACAAAACAAGCATCATTACGAACAGCACAGCCATCTTCACCAGAATTAGAAATATTCATCAATCAAGGAATGAATACAGCGGCATCAACTATGGCAGGACAAATGTTAAATGCGATCGTTGATAATATGAATAATACTGTTCGCGCGCAACTATTAGAAGGATTGAAAGCAAAAGGAGCTACAGTAACAACAGACCAAGTTTCAAATGTAGTCACACCAATTGCAAAGAAAGTGACAAACGTAAATGAAATCGGCAAAAATAGTGCGAACGGTAACTCGCCAATGTCTTTATTCCAACCGTTATGGATTGCAAGTTTAGCGAGCGCAGCAATTATCTTTATTGCGATAAGTAAAATGCCAGTAGGTACAAGAAAAGAAAACTTCGTATTAAAGCTAAAACAAATCATAACAGGGGCTGTCGCGGCACTTGTTATTGGATTTGGCCTCACATGGATCGCGGATGGTATGGTAGGTTTAAATATTTCGAATTTCACGGATACGGCACTGTTTTTATCAATTACGTCCTTTAGCTTCTTTTTAATGATATCCGCAGTACTTTCACTAGTTGGACTAAAAGGAATTGGTGTATTCGCACTCTTACTTTTCTTTGGGGCACCGTTATTATCGTTAGCACCTGAAATGTTGTCGCCATTTTATCAAGACTGGGTGTACGCATGGTTGCCAATGCGATTTATGATTGAAGGACTTAGAGAAATATTCTTCTTCGGAAAAGGGTTAAGCTGGAGTACACCACTTACTGTGCTCGTTTGGATTGGCGTAGTAAGTATGGTTATTATTTTAGCGACTGCTTTCAAACGTAGTGTAGTAAAGGGACGAAAAACGGAATTAAACGCATAAAAGCAAAAAACGTTTCACTAGGAGTGAAGCGTTTTTTGCTTTTATTAACTTATCGGGAAATCAAGAAGGATAGGTTTTTCTATATTTTAAAGGGAATAGAAGAGTTCGGATTTGCAGTTCCTTTTTGTATACATGCTCCTGCTATTTCAAATTGCATAAAATGTTATGTGAAATAATGGAGGGGATACGATGTATAATTCGAATGATTATGATTGGTATAGGCAAAATGATAAGTTGATTCGTGATATTGAGAAAGCAATTAATGGAGAGTTTAGTGCTATAAATTGCTATGCGAAATTAGCCAACATGGCTCCAAATGCGGCGGAACGAAATCAAATTCTTGAAATTCGTAACGATGAAATAAAGCATTTTCATCATTTTGTACAAATCTATACAAATGTAACTGGTCAGCAGCCGAAACCACAAATTACGGAAGAATGCCCAAATACGTACTTACAAGGGTTAGAATTCGCAATACAAGATGAACAGAAGACAGTGGATTTTTATTTGGAAATTTCAGATGAAACATCAGATGCGAACATGAAAGAGTTGTTGCGCAGAATAGCTGCCGATGAACAAAATCATGCGGTGTGGTTTTTATATTACTTTGTGAAAACGAAGTGAATGCTAAAGGAATTAAAACCGTTTCACTAGTAGTGGGACGTTTTTTTTGTGGAATAGAAGTTGTAAAATAGATATATTTGAAGGGGTAGTAATTAATTTTGGTATATAATGTATAAAACGAAATAAAGGAAGAAGTAAACATATGAAAGGGGAACAGCAATATGGAGAGAAACACAGTTAAAGAATATACAATTCGAACTGCTATTGAAGAGGAAAGCGATAGCATTATCACTCTATTAAAAGAAGTAGCAGAGTGGCTACAACATAAAGAAGTAAATCAGTGGCAGTATCTGTTAAGTGGAGAGGCTACGGCTGAAATACTAGAAGGTATAAGAGAGAAATATACGTATGTTGTTACGAAAGGAGATGAAATTGTCGGTACGGTTACAGCATCTCCTAAACAAAATGATTGGGATGAACATATCTTTGGTAAAGAGGAAGTTTCTAATTCGTTATATATTCATAGATTTGCAGTGAAAAGGCAGCATAAGGGGAATGGAATAGGAGAACACATTTTACAGTGGGTAGATGAGAATATGCAAAGTGATAAACAGTATTTGAAGTTAGATTGTGTTGGACATAATCGTACATTGAATGACTTTTATAAGAAAAACGGTTTTGAATATATCGGTAGTACGGATGGACATAGTAAGTTTCAAAAGAGAAGGGGGTAAGTGGATGAATCAATTTCCTACTGCTTTAGTTAAAAGGTTGATAGAGGAACAGTTTCCTGAATGGGCACATTTAGAAGTGAGACCTGTAAAGTTTAGTGGGCATGATAATAGAACGTTTCATCTAGGAGATGAGATGAGTGTAAGATTGCCAAGTGATGCGGCATATGCACCACAAGTAGAGAAAGAAAATAAGTGGCTACCTCTATTAAGTAAGGGGCTTTCTTTACCGATTTCTACACCACTTGCGAAAGGTAATCCATCTGAAGCGTATCCATGGCCTTGGTCTATTAATAAGTGGATAGAGGGCGAAATAGTTACGAAACAAAATGTTCGTGACTTAAATGAATTTGCGGCGGACTTAGGAGCATTTTTAGTAGAATTACAATCCATTGATGCGAGTAATGGACCAATAGCTGGAGCGCATAATTTTTACCGAGGTGGGCTTATATCTGTATATGATGAAGAGGCGAGAGGTGCTATCGAAAATAATAAGGACGTTTTTGATAAAACTGTATTAAAGCACCTTTGGGATGTAGCACTTCAGTCAACGTGGAAGCGTAAACCAGTTTGGGTTCATGGAGATGTTGCACCAGGAAATTTACTCGTTAAGGACGGAAAGCTTTGCGCCGTAATTGATTTTGGTATTTTAGGAGTAGGAGATCCAGCTTGTGATGCAGCGATGGCATGGACGTTTTTTGGTAAAATTAGTAGAAAAATATTTAAAGAAGTATTACAAATAGATGAAGAAACGTGGAATAGAGCGAGAGGATGGGCACTTTGGAAAGCGTTAATTACATATGATGCGAATAAGGCAAATAATAAGATAGTGGCAGAAGAATCGTATCGTGTCATTCAAGTGATTGTGGATGATTATGGGGATTAATAGAAAAAGCCTCTTTTGTTTGTAGGATTCAAAAGAGGCCTTTTCTATTAATTGATACTTAGAATTATTTATTATAAAAGTGTTCATTTCTGTAAATATGCACTGTTTTTTAGAAAGGGAGATGTTTGCAGCTTTATGCTATTTATTTTGGGGTTATTCCTACTAGAATTTGCTTGCTAGTATGTGCTTGATTTTCTCTAGAGGTGGTTTTAAATTTATACTATTTGATTAACAGGTTGAATAGAGGGACAAATAAATCTTAAGCAGTAGAACCAACCGATAAGAGTGTATTAATTTTATCTATTCCGTTGTACAAACCCTAGTTCTTTAGCGAGGTTTTCCAGAAATTAAGGAGTAAGATGTTCATATAATTCTTCAGCAAATAATTGGAGTTCACTTTGAATTCAAAGATTCATAAAAAACATCATCTTTTCTAATCTAGCTTGTTTAGAAAGAATAATGCTTTTTTATACCAGAGGGTAGTGAAAACTTCGCGTCTTTCTTACAAATATCGTGACTTTATTTCAAATTCACAGTTTTCTGTTATTTTTAAGGGGACTGAATTGGATATATATGCTAATATGAGAAAGGAATTGTAAAGGAACCTGGAAAAATGGAGGGAATTATGAAAACTTTCATATATATGGTGAGACATGGGGATTCACCGAAATCTGGAAAAGAAAAAACAAGAGGATTAACTGAAAAAGGAAAGTTAGATGTTCAACGAATAACAGATATATTACAAGGTGAGGGAATCGATGTTGTTATCTCAAGTCCATACAATCGTTCAATTCTAACTGTTCAGCAGTTAGCGAAGCAAATAGGACAAGAAGTTTTAGTATTTGAAGACTTAAAAGAGAGAATCTTTATTGCTGAAGAGGAACGAATGTCGGATAAAGAATTATTCCCTTTGATAACAAAGTCATTTTTAGAACCCGACTTTGCTTTAACGGGAGGAGAGTCTAATGTCGACTGTCAGAAGCGTGCTATAAAAGTTTTAAAAGAATTATTAAAAACCTATCGAGGACAGAAAGTGGTATTAGGAACCCATGGAGCTGTTATGACTTTGATGATGGGGTATTATGATAGTAAGTATGGTTTGAATTTTTTACTACAGACATCAAAACCAGATATATACAGAATGGAATTCAATGGACAGGAATTGGTGGAGATTAAAAGATTGTGGGAAATTGAATAGATTGACTTTATTCATCCGTAGCTTTTCCTAGTGACGTGTATTATAAACAATAGGGTTACTGCGGTAACTCTTTTTCTTATGGCACTAACGGGGGATTGAGTTCAACAATCTAAAAAATCCGGTTCCTTAGCATACAAAATTCGCGTTTTGTTCTTGCTACCTCGAGATGAAATGGGAGGGAATGTTTTTGGGCAGGATACTTTTAAAGTTATTTTTTAAATTAATCCTATTTTTTTTCTTATTCGGTATTGTTGTTTTTTCTATATTTCAGATTATGTTTGTCTGGAGTGTTTCGACGGGATTAGGAAGGGATGATATAGTCGGATTTTCTGATAATAAGTATGTAATTGGTCGTCCACCTGTTAGCTATAATTTATATAAAAAAGATAGTGGGGAAACTATATTAGATAATGTTATTGGTTATAAAAAAGGAAAAATGAAAAGCTATGTTCGGAATGAAATTGAATTTGCAGTGATAAATGAGATAAAGGGTAGCTATGAACTGTATAAAATAGAAAATGCTTTAGAAAAGGATATAGAACGGCTGAAAGAAATGAAGAAATTAGAATAAAAGAGACTATCTGAAAGGTAAAAATGTACGCCTATTATTGTTAAATCTAAAAAACGTTTTAGATTGATAATTGAATTTTATTTTATGAAAAGAGTCATTATTAAAGTAAAGTATTAGGGGTTCAGCCACATGTCCATCAAACTAACAGATAAAAATACCGTTTTTTTACACTTGAAGTTAATTAATATTTTTAAGTTGATGGGTATGGGGCGTCAACTGGGTCGACTATTATTGTATGCTTGATAACATATATAGCTTCTTTTACAAAGTTGCAATTTAGTTATATATCCTTTTTAATAGGCAGAAGTGTAATGGTCTAGGTCTATTTTTCTATTATTTATTCTGTAATGTTCCTTGGGACATGTATTCGATTATTATTACTCAAGTATTTTTATACGGTTACAGAAAATGACAAATGAATATAAATACCTATATTTTTTAATAATGTTTAATTGTGTTACATAAAATAACTCCTTCGTTGAACTTATATACTTATTATATAAATTTAGCAAGGAGTTTTTATATTGTTATATTTGGAGTCTTTATAATTAAATATTCAAAATCAATAGAAGGAATCTAACGTAATTATACAGAATATTTAGATAATAGGAGGTGTCGAATTTTGAGTGAAATTGAATTAAAAAGGAATGTAATTAAGACTGGGAGTGAGAAGGGGGTTATTCTCCGGTTTATACTCGCTAGTCTAGTTGGGGTGTTTATGTTTTTTGTACCAGTTACGATAAATGGTGCTTCTTCCATTATGATTGATCATATCGTATCATGGATCCGGACTTCGGTTCCGAGCGTAGTACCTTATTACGCTCTACTCGTTATGATAATGGGTGCGATTTATCCGTTTTATACGAAAAAATGGAATGCATCTATCGTAGACATTTGTTTTTCTATTTTAAAAGTAGTTGGCGTTGTCTTTGGTGTATTATATTGCTTGAAAGTAGGGCCAGCATGGTTCTTTGCACAAGATGTAGGGCCGTTTTTGTATGAAAAACTAGTCATATCGGTAAGTGTACTCGTACCAATTGGCTCGGCTTTTTTAGCGTTGTTAGTCGGGTACGGATTACTTGAATTTATCGGTACGTTTTGCCGTCCCATTATGAGACCGTTATGGAAAACACCAGGACGATCAGCAATTGATGCGGTTGCTTCCTTTGTGGGGAGTTATTCGCTTGCTTTATTAATTACGAATCGCGTGTATAAAGAAGGAAAGTATACGACAAAAGAAGCAGCCATTATCGCTACAGGCTTTTCTACAGTATCCGCAACATTTATGATCATCATCGCAAAAACATTAGACATTATGCATTTATGGAATGTTTATTTTTGGACTACTCTCGTTGTAACATTCATCGTAACTGCTATCACCGTAAGACTCCCGCCCCTTAGTAGAAAACCAGATACATATGTAACAGAAGAAGGGTTCCCAGAGCCCGTTTATAAGGAGAAAATGCTAGAACGCGCTTGGGAAGATGCGCTAGAAGTATCGAAATCTGCACCGAGTATTATAAAAAATATCGCAGTGAACTTAAAAGATGGGTTTATTATGACAATGGGAATTTTACCTTCTATTATGTCAGTAGGATTAATTGGTATCGTCTTAGCGAAATTCACACCAATATTTGATTGGGTCAGCTATATTTTTTATCCTTTTACATGGGCTTTACAATTACCAGAAGCCGACTTAGCTGCTAAAGCAGCATCCGTTGGTATTGCGGAAATGTTCTTACCATCATTATTAGTAGTTAGTGCACCACTTGTGACAAAGTTTGTCATTGCGGTTGTTTCGGTATCATCAATATTGTTTTTCTCAGCTTCCATTCCTTGTATACTATCAACAGATATTCCGTTAAAAGTATCGGAACTTATTATTCTGTACGTACAAAGAACGATATTAACGTTGCTTATCATTACACCGATTGCTTATTTGTTGCTTTAAAATTTTTGAAAAGATAAAGCTATAAACAAAAGAAGCCTTTTTACAGAAGGCTTCTTTTATTTATTTTTCGTATATGACGTCATGCTTCTTAAGAAGATTCCTAACCCTGCAAAAAAGAATCCTAAGCATAATAAGCTGCCTGGTGTTCCCCAAGTAATTTGATCTAGCATTTTTATATCCTCCCATTTATCCCATATTAATTAACTGTAAAACTTTCACTTTATTATTATATAGTATTTTTGGGTTATTATCCATATTTATCCATACTATCAAGCTGAAAAATTGATCCATAAATGAAAAACAATAATCTATTTGTAGAAAAAATAGCGTTTTTGCTGTGCAAATCTTTAAAGAACACACATTAGACCATTAGAAAAAGAATAATTTCACATGAAACGAAACCAATATGAATGTAGCTTGAAACAATGAGATGTAAACGGTATTTGTTAGAGATTTTTGGTTGATTATGATGTGAGAAGTTATTAAAAATTGAATGTAAGTGCATTTAAAAGTGGGATTAAAATTAAAATATCTATATAATTAAATTTTATTTTGTATGATATAGTAAGAAAAAGGGGGCTTACAAATGGAAAGCATTCACGAAAGAGCAAAGTTACGGTTAATAGATAGTGATGATGTCGAAACTTTGTTTTCGATTGTAGAAGGAAATCGGGATATTTGGGCGTATTTAATTTCTAAAATGGATAGTGCGCAAGATATGCAGCAATACGTTCAAAAAGCGATACAAGGTTATGGAAAGGGTACGCAAATCCCTTTCGTTGTAGTGGATCAACAGACGAATACGATTGTAGGAAGTACACGTCTATATAATATTTCAGTAGAAGATAAGACAGTCGAGTTAGGGCAAACTTGGTATCATCCAAGTGTGCAACGTACGAGTATAAATACAGAGTGTAAGTACATGCTTCTCCAGTATGCTTTTGAAAAATTACGTATGCTGAGAGTACAAATTAAGACGGATGCAAGAAATGAAAAAGCACAACGAGCAATTGAAAGGTTAGGTGCAGTAAAAGAGGGTGTGCTTAGAAACGAAAGAAAATTGCCAAGTGGTCATGTGAGAGATGCGGTTGTATATAGTATTATCGCAAGTGAATGGCCAGTTGTGAAAGTACGTTTATTAGAAAATTTAGAGTTGTATAAAGAAAAGTTATAATTCGTGTTTTGAAAGGTATATTGTTCGTGATGTATGAAAAATATACCTTTTTTCTTACAAAATGCTACTTTATTTTAATTCCTTTTGTTTCATCGTTCCCTTCTGAGAAAAAATTCGTTACAATGTAGTTGTATGGTAATAAACTTATGAATTTAAAACATGTAATGAAAACCGCAAATAAAAATGAATTGATAATCCTCAATTTTAAATGAAAACCCTTTTATACATAAATAACAAGTAAAGTTCCTTCTTTTAAATAAACTCAAACGAAACGATTTGATATAAATGTTTTTTTATAGAAGTATGGATGATGTACGGAGGCAATTACAAATGAAAGAAAATAAGAAGAGTAAGAAAAGACGAATCTTTCAAGTATTTTTACTAATGATTTGTTCTGCTATTTTATATGTAAGTTATGCAGCTTACGATATTTGGAGCTATCGTTTTAAAACAGATGATAGTGTGAAAACGGATGCTGGTATTGTATTAGGAGCAGCTTCATGGAACGGAAAACCATCTCCTGTATTTAAAGAAAGAATTAATCATGCGATTTCTTTATATAAGAACGGAAATATTAAAAAGATTATTTTTACAGGTGGTACAAAGTTCGAGGCAGAACTTGAGGAAGCGCGTACTGCAAGAGTATATGCAATGAAACAAGGTGTAAAAGAGGAAGATATTTTAATTGAAACAAAATCCCTTTTCACAGAAGAAAACTTAAAGAATGCGAAGGAAGTTGGAATAGAGAACGGAATACGCACATACACGATTGTAAGTGATCCACTTCATATGAAACGCGCAATGAGAATCGCAAAACATATTAATATTGAAGCGTATGCTTCACCAACGCCGACATCAGCATATAAAACGTTAGACACAGAAATACCATTCTTCTTTAAAGAATTATTCTCGTACATTGGATATGTAACCTCTTTGCCGTTAAAGGCATTGAAGGGAGACTAATATAAGAAAAGAACCTATTTTAAATGGGAACTTTTCTTATTGGTCAAAAACATTGTATTTTTATCGGAATAGTGAAACAATAGAGAGGTAGCTTCATATAATCATAATGAAAAAGTGAGCGGTTGATGAATCGAACATAAAGGAGATTATAGTATGGCACTCTCATTTGTTGAAACAGAAGAACAATCTTTCATTATTGAACAAATAAATAAATTGATTCCGAAGTTCATGGAAAGAGAGCATCAACTAAGTGAATTAGGATCATTTCCGTATGAAAATATAAGTGATTTGAAAGATATCGGATATACGAAATTAACGTTACCGAAGGAATTTGGTGGTAGTGCGATTTCTTTATATGACTTCGTTTTATTTCAAGAGAAAATCGCGGAAGGCTGCGGAGCTACTGCGTTATCGATTGGCTGGCATATTGGCATTGTGAAGGAGCTAGCGGAAAATCACTCTTGGAATGATGAGATGTTCAAATGGTTTTGCGAAGAAGTACGTAACGGTGCGCTTTTTAACAGGGCAGCAACAGAACCAAAAACAGGGAGTCCGACGCGTGGTGGTAGGCCAGAAACGATAGCGGTTCAACAAGGCGAGAAGTGGATTATAAATGGAAGAAAAACTTTTACAACGATGGCGCCAATACTTGATTATTTTATTATTTCAGCGAGTGTGGAAGGCCGAGAAGAAGTTGGTGAGTTTGTCATTCCGAGAAATACGCTCGGTGTATCCATTGAAGAAACGTGGGATAGCGTTGCGATGCGAGGGACTGCTAGTCACGACCTTGTCTTACAAAATGTAGAGATAGAAAGTCGCTTTTTTACGAATGTATTGGGCGGGAAAGTGAAACAAAAGGGTATTGGCTGGTTGCTACATATACCAGCATGTTATTTAGGAATTGCACAATCAGCAAGAAATTATGCGGTTCAATTTGCGGGATCATACAAGCCAAACAGTTTAAATCATTCTATTAGTTTATTGCCGAATGTTAGAAGATTAGTTGGAGAATTAGAACTTGAGCTTATGCAAGCTCGCGTCTTTTTATATCAAATTGCGAAAAAGTACGATGAGGCAGAAGATAAACTATCACTGCAAGCAGAATTAGCGGCAGTGAAATACGCCGTAACAAATGCGGCGATATCAATAGTGGATAAATCAATGCGCATCGTAGGGGCAAAAAGTTTATCAGAAAAAAATCCGCTTCATCGTTACTATTTAAACGTCAGAGCAGGATTGCACAATCCGCCGATGGATGATGCAACACTATCTATGTTAGCGGATGCGGCGTTTCGGCCGTAGTTTTTTTAACTTACATTTTATTGTTTATGGACAATATAGTTGTTTTGAAAGCACGTGTTTGATTAGTAATCGAACACGTGCTTTTTATGTGTACGACGTACCAAATTGAGATGTAGATTTTTAGTATAAATGGTTATCATGATTTTGTAAGTGTTCCTTGATGGAAAAACATTTGCCATTTTCCATCTATCAGTTTCCAAATGGAACTTCGCAAAGTATTCTGCATTCTAGTTTCATCTCTTACAAGATATGTCGCCAACACAGTATCCTTCGATAAAGGGTATATTTCAAAATTAGAAAGAGTCATTTCTCTCACACTAAGTCCGTCTCCACCAACAGAATCCTTCTTATACCAAACGTTTCCCGAACTTCCAAACTCAAAAAAGTCGTCTGCAAGTAATTTGTCCAGTTCTGTTGGATTTGTACGAGTTTTAGGTTCTAATAGTTTTTCCTCCAGTTCACATAAATGCTTTTTTAATTCAGAGTGCTTTTTCACGTGATCATCCCCATATATTAATTATCGTACAACAACTAAATTGCTCTTTTTAACTAACGAAAAGAATTTTGACTAGTTAGATAATTGGTTGCGTATTATTATAATGCCAGTTTGAAAGCTTTGTAAACATTTGTTATATTTAATCCCAGATTAAAGGTCTTTCCAAGTTTATAATTCGTAAATATTGTAAAAATTGACCAGCATGGACCGCATCATGATAGGCAATTCGTAATAGCATGTCGCCTAAATATCTTTCATAGCCAACATCGCTTCGATCAATAAGGGTTGAATCTAGCTCAGCTATGCTTATGGATTGAACATATTCTATAAAGTCAGTAAAGTACGATTGTGCCAATTCAATTTCCTTTTTTACACAAGTAATTGGCTCGTCATCATACGGGAAATGTATATCATGTATTGAGCCGTTGTTTTTTAAAATCATATGATAGTAAAAAGTTGAGCTCCATACATGACGAATCATCTCACCAAAAGACATAGCTTCATGATCAGGCTTCCAATTAAGAAAATTATCGGGAAGAGAATTCCATAATTTTTCTGAGCGCCTTCTCGTTTCTTTCAAATTTAATATACTAAGATCAATTGCATTCATAATACATTCTCCTTTACTATTAAACTTAAAATAATTGTATCAGTTTAATAGTTAGGGTATCATCGAAATATGAATGTATATCCGAATATCTCATATATAGCTAAACTAATTGCTGAACCTACAAGAGCAATTATCTTAGATTGTCTAATGAATAATCAGGCACTACCTGCTAGCGAATTGGCTTATAAGGCAAAAGTGTCACATCCAACGATTAGTTCCCATCTTTCTAAATTAGTAGAGGGGAATCTACTTACAGTTGAACAACATGGTAGACATCGTTACTATCGACTTGCTAATCAAGAGGTAGCAGAAGTTCTTGAAAAGTTAGGAACAATCGCACCAACAGTCCAAGTTCGTTCTTTAAAACAATCGGATCAACTAAAACAAGTTCGTTATGCTCGAACTTGCTATGATCATCTTGCAGGCAAACTCGGTGTAGAGATAACCGAAAAATTATTAGATAAGGAATTTATAATTTTAGAGAAAGGAGAATACATTGTAACGGAACAAGGTAAGCAGTGGTTTCTGAATTTTGGAATAAATATTGAAACGGCAGATATAAAGAGAAGGGTATTTGCAAAACCTTGTCTTGATTGGAGTGAACGACGCTACCATATTGCTGGTTGGTTAGGATCTGCGATAGCAAAACTATTTTTTGAACAGGAATGGATTACAAAAACGGATAAGAATAGAGCCGTCCATCTTACAAAAAAAGGTATGAAGTTATTGAAAGACCAATTAGGCATTGACATGGAAAATAAAAAATCCCATTAAAATGCAGTGTCTTCTGTCGAGTGAAAAATATTAAATAACCTGAGTCTATACATAGACTCAGGTTATTTGATTTTCTTTTAATCTTTGATGATATTTGCGCACGGTAACTTTAACATCATTCGCTTTACGGAAAGAGCTTAAATGAAAATATAGTAGTTCAGGAAGTTCTATTAAATTAGTAATCATATTACTTAAAAATTATGCGTAAGAATATAGTAAATGAAGGGAGATATAAAATGAATAAAGTGAAACTGAAAGTATTGAATGTAAGATATGTAGTGATATGTATTTTATTCACGATTATATGTATCCTCACTTCATTCGTCATTTCTAGTAATTCCAGCGTATTTAAATCATTTTATATGAATCAGTTATTAGGAACGAATTCTACTAAAGGTCTTATGTATATGATAGGAAGTGAAAATCGTTATTTTGCAGAAGAATTTCATCAAGAAAAAGGACGAGCGTCTTTGGAATCTTTTTTACTGTCACTTTCTACAAACATTAATGTAAATGATCTCCGAAGTTTATTAACTAGAGAACTTCCTAATATGAATCAATTTTATTCGGAAATATTAATTGCTGGGGAAGGAACAGATTATACGAACATTCCTGAAGAATCCAGCATTCCTTTAGATAAAATTAAAGATAAAGGTACTGCTGTTGAGCGCCCAAAGAGTGGGAAAGAAAACAATTCTACTGATAAAAATTCAAATACACAAAATAACAGTGAAAATAAAGTTTTTATTTATCATACACATAGTTGGGAATCGTTTATTCCTCTTATTCCAGGTGCTACTGTACCCGATGATGCTTCCAGTACAAATAATGAAGTGAATATTACGTTTGTTGGAAACTATTTAAAACAAAAATTAGAAGAAAAAGGAATAGGTGTTTCGCATGATACGACAAATATGAGGGATTTTCTGCGAAATAAAAATTTAAATTGGGCCCAATCTTATAAAGGGTCCCGTCAAATATTACAAGATAAATTAACGCAAGATAAAAATATTATGTTCCCAATGGACCTCCATAGAGATGATGCACGAAAAAATACTACAACAAAAAATATTAACGGAAAGAATTATGCTCGGCTCTATTTCATTTTAGGACGGGAAAATCCTAATTATGAAAAAAATAAAAAAATAGTAACGGCAATCAATTCATATTTAGATGAAAAGTATTACGGTTTAAGCCGAGGCATTTTTATTAAAGATCGTAAAAGCGGGAACGGAGTATATAATCAAGACCTTTCTCCGAATGCATTACTTATTGAAATGGGAGGGGTAGATAATACACCAGAAGAATTGTATGCGTCAGTTGACGCATTAGTAGAAGCATTTAGCCACTATTATAATGAAGTAACTAAGAAAAATAACTAAATGTATAGGGGAAACCTAGTATTTTTGTAAAATAAAAAGGAGTGACACCTAGTCAGAAGTTCTAGGGGTTACTCCTTTTTTAGTAGAATATAATATTAACAATGAAGGCAATCAATAAAAAAAATCTTTCTTTTCATTCTTCTTTTTACAGTTTTATAGGAGAATGCTATGTTTCTTATTTCAGCTACTGTATAATAAGAAAAAAGCACGAAAAGAGGTCATCTCATGCTAGAGGTTATTGCAACATGTTTAGAAGATGTGAAACGAATTGAACGAGCTGGCGGGAAGCGAATTGAATTAATTTCATCTTATACAGAAGGCGGTTTAACGCCGAGTTATGCATTTATTAAAAAAGCGGTAGAAGCAGTACATGTACCAATTCACGTTATGATTCGTCCGCATGCGAAATCTTTTACATATACGGAAGAAGAAATTGAAATGATGAAAGAAGATATTGTAGTTGCTCAGAAATTAGGAGTAGCTGGTGTTGTATTAGGTGTATTAAATGAACGAAATGAAGTGGATGAAAAGAAACTAGCGGATTTATTATCTGTGGTAGACAGGATAAATGTCACATATCACCGTGCAATAGATGATACAGAAAATCCAGTAGAAGCGATGAGAACTTTAAAGAAGTTTCATAAAGTGACTCACGTTTTAACTTCAGGTGGACAAGGAAATATAGTAGATAATATTCCGGTGCTTGCAGAAATGCAAAAGGTAAGCGATGGCCAAATTCAACTTGTTGCTGGAGCTGGCGTGACGAAAGAAAATATAAAGAAATTACTAGATGAAACTGGAATTTCGCAAGCACATGTCGGTACAGCGGTAAGAGAAGGGAAATCATGTTTTTCTGAAATTGATCTTAATTTAGTACAAGAATTAGTTCAAATTATACAATAAACAGTTAAGAAAGAGGAGAAACGATGAAGGAAAATACGAAGAAAGAATTATTCTCATGGGCTAAAACGATAGGATTTACTCTTTTATTAATTGCTATTATTCGCGGTGTTTTATTTACACCTTCATTAGTACAAGGTGAATCGATGATGCCTACTTTAGAAAATAACGAACGAGTTCTTGTGAATAAGATTGGTTATAGTATAAGTGGATTAGATCGCTTTGATATTATCGTCTTCCACGGAAAAGAGGGATACGATTTAGTAAAACGAGTGATTGGTTTACCAGGCGATACAGTGGAGTATAAAAACGATGTGTTATATGTAAACGGAACAGCGATGGAAGAACCATATTTAAAAGAGTTTAAAGAAAAAGCAGCAGGCCGTGTACTAACTCCAGACTTTACGTTAGAACAAATCACTGGAAAAACGAAAGTGCCAGAAGGCCAAGTGTTTGTTTTAGGAGATAATCGTGAAGTTTCGAAAGACGGTCGAATGTTCGGATTTATTTCAGAAGATGAAATTGTCGGAAAAGGCCAAGCTGTTTTCTGGCCGTTGAAACAAGTAAGAGCGTTATAAAACAAAAAGTATGGAAGAATATTCTTCCATACTTTTTTTGTGCTTTATTTAAATGTTTGGTTTTGCTATAACTTGAACTTTTGAAAGAGAACCATCATTATTCCTGAATTTAATCTTATATTCACCTTCAGGAAGCCAATCGCTCCAATTTATACTAAATTCGTTGATCGCTTGTTCCCCAGGTTTTAAAGTTCCGTCAATCATCCAAGAATCTTTAGCAGTATATAAAGTGTAACTAAAAGGAGAATCGCCTATATTTTTTACAAGAACGCTTAAGTCATCCCCGTGAGAATAGTAAAAGTCAGAAATACTTGATCCGAAAAAATGAATTTCTTCGTTCGCTATTTTATGATGTTGGGCAACTTTAGCGGTTGAATGAGTATCTTCATTTGTCGCAAATGTCACATTATAACCTATACAAAAAGATAACATAATAGCAGGAATTACTAGCAACTTTTTCAAAAGAAACACTCCTTATATGTTGTTTTACATATATCATGATAATTGGAATATATTGGATATGTAATGGTTTAATGTGAAAATTTACAAAAGAATTGAATTATTGTCGTTTTTTAAATTACTGACAAATATATCGAGTCATACGCTTGAAAAAAATATTGATAGAATTGAAAGAATATTTTATAATTTTAAATTATATATTCGTTTCAAAAAACGGAATTTAAGTTTCAAAATTCGGAACAAGAGGGAGATAGAATGAGTATAAATAAAACGGCAGTTAAGACAATGGATATTTTAGAGTTGTTTTATGAGCATGAAGAGCTAAGTTTAACAGAGATGGTTCAGCTTACGAGTATGCCGAAAACATCTGTTTATCGTTTAATTGGCTCGTTAGAAGAAATGGAGTTTTTACAAAAAAACGAGAAGGGGAAATATCGTTTAGGGGTCGTATTTTTACGGTTCGGTCAACTTGTTTCACAAAGATTATCAGTAAGGAATATTGCGATTCCATATATGAAAGAGCTTAGAGATAGTTTAGGACAGGCAGTTAATTTAATTATTCAAGATGGTAATGACGCGATTTATGTGGAAAAGATGGAAGGCGTTCAGCCTGTACGCGTGTATACGGCAGTTGGAAGAAGAGCGCCACTTTATGCGGGTGCATGTCCGAGAATTTTACTATCGTATTTCTCTGAGGAAGAGAAACGGAAATACATAGAGGAAACGGATTTAAAACAGTTTGCAGATGGAACAATTGTGGATAAGGAACAATTGCTAGAAGTGTTGCAAATGGCGAAAAAGGAAGGACATACAATTAGCTACTCGGAGTTAGAAAATCATACAGCGGCTATAGCAGCGCCCATTTTTGCAAGCGATGGAACGGTTGTAGCAGGTATTAGTATTTCGGGATTAGCAATTGAGTACAGCGAAAGTAATATTTCATATTTTATTGCGAAGGTGAAAGAAACAGCACATCGCATTTCGAAAGAACTCGGCTTTTTGGTATAGAAAGAGGGAGTGGGATGAAATTTTCTGCGTTAGGGGATCAAGCAATTATTGTTACATTTGGTGAAGAAATTGGGATGGAGACATACGAAAAAGTGCAGCGATTGTTTCAAGCGTTAAGGCAGCATCCGTTTGCAGGAATGGTTGAGTGTGTGCCATCTTTCACTTCATTAGCTGTCTACTACAATGTATACGAAGTATGGAAGCGAAATGGGAGAAGTGAAGGGCCGTATCATTACGTTTGTCAATATATAAAAGAGCTATGTAATTCATATAAAGAAGAAGTGAATCAAGATGTGAAACATATTTCTATACCTGTTTGCTACGGGGGAGAATATGGACCTGATTTAGAAGAGGTCGCACATTCTAGAGGGTTACAAGCGGAGGATGTTATTCGTATACATAGTGAAACAACATATTTTGTGTATATGTTAGGTTTTACACCAGGGTTCCCGTATTTAGGAGGACTATCAAAAGAACTAGAAACACCTAGAAAAGAAACGCCGCGGTTACAAATACCTCCCGGTTCAGTAGGGATTGGTGGGAATCAAACAGGTATATATCCGCTTGAAACACCAGGAGGATGGAATATTATCGGCCGAACTCCAATCTCCTTATTTAATCCAGAAGAAGAAACACCAACATATATTCAAAGCGGTATGTATTTACGATTTATCCCAATAACGAAGGAAGAGTACGTATCACTTGAGGGGGCTAAAGAATGGATGTAGAAGTTTTACATGCAGGAATGTTTACAACAGTCCAAGATTTAGGGCGAGCTCATTATCAACAATACGGTGTACCAGTTGGCGGGGCCATGGATCAAAGTGCACTTCGGATGATCAATATATTAGTCGGTAATGAAGAGAATGAAGCGGGACTCGAAATGACGATTATGGGACCGAAATTGTTAATAAAGAAAACGACGTTACTCGCAATTGGTGGAGCAAATATGGAGCCGTTACTGAATGGGAAGCGTATTCCGTTATGGCGTCCCATTTTAGCGGAAGAAGGTAGCATGCTTTGTTTTGGGAAAGTGAAAAACGGTTGCAGAGCGTATGTGACTTTTGCAGGTGGTATACATATTGATCATACGATGGGAAGCAAAAGTACTTATATACGTGCTGCGATTGGTGGTATTGAGGGAAGAATGCTGAAAAAAGGAGATTATTTTCAAATTGGTACCCACTCAGAAATAGCGAGTCGTTTCATTCAAGACTTACAAAAGGAGGAGCAAATCAAAACGAAATGGGCAATTAGCAAAAGCGTACTGCCAAAGTATAAGAAGTACCCTAAGCTTCGCGTTATAACTGATTTTGAATATGATCAATTTACAGAAGAAAGTATACAGGCATTTTTTACGAAAGAATATAAAGTATCTAATTACGCTGACCGTATGGGCTATAGAGTTGAAGGAGAAGTTTTAAATAGAGTGGAAGAAAAAGAGATTTTATCGAGTCCGGTTACATTTGGGACCATTCAAGTTCCTAATGGAGGACAGCCGATTATATTAATGTCAGATAGGCAAACGACAGGTGGCTATCCGAGAATGGGAAATATTATTTCAGTAGATTTACCACTTCTTGCTCAATTAAAACCGGGGGACTATGTATCTTTTGAGAAAATTACGCTTGAGGAAGCGGAACAATTGTACATAGAACAAGAAGTAAATATGAATCTATTAAAGAAATTCATCACTTTACGAAGTTGACATTAGGAGGGGAATATCGTGACGACAATCGATTTAAATTGTGATTTAGGAGAAAGTTTTGGAGCCTATAAAATGGGGAATGATGATGAAATTCTTCCGTTCGTTTCCTCTATAAATGTTGCTTGTGGTTTTCATGCGGGTGATCCGACTGTAATGAGGAAAACGGTCGAAAAGGCACTGCAGCATAACGTAGCAATTGGCGCGCATCCTGGTTTTCCTGATTTAATTGGATTTGGAAGAAGAAACATGAATGTTTCAGCAAGTGAAGTATACGATTACGTTTTATATCAAATCGGTGCATTAGACGCTTTTGTGAAAGCAGCTGGCGGGAAGATACATCATGTAAAACCGCACGGTGCTTTATATAATATGGCAGTAACTAATCTAGAAATTACAAATGCAATCGCAAAGGCAATTTCTCATGTGAATCCAACTCTATTACTTTACGGATTAGCAAATAGCGAGGCGTTTATACAGGCTGCGGAAAAATACAATATAACTCTCGTACAAGAAGCTTTTGCAGATCGTACGTATAAGCAAGATGGAACGTTGACAAGTCGTACAGAAGAAAATGCGCTCATAAAAAATGAAGACGAAGCGATAAAGCAAGTGCTTCAAATGGTGAAAGAAGGGTATGTAAACGCGGTGAGCGGAGAGAAAGTAGCAGTTCAAGCACAAACAATTTGTTTACATGGTGATGGAGAGAAAGCAGTCCAATTTGCGGGAAAAATATACAGAACATTCGAACTTAATGGTATTTCTATTTGTGCACCGAAATAAAGAATAGGGGGAAGTGCTGGAATGATTAAATTAATCGGGATATTACTTGTTGCAGTTGGTTTTTTATTTAGATTAAATACACTATTAGTAGTTATGGTTGCAGGTATTGTTACTGGTATGGTTTCAGGGTTAAGCTTTTATGATGTCATTAGCATGTTCGGTAAATTTTTCATAGAAAATAGATATATGTCTATGCCAATAATATTAACTTTACCGGTAATTGGAATTTTAGAGCGTTACGGTTTAAAAGAAAGAGCAGAAGCACTTATAACGAAATCTAAAGGTGCAACAACTGGAAGAGTATTAATGTCATATTTTACGATAAGAGAATCATCAGCAGCACTGGGGCTGAACATTGGTGGTCATGCGCAAACAGTAAGACCGCTCGTTGCACCGATGGCAGAAGGGGCTGCGCAAGGTAAATACGGTAAACTTCCTGAAAAATTAAGAGAGAAGATTAAAGCAAACGCAGCAGCTGCGGAAAATACAGCTTGGTTTTTCGGAGAAGACATTTTTATCGCAACTGGTGCCATTTTATTAATGAAAGGATTCTTCGATTCAGTAGGTATGCATGTCGGTGTATGGGATATGGCACTTTGGGGTATTCCAACTGCAATATCTGCACTTATCGTGAGCTGGATTAGGTTTAGAAGGTTTGATAAATATATAGAGAAAACAATGAAGACAGAAGGAAAAGAAGAGAAGGAGGCAATATAATATGAACATCATAACTATGGATACAATTTATTACGTATTAGGTATAATCGTTGCATTTATCGCTGTTCGTATTGCGTTTGATCGTGAGCATCCAAATCGATTTGGTTCTAGCTTATTTTGGGCATTGTTTGCAGTTACATTTTTATTTGGAAATGTAATTCCTTCGTTTTACGTTGGTTGTATTGTGCTTGCTATGGTCGTGTTAGCTTCATTAAATAAAGTAACAAAATCAGAGGAGAAAGAAGTTCCAGTACAAGAACGTGTGAAACATGCGGAGAAATTAAAAAATAAAATTTTTATGCCTGCACTATTAATTCCTATTTTTACAATTATCGGTACGTTAACGTTAGGGAAGATTAAATGGGGGAATGTATCCCTTGTTGATCCAGATAAAGTCACATTAGTTGCATTAGCACTTGGGGCACTACTTGCATTCATTGCGGCGATGCGTATTACAAAATCGAAAATAACAACGCCTGTGCAAGAAGGAAGCAGACTATTACAAGCTGTCGGTTGGGCTGTTATTTTACCACAAATGTTAGCGGCACTTGGTGGTATTTTTGCAAAATCTGGCGTTGGACAAGTCGTTTCTGATTTAGTCGGACAAGTATTACCGACAGAGTATCCGTTCGTTGCTGTTATGGCATATTGTTTAGGAATGATGCTCTTTACAGTCGTAATGGGAAATGCATTCGCAGCGTTTGCCGTTATTACTGGCGGAATTGGCTTACCTTTAATTGTTCAAATGCACGGTGGAAATCCGGCAATTATGGCAGCGCTTGGTATGTTTGCTGGATATTGCGGAACATTGCTTACTCCAATGGCAGCAAACTTTAATATCGTTCCGGCAATGCTTTTAGAGCTAAAAGATAAAAATGCAGTTATTAAAGCGCAAGTACCAATTGCTCTTTCAATCTTTATCATAAATATGTTTATTATGTACGGCCTTGTATATCGTTTCTAATTAGGAGGGAAAACTATGAAAACAGTATTACTAACAGGATTTGATCCATTCGGCGGAGAAAGCATCAACCCAGCTTGGGAAGTCGCAAAAAGTTTGCACGAAAAAACAATCGGAGAATACAAGATTATTAGTAAACAAGTACCAACTGTATTCCATAAATCAATACAAGTTTTAAAAGAGTATATAGAAGAACTAAACCCTGAAATGATTATATGTATCGGACAAGCTGGGGGCAGACCAGATATTACGATAGAGCGTGTTGCAATTAACGTTGATGATGCAAGAATTGCTGACAATGAAGGAAATCAGCCCGTAGATGTACCGGTTGTAGAAGAAGGATCAGCTGCCTACTGGTCTACACTTCCGATGAAAGCAATTGTAAAAAAGCTACAAGAAGAAGGGATACCAGCTTCCGTTTCACAAACAGCAGGTACATTCGTTTGTAATCATTTATTCTACGGTCTCATGCATGAACTAGAGAAGCGTGATAAGAAAATAAAAGGCGGATTTATTCATATTCCGTTCTTACCAGAACAAGCGAGCAATTATCCAGGCCAACCGAGTATGTCACTTTCTACTATTCGTAAAGGGATAGAACTGGCGGTTGAGGTAACGACGATAGTTGAGGTTGATATTGTAGAAATTGGGGGTACGACGCATTAAGTAAGATTCTGAGGTAGTACCGAAGTGCGTATGTAGTTGTTATTTTTGTTTGGAAGAAGGATATATCGTTCACTTGATAATGATAGGGTACATTGCATATTTTAAATTCGCCCATTCTCATGTATAATTATTGTAAAAATTGGAATTTTGGAAATTGAGGTGGATATCTTGAAAAGTTTTGGTATGTTAGTATTCTCTACTGTGCTTTCAGCGGGGCTATTATATTATAATGCTCAATCCTTTTATAATAGGTTTACTTCTGGAAATACATATTATTGGGTAAACGGTATCCTAGCAGTTATCTTCCTTGTATTTCTGTACAATAATGCAAAAGATATCATCAAGAAAAACTATATAAAATAAGGAAGTTTAAAGAGTTCTTTATACAAAGACAACACCTCTTGTAAACAACTGGTATAATAAGTATAGGAAAATACATAGAGGTGATTTTTGTGCAACAATTTGAAGAAGTACGTTCAATTTTAGAAAAAGCGAAGAAAATTACAGCGTTAACAGGTGCAGGAGCAAGTACGGAAAGTGGTATCCCAGATTTTCGTTCAGCAAATGGATTATATGCTGATGCGAATGTGGAGATGTATTTATCAAGAGGATATTATAATAGGAGTCCGAAAGAATTTTGGAAGCATTATAAAGAAATCTTTCAAATTAATACGTTTCATCAATATAAACCAAATCGCGGCCATCGCTTTTTAGCTGAATTAGAAGAACAAGGGAAAGACATTACGATTTTAACGCAAAATATTGACGGTTTACATCAACTAGGTGGTAGTAAGCATGTCATTGATTTACATGGAACACTTCAAACAGCACATTGTCCGAAGTGTAAAGCGGGATATGATTTGCAGTATATGATTGATCATGAAGTGCCTCGCTGCGAGAAGTGTAATTTCATTTTAAATCCAGACGTTGTTTTATACGGAGATACATTGCCGCAATATCAAAATGCGATAACACGTTTATATGAAACAGATGTACTTATCGTTATGGGAACGTCGTTAAAAGTACAACCTGTCGCTTCATTCCCACAAATCGCAAAGAAGGAAATAGGGGCAACAACAATTTTAGTAAATGAAGAGTTAACAGGGCAAGAATATAACTTTGATTATGTTTTTCAAAATAAGATTGGTGAATTTGTTGAAGGTGTATCGTCGGTTAAATAAGTTATTATTTTTATGAAAAACTGAGGTGTATAGAGAACACCTCAGTTTTTTGTTTGAATAAAATTCATGTTATGACGAATTAAGGGGAATGGTAATAAATAGGACATAAAATCAAAAAACTGAAAATTAAATCTTTTATTTCTTTAGTAATTAATATAAAATTCTATATATATCATATAAATAAATTTGATACATAATGGTTCTATGTAGAAATGTTAATAGAATGAAGTGAGGGAGCGAAATGAGACAGAAAAAGGAGCAGAAGAAACAATCGAAAAAGAAAAAGACTCATATTCCTTTTCGATTAAATGTACTATTTTTTATCGTCTTTCTTTTATTTTCAGCTATTATAATTCAATTAGGTAAAGTACAAATCATTGATGGAGAAACGTATAGAAATGAAGTGAACAAAAAGGAAGATGTAACGGTAAGCACTCCTGTTCCTAGAGGGAAAATGTTTGATCGGCAAGGTCAAGTGATTGTAAATAATAAACCACTACGAACCGTTACATATACGAAAATGAAAGGAGTAGATTCGAAAGAAGTTTTACAAGTAGCAAGAAATTTAGCTCAGCTTATTGAAATGTCGCCAGAAGATATAAATAAGTTGACAGAAACAGATAAAAAAGATTTTTGGATGCAGTTAAATGAAAAGCGAGCAGCAGAAAAAGTAACGAAAGAAGATGAGAGTGCATTTAGGAAGCAAGAGATAGAGGGGAAAGAATTAGATAAAAAAGTTGAAGAGTTGCGTCGTGAAAGAATTACGCAAGAAGAATTAAACGAACTTTCAAAAGAAGATTTAGAAGTACTAGCAATTAAAAGTAGGATGAATGCGGGATATAAAATGACGCCGCAAATTGTTAAAAAAGATGTAAGTCAAAATGAATATGCAATCGTAAGTGAAAGATTGGCAAGTTTGCCAGGAGTGGATACGACAGTGGATTGGGAACGTGAATACCCAAATGATAAAATACTTCGTTCCATACTTGGTAGCGTTTCTACTGAAAATGAGGGCTTGCCGAGAGAACAGTTAGATTATTATTTAGTGCGTGATTATAACCGAAATGATCGCATTGGTAAGAGTTACATCGAGAAACAGTACGAAGATGCATTACATGGAACGAAAGAACAGTCTAAAAATATTACGGATAAAGCAGGAAATATTATTCGAACTGAAAAAGTGACCGAAGGAAAAAGCGGAAATAATTTAATGTTAACAGTAGATATGGAGTTACAGAAAAAAGTAGAGGAAAGTCTTGAAAAGAATTTACGAGCATTTCATTCTGCAGAGCCGATGATGGATCGCGCGTTCGTTGTAATGATGAACCCGAAAAACGGCCAAATTTTATCAATGGCAGGAAAGAAAATTGTAAATAAAGATGGCGGAATGCAAATAGAAGACTTCGCTTTAGGAACGATGACAAGTTCTTATGAGTTAGGGTCAACTGTGAAAGGGGCTACGTTATTAGCCGGATATCAAACTGAAGCAATTAAGCCGTATACGCATTTCTTTGATGCACCAATGTATTTTAAAGGAAGTACTAAGCCAAAGAAATCGTGGAAAGATTTTGGTGATATTGATGATTTAAGGGCTTTACAAGTTTCATCAAACGTTTATATGTTTAATACAGCATTAAAAATGGCAGGTATTAATTATGTGCCAAACAATCCGTTAGATATTAAAAAAGAGACATTTAATAAAATGCGCTACTACTTTAGACAGTTTGGCTTAGGTGTACCGACTGGAATTGACTTACCGAATGAATCGATTGGTCAAATGGGTAGAACAGATAACATACCTGGTTTTTTACTTGATTACGCGATTGGACAGTATGATACATATACGCCGCTTCAGCTTGCTCAATATATGTCAACAATTGCAAACGGCGGATACCGAATGAAACCACAAATTGTGCAAGAAGTGAGAGAGCAACCACATAGACCAGAGGATGTTGGAAAAGTTGTTCGGTCTATTGAACCAGTTATTTTAAATCGAGTGGATATGGACACTTCATACATTAATCATGTAAAAGAAGGATTTAGAAGAGTTTTTCAAGAAACTGACGGAACAGGTACGGCAACGTTTAAAGGATTACCGTATAAACCAGCTGGAAAAACAGGAACAGCTGAAACTGTATACGGTGGAGAAAGTGATATTGGAAGAGATGAAAACAATAACCGGAAAAAATGTTATAATTTAACTCTTGCCGGTTATGCACCATATGATGCTGATCCGGAAGTAGCTTTTTCAGTTGTTGTACCTTGGGTGAATGATGACAAATCAGGAATTAATTCCGCGATTGGTAAAGAGATTTTGGATGCGTATTTTGAATTGAAAACGAAAAGAGCGGGTGGAAATCCAGTCCCAGTAGAACAGCCGAACAAGGCCCAGTAAAAATAGTATCACTGCATGGAGACATATTGTGCAGTGATATATTTTTTGAGTTAAAAAGCGTTTAAATAAGGTGGGAATGGATATGAAGCAGGAGATTAAAAGAGGCTGGAGGAAATACATACTCTTCGTGTTTGTTTTGGTAGTATCCTATCATTCTTTTACTTTATGTAAAGTGGAAGGGAAATCGATGCAACCGACTTTATATGAAGAAGACTACGTATTTGTAAATAAAGCAGCAGTACATTTTTCAAATTTAGAGCACGGAGAAATTGTCATTATAAAGGAAGAGGATGAGTCGAAATATTATGTAAAACGAGTAATAGGACTTCCTGGTGACGTAATTAACATAACGAATGGATCAGTATATGTGAATGATAAAAAGCAAGAAGAACCGTATACAAATAAAGATTTATTCAATAATACGCAAGTGTTTTATAACTTTCAAAAGACGAAAATCCCGCCAAATAAATTATTTGTAATGGGAGATAACCGTGAACTTAGTAGAGATAGTCGAAATGGCTTAGGATATATTGAAGAAGATAATATAATAGGCAAAGTGGAATTTGTATATTATCCTTTTTCAAAAATGAAGATTATAGAATAAGTGGGGTTATACACAACCCCACTTATTAAAGTTTCACTTTATCTTCTTTAAAAAACCTTTTGGATTAAATGAAATGAAAAACTTATGTTTAGATTCATCAATTATGAAGTTGTTGTTTTTAGCTAAAAACTCTTCTACAGCTTCCATTGGGCCGGGGCCCCAATCGGGAGAAACAGGATTTCCATTAATAGATGTATCCTCTACAATAATATAACTACCAGTAGTAACGATAGATTTATAAAGTAAAAGTTCTTTTGATACATGATCTTTACTATGATCAGAATCTAAAATAACTAAAATCACATCATCAGGTTTGCGCATATTTAATATAGTTTGAACGGCATGTACAGAAACAGAAGAAGCTGTTACATACGTAATTCGGTCATGGGATGGACGATTTGGTTGAGGGAATATATCAATAGTAACAACGTGACCCTTTCCAATTAAATCTAATATAGAAGCTAAATACAATGCGCTACCACCATAACAAGTGCCACATTCAATAATTAAATCGGGTTTTAATTCGTAAATAATTTCTTGATACAAAAAAAGATCAGAGGGAAGTTTGAAAATGGGGACCCCGAGCCAGTGTGTATCATGTAACCAAACGTTGCTGTCGTAATAAAGTTTTAGAAATTCATTGCTTATAGTATCGATGTTAATTCTCCTTTCTAAAAAGGATTCTTTCGCTTTACGTAAAGTGCTTACGTATGAAAGTTGTACTATATATTATGTGATAAGGAATTGTAAGGCGAGTGTTTTTACTTAAAAATAAGCTAAATAACTCATGTGTAAAGGGAAGGAAATGGACGTATGTATAAGTACACAATTTGCTTCATTAGAAAAAGAAATGAAAATGATGTGAAGGAGATAACTTAAATTATGGCATTCAAAAGCGAGGATGAACTGAATAAAGCTTTCGAGGCAGCTAAAGCGAGCCTAGAAATAGAAGGTATGACCATTACAAAAGAAATGGAAAAAGTTATAAAAGAAAAGTTAGCCGGAAAGATAACGCACGAGCAACTTATTACATTAGCTGATGCGATTGCGAGAAGCGAACTTACTTAATGATCTAGAAGCTGCCACAAATTTTTGTTAAATAAACGGGAAAAAGAGATGGTAGATCCATCTCTCAGGCTGTAGACAAACTATTTTTGGAGAGTTCAGATGCTAAAAAATAGTTTGTCTCTAGCTTTATGACGAATTTATCCAACAATATATATACGTAGTACGTTTTATGCTACAATTTACTATAAGTGAGGAAGGAAGGTGTCTTATGAAAATATCTGTTTATGTTGCAAGTGCATTTAGCAAGGATCATAAAGGCGGAAATAAAGCAGGAGTGGTATTTATGGAGAATACATTGACCACTACTCAAAAAATGGCAATAGCTAAACAACTGGGCTATGCGGAAACCGCATTTATATCAGAGTCTGAAATTGCTGATTATAAAATTGAGTATTTTACACCAAAAGAGGAAGTTGATTTATGTGGGCATGCCACAATTGGCTCTTTCGCGATACTGATGCATGTAAATAAACTTTTCAAGAATCGCTATACGATTGAAACGAACAGCGGTGTTCTTACTATTACCATAAAAGATGACATCATATTCATGGAGCAAAACGAACCGATATTCTATGATGTTATATCTCCAAATGAGTTTATCGACTGCTTTGACATTAAAGATATAGACAATACATACCCAATTCAAATTGTCTCCACGGGCTTAAAAGATATTTTAATTCCTATAAAAAGCGAAACACAATTACATACAATGCAACCTAATTTTGAAAAAATTAAAGAAATCAGCAAGTATTATAATGTTGTCGGGATGCATCTATATACTTTTAATGACAATCGAATTATATGCAGAAACTTTGCTCCGCTATACGACATTAATGAAGAAGCAGCGACTGGAACTTCAAACGGTGCATTAGCTTGCTACCTGTATGAACAGCGCTACTTACAAAAAGAAGTCTATGTATTTGAACAAGGTTATTCTTTACACTCGCCTTCCGAAATATTAGTTAAATTAGCAACCGATAGCAACAATAAAATAGAAAAGGTTTATGTTGGCGGCAAAGGCTATTACTGTGAAACGAAGTATTTAAATATAGAAAATATCGACTGAAAATAAAAAAGAGATGGTAGATCCATCTCTTTTTTATATACTCCATGATTAACTGCGAATTGCCTTAATCATAAATCGATGTTGCTTCACATCAAAATAACCTTTTTGTAAGATGATTTCATGTATACGATATAATTCCTCATTGTAACCTTCGACAGTAAAATCAGGAATTTGCCACGGAATCGCTTTTAAATAATAGACGATAGCGCCAATGTCGTAAAAGCGTTGAAAAGGGAACTCTTCTTTTTCTTCTAAAATAGTAAATCCATTTTCCTTTAACTCACAACATGCCGCTTCAAGCGACCAACTTGCAAATTCGCTATTTAGCGGTGTGTTAAACTGTTCATTCAGTTCCGCGCAATCGAGACCACCAACTTGTTGGGTAAAAAATATTCCATTAGGAGAAAGTATTCTTTTTACTTCAGAAGCAGCATATGATTCATGTTGATTTATGATTAAATTAAACTGACCATCTTGAAATGGTAAAGCAGTATCATCTGTTACCTCTATAACTGTAACCCCTAAAGGTTCTAATTTCTTCCGAGCAATCGGCACGTTTGGAGCATAGCCCTCAGTCGCAAAAATAGTTGATGAGAACGGTTGTAACATAGATAAAAACTCTCCGCCGCCAGTGCCCATATCTACCATTGATTCTGCATGCTGCATAAGCTGGAAAGCAGCGCTGCCATACGACCACGATAAAGGTGCGCTCTTCATCCGACCCGTTTCTGAAATGAAAGAAAAATCCCAACCGCTAAAATTTGTATTAGCACTTTCTAATAAAGTTAAAAATAATGGATCACGTTTCATAATTGTATCCTCCTATTTTGTAAGTAAATGATATGATGAAAAAAGAAAAAAAGGAGGACCTCTTATTAAAGGGGAACGTTTTTACGTTTCGTGTTCGAATAGATTCATATACATTCGCTCCTTGTCAGAATGGTTATTTATATATTCGGGATAATCGAGTGTAAATCCTTTGAAGTTAGTAGGGAAGGTAGTTGCTTAATGGAAAACTGGATAGAGTTTACGGACAAAGAGAATAATCAAATTTGGGACAAGATATATAGTGAACTTAAGTTTTCACCAAGTGTTTCTATATTCCCATCGTTTAAGGTGCCAAGTCCTTTTGTAACATATGATATTTCTCATTGCTTTGGAGAATCGATAGATATAAATATATATAGCGATCTGGAAGATAAAGCGTTACAAGCTTTTCAAGAAATTACAGGATCAAATGAATATATTATGGCACTGGATTGGCAACATGAGTGTTATTGGGTGAATCCACATTTTGAGTTTGAAAGAAATGAATTTGATGAGTGGATGATACCTGTATTTCCGAATGGAGATTACTACTTCTTTATTCAGAAAGACTTTAAGTGGGGCTATTTAGGCCATCCTTGGGAGGAGAGTATAACGATATTTGGAAAAGAACTTATAGAAAGCTTTGAACGAAATAAGCCAAAAATGTTTCAAAATATTTTAAGACAAGGGTAATGTTTGAAAGAGAAAACCGCTTATACTTCATTTTTGAAGCATAAGCGGTTTTGTTTAAAATACTTAAAAAGAAAAATCTTTTGGCAAAGTACCACTTTTTATTACCGTTCTTAACCCATGTTTTATAATCCAAGGGTTAACAGGATGCTGTTTATCACGTAACTGCTGCAACCATTGAAAAACGAGTTCTTTATCGTCTTTCGTAATATCGTTAATATGATTGGCTACTGATTTTTGGACATATTTAGAAGGATCATTCATTAATGGTTCAAGAAGCTGTAAATTGTTCTTAAAGTCACCTTTCAGAGCTCCCATTTTTTTAGCCCAAGGAAGTCTTGGTCTTGTACCTTCGGAAACTAATCTCCTAATGTGGCTGTTTTCGTCATGAATCCACTGTTGTAATATGTGTAGTGTGTTTTCATGGTATGTTTTGAGAAAAGGCCGAATGGCATATTCAGCAGTATTCCTTTTTGTTATTTCATACATGGCGTTACATGAGGTTTCAAAATCGTTAAGCCCATATTTTTCAACGTATTTTGCAATAGGCATATACATATAGCCGTTTGTAAATGTACCTACTTCTGTTGTGTTTTCTGGTCCCAATGTTTTCAGTAAAATATGTATTGCTTCATTAAAATCTTTTTGTAATGCAGTATGTAATTCATCTGCTATTACTTCTATACGTTGCTTTAACTCTAAATTTTCAACTTTACATGTGACGGAAGATACGAAGTTTCTTTTAGAGAAATTAGGATCGTGTTTACAAATAGAATCAGCCATTATTTCTGCTAATTCTTCATTAAATAAAAATTTTAACGGAACATAATTACCCATTTTTCACCTCATTGATCAGCTGAAAATAATTTTTATTTTTTAATCGGCAACCCATAAACTAAAGTCTCACTCGGAGTCGTAATACTAAAACCTGTCGTTTTATAATCAAGTGTCACCGTATCACCAGTGTAGTCTTTCGTAAATGAATCCATTTGTACGATAAACTCAGCATCTTCATATACAACATCATCTGCATCATATGTATCCCAAATTAAATCAACATCAATGAAAATACTGCAAGAGTTTGTCATTGTTCCTCTAATGCGAATGATTTTTTTGTCTTCACGTTCTAATCTATGTATAGCTGCTTTTGCTTCATCAGTAATGCGAATGTTCATGGTATCCCAACCTTTATGTATATTTCCTTTATTATTGCAAAAACAGGAGCAATAGGGAAGGGAGAAGCATTGGAATAAAAAACGAGCAAACATATTTGTTTGCTCGTTTCACTTTATTTCAATTCACATTTATCAAGTGGAATCACTTTCGTTTTCTTCGTAAATTTATATCCTAACCATAGTACTAAGAAGAGTGGTAAACCGATGTAAGAAACGAGTACGCCGTTCCAATCAATTGATTCACCCATAAATGCACCGTAGTTTTGTCCTAAAATTACGATGACACAAAGTGCAAATGCGAAGATTGGACCGAACGGGAACCATTTTGCTCTATATGGTAAGTCTTTTAAATCTTTACCTTGTGCGATATATGCTTTACGGAAACGGTAATGACTAATTGCGATTCCGACCCATGCGATAAAGCCTGACATTCCAGATGCGTTTAATAACCAAATGTATACAACACCGTCGCCGAATAAGGAAGCAATGAAAGCGATACTACCGACAATTGACGTTACGATTAATGCGTTAACAGGTACACCGCGGCTGTCTAATTTGCCTAAGAATTTTGGTGCTTTACCTTGGCGAGCTAAGTCCCAAAGCATACGAGTTGATGCATACATACCAGAGTTACCAGCAGATAGTACTGCCGTTAAAATAACAGCGTTCATAACAGAAGCAGCAAAGGCAACGCCCGCTTTTTCAAAAATAAGTGTAAACGGACTTACTGTAACATCGCTTGCGGCAAGGCTTTCAGTTGTATAAGGAATTAATAAACCGATAACGAGAATCGCAAGGATATAGAATAAAAGAATACGCCAAAAGATAGAACGAATTGCTTTTGGAATGTTACGCTCTGGATCAGCAGTTTCACCAGCAGCTACTCCTAATAATTCAGTTCCTTGGAAGGAGAAACCAGCAGCCATAAATACACCGATAATTGCCATAATGCCGCCATTAAATGGTGCATCTGCAACTGTAAAGTTTTTGAAGCCAACAGTTTCGCCACCCATAATTCCGAAAATCATCATAAAGCCGACAATTAAAAAGATAATAATAGTAACTACTTTAATAAGTGCGAACCAATATTCAGATTCACCAAACCCTTTAACAGATAAATAGTTTAAAAGGAAAATAATAGCTAAACATAATCCACTCCAAATAAGAGAAGGGGTATCAGGGAACCAAAATTTCATAATTAATGTTACAGCAGCGAGTTCAGCAGCAATTGTAATGGCCCAGTTATACCAATAGTTCCATCCAAGTGCAAAGCCAAGGGACGGATCAACAAATTTTGTTGCATAAGTACTAAAAGATCCAGTAACAGGCATGTAAGCTGCGAGTTCAGCTAAGCTTGTCATTAAAAAGTAAACCATAATCCCAATTGCGGCGTATGCAATTAATGCGCCACCAGGTCCAGCTGAATGGATGACACCACCGCTGGCAAGAAATAGTCCGGTACCGATTGTACCACCGAGAGAAATCATCGTAAGGTGACGAGATTTTAATCCGCGTTTTAATTCACCTTGTCCTTGTGTAGTTTGCGTTTTAGAGGTAGCTTGATTCGTTGCGCTATTCATGTTCAACACTCCTTTTCTTGTAAGATAGGAAGGAACGGGGGAGAAAAATACAAAAAACCGCCAAAGGAATTTGGCGGAACGTTTCACAAATAACCACCCCATCATACCCTTCCGTTAAGATAGCACCCCACGTTTACACGGTAATTTTGTAAACGTGACAGTTCTGTTCCTTTCGGAGACAGCCCCAGCTCATAATTCCAGAGAAGAAATATAAACTTCGGCAACTTTTCCTTTCAAACGGAGTCGGTGACATTCTCTGTGTCTCGTCCGTTTTACTCATAAAAGTCGCAACCTCTACCTCATCGGATTGATGAGGATTTGATATATTGCTAAGATTTTTAATATATGGCAATTGTAATGACTTTCTGAATATATTGCAAGATATTTTGTTAGGAAAAGTCAAAAAATATCGGTTATTGTATAGGAAACGCTTGCAAAACTCCACCCGAACTTACTATTATGTAACAATAAGCAAAGAAAAAATTGTTATACAAATGTTTCGCAAAAAATATTGAAAAACCCTCTAAAATTAAAAGAAAATTCAGAAAATATAATTCGACATAACTATTAAAAGAGGATTATTCCTTAAATTCGTTTCAAAGAATAAGTATAAATCTGATGAATAGAATGAATATTCTTTTTATTTCTGGTAAAATTGAAGTATTGTTTAATTGAAAAGGGGAAATCAACATGAAATTAGAAACAGAAAGGCTCTATATAGTACCGTGTACAGAAGAGAGGATGCACGTTGCGAGCAAGCAAGGATATGATAGTGGTCCACATATTGTAGGACATGTAGAAACTGTAAAAAAAGATAAGGAAGTATTACCTTGGGGTGCGTGGTATGTCATTCGAAAAGAAGATGACATCGTTCTAGGTGATATAGGGTTTAAAGGGAAACCAAATGAGGAACATATAGTAGAAATTGGTTACGGATTTATTGAGAAATATTGGAATAAAGGGTATGCGACAGAAGCTGTAAGAGAGCTAATAAATTGGGCTTTTCAAACAGAAGAGGTAGAAACGATTATTGCAGAGACACTTCTTGAAAATATTAGCTCGATTCGTGTATTAGAGAAACTACATATGAAGAGAATTGGCACTACAGAAACGATGATTAATTGGAAAATAGAACAATAAAAAATACCGCTCGAAGTATATCGGGCGGTATTTTTATCGTTATGGTAGCATTTGTTTTTGATCATTCGGATATCCAGCTGTCGATGCGTTAGAACGCTTGGAATGATTGCGAACAGCAATGAAAATAGAAATAATAACGACAAGACCAACTGCCACGTAAGAAAGTGAAATAATAGTTGGATCAACTTTAAATGTAGTAAGCAGTGTACGAATGTTTGTAAAGATAATAAGGCCGCCAACTAATACGCCAAGTAAATGAGAAGGAACGATGCGCACTAACCATGCAGCGATCGGTGCCGCAACGATACCACCGAGCATGAGAGAAAATACCCAAACCCAGCTTACTTGTTCCCATCCAAGTGAAATGAAAAATCCAATTGTTGCAGCGAGTGAAACAGGAAATTCGCTCGTATCTACAGATCCGATAACTTTTCTAGCTTCATTTCCTCTTGCCAAAAGTACAGGTGTCGTAATCGGACCCCAGCCACCACCACCAGTTGAATCAACGAATCCAGCGAATAAGCCAAGCGGAACAAGCTGTTTTGCAGACATACGTTTATTTGAAGTAACAATTTGTTTTTGAATGATGAATCGTAATAAAATATAAACCCCTAAAGTAAATAAAAATACGGAAATGTACGGTTTAATTACATCGCCAGGTAAATTGCTTAAAAAACATGCCCCAATAAATGCGCCAATTGCTCCTGGTAATGTAAGCCTGGAAACGGTATATTTATCAACGTTTCCAAATTTGATGTGAGATGCACCAGAAGCGGCGGTTGTAACGACTTCAGCTAAATGAACAGAAGCGGAAGCTACAGCCGGTGCGATACCAAACATTAATAATAGTGAGGTAGATGTTACCCCATACGCCATTCCAAGCGCCCCATCAATCAATTGAGCGAAAAATCCAATAATAGCAAAGACAATTAATTTCTGCATAAATAATCCCCCTGTAATAATAAATGAAAAAGACACTTTTCCCGTATGAGAAAAGTGCCTTTGGTTTTTCCAATCAGCAATAATTAAATTTGTTTCATTATAATGCATATTAATCGTATAAATCAACTAGGTTTTAAAGTTTTTTGAATTGAATGAAAGAAAAATAAAATATACAATAAAAGGATGGAGAGAAAGGGGAGAAAGACATGTTACGATTTGATCATCTCGTACACGCAGTATATGGTACACCGGAGGAAGCGGCAAAACAAATGCAGGAGCGTGGATTTCATACTGCAATAGGCGGAGAGCATACGACCTGGGGTACTTGGAATAGTTTATGTTATTTTGATTTATCATATATAGAATTTTTAGCAGTTCAGCATGAAGAAAAAGCGAAGAAAGCAGACAATCCATTAGTACAAGAAACAGTAGTAAAATTAGAAGACGGAGAAGGAATGCTACAAATCGCAATTCGAGTAGATGCCATTGAAGACCTAGCAGTTAAGTTTAGTAAGCAAGGTTTACATACGATAGGACCATTTGAAGGGAAACGTATGAGAAAAGATGGCCGCCTTTTAGAATGGAAAATGTTATTTGTAAAGCAAGAGGAAAACGGACCGAAATTACCATTCTTTATACAGTGGAATGAAACGGATGAAGAAAGAAGAAACGATTTACGTAACATAGGGACGATCACTGAACATAAAAACAAAGTACAACAAATTGAAACGATTCATTACGCAGTGAAAAATGTTCGAGAAACAGTACAGAAATGGAAAGAAGTAATGGGGCTAACTGCAAGCCAGGTCGTTAAAAATGAAGAATGGAATGCGGAGTGTCAAAGCGTATCATTTGGTGATGTTCATGTGCAGTTTTGTGAACCAATAGGAGAAGGGTTAGTACTAGAACGTTTGAAACATCATGGCGAATATCCATTTGCAGTGGAGTTTAAAGGTGACAATAAACGAGAGCATGAAGTGTTAAGTAGTTTGTACATATATTGATAGAGGTGAATGTCGTGAAGGAAATGCTTAGAGAGATAGAGAGACAACTAGAATGGCCTCGTATTGTAAAGTGTACAGCTATTTCAAAAGGTTTTTCACATGAAGAAAAATATAAAGTTGAATTAAAGAACGAAGAAACTTATTTTGTGAAAGTATGTGATGCTGTTCATTTTGAACGTAAACAAGAAGAATATACGTATATGAAACAATTAGAGTTATTACATATTCCAACGCCCAAGTTAATTCATTTCATAAAACTTGAGGAATTAAATAAATGTGTACAAGTATTTGAATGGACCCAAGGTGTAAATGCTGAAGAAGGTTTAGGGAAGCTATCGGTGGAAGAACAGTATAATGCAGGAAGAAAAGCAGGGGAAGTATTAAAGAGGATCCACTCAATTGGAAAAGAAAGTGCAAGTAATAAATGGGAAACAGTTCGATGGAATAAATACGAAAGATACGTAGAAGCGTTAGCAAACTATGAAATAGACTTCCTTGATTTGAAGCCAGTATTAAGTTTTGTAGGGGAGCATAAACAATTATTGAAAAATCGCCCTATTACCTTTTTACACGATGACTTCCATCCAGCAAATAGTATGATTCATAATAAAGAGTTTATCGTTATCGATTTTGGTGGATATGATTTTGGCGATCCAATACATGATTTTTATAACGTAGCGATCTTTACTACAAGAATAAGTAAACCATTTGCGGTTGGACAAGTTCACGGTTATTGCGTGGGAGAACCGTCACTTCACTTTTGGCAGTTGTACTCATTATATGCAGCAATGACATTCCCAGCTGATATCGTATGGACAAACAGAAGCACGCCACATTTAGTAGATGATATGAAGGAAAGATTGAAAGGAATTTTAGAAGATCATAACAATTTTTCATCCTATATTCCAAAATGGTATCAATCACAACATGAGGATATAATAAACAATAAGTAATGGAGGGATTCATATGGATAAAATAGCGGTAATTTCAGATATTCACGGTAATATTCCAGCTTTAGAATCTGTACTGCAAGATATTAAAGTAAGAGGAATTGAGCGCATCATTTGTCTTGGAGATTTAGTCGGAAAAGGTCCTCATTCTAGTGAAGTGATTGAAATCATTCGTAAAGAATGTGATGGAGTTGTAATGGGGAACTGGGATGATTTCATCACAAAACCTACGGAATTTGAAGCGTTAAAATGGCATCAACAACAATTATCGGAAGAACAAAATGACTATTTAAGAAGCTTACCATTTTCAATCGAATTTTTTATGAGTGGCAAATTAATTCGTATGTTCCACGCATCGCCGAGAAGTTTATATGAAAGAATTCAGCCACATGCCTTAAGAGAAGAGCGTATTAGTATGTTTGAAAACAGTGAGCTGACAGAGAATATAGAAGGGGAAAGAAAACCAGATGTCGTTTGCTACGGTGACGTTCACCAAGCATTCGTTCAAAACTTCAGAGGGAAAACGTTATGTAATGCTGGTAGTGTAGGTAATCCTCTTGAAATTACACAAGCTTCCTATTTAATATTCGAAGGTACTTACAATGAAAAAGAAGCAGCGAGCTTTTCTATTCAACTCGTACGTGTACCATATGATATTGAACTAGCTATCAGACTAGCAGAAGAACTCGATATGCCAGAAATTGAAGAATACAAACAAGAATTACGGACTGCTTTATATCGAGGGTTTAAGGGAAAGTAAGCTAATCATAATATATCAACGATTTTTTCGATATATCGACTTACCGACAAATAATGACACGGATTGTTACCTGTAATTATTTTATGTAAACTAACTGTAGGAGGAAATATCATGAACCGAATACAACGCATGAAAGAAATTGCAGATCATATTTTAAAATTAAATTTAACACATCCAACAAGAGTTGGAGTAAGTGGTATTACAGCTTCAGGAAAAACAACATTTGCAAACGAACTAGCGGAAGAAATAAAAAAACGAGGATTACCAGTAACACGCGCCAGCATTGACGATTTTCATAATCCGCGAGCGATTCGTTATGCACAAGGAAAAGAGTCTGCAAGAGTATTACGAAGATGCACACGATTATACAGCTTTCAAAGAAAGATTATTAATGCCTTTAGGACCTAACGGGAATTTACAGTATGAAACGATTTCTCATAACTTAATAACGGATATGCCTGTACATACTGAGCCGCTATTGGCCACACAAAATATGATATTAATAGTAGATGGAACGTTTCTATTGAAAAAAGACGTTGCGCATTTATTTGATTACAAAATCTTTGTAGATACAAATTTTGAGATGGCGAGAAAACGTGGTGCTAAGCGGGAAACTGAAGCTTTTGGAAGTTATGAAGAAGCAGAGAAAATATTTTTAAACAGGTATCACGCGGCCTGTAAGATGTATATAGATGAGCATAATCCGAAAAGTTGTGCGGATGTTATATTTCGGAATAATAACTTTGATGATCCAGTAGTTGTATTTAAAGAAATTTAATATTGTTTATACAGCAAAAAATTCGTGAAAGGAGATGTTTTGGATGGATACAAAAGAGAATCCGAACAATTGGCCTGTATGGGCGAATGAGTCAGTAGAGATAGTGAATGCAAATCCTGATTGGCAAGATAAAGGCCGATGTGAAGAGCAGCAATTATATGAACTGCTTGCTCCTCTAGGTATAAGCAAAGTAATACATATAGGAAGTACATCCATACCTGGTTTACCTGCAAAACCTATCATTGATCTAATGGCTGAAATAGACTCATTTGAAAGAGTACTACATATTTCAGCTACATTGGCCATATATAATTGGCATTATGTAACCCCAGAATTAGATGAAAGACCTTGGAGAAGGTTCTTTGTGAAAGTTAAGAATAATAGGCGTGTAGCTCACCTGCATTTAATGGTTAAAGGAACTGAGAGATGGGAGCAACAACTTTTATTTCGTAACCGCTTACGAGAAAATCCACAATTAGTTTATGATTATTCAAATCTTAAACAAGATTTAGCTAAAAGGTTTAACCGAGATAGAGAAGCATATACAAAAGCTAAAACAGAATTTATTAAACAAGTTCTAAAATGATGCAACTTTTGATTGTAACTACGTTTGAATACAGAAGAAAAAACATCCTTTATTTTATAAATTAAACTGACATGAAATGCATGTAAACAAAGTGAGAGACTGCGATGTTCTAATGTATTTCCTTTTATTTATCAGGAGAAATTATATATAATTGAATCAAGTTCATATAAGGATAGGTAATTACAGGGGATAAGGCGAAAATATGTTAATAAAGTAAAAAGGGGACAGGAAATATAATGAATGAAGTACTAGAACTAAAAGAAGAACTACTACAAATTAAAAATAATAATTATGCTGTACCAGAAGACGTAGATGCATATCCATATGCGCAGTGGATGTTAGATTATATCGGTTCACCTGATGCTGAATTACGTGATGATTTAATTTATAGTACGCTTCACACATGGATTACAAATGATGTATTTAGACAAAAAGAGTTACGAGGATTAATGTTACAAGCAATTAGTCCTGATTATTTATTTTATAAAATTGGTGAAAAGGGCACAGACTCTGTATTTAAACGTGCATTCTCCGTACTAATTCCACCACTTATTTTATCTGTTCATGAAAGAGAACCACTTTTATCTGAAGAACAACTGTACAGTGTGGCAGAACAAGTGTTGGAATATGTATATTTAGAAGAAGATGTAAGAGGTTACGTAGAAGGAAAAGGTTGGGCACACTCTACGGCGCATGCGGCTGATGCACTAGATGCGTTAGCACGTACTATACAAAATCGTGAGTTTTCATATGCAATACTAGCTGCTGTTCGTCAGAAGGTTCGATTGAGTGATTACGTGTATGTGCACTTTGAAGATGAGAGATTAGTAGCGCCAATTATGTCGTTACGTAACCAAAATATTTTAACTGGAGAAGAGTGGAGCAATTGGCTACATAGCATAGCAACTGTTGAAGATATCCGACATCCGCAGCATGCTATTTTAGTACAAAATATTAGAACTTTCCTAAGAAGTTTTTATTTCAGAGTTTTAGAGGCAGAAGGTAGTACAGCCTTTACAGATGATATATTGGAGACTTTGAAGGGTTTGCGTAGGTATTAAAAAATCACTAGATGCCATTATAAATGAGTACGTAAGAAAAGAATAAGATTAAAAAACCGATTATACATGTAGGCTCTATACAAAAATAATCGGTTTTTTAGTTGAATTGAAATTTTAGACTTAACTATACATGTGCTTGTATGTAATAAGAAATGTATTAAATATGTAATTGTGGATGTTCTTCATATAAACTATTCACATACTGTTTTAAATTCTTCATGAACAATAAAACATCTTGACTAGCCATTCTAGCATGTTGAAGATGAAATATATTTCTTTTCCCAATTTCAAATTCATCTGATGTTAAAGTAATAGGTATATTTTTAAAGATATGCCATGGGAAATATAAGTGTACAAAAGTTTCTCTAAAATATATACCTGATTCACAAATTAATACTCCATCAGATCCTTTCCCCATATTCCCAAGGATAGATGTATCTAAAAAAGCGATGATTTGTTCTTCTTTTGGAACGATAAATCGTGCCTCAATTGCTTTTAACTTTTTGTCTGAAATATGAGTGTCTACAAATAATCCGTTATCAGGTTCTAATAATTCATTGTATGTTTCAAATAATGAGCAAATTGATTTTATCTCATCCATTTTTATAATTGGATGTATATCATGTTGTTTTGAATTTTGGAATGAATTCGTAAGAGCTATAAGTAATTCTTTAAATAACAGTGGTGGATAATCACTCCCGTTAATATTGAAGCTTTTTTGTGCATCAAAAGATAAGAAACCATCTTTATCAATTTCAATTTGTTGCACTTCATTTAATTGATCAAATTTCAAACTTCCTTTACCTAATAACCAATTTTTCCAGTATAAACCCGAACTCGTAAAGTAAACACCATACTTGCCTGATCCAAATAAATTACAACTTAAAAAAGCAATAACTTGATCATCCTTTGGTATAGAAAAACGTTTATGGGCAATTGATAAGAAATCTTTAGGGATTCTAGTAACATAAAATCTAGATTGCTGATACTCTAAACAAATATCAGTTAAGCGATTAATATCTATATTCACCTGAATCATTCTCCATTTCAAATTTCGTTTCGATATAATTAATTATAAAGTTGTCAGGAAAATATTAACACTTAAATTTAGCTTAAATTAAGAAGGTAAGAAACTATAAATAGATTTGTATTAGAATACAAAAAATGACCTGTATTCTTTATTTGGAGTAGTAAAGACTTGTTAAGGTAATAAAAAGGTACATAAAACCACCACCTCCCAACCATACTAATAAAATGTGTTGGAGGTGAATGTTATGGACAAGAAAGACTTTGAAAAAGTTTATAATGATTACTTACATCAAGGAGAAGAGCAAGCTCAATTTGAAGTAGACCATGAAGTCAATTCAGGAGCAGAACAAATTATTGCCGTTCGTAAAAATGATGATGGGGATTTAATTGCTTTTAAAACAAGTAGCGGGAGAGAGTTAGATTATATGACTGCTCTTAGTGAAGCAAAATCAGGGAAGTTAGCTCATGTGGACGTATTTCATAAGTATGGAAGAGATATTATACGTAGTGAGCCTGATGGAATAAAAGAAAATAACTTAGATAATTTACCTTCATTTTAAACGGGTAAACCTCAAGAAGAGAATGTTCATTCCGATATTCTCTTCTTTTTTATAAAGCTTTACCTACAAATAGAAGTTTCATTTTTATAATGCAATCATACTTTTAAAGAGCGCTCTAAATTTCTCTTTATCTTCTGCTGTAAATGGTTTCGGCCCCTTTGTACGCTTACCACTTTTTCGAACCATTGCACTTAAATATCGTGTTTGTAACAATTGTTCAATGTTATCATTCGTATACTTATAGCCTTTATGGTGTAGAACGATACAGCCTTTTGCTAAAGCGAGCGAAGCAAGACCGTAATCTTGTGTTACGATTAAATCTTCTTTTTTTGCTAACTGCATAATGCGGTAATCTGCAGCATCTGCCCCGGAATCAACATAAATTGTTTCCACACCTTTAGGCTGCTGAGCATTAGAATAATGAGAAAAGCTAGTAACGAGGGTTACAGGGATTTCTGCATTCGTAGCCTCTAAAATAATCACATCTTTTACAGGACAAGCATCTGCATCAACGTAAATTTTCATTTTTATCGCTCCTATAAAGTGAAACTTTAATCAGTGGAGGGGTTCATCCTCCACTGATTATTAGTTGAACCAATCGGGCATTTACGGGCAGTTGATCTCCTACCTAACTTCTTTGTTACAGCTGAATTTTGAGGTGGGAGTTTTATTGCCCGTTAATGCGGGATAACTAGGTTCGTGTTGATAATAATGGTAGATTTTTCTTTTGTCAAACGATAGAGCTTTATGTAAAGTTATTTTTCACAAACTAAAATAGCCTCACGCAAACGAGAAATACCTTCCTCAATTTGATCAATAATCACTTTTCCATAAGATAAACGAATATAACCATCTTTCGCGCCGAAAATACTACCAGGCATAAATGCAATTTCTTGTTTTAAACTTTGCATAATAAGTTGTTTTTCGTTTATCGGTTCTTTTAATTTTCCCCATATGTATATACCGCCGGTCGGGTTTGAAAAAGAGATTTTATCGTGAAGTTGCTCATTTAAGGCGCGAACGATAACGTCTCTTTTTTCTGCTAATTGTTTTCGTAACGGTACGATATGAGACTGAAATGGTACAGTTTCGAAAAATTGCTGCATAAGCCACTGCGGGAAAATGCTCATACCTAATTCCATTTGGTGCCTTGCGTCGGATAACCTTTCTACTACAGACTGCGGAGCGACAAGCCAGCCAACTCGTAAACCTGGTGCAATCATTTTTGATAAGGAATGTACATAAATGACTGTTCCATTTTCATCAATTGATTTTAAAGTAGGGCAAGGTTGTTTCTTTTCTAACGTAAGTAAACTGGACGGATCATCTTCCACAATTGCAATTCGTAAATCTGCGCAAAGTGATAACAGTTTTTTTCTACGGTTTGGATGAAGCATTGTGCCCGTAGGATTTTGGAAATTCGGATTTAAAAAGATCATTTTAATACGGTGTTTTCTATATAACTCGTGCACATCGTCTGGATTAATACCGTGTTCATCGACAGGTAATGGGAAAATACGAATACCTGCTGATTGGAATAACGGTAAGGAATAACAGTGTGAAGGACTTTCGAAAGCAACTGCATCACCTGGATTTAATAAACATTGCACGATAAGGTGAAGTGCTTGCTGTGCACCAGATGTAATCATTATGGATTGCTCAGTCGCTTCAACTTTTAAATGTTCTTTCATATATTTTACGACCGCTTGTCTTAGCGGGAGATACCCTTGCGGATGATCATAACTTAATGAATGCGTTAACGGTTGTTCTCGTAAAATCGTTTGTAGTTGATCGTGAGGATAGAGGTTACAACCGAGCTCCCCGTTTGCGAAATCAATTATGTTCTCATTTTGTTGTACTTCCGCACGAATATGGCGAAGTAATGGTAAGTTTGGTAAGAACGTACCACCTTCTACGAAATTTCTCCAGTTCGGCGTTAATGTTGGAGAAACGCCCCACATATGTGTACTTACACGTGTACCTTTACCAGTCGTACTTTCTACAATTCCCATAGCGCGTAGTTCATTATAAGCAGTCGTTACTGTACTTCGGTTTACATTTAACTGTGTGGCTAATTTCCGTTCGGAAGGGAGGAAGCTACCTGGAGGAAGTTCTCCGTATGTAATACGTTTTTCAATAAAGTCAACAACTTGCTGATAAATAGGAATTTTACTGTCGTTATCTAGCTTCCATTCCATACAAACACCTCCGCATCTCTTATATACATTCAGTATAACAAATTGGCTGGGTAAAAAAACAGCCAATTGGACGGTGTTATATCCAGCCAATTTTACTATGCTAAATATGGAAGGGGAGATTCGGATGAAACGATGGCAAATGGAATGGCTCCTAGTATCTGTTGCATTAGTATGGGGAGCAAATTATACAATAGGAAAGTATGGCGTGGCATATATGTCATCCATTCAATTTAATAGTTTACGATTTTTAGTAGCATCACCGGTATTATTACTTATTACTTTTATAATGGAACGCTCATTACGTATTGAAAGAAAAGATTGGTTACGATTAGTAGCAGTCGGCATCGTTGGAACGACAATGTATCAAACGATGTTTATGCTATCTGTGAAATATACTTCAGCAACGAACGCTTCATTATTAATTGCAATGTCACCTATTTTTACAGGGATATTAGCAGTATTGCACAAACAAGAACGTTTTTCGATGAAAGTACAAATTGGTTCAATAGTGGCCTTTGTTGGTGCAGCATTCGTTTTATTAACAGGACATACAGGAGGAGCTACTTACGAGTATGCGTGGCTCGGAAATATAATTGGATTAGTCGCAGCAATTGCGTGGGGATGGTATCCAATTTTAGCGCAACCACTCATTACAAAATACTCCGCAATGAGAGTTACATCATGGTCTACTTTAATTGGAATTGTACCTCTCGTTATATACTGTTTACTTAATGTAAACACACTAACGCGGCCAGTAGATATGCCAAGCTGGGGATCACTAGCATATTCAATCGTCTTTGCGACCATATTCGGACTTGCAATGTGGTATGTCGGTATTAGTCAAATAGGCTCAACGAAAGTAATGGTTTATATGTATCTTGTGCCATTGTTTGCAGTGATCTTTGCGGCAGTAACCATTGGAGAGCAAATTAATTTGATGCAACTAGTTGGCGGGCTTATTATCTTCATCGGTTTATATGTTGTAAAAAAAGGTGGAATCAAAAAGCCAGCTCTCAATTTGAAAAAAGTAAGTTAACAATAAAAAGGATCTCTTTCATATAGAAGGAGATCCTTTTTGTTTTTGTAATAAAAGCGCTTGTTCAATGGCCCATTTTTGATGATCGTGTATGAGAAGCTCTATAGCATGCAATGGAGACATCCACCTTAGAACATGATCCTCCTCACAGTTTTCAGTTTGTTTCTGCACCATATTCGCAATATAAAAAAATCCATCGTTTAAATAATATATATCTTCCTTTTCTGCATAAAAATATCGAGCCGCATTACCGATATACTGATCAATTTTAATTGCCCATCCTAATTCCTCTAGTAGTTCACGGTGCAAACATTCTTCTTTTGTTTCAGTACCTTCTATACCGCCGCCGGGTAAAAAGTAGCGTTCTCCTTTTTGGATAACAGCAATCTTTGAAGAAGTTGAGTTGAAAATAATTGCATAACAACTAGGTCGTAATACATATTGCTCAGTAGGCTTTTTATAGCCAAAAGTAAGTTTAGATATCATAAAACACGTCACCTCTCTATAAAATACATAAAAGGAATAATAAGGTAAAAATAAAATTGTATAAGTATAATCTTACGAGATTGGAGTGATAACAAAATGATAAATCGAAAGTGTACGCGCTGTAAAGAAATTACAGGTGCATTGCACGGTGGTAAAAAAATTAAGGAAGAATTTCTATGTGAGGACTGTTTGCAAAAAGGAATTGCAAGCGGGGAAATCGAATTATCACAAGTGGAGCAAGAACAAACTTCGTATCTTTCTATAAAAATATTAAAAATAATGAGTGTGATTTATTTAATAGTATCTATTATAACCGCTATTTCTGCTGGAGCATTTATACGGGATCCAGGGCTTGGTGGAATATCCTTTTCAATAACAGGTGCAGTTGGTGTTATGATAATTGGATCGATATTCCAGTCTGTTCTTGTATTTTGCGGGATATGGGTATTTATCCTTTTAGTAGAAACAGTCATTAAAATTTATGAAAAAATGAAGTGAGTGAGAGGGAGAAACATATGCGAGTTAGAAACATCCAAGGGGAAGATTATGAAAAGATTCATTCCGTATTAAATGAATGGTGGGGCGGGAGAGATATGGCTAGTATGTTGCCAAAATTGTTCTTCGTTCACTTTCAAGAAACGAGTTTTATCATTGAAGAAGAGGGAGAAACGTTAGGTTTTTTATGCGGATTCTTTTCCCAAACGCATAAAGATGAAGCATACGTTCATTTTATCGGAGTAAATCCGAGGTATAGAAGAAGAGGAATCGCATCGACATTGTATTCTTATTTCTTCGATGTAGCTCGTGCAAATAACCGTAAAGTTATAAAAGCAATCACGTCACCAATTAACAAAAAGTCGATACAGTTTCATCAAGAAATCGGTTTTCGAATTGAGGCCGGGGATGATGAGATAGAGGGTGTATCGGTACATACAAATTATGATGGGAATGGCGGTAGTAGAGTTTTGTTTTTGAAAAATGTATAAAAGTAGGCTAGCTTAACGTTAGCCTTTTTGTTGTGAGGAGATAAAAGTATGGAGAGTAAACAAAGTAGAAATGAGTACTTAAGACGCATTTACAAAGTGCAAGATTATATAGAATTAAACATAGATGATCCACTTTCAATTGAAAAGCTAGCGGATGTAGCAGGATTTTCAAAGTTTCATTTTCATCGGATTTTTAAAGGGATCGTAGACGAGCCATTATCTCGGTATGTAAACCGATTGAAGTTAGAAAGGGCAACGAATCTACTTACATATCGCGCAGACATGACGATTACAGATATTGCGTATCACTTCGGATTCACAGATTCAGCAGTTTTCTCCCGAACATTTAAAAATTATTACGGAGTAAGTCCGTCTCAATATCGAAACGACAATAGCAAGAATTGCAAAGACGTAAGCGGAACTTCTCAATACAATGAGTGTAAGAAGGTTCGAGGAAATGTTGAAATTGTATCAGCAGACGATATAAACGTCGCATACATAAGGCATATCGGTACATATGAAGAGTTAACGATTGCTTTTCCAAAAATGATAGAGAAACTATTTTATTACGCATCGAAGCAAAACTACCATGTATTCGAGGATACGAAAGTATTAACCATTTATCATGATCATCATGAATTTACAGAAGACAATCATTTAAGAACGAGTCTTTGTATAACAATTCCGAATGAATCCGCAGTAGAAATGAGCGACATTGGAATAATGGTAATACCTTCTGGAAAGTATGCAGTAGGTCATTTTGAAATATTCCAAGATGAATATAAAGGAGCATGGGATTTCTTATACGGTGAGTGGCTTCCAAATAGCGGATATAAACCGAGAGACTCGTATCCTTTTGAAGTATATAGAAATGATCCAAAGCAGCATCCAAAGCATAAACATATAGTTGATATATATGTACCTATCGAACCTTTTTAATCATAGGTTAAAGGGGAAAGAATAATGAAAACTGCTGAAAAGTTAGATCAGATTATAAAAGAAGAATATGAAAATATGAATGGTATGTTAGTAGTGCGGAAAGGTAATGTTATTTTTGAAAAATATTATAACGGCCAAGGTCCAGATGATGCATTTCATGTAGCATCAGTTACAAAAACGATAATCTCTGCGCTAATTGGGATATGTATAGATAAAGGCTATATAAAAAGTGCTGATCAAAAAGTAATAGAATTTTTCCCGGAATATAACGTTCATTCATCTGAAATAACAGTACGACATCTTCTTACGATGACTGCTCCACATCCATTCGTAGACTGGCAGGAACCGTTAGAAGAACTATGTACACAACAAGATTGGATACAATATACGTTAAATAGGATAGGGAACGGCGGAGAAATTGGAAACTTTAAATATTCATCTGCAGGAGCTCATATACTATCAGCGATCATAACGAACGCAACAGGAAAAAATGCGCGTGAATTTGCGAATAAATACTTATTTCAGCCACTCGGCATGAGAGAAATTCCAAACTACAATATGAAAGCATTTGGATTCGATGACTTATTCGGAAAAGATGTAAAAGGATGGGTTCACGATCCAAACGATATTTCGACGGGCGGATGGGGACTAACGTTAACGATTAGGGATACGGCTAAGTTTGGACAGATGTATTTGAATGAAGGTATTCATAATGGAAAACAAATACTATCAAAATCATGGATAAAAGAATCGACAGAAATGAACCAAAATCAATATGGTTACTTATGGTGGTTACGAGAAGAGGATGGAATCTTTTCATACTGTGCAATGGGCGATGGTGGGAATGTGATTTGTTGTATTCCGGAGAGGGAATTGGTGGTGGTGATTGCCTCTGAAATTATACCGAATGCAGGGGATAGATGGGAATTGATTGTGAAATATATTCTTCCTTGTATACGGTCAAATAAATAATTTTAGTAAAAAGATGGTGTGAATTGGAGTTTCATACCATCTTTTTGTTTTATGACGGAAAGTTCAGGGGAATGTAAGGGTTGTGTTAATAAATTTTAAAATTAGGAATTAATGATATAAGATTATTTTTTTTATGTATAATGAGGACAAGGCCTGAAAATACTTAAATATTTAAGTGAATATATTAAACAAGGGAGATTAAGTTTATATGAAAAACTTACTTCAAAAAACTTTAGCTACAACAGGGCTAACTGCTTGTTTATTAGGTATGGTTTCTTCTGTTTCATTTGCTTCGATTAGTTGGGATTCTTATGGAAAATGGGATGGAAGCGGAGGAAAAGCTACAGGATACGCCTACACTGCGTAAAAAAATGAACCTCATTTTTACAAAATGACTGTAAGAGCTAGCTTTGATGATGGGTCTTCTAAAGAGGCATCACGGGATAATGCTAAAATTACAGATCGTGTGGACGTTAAAGTTTCATCCAGAGGGCCAATTACCACAGGTTATTCGGGTCATGAATGGATAATGAAAGGTGATAATGCATACACCTCAAAGGAAATGAAAATTAAATAAAAATCAACAAAAACCGTGAAAAAGGATAAATACCTTTTTCGCGGTTTTTAAAATGAGGAGGATATATGAATCTAGTATTAAAAGAAATAGCGGTGAACAAAGCAATATTCATTATGTTATTTATTGGGTTTGTATTGACGATATGGCCGATACTTATAGCAATGTCGACGCGAGATTATTATGATGAGAAATTTTATGATAGTAAAAATGGTTATTTTAATTATTACTATTCTGTTCAACTTACTAATATGGGGGAAATCAATTTCGAACAATTTCAGACGCTAGTAGAATCTGATTTTAAAAACGCTAGTGTTATTACAAATGATATTCGTATTACTATTCCGGATATCGGCCACGTAATAATGAATGGTCTCCTTAATAAAAATTGGTCTCCACCTTTGCTAAAAGGTTCACAGATGGAACAAGATGGGGAAAATAGTGTAATAGTGGGGAAGAAAATTTATAAGGATATGGAAACAATAAAATTATTTAATAAGGAATATACAGTTAAAGGCGTAGCTGGAGCAAGTACTGGATATGAGTATAATATTAAAATTTACATCTCTCTAAATGACATGCCAGATGAAGTGAAACAAATGATACAAAATGAAAATACATTTCAAATGATCGTTCGTTCTAACGAAAACCCTAAAAAGGAGATAGATACCTTCATAGAGCATATGAAGCAGAACAATAAAGATATAAATGCCAAAGTGATAAGTGAAAAAGAGAATTTTGAGAAAGACAAAAACTCAAGTAAAGCCGTGAAAGAGTTACTTAGTTTTCCATATAGACTTTTTTGTATAGCTTTAATTACCAGTATAATAGTAAGTTATTATTGGATTTATATGAAGAACAAAAGTCTGTCGCTAAGGAAAGCTTTGGGAGCAAGTAATGTAAATCTTTTTATTTTTATATTTAGTCAATTATTCTTATGTGCAATTACTGCATCAGCCTGTGCAATATGCATACAATGGATTTTTAGCACTTTGAGTAAAATTATTATAGAGTCTACAAGCTATAGCATTGGTTTACAGTCTTCTCATATTACAATGTGTGTATTTCTTTCACTTTCTATAGCTTTTTTCCTCTCTGTTATACCATTTGTATATGTGCTTAAAAGTGAACCTGCTAAAGCCTTAAAGGAGTAAAAATGATGAGAATAAAAAGTGCGTTCCTAGCATTAAAAAAGAGATTTCTATTTTCAGTACTTCTGCTAATACAAATTACATTTGGATTAGCAACTATAACGAGTTCAATTAATGTATTTTATAATTTACACCATCTAAACGATAAATCCAGCTCAGTATTAAATGTGGATAAAACATATTTAGTTACTTTTGAAAGGACGACAGATAGGTTACAAAGCAATCAATTTAATAAAGAGCAAATTCAAGCGGTTTATAATACAATTCATCAAAATAAAGATGTGATTTCGTATGGTACATACGAGGAGAGTTTAATTGAAATAGAATCAAGTAATAGGCCACTTCAAAACAGTATGATTGCTGATTTGAAACATAAAACGTTTCACGATGAAAGACCTACTGTTCAAACAATTGTTGTAGATGAAAATTACTATAAATTGTTACATTTACCTTTAAAACCTGAAGAAGTCTTCTTGCATGAAGACTTTCAAAAAAATAGTGAAGACAAAACAAAGGTATTAATGGGTTCCTACTTTAAGAAATATTTTCAGGTTGGGGATACAATTAATAATCAATATACAATTATAGGCTTTTTGCCAGAGAATAAATTTATCGTAGATAATAATTCAACGAACGTATATTTGAAGTTGGATTACGCAATGATAATGCCTATGTCATTTGATAGATATGAAAACTATGAAGGAATGTTTTTAAGACTGCATCAAAGTACAGTTTTACATTTACAAAAAGATGCCGATATAAAGAAACTAGAAGAATCAATTCAACTTAAAGGAAACGGTGGTACGTTTCATTTGAAAAATTTAGGTGATGAAATAAATATAGATTTTACTCTTAACAGCTATTCTGAAATACCTCAACTTATAATAGGAATATTATTCATTCTATTCTCGATCGTCGGAATTGTAGTAACAACCATTGTTTCTATTTTGATGAGAAAGAGGGAATTTGGTATAAAAATAGTTTTTGGCGAAAGTAAATTTGGAATGTTTATTCAAATTGTTTTAGAAAACATTATTGTAGCAATAGTTGGCTTAGGGATGTCACTAGTTTACTTTTCATGGAGATATGGGAGGCTGTTGCAAATGTCAAAGGATTTTAAAGTAGCATCGGTATTAGACTTTAAATTGGATATGCCTATATTATTTTTAGTATTTCTATTCTTATTATTGATCATCGTTGTCTCAAATGTAATTGTCTTCTTATTTATTAGAAAGCTTGAACCGAAAACATTAATAGGTGGGATGGAATAATGAGTTTAGTTGTATTGAAAGACATTAAGAAGGTGTATAGCAACAAGAACCACAATACGTTCGCGTTAAACGGTATAAACTTAACGATAAATAAGGGGGAAATTATAGCGATAATGGGGCGATCAGGCTCAGGAAAAAGTACCCTATTAAATGTTATAGGATTAATTGATATGCCAAATGAGGGTGAATATACGTTAAATGAAAAAACATTAACTGAAATTAGAGCAAATCAAGTTCATAAAACAAGAAATGAAATGATCGGATTTGTTTTTCAATATTTTGCACTGTTAAAAGAACATACTGTACTGGATAATGTGGCACTACCGCTAACGTATAGAAAACTAAAGCAACGTGAAAGAGAGAATAAGGCGAAGTTCTATTTAGAAAAAGTAGGGTTAAAAGAACAAATGTATAAAACACCGGATGAGTTATCAGGTGGGCAGCAGCAGCGAGTCGCAATTGCAAGAGCGTTAGTAGGTGAACCAGAATTAATATTGGCAGATGAACCGACAGGGAATTTAGATAGAAAAACCGGAGAAGAAATTATGAATCTACTATTACAACTGAATGAAGAAGGACGAACGATTATTATTGTAACTCATGATATTGAGGTAGCGAATAAGTGTAATAGAATTATTGAGTTAGTTGATGGGGAAGTTGTGCGGAGTTAAAAATTCAACTAAGATACATCAAAACAATTGTTTTTTATTTAAGAATCAATGTTGATTTATTTTTCAAAATGGATTCTATTTTTGTTTGTAGAATTAAAATAAAACAACAAATCCACCGTAACTTTTCACACTAAAAAATCGTTAAACATATAGAAAAGGTTTTTAATCATGAATGGGGAGAACTATGAAGATTCTAATTCTAGGTGGTACACGTTTTTTAGGAAGAGCTTATGTAGAGGAGGCGTTGAAAAGGGGACATGACGTTACATTATTCAATCGCGGAACAAACAATGAAATTTCCCCTGAAGTGGAGCAGCTTATCGGTGACAGAAATGGTGATGTATCAAGTTTAGAAAATCGAAAATGGGATGTTGTCGTGGACACATGTGGGTTTTCTCCGCATCACATTCGGAATATTGGAGATGTCTTAAAAGATAATATAAAACATTATATATTCATCTCAAGCCTTTCCGTATATAAGGATTGGATCCCGCATGACATAAAAGAAGACTATATATTACAACCTGAACCAACGGAAGAGCAAATAAAGGCTGTAGAGAATGGTGAAATATCTTATTATGAGCATTATGGTGCACTAAAAGTATTATGTGAAAAAGAAGCAGAGAAATATTGGCCGGGGCGTGTTTTACACGTAAGAGCAGGACTTCTTTCAGGAATGTTCGATTATACAGATCGACTTCCATACTGGATCGGGCGTGTAGCAAAAGGAGGTAAAGTGTTAGTTCCAGGAAGAAAAGACCGTCCAGTACAGATAGTTGATATAAAAGACGTCGCAAACTGGGGACTAAACATGGCAGAAAACAATAAAGCAGGTACATTCAATGTAACAGGTCCGAACTATGAATTGACGATGGAAGAGCTATTAAATACGTGTAAAAAGGTTACGAATAGTGATGCTGCATTCGTTTGGATAGATGAATCGTTTATGAATGAACATAAAGTGCAGCCTTGGACAGATATGCCTTTATGGCTTCCTGAAACTTTTTCATTAGAAGGTGAGACGAAGCCGTGGAAAGGTGGTTTTTCTATTAGTATTGAAAGTGCTGTTAAAGAAGGACTTACTTTTAGGAGGTTAAAACATACAGTTACAGATGTGTATGAGTGGATAAAGAGTGTGGATGAATTGGAATTAAAAGCAGGTATTTCAAGGGAAAGAGAAAAGATGTTATTGGATAAGTGGTATGAAATAAAGAGAGTTTAAATAAGAATCTTGTGAAAAAAGGACTCTGTTTATTGCTTAAACAGAGTCCTAATATGAATCTACCACTCAAACGGTTCTTCTCCATACAGTTCCCATAGCTTAGGAAACATCTTTTTTAAACCTTCTTCATCGTCTTCATTCCAGTCAAATTCAAAATCTACATCGTCGAATTCTTCATTAGATAAGACATGGTAAAGTGTAAAGTAAGTATCATCTTCGTCACCAGTTTTTTCTGCATATACAGTGAAACCGAAATATAAAGAAAGTTCTTCTATTTCTGGGACGTCATACTCACTCAAATTTTCTAATACAGGAATTAATCGTTCTGGATCTTCAATACAAGCTTCGTATGTCTCTTTTCCTTGATTTAATAACCATCCGCGGAAGTAATCGAAAGTATCATCTGAACAGCCACCCATAATAATATAGGCTGCTGCCCATAAACGGGAGGTATAGGAGTCTTTCAAAAGGCGATGCATATGCGTATCAAAAGCTACAATTTCATGTACTGTACGTTTAGCAAGGTGAGAAGTAAGCCATTCTATTTGTTCTTCTTGGTCCTCACCTTTCGTTTTTGCACGATGAAGTAGCTCCCAAAATTCTTCTTCGGTTATCGTTTTTTCTTTTATGTAATCTTCCCCAGGCAACGGGTCTGTATATCCTTTTTTACGTTTGGAAGCAACTAGTTTATTAGCTTCTTTCATACATTCTTCTTCTGTTTCAAACTCTTTCGCTTTCACACTGCCAGCTGTGCCAATTTTTCCGTAAAACACAACATAGTCTTTTTCTTTCACAACGATTTTCCAAAACTTATTTGATTTCTCAGTTTGCTGGATTAATAACGTTTCCATCCGTACCACCATAATGTTTTCTAGTGTGCAATATGATTGTAACATATGTATATACACTTGTAATGATGGAAAAATAATAGTTTAGAAAATTCAAAAACCATTGAATGGAGTGGATAAATTTAGTAACCTTATTTGTACAGTAATTACATAATTGTTTTGTAATAATTCGATATTTATATAAGGGGGCGTTACGGATGGATCTTACGTTTAAAGTTGAGGAAACATGTTTTAATTACCGCGTTGGAGCAATTTGTAAACATGATAATAAAATACTCATTCTGCAAGGTGACGGTGAAGATTTTTGGTATGTACCCGGCGGTAGAGTAAAAATGCTAGAGAATAGTGAAGATGCATTAAAACGAGAGCTTGCGGAAGAGATAGGTGTTCCTATTAAAAGGAAAAGGTTAATATGGTCAGTAGAAAATTTCTTTACACTTTCTGAGCGAAAGTTTCATGAAATTAGTTTTTATTATGAAGCAGAGCTACATGAGTTACCTGCGAGTGGAGCGGATCAATATATTTTGGAAGAAGAGGGTAGAACGTATTTGTTTAGATGGGTGCCAGTAGAAGAACTGCATACATATAACTTACAGCCTGCATTTATAAAAGAGAAAGTAAAGGATGTATCAGTTCACACAGAACATATCGTATTACAAAAGTAAATGTATTCGGAGGGGAAAATGGTGAAGGGAACTAAAAAAGAGGTACATATAAATGACAAAGTAATTTATTACACACATATCGAAAAAGGTTCTAGTACCGTTTGCTTTATGTTTTCAGGTTCAGGATACAATTATGATAAGCCGTTATTTTATTACGCAACGATGTTAATGCTTGAACATAAAATAGATGTTGTACATATTCATTATTCTTATGATGGACAATTAATGAATAAACCAATGGAAGAAGTAACGAAAGTAATGATGGATGATATTAATCCTGTAATAAATGAAGTATTAAAAGATGAGCAATACAACGAGACTATGTTTTTAGGGAAGTCACTCGGAACAATTCTGATTGCAAATGATTTAATGAAGAGAGAAGAATTCGCGCAGTCAAAAATGATACTACTTACACCTTTACTGACGTTTGATACAATTTTTGATTCTATCTTACATAGTCGACACGAAGGGTTTTTAGTTATTGGGGATAAAGATCACCAATACAATGCAGATCAAATTGATCAGTTATATAAAACGAATTTACAGATTGAAGTTGTCAAAAATGCAAATCATTCTGTAAATGTTGGGGGATATGAAACGGAAAATTCAATTGAGGCTATAGCGAAAATAATAGGAAAACTTAAAGAAGTTGTTAGGACAAACTAACCTATTAATACATGCAAAAGAGGTGCGAATTGCACCTCTTTTACTTTAATAAGCCTTCAAAACATGAAGTAAATAATCCTTACGATTCAGCGGATTATAATCAACACGTTTTCGAGTAGGGAAGGGAGCCATAAGTTTTGTGAAACCAGCTGGCTTCGTTGTAAATATGCCTTCTCCTTCTGTAAATGAATGTAGTATTCGTTTGAAACTCTCTGTTTTCGCAACAGGTAATGATCCTGTTAACTGATAAGAATTGTTATTGAATATAGGCTCTGCAAAAGTTGCTGGAACGACAGCGAGCTTATACATTGCGGTACTAATTGCTTGCTCCGGTACAGTTAATTCAAACGCATTAACTGGTTCATATACATATGTTGCAGCTTGTTTTAAAGCATCCATTAAAACGAGCGGTGTTAAGTTTCTAAAGTCACTCGCTGTTGTAACAGGACTAGCATAACCAGTATGTGTTAACGTGACGATAATATCTGTAACTTCCCACCCATATAATCCTTGTTTTAACGTTTGAAATACCGTATCTTCAATCGCTTTATGAAATGCTAAAGGTAGTGAGCCGAGCTCAACACCTAATTTATATGTTATACCGCAATTAAGTTCACCACGTTCAACTTTGAATCCGATTGTTGCGTAAAATGGATTCTCTTTTTCACCCATTACTTCAACAGAATTGCCTACGCCAATTGGTTTCTCGATACATACAACTCGCGTATTTGAAAAATTAACCTGCAAATTATATTTCTCATAAAGTGTTGTTTCAATTACTTCTTTTTGTACCTCACCGAAAAGGCGAATATATAGTTCATTATGAACATCGTCTTTCCAAACTTTAATGAGCGGATCTTCTTCACATAGTTCCATAAGAACAGCGTATAAATTATGAATTTGCTCTTTAGGTACCGCATCAATGGCAGCTTCCATTTGTGGTTCGGCAAAGTGAATATCTTTTATATAATCCGTACGTTCACCGATAATATCACCAATTTTAATATCATTCAGCCCCCACACTTTACAAAACTCACCGCTAGGAACGGTAGAAGTTTGAACGGTATCTCCATTATGAAATAGGCACATTTTTTTTATCTTTTCTTTATGGAATAGAGACTTACTGCGCTGTATATTAACATATTTTCTAACATGTAAGCTACCTGAAAAAACTCTTATATAAGCAACCTTTTCTCCAGAAGGTTCACGTTCAATTTTAAAAACAACACCGGATAATGGTTCCTCTTGTGCCGATGTAAGAGCTGGAATGAGAGCCGGAAGTTTTTCAAGAAGTTCTGTTACGCCCATACCAGTCATTGCTGAACCGAAAAAGATTGGATACACATTCGCTTGCTGTATTTGCTGTTCTAGTTTTTCTCTTAATAGTGCGTCCGGTATTATTTCGTTATTTACATATGATTCAAGTAACGATTCATTAAATGGTGCTAACAGTTCCATACAATCGTCATATGATTTGTATTCAATGATCCGGGCTTCTTTCGTTCCTTCGTTTAGAACAGAGTAGAAGGGGAATGCTTCATTTGAAAGAACCTCTTTTATTTGTTTCATAACTTTTTCAGTGTTTGCGCCACTACGATCAATTTTATTAACGAATAAAATAGTCGGTATGTTTAGTTTCTGTAATGTTCGCATTAAAATTTTTGTTTGTGCTTGCACACCTTCAACGGCAGAGATAACTAAAATCGCACCGTCTAGAACGCGGAATGATCGCTCCACTTCAGCGATAAAATCAGCGTGTCCAGGTGTATCAATGACATTTACTTTTACAGCATCAATAAAGAAAGAAACGACAGATGCTTTAATCGTAATTCCGCGTTGTCTTTCTAATTCCATTGAGTCAGTTTGTGTATTACCACTATCTACTCGGCCAATTTCTTTAATCACATTCGTTTCATAAAGAATACGCTCAGTCAAACTCGTCTTGCCAGCGTCTACGTGCGCGACAATCCCTATATTTATTGTTGTCATTTGTGAATATCCTCATTTCATTTTCCATTTTCAATTCCTTATTTCTATTTGTATATTGCCGCATTATCAATCACTCTCCAGTTCTTTAAATTAGTATTATTATAGTGCAATTAACATTATTTGTAACGCTACAAAGCGCCTTAATTTGGAAAAAATAAAATGAAAACAAAATGCTTGCATTCTAAATCGATATAGATTATATTAATTGACATATCAACTATTGATACATCAAATGTTTTTATTTTGATTGTAAAGGAGGGTTAATTTGACAAGTTCATGCTCAAAAGAAGCGATTATTTTATATAAATTACACTTTCTAAATAAAGAAGTAAGTTCGAAATTTGAAGGGTGTACGGGTATGAGCCAGTCTCGATTAGAGCTTATACTTCAGTTATATGAAGTAGGTGAAATTAGTCAAAAAGCACTTCAACAAGAAGTGAATATTGATAATGCTGCGATAACAAGGCATTTAAAGCAGCTTGAGGCCAATGAAATGATTGTAAGACGTAAAAATCCAGATGATAACAGAATTACGTTAGTTTCTCTTACTGAAGAGGGACGAAATAAAATTCAAGCGTTTCAAGAGGAAAAAGAACGTTTTGCAGCATCTGCATTTAAAGGATTAAGTGAGGAAGAACGCGATAATCTTTTAAATATGTTAAATCACATTCAAGAAAATATAAAAGAATTATAAAAAAGGGAGAATACAACTATGACTAACTCAGTAAAAACAAATGATTTTAACGAAATTTTAACAGGACGTCGTTCAATTCGTAAGTACGACCCAACAGTAAAAATTAGCAAAGAAGAAATGACAGAAATTCTTACAGAAGCAACACTTGCACCATCTTCAGTAAACATGCAACCATGGAGATTCGTAGTAATTGAAAGTGACGAAGCAAAAGCAACACTTGCGCCACTTGCGAAATTCAATCAATCTCAAGTAGAAACATCTTCAGCAATGATCGCTGTGTTTGGTGACTTAAACAATTTTGATAACGCAGAAGAAATTTACGGTACAGCAGTAGAACGTGGTTTAATGCCAGCTGAAGTAAAAGAAGATCAAATGAAAAAACTTTCAGGTTACTTCTCAATGGTTACACCAGAAGTAATGAAAGATACGGTATTAATTGACGGTGGTCTTGTAGCGATGCAATTTATGCTAGCAGCTCGTGCTCACGGCTATGACACTTGCCCAATTGGTGGATTTGAAAAAGACCAAATCGCAGAAGCATTTGGACTAGATAAAGAACGCTACGTACCAGTAATGCTAATTTCAATCGGAAAAGCTGCTGACAGTGGTTACCAATCAGTACGTCTTCCAATTGAAAAAGTTGCTGAGTGGAAGTAATCTAATTAGGTCATAGAAATATATGGAATATGAAAGGGGAAACACCATGATTATTATTCACGCAATATTTCAAGTAGACCCAGCAAAACAACAAGCATTTTTAGAAGAAATTCAGCCACTCATTCATGGTTCAAGAGAAGAAAGTGGAAATGTATCTTATGACTTATATAAAGATACAGAAAAAGAAAGTGTTTATACGATGGTAGAAGTATGGAAAGATGAAGCAGCAGTTGCGAGCCATAATACGAGTGAACACTTCACATCTTTCGTTAGTAAAGCAGCACAATTTTTAACTGCTCCGCTTAATATAAAAGCTTATAATGGAGAATTAGTAAAATAATAAGGTAGAAAAAGATGACTTTAGCATATGGCTGAAGTCATCTTTTTTGTATAAGTAGAATCCATTTTGGACTCAGTTATGTTGATAGATAAGTGTTGCTCTTATCCTCAGTAACTGTGGTGAATTGTATGTTAAATTCGAACATTCGGTTTATTGGGATATTTTTCCGTGGTATAATTTTCTTGTAAATAAAAGGTAGAGGGGAGTAAGTAATGGGAGAATTTCAAAGTAATTTGCATACGGCAACACAACTTGCAACGAAAATGAGAACTGCTTCAGATAGAATGCAAAGTGCTACTAGTCGCTCTATAAATAAGGCAACGCGTACGACACTATCTGTGAACTTTAAAGCACAAGAAGCAAATCAACAAAATTTACAGATCACGAAACAATTTTGTACTGCTTTTCAACAAACAATTGATAATATCCATTCCGTAGCAAATGAATTTGAGAAAATGGATACCGGACTTCAAAAGACTTTTCAATAATGTAACAGCCTACGTAAAGGGGAAAAGGTAGGGAGAAAAGATGACTTAAGAAATTGAAATGAGAATCAGTCAATGTAATCAAAAATTACGAATTATATTTGAAGAACAAAATAAAAACCGAATGGCGCTGCAAAATTAAGAACGAGCTGAGGTTAGTTTTCATGAATGGAAAAATAGAAGCAATCGTTTATTTAACCGAATACTAGAAACTTGGCACGGCGACAAAGAAGTGTTTCACCTTTTTACGAATATGCGGCAAGAGATCGGACAGTATGAAAGAAAACTTACATTCGAATTAGAAAATGAAAAAGAGACGTTGCTTAAAGAAAAACGGCATCTCAGTGAGAAAGAAAACGACCTTTCCTATGAACAGCAGCAACTACAAAGGGAGGCCAATACATGAGTTTAAACATGTATTTGGGAGAAGTACAAAGTCAAACTCAAAGTATGAACGCTATATGTAATGCTACGATTCAAAGTATGGAACAAGCGATTCAATCTATTGATGCCTTTGCGATAGATACAGTATTACAAGGACAAACATACAGTAGTGCAAAATCCTACCTTGTCCAAACATTTCGGCCATTAGCGCAAGGAATCATATGCTTATGTGAAGAATTAATTCGCCAAAATGAAGCATTTCCAAATGAGTTCCAAGCGAAAGTTGCTTCGACAGATGTGATTGAACAAGAAATAAGAGAACAAATAAGGGGAATTAATCAATCGATTACAAGTATAGAAGCAATAGAAGTACTTACACCAATGCCCGGAGTAGGTGCAATTGTAACGGTATTAGGTGCAATGAGAAAAAAACTGGAAGAAAAACTAGAGCATTTATATGAATTCAATCATTCATCCAGCAACAACTACAGCACCGCTCTCCAATTAGCAGCTAGCATCACAGCCGGACTCGCTGAAGTGCAAAGTGGGAAAGGATTTAGTCCTGTGAGTGGTACGTTTCATAGTGAAAAGTTAAATATGGAATGGGCAAAGCAAATTCAAATAATTATAGAAGAGAAAATACGGAAATCTGATAATGGTATTGGAAAAAGTGTAGACTTAGAGCACAATGTGTATAACGACATTGAAGGAATAAGCAGCGAAAATCAATCTATCAATAATAGATTTACAAAAGAAGAGATACAAGCGACACAAAAATACCTTGAAGGAATTAAAAATGGTACAATAAAAGGGAATATAGGTGAGGATTTCCAAGTTGAAACCGATGATTATGAAATGGAGCATAACATTTTTGGCCAGCCAGTCGGTGGTAGAAGGCCAGTACTCAATCCTTTTTTAATCGGTGTGGCGAAGTTTGGATTCGATTTTCTCTTTGGTGATCTTTTCACACTCTTTGACCCAGAAGCTACCTATGGTGAAAAACTCCTAGCAGTTGGGATGATGACTCCATATGGGAAAGGTGTAAAAATAGTTGATAAACTTCATGATTTAAAAAAGGTTGGAGATGTGAAGAAAGCAACGTCTGGGAGTGCGGGTGTTGCTAAGGGTACGGGTAAGACTACAGAACCATACGATGTAGTACCGTATAGGCCAAGCAATTCACCACTAGAAAATCATCATGGCGTTATGGATGTATGGGCTAAACATAATGTCCCCGATTATGTTAGTAGAGGGGCGAATACTCCAACTATAGCTTTAACTAAAGAGCAACACAATGCTACTAAAGCTGTTTATAGACAATGGCTCTTTGAAAAAACAGGGAAAAAGGTTGGAGGTAAAGTAGATTGGAAATCTGTTTCACCAAAAGAAATACAAGAATTGACGGAAAAAATGTTTGATGCTGCGAATGTACCACGTTTAGCTAGACAAGAGTATTATAGGGCCTTTAATCAATATAATTTTAGGGAGTAATTTAGATGGAAAATATTAATCAGTTGATTAAAAAAGTAAAATCATTACCTAATTGTCGAGTTCAGGAGCCTACAGAATTACCGATAATTGATAAGAATAAGCATATGCTACCAGGTGATTTAAAAGAATTTTATAGTCTTTGTGGTGGTCTAACTTTATTTGAAAATGAGGAATATCCTATTCATATTGTTACCCCAGAGGAGTTTATTTTGGCTAATCCCGTAATTGTAGGAGAGTTATGTGAAGAAGATATTTCATCAAATTGGTATATTATATGCAATGATGGTAAGGATGAATATTTAACAATAGATCTTAGTGAAGAAAGACTAGGTAGATGTTATGATAGTTTCTTTGATCGACATGGAATAGTTGGGGAGTCGCAAATTATCGCAACTTCATTCACTGACTTACTTGAAAAACTTATTAAGAATAATGGACAATATTGGTATTGGCTAAAGAGTGAATTTGAATCACTTGGAGATGCTTATGATGATCAAGAGTGAAAAAGAGAGCCTTTAAGTGGGATAAGAAAGTGAAAGAGTTTTTGAAAGTATGTACTCTATGATGGTTGTACCATCATGGAGTACTATGTGCAATGATAGAATAAGAAAACGAGGTACGAGCTTTGGCGAGATGACATTTTACTGGGTGCTGAATATAAACACATGGAATATATATTAAACTAACGAACTCGTACAAACTCGTAAGTTTTAACGTAGTAGTTGTTACCACATATAAAAGGTGTCATACTGTTACTACAAAACTTACAAATTTATGCTACTTAAAAACATATGAACTTAAAGCACTTGATTGTCAATTAAAGGCAACAAGTGCTTTTTGGCGTTTTAGGATAGAAATGATTAGACACATTATAATTTTATAAGTGTGCTAAGTATTAAATTTTTATAGATTGTAATGGCTATGAACAGGGTATGACGATAGTAGAGGAAAAAATAAAGGATTGTGTTATGTTTTGAAGTCATCGTAAAGTACGTTTTAACGGATGGACGTTATGCACACGTTATCCGCAAAAAACAGGCAAACGTTACAGAGATTGTAATTACTGTAACGGGAGAGGACTCAATATGGAAGAGAAAGTAGTGGGTTATGTACGAGTTTCAACAGAAGGACAAGTACGTGACGGATACAGCTTAGCGTATCAAGTAGAAGAAATCGAACGTTACTGTATGGAAAACAACTTACAATTGCTTCATGTATATGAAGATAGAGGACTAAGTGGCGCAACTGTTGATGAAAATGGATTAACAGTTGAACGTGAAGGCTTACAAGAACTATTGTCAGATATGGCATATCAACAAGTGAAGCACGTGATTGTACTCAATACATCTCGGTTATGGCGCTCTGATATGGCAAAAGTGTTAATACAACGAGAGCTAAAGAAATACAAGGTAGATGTGAAAGCAATTGAACAACCCAATTACAGTATATACACACATGACCCAAATGATTTTTTAGTAAATGGCATGTTAGAGCTATTAGACCAATATCAACGTCTCGAGATTGCATTGAAGCTAAGTAGAGGCAGAAAGAAAAAAGCGGAACAAGGTGGATATGCAGGTGGTGGTGTGATGTTTGGTTATAGAGTAAAGAAAGGACAAAAAGTGTTAGAAGTAGATACGGAGAAAGCAGTGGTTGTGCGTAGACTATTTGAATTAAGACACTTTTTTAAACATTGGTCGCTGACTCAATTGGCAGAACGACTGAATAGGGAAGGTTATCATACAGAGAAAGGAAAACAATTTACGAAAGTACAAGTAAAACGCATGTTAGACCGAGAGAGTTTTTATCGAGGGGTATATACATACGGGCAAATACAAACAAACGGTAAACATTCAGCAATTATATAACAGTCGTACTTAAAAAAATCGCTCATTTTACTATATGTACTTATGAAGTTATGAAAATGGATAGGCTTGCGTACCTATGCGCATCGGGAGATGAACGCTCGAACTAAGGTTGCCGACGTTTTTATATATGACTAAATCATTGAATAGAGGGATGAGTTATGCATAATAGGCAGAATTATTTGTATGTAGGAGTAGATTTACATAAAGAGCAGCATACGGCTGTTATTATTAATTGTTGGCAAGAAAAATTAGGAGAAATACAATTTGATAATAAACCATCTGCATTTTCGAAGTTTTTATTAGAAGTAGAGACATATGTGAGTGATGGTTTATCAGTTGTATTTGGTTTAGAGGATGTTGGTGGTTATGGAAGAGCGTTAGCGAAATATTTAGTAGATCATAAACAAGTAGTGAAAGAAGTAAATCCAGCTTTATCATTTTTAGAGCGAAAAAGCCATGTGACGACACAAAAAAGTGATAGTTGGGATGCGGAATGTGTAGCACGCATATTGGTAAACAAATTTAATCAATTGCCAGATGCAAAGCCAAACGATTTATTTTGGTCGATACAACAACTAGTATCAAGAAGGAATGCATTAGTAAAAGCACAAAGTGCATTAAAGAACCAACTACATATTCAATTAAACCATCATTATCCAAGTTATAAAAAGTTTTTCTCAGAATTAGATGGGAAAACAGCATTAGCGTTTTGGCAGCAATATCCATTATCCTCTTGTTTAGAGGAGGCGAATATAAAGCAATTAACAGCTTTTTTATTAGATGTTAGCAACAATACATGTTCAGTAAAGAAAGCAAGCGAAATATTAAAACTTGTAAAAGAAGATGGACAAACAATGAAAGAGTATCAAGAAACACGAGACTTTTTAGTAAGAAGTATTGTACGGGATATTGAGTTTAAAAAGAAGGAAATGAAATACATTAAAAGAGAATTAAAACGGTTAGTAAATCTACTAGATTATCAATTAGAGACGATGCCGGGAATAGAACTTGTGACGGCATCAGCATTAATTGCAGAAATTGGGGATGTAAGGCAATTTCCAAATGCCAACAAATTAGCACGATTCGCGGGGATTGCGCCTGTTTACTTTGGTTCTGGCGGAAAAGGTAAGACACATAAAAGCAAACAAGGAAACAGGGCGTTACACGCTTTATTTTATAATTTAGCAGTACAGCAAGTGCAAGTGGCGAAAGGAAGTAAGTTAGCTAGAAGTCCAGTGTTTTATGCATACTATCAAAAGAAATTAAAAGAGGGAAAAACAAAAGGACAGGCATTAGTATGTATTATGAGAAGACTGGTGAACATTATATATGGCATGATGAAACATAAAACGGCATATGAGTTGCCGGTAGTACAAGAGAAGGAAGTAGTTTAATAAGGTTTTATATGGTTTGTTTTTTTATTGTGAGAGTTTAAGATTACAACATAGGGTACGGGTAAAGCTAATAACTTTAAATTTGGAGATAATGCTAAAAATCATTTAAAAAATGTTGAGAATATAAGCACTAAGAAAGGGGTTAGTGGTGGACATAACATGGATGAATTTTACAATGCTTTAAAAAATCAGGGTGTTGATGTAGAAGAATTAATTATATCTAAAAAATCACATTCTTCAATTGAAGGGATTTATGAGATAGAATACAAAATACCTAGAAAAGATATGGCTGGAAATATTGCAGAACCCGTTTCGTATAAAAATATTAAGGAGCCTAAAACAATATACGATCCAGCAATGATTAGTGATGATAAGATATATCAGTGGGGAAAAGAAGCGATGCAAAAGGGAACAATAAATGGTAGGCTTGTTGAAGGTACTGCTTCAAATGGATTGAAGTTCAGAGGTTATTTAAATGATGCTGGGGAGATAACTAACTTTTTCCCAATTCTAGACTGATATTATCAAGATACAATATTTATAGGAGGATAAAATGAATAGTAATTTTGAATTTATTGAAGATAAAGAGAAAAATGATGAATTGATGTCAATATATTTTAACTTTATAAACGGTAAGTACTTGGAAAGAGCTTTGAGTTTTTTTGTAAAAAAAGAGGGGTTTGGACAAGAAATAGTATTCGTTCATTTTCAGTCTGATTTAGATGAATTTGATATGTCACAGCTACCTACACCTTTAGATGATAAGCATGTGTTAGTTGAATTAGATTCTCCAGCTGTTGAGTCTGAACAACAATTGTATTTGGACTTTGAAACTTTTTATAATTATTTGGAAGAACATGTGAAAAAGGAAGTGGAAAAAAATCCAGAAAGAAATGGATTAATAGACTTATTAGTGCAAGTTAAGCGTAGCTTAAATTTGTAATAGCTTATAGCCATTTTGCTAAATTCTGAGGGCAGAAAAGAACTTTTTCAAAAATATGTTTTCATTAGTATTGTAGTATATTTCAATAAGGCAGATTGTCTGGTATTGAATTAGTAAAGAGGAAGTTATAGATGAAGAAGAGTCAACAAAAGAGACCTCAAATTTGAGGTCTCTTTTGTTGAGTGTATTGAAAAAATCCCCAATTAAACATTAGCATGAGATAACAACTATAAGGGTATGGATAAAACACTATCTAAAAAGAAATCAATACCCGATTTTGTGAAAAAACAATGGGAAGCAGGGAATAGATTTAATAAGGAAAAGCGCTCTCGATATCCTTATAATGAAGTAGAGTTAGAGAAAAAGGAAATCAATAGGAAGAAATATGTTGTGGATTCTTATATTCCGGGTGAAGAAATTGTCTCGAGGAAATTTATCCAATTGGCTGAAGTAAAAGAAAAGACGGCATTAAGTTATTTAAGTGAGTTTACTAAAAAGTATTCTTCCGGTTCAGAAATTTCTTCAGGTAAATTTAATCCTAATGCTTTAAAAGGTGGTCGACTAGATGGAGAATTAATTTTGGAAGTCCCTGTACAAACAAAACCAGTTCCACAAAAAATTATTGAAGAGGCGAATGAGAAAGGGATTATTATTCGTGATATTAATGGGAAGGTGTATAATTAATGGAAATTTATTATTGTGATAAGTGGTCTAATATAAAGAAGAAGCCTTGGAATATTATTGATGAGAATGCAGCCAAGATACTTCATGGAAATCGACATTCTTATACTGCTGTTCTCAATGATGGAGAGCAGCCAAAGTATTTAGTAAATGTCACTGATAAATGAGTATCGGTAAGTTTTTTGGATGATTTTCTTCGTAAATATTTACACTACGATTTTATTGTTAAAGAAGATAATAGAATATTCCTAAGGACAATAATGTATTGGGAATATGACGGGGATACACAGTTAAAAAGTATGATTTTGGGGTATCAAGAAAATGGTCATATTGCTATGGAGCAAAAAGATTCTAAAACTGGTGAAGTAGAAGAACGAGAGATAAAAGATGATGTATCTAGAAATTGGGATATATTCCCCGAGTTTGGCCAATACTTATATTTGTGCAAAGAGGAGAGGTAACTCTTTTGAATATAAACATGAAACTAATGAACTCGTGATTTTTGAGCCTCAAGGTAATTACCTTAAGGTTTTTTTATTGCTCTCAAATAAACATTTCCTTTATTCGAAATCTATAGATATGTTATTATTTTTGTATAAATTGGAAATTGGAAAGTAAATGTTAAACTGTACTGCAAGATAATAAACCTGATAGTAGTGGAAATGTGAAAACATTTAGGATAGATGTAAAGGGAAATATTATTGGAGAATGGCCATAATTTAGAAGCTAGGAGGAATCAAATAGAATGAGAAATCAATTATGTATAGAAGAAAAATGTAAAAGGGGAATAGAGTATCATAAAGAGTTTATTGAAGAAAATAGAGAAGAGATTAAAAGTTTAGAAGAAGATGAAAAAAATGGTATTCAAAGATATCCTAATGATAACAAAAGTATTATATTAGAAAATTATTTGTCGAATTTTATACATGAGATGAACGATATTAGGGCCATGTATTCTTTAGGAGAAGACATAAGTACAATGGAAGCATATTTTTATAATGCATTGGATGATTTAGAGCAAACAGGTACTAACAATGTTGGATATATATATATGCTATGGATGATTTCCTTAGGAATTCTATTAGAAACGGATAAAAAGAATATAGAAAGATTAAAAAAGATAGTTGATAAAAAAAATATGAACGACGCAGTAATCGATTTCCTCTTATGCGCTAGTGATATCGGATACACAAAAATGACGAATGTTTATTTTAAAGAAAATCCATATGCAAAAACGAGAGAGATTATAGAACTTGCACAAACAGATAAAAAAGAAGCGTCTAAAAGATTACAAACGTATATGGAGAAAGAATGGTTTAAAGGCCATTATGATTATGAGTGGAAAAACGCGCATAAAGAACCTGGATATGTAGGATATTGGAGCTTTGAAACGGCAGCGCTTGTGAAAATTTTGGAACTTGATGATACAAGTTTAAAAGATAATAATCATTATCCATATGATTTGGCCCATTACAAGAATACAATGAAATTTAAGCATATAGACTTAAGTGAATATCACTATGAAGATGAGACAGAAGAAATAGAGGAAATAGTAGAAGGAATTGAACATAATCCTGCATTGGAAAATATTATTCCGCCAAAATGGCATTCATTGGTCGATGAATTAATACATGATTATGAGAATATGGACGATAGTAGTTTTTATGAAAAATACAAAAAAACAATAGGAATAGGTCAAGTGTGGTTTTTACCACAAGAATATGAAGAAGAAAATGAGCAAAAGGATCTATTAGGAAGTTTAATTGTGTTTGCCCTTACAGTAAGAGATTATATATTACAACTGGACTATAAAGAGGATTTAGAGGACTACATTGATAATCTTAAAAATTTCTGGAATGGATCAGAAATAAAGTTAATTCAATTTATATTAGAGAATGATCAAAATTATTATGCATGGGTACCGAAAGAAATAAATATCCCGAATATGTATGAAGTGAAGATAGAGGTTGTCGAAGTAGAAGAAATTCAATAACCAGTACATCAAAAACATATAGAATTCAATAAATAAAAGAGGTTATAAATAGTGGTAGTTTGTGGAATCCGACTGTCACTATTTTTGTATTTACATTCGTGTATTTAATTTAAGTAAAGTGTTGAATGTCTTTCAGAAAACAGAAAATCATATAAAAAGTATATTAGTCTTTTGTTTATTACAACTTAGATGGAAAACTGAATTTTTATAGTTGGTTAAATCTTGATGGGAAGGTTAATAGATAAATAAAATGGGTTATAAAATTGATATTATATATCGAGATTTTCAACAACATGCTAATGGTTGGAAAGGTTTTTAGCAAACTGTAGACTTATTTAGTATTGTAATAAGTGGTTAAATGTACAATAGAAACTTTGGAATAGAATGAATGAGAAGAAAGAAAAAATTTTTAAAGGCTTCCAATTTAGAGGTGAATTCTATGAAAATTGAAATTATAAAAAATGAAGGAATGTATAATGGTCAAAATATAGTGAGTTTTTCTACTAAGTTTGGTCGTGGGAAAGGTAGTTGGAATGGAGAAAATCCAATCGAAGGTCGAGAATATTATGTCGAGTTAGAAATAGGAGATACAGTAGTGTGGGGAGAAGAGGTTAATAAATCTGACAAAGATCAATACTGTATCAAAAATGATGGGAATTCCACAATTATAGTTTGTGAAGTGGAAACATTTTCTGAGTATGGATGTTGTGATTTTAAAATTGGGTCAAGTATATTCACTGTCGAAATTGATGGAGAAGCATATCGGAAAGGAACTTTTGTTGAAATCAGTACTCAAAATCTTATTTTGTATGATATAAACTTGTAAGTATGAGACATTAATAGGCGAAATACATATTAAATTTTTGTTTGAAAAATATTATGCTTAATTGAAGCTTTAATTGGTGTAAAAGGATGTTTTTTATGTAAAAAAAATTGAGGTGACACATGGAACTGCTGGCCAATTCATTAGGCTTAAATAAAGAATTGGTATTGGTGCCTTTTAAAAATATATAAATTTGTTCGGTGCTAAAAAATCGTATTATCATAAATGTTAATAGAGACAAAAAAGTATGGGAAGAAGAGTTTTAATATTAGAAATTTTATTGGTGTTAATAACGAAAGTCTATATAAGGCAAGTTAAGGAATGTAGATTGAGTGAGGAAATTCAATAGAAGTGGAGAATATTGATTTGAAAACAATAATCAAAAATATAGGTAATAAAAATATAAAAGCTAAAGTAGAAGAACCATTAAGTCTTCATGTAGAAACTCTATTTAATTTATTATCTAATGTAAAAGATAAATTAGCAGATAGATTTTCAATACAAATTGGATGGTCTGTTTATAGTTTATATAAGTATGAAGATTATTATCAAATTATCACCCGGGATTATACTAAAAACCCTTTTATAGATACAACGGAAGATTTAACGATTGCATTATGGGTACAACTTGAGCAATCGCATTGTTTACGTCGATTAAATATAAAGGGAGAATTCATAAAATTTAACGATAAGATTGTGATAGCGAAAAATGTGTTGCAACAAGAAGAGGTGTATTTACAAAGATCTAGTGGTTGTGATGAAGGTGATTCAGGTTGGTATATAGGTCCTATCAATGAAGAAGTATCAGGAGAATTGGAAATCATATACGCCTACGAATTATTCAAAATGAAACCTGCAATTATTCAAGTGCTAGCTTTACCGTATGAGTATTTAGTAGTATTTGAGAAGGACAAAATTAAAGCGATTTTAAATGAATGTGATGTTGATATTTGGAGTGAAATAGAAAATAAATGAAGTGAATATAATGGAAAAGTTTCATGGAGGGTTAGAAAATGAATGTTGAAATGAAACCTGAAATTAAAGAAGTTCTGAAAAAAATTAAATTTATAGATAGATATAAAAAATTGTCTGGAAACTTTAGCTCAAATCTTAATGCTTTAAATGATAGACTTGAGGATTATGATATGGAAAAGGTAAATGAAATATTTATAAGGTTGGGATATGCAGCAACTTTTGATAAAAAGGAGAAATTTTTTAAGGTAGGTGTTCTAGATCATTCTCCAAATTATATGGTATGGTTTCATATAATTTTAGAACATGGAATGACAGTGTTTGTATGGGTTGTCTATCATAATAATGAAGTAAGACTAGGTAGTCCTTGGAGTGTTTATTCAAGGTTATTGATGAATGCAAGTGAAAGAATAAAAACACCAGTATATCGGAACTATATGGAGTTAGAGGAAATATTAAAAGAGGCATTTTTAATGTATGATGATTTTAAAAGTGAAATAAGTAATGTGTATAGTAAAACCCACAATTGAAAGTAGTAAGTAATACGATACTGTAAATTATTATACATAAGTGATTCATATGCTCAAAACATTATTACTTTGTGTGAATGCAACAACCAGATGAAAAAACTAGAAAATAGGCATGTTTTTAAGAGGTATAGAAGGTAGGGATTATTAACTTTAAAAATTTATTATTGTGACGAATGGTCAGATATTAGAAAGAAACCTTGGAATATAATTGATGCATGTAAAGCATACTTGTGTCATCAAAATCACGAACCATATACGGCCGTGTTAACTGAAGGTGAAAGGATTAAGTATGTTATAAATGTTACAAAAGATTGGGTTTCAGTTGGGTTTTATGATGACTTAGTTCGTAAGTATTTAAATTATGATTTTGAAGTTATAAATAATAATAGAATTTTCTTAAGAACAGCTATGTATTGGGAATATAATGATACGAATGAAAAAGAAAAAACTAGCATGATTTTCAATTTCCGCGAAAATGGTTATACAGTAATGGAAAAGGTGGATGTGAATAGAGGATTAGTTGAGGAACGAGAGGGTGATGATAATCTTGAAAATCACTGGGATGTGTTTCCTGATTTTGGTCATTATATTCATTTGTGCAGAGAGGAAAGATAGTGAATGTATATAAGGTGTCAAATGCCCAATATGAAAATTACGTGAGTTAAGCACTTCATTGTCAACGGACGACAATAGGTGCTTTTTTTACATGCAGTGAAGAAAAAATATAAGTTTCCTTTTTGCTCTATTTCATATTTGAATTACATGTTATAATTTGGAAAAAATATATATTCTTAATTTTCGGATAATAAAAAAGGTGGTAGATACTGTATGAGTACATTAAAGAAAATTACTAACAATATCTCGAAGGTTATTATAGGAAAAGATGAATCGATTGAACTTGCAGCTATAGCCCTTATAGCAAAAGGGCATATTTTATTAGAAGATGTACCTGGGACGGGAAAAACAACATTAGCGAAAAGTTTAGCGAAAAGTGTGGACGCTAAATTTCAAAGAATACAATTTACAGCGGATACTTTGCCTGGAGATGTTATTGGTCTTGAATATTTTAATGTAAAGGAATCGGATTTTAAAACGAGATTAGGACCTATTTTTGCAAATATAGTATTAGTCGATGAAATTAATCGAGCTGTACCGAGAACACAATCTTCGTTACTTGAAGTTATGGAAGAACGTACTGTTACGATTGCGAAACAGACACATTCATTACCAGAACCTTTTTTAGTTATTGCAACGCAAAATCCACTCGAATCAGCAGGTACATTTCCTTTACCTGATGCTCAACTAGACCGTTTTTTACTAACTATACGTCAAGGCTATCCTACGAGGGAAGCAGAAAAGGAAATGATGAATCGTTTTCAAAAGAATGATCCGCTAGATACGTTACATTCTATTATTTCAGGTGAAGAAATTATTATGATGCAAAAACGCGCAAGGGAAGTGCTAGTAACAAATGATGTGCAAGATTATCTCCTTGAAATCATTGAAGCAACTCGTAAGCATGAGCTAATTGAAATTGGAGTAAGTCCGCGGGGGACGTTGGCATTTATGAGAGCGATTCAAGCACGGGCAATATTAAATGAAAGAGATTATTGTACGCCAGATGATATAAAACTACTAGCTGCATCCGTTTGCGCTCATCGTTTAACGTTAACGATTGAGGGAGAGATGAAAACGACGAAAGAACAAATCATGAAAGAAATCCTTCATACGATTAGTGTGCCAGTGGAGAATGTACGATGAATCAACAGCTTGTGTATACACCTTTAGCGGAGCCTTTCGTAATGGGAGTTATGTCAGTTGTAGCCGTTATTTTAAGTGTATTTTCAAGTAATCTATTGTTTTTATCTCTCGTATTTTTGTATGTAATTTTAATAGGTGCTATGCACGTGTACATGCGTAAAGTATCTCGTGTTGAATGGGAATACAGTCAGGGGAATTCAAACGTTTTTATAGGTGAAACGAATACGTGTAAAATTAAAATTTCAAACAAGTCGATATTTCCTATTCTTAATATCGTATTTCGATTTAAATGTGAAAATAAGCTAACTTGGAATCATGATGAAATAAATAAAAATTATAGTACAGGTTCAAATTATTATATGAATTTTAATTTAAAAGGAAGAGAGTCAGTTTCATTTGATTTACAAGCTGTAGCGTTAAAAAGAGGAATTGCGAAATGGGAAGAAGTTGAAATTGTTATTACTGATCTCTTTGGATTCATAACGAACCATATAACATATAAACAAGTTGATACGCCCTCCTATTTAGTCTTACCAGCTGTTCCGAAAATGCAAGTTCCTGAATTACAAGAATGGTCACGGGGATTTCGAAAAGCGATGTCTTCACCGCTATATGATGAAACGAAAGTAATGGGAGTGAAGTCTTATGAAAATGAAGATTTTCGTTCCATCCACTGGAGTGCAACAGCGAAAACAGGGACGATAACTGCGAAAAAGTACGAGCGAGCACAATCAGATAAATATACGATTTATCTCAACTTGCAAAATAAAAGTGGTGTTTCTTTGCGAAATGATACAGAAGAATTAATTGAATTAACGGCAGGCATATGTAAACAACTGCTCATGCAAAACTGTTCATTTGAAGTATGGATCAATAGTGTAAAAGATAACGGTTTGCTACATATAAAAAATGGGGATAATCGGAAACATTTGCAAAATGTATTAAAGGTACTTGCCTCAATATCGAATCAGGACACGCCAGTATCTTCTTCTTATTTTTACACAGCAGGCTTTCGTCGAAAGAAACTGGATGCGGTTCCTTTAATTATTGGTACTTCACCAAAGAAATACAGTAGAACGAATAAATGGATTGTAATTAAAGAATAAGAAGGGGCTTATGTCATGGTTAATAAAGCGCGGCATATGAAAGTGAAGTTATGGAGTGTTAGAGTTTTAATGCTACTTTTCTTTACGGTTAGTGCGATAACGTTATCACAAGGCGTGGTGTATGTGCAAGACATAGTAAAAGAACGTTTTTTTAATAAGACGGAGACAATGTTGGAAAGAAATTATGATTTTACTAGTATAAACGAACAGTTTGATGAGCCTGAAAGAATTATAGATGAAGAAACAGGAGTTGTAGATACAAGAACGAAAATAGATAGGAAAATCCCTCTTTTTAAACGGGAGAATTCATGGAGTGATGTGCTTTCTATGCTTTCAAATTCATGGATTAGTATAGTTTTTTATGTAGTTATTGCAGGGGTAATTATATATTTTCTTTATAAATCCGTTAGGAAAAAGTTAACGAAACCAGAAATAGAACAGGAGAAAAAATCGGTAACAAAAGAAAATACGGTAAGAACCGAAAATAACAAGAAAGTCATTCATCAGTTAGAACAGTCGTTACCGACAGATACGATAAGAAAAACGTTAGTTGAATGGGAAAGAACATTACCATTTCATGAACAGAGAAGGTCCTATGAAACGATGCAACAGTGGTTAAAAAGAATTAGTAGAACGAGAAATATTACTTCGTTATATGAGTCTGTTCGTTATGGTGAAAAGACGTATACGGATTTAGATGTGGAAAAAATAATGAAGTGGGTAGAGGGAGATGGGAAGGTGGATATATAAATATCCACCTTTTCTTTTTTTATACGTAAATTTGATTAACATGAATTATTTTCTTATATGAAACCGTCTTCAAATAGGAAAACAAAATTAACTTTATTTACTTATACTTGATTACATGTTAACCTATACTTAATTTTTATAAATTATAATTAATTTTTAAGTTTTTTAAGGGTGTGAATGTGTAATGAAATCGGTATTAAAAAGCATACTTATTTCCTTTGTTTTTTCAGCAGTAGGTATGTGTTGGTTACTGTTCTTATTATTCAAAGGGGACGGAGACTGGTTATTGTCTTGGATAGGCGTATTAATGGCATATTTATCTTTATTCACTTTAATAGATTTATATTGTAAAAATACATACGATAAAAAAATAAGTAAGTGGCTTATAAAAATAGCGGTGACTAGCTTTAGTTTTGCTGTATTAGGAATCTCATTTTGTATCATACACGAGCTATTAACACCATGGAGTCTCAGTTTAATGGTGTGGTATTGGTTGGTAATGTTAGTTTTATTTTTAACAACCATAATATCGTTAGTCAGTCTCGTATTTGTTAATCGTAAAAATCATAATTTCACCGGTGTATATAGAATACTTATACTTCTAAATGTACTGCTTACGTTAGGACCAGTATTATGGCCACTATTACTTTCTATTATCGGAAATGGTATGAACGCTAGTGCAGGATGGTAAAGGTGAATATAGATTAGTTGCTTAAATAAAAAAGAACGTATTTACATAAAAAGTGAAAACACGTTCTTTTTTTATTCATTTTAATACGAACACAATGAATAAATCATCTTAAAATAATTAAGACAAGGTGAAATGAAAATGGGGGCAGTTAAGGGACTGTCCTTATTTTTTTATGTCCTTTTTATTTTCATACATAATTCTTTCTCAGCTTAGCGTAACAAAATTTGAACGTAAGTATTTCGTAAGGAATGGATAAGAAAAAAGAGAGTTTTATCATATAGGATAAAAGTATAGCTTGAATCAATACGATATGAATAGGGGAGAGAAAACCTTATGAAAAAATGTAATTTAATGAAGTTAGCGAGTTTGACAGTTTTATTAGCGGGTACTACTCTATTTACACCTGGTTTTACTGTGAAAGCAGAGTCTACTCAAAGTATTTCTAATTCGTCACAAGTACATGATCAAAAGAATCGGAATGGATGGAAACAAGTCATGCAGGAAACAATCCAAATTGGGGCGCCAGGGGTATTAGCTAAGACGTATAATAACGGAAGAGTTAATAGTTATACTGCTGGTTTGGCGGATTTAAATACAAAGAAACCAATGAAATTAGATTATCGTTTTCGGATTGGAAGTGTGACGAAGACTTTTACTGCTACGACTGTTCTTCAATTAGTAGGAGAAAATCGTGTGCAACTTGACGATCCAATTGAAAAGTGGCTACCGGGAATTATTCAAGGAAATGGGTATGATGGCAATCAAATTACGATACGACAACTTTTGAATCATACGAGTGGTATCGCTGAATACTTAAAGTCAAAAGACGCTGATATTATGAATTCGAAAAAAACGTATACAGCAGAAGAAATAGTGAAAATAGGCCTTTCTCTGCCTCCAGATTTCTCGCCGGGTAAAGACTGGTTGTATTCAAACACAGGATACGTCATATTGGGAATGCTTATTGAAAAAATAACTGGAAATAGTTATGCGGAAGAAATTGAAAAGCGAATTATTGAGCCTTTGGATCTGTCAAATACGTTTTTACCAGGAAATTCACCCGTCATCCCAGGAAAGAATCATGCTCGTGGGTATATGAAAATTGACGAAACAAGTGAGTTGAAAGACATGACGTATTATAATCCGAGTTTAGCAAATGCAGCTGGAGATATGATTTCTAATGCGGACGATTTAAATAAGTTCTTTTCATCTTTACTTGGTGGTAAGTTACTGAAAGAACGCGAGCTAAAAGAAATGCTTACTACAGTTCCTATAGAAGGGAAAGGTCTTGGTGATGGATATGGTCTTGGAATCTATGAAACTAAACTTCCAAATGGTGTCTCAGTTTGGGGGCACGGCGGATCAATTCCTGGGTTTATGACTTTTGCTGGCGGAGTAATGGGAGGCAAGCATACATTTGCTGTCAATGTTAACTCTTTAGGTCCGGTTGATATTCTTACACAGTTTAATAAAATGATGCAAATAGAATTTAAGAAATAAATGAAAAGAAAACGAATGTGATCCTGCTTTAAAGGATAGTATTAGCATCCATAGTATGACATCAAGTGTAATTCAATCGTATAGTTTAGTATAAAAAAGGATGTCAGCTGCATGACATCCTTTTTATTGTGGGGTAAAGAGGTGTGTTTCATTTTGAAAATTGTTATTTTTGCGAGTATTCCATATAATGATAGGTGTAGGGGCTATACAGGGGAATTATGAATGAAAAATACTTTAGTTTGTTAATTGTTTTTATTTTAATAAATAAAAGTAAATTGATGTGGAGTGAAATACATTGGGAGAAAATCAGTTTAGATGGAGTAACACACAATTACGAGAACATGTTGAAGTAATAGATGGCAAAAGAAGTCCACACATTTTATTTAAGAATGCAACGTATTTAAATTCCTATATGCGCGAGTGGATGCAAGCAAATATTTGGATCTATGATGATCGCATTATTTATGTAGGAGAAAAACTGCCAGCGCAACTACATAAATGTGAAGTCATTGATTGTGATGGAAAGTATATAGTTCCAAGTTACATAGAACCGCATGCACATCCATATCAATTATATAATCCAGAAACGTTAGCAAATTATGCGATGCAGTTTGGGACGACGACTTTTATTAATGATAATTTAACTTTATTTTTCACATTACAACGTGAAGAAGCATTTCGTTTATTAGATGAATTTGAAAAGATTCCAGCAAGTATGTATTGGTGGTGTCGTTTTGATGGACAAACTGAATTGCAAAACGGGGAATCTTTATTTAATCGTGAAGACATAATAGAGTGGCTTAAGCATAAAGCAGTTCTTCAAGGTGGCGAGCTAACAGCGTGGCCAAGGTTATTACATGGCGATGATGAAATGTTACATTGGTTGCAGGAAACGAAACGATTACATAAAAAAGTGGAAGGACATTTTCCAGGAGCATCTGAAACGACTTTAGCGAAGTTAAAACTGTTAGGTACAGATTGTGATCATGAAGCGATGACAGGGCAGGAAGCTTTCACTCGTCTTATGCAAGGTTACACGGTTTCCCTAAGAAATTCTTCAATACGCCCAGATTTAGAAGTGTTACTGAAAGAATTGTTGGAACTAGGAGTAAAGCAGTTTGATAGATTTATTCTTACTACAGACGGCTCACATCCTTCGTTTTATGAAAATGGAATGACAAACGTAATGATAGCTACCGCGATAAAACAAGGAGTGCCAATAATAGATGCTTATCATATGGCAAGTTATAATATCGCTCGTTATTACAATATGGAACATGTACATGGATCGATTGCGACAGGTAGAATAGCTAATATTAATATTTTGGAAAGTAAAGAAAATCCGGTTCCAATAAGTGTAATTGCAAAAGGAAAATGGGTGAAGCGTGACGGAATAAACAATAATGAATCAGTACGAATAGAATGGAGTCAATTCAAAGTAACTCCATTATTATTAAACTGGTCTATAGAAAAAGAGGATATGATTTTTTCTCAAAAAGTGGGTATACAATTATTAAATAACGTTATAACTAAACCATACACGACTGAAATTGATTTAAACCGTGATGAACTTTCTCTAGATCATGATGAGTGTTTTCTTATGATGATTGCTCGTGATGGTACTTGGCGAGTGAATACAGTTGTAAAGGGGTTTGCGAAAGAACTAGGTGGTCTTGCTAGCTCTTATTCTGGTACCGGTGACATCATTCTTATTGGAAAGAATAAAGAAGATATGCTTACAGCTTTTCATAGAGTGAAAGAGATTGGGGGAGGAATGGTAATAGCTGAAAAGAATGAAGTATTACACGAAATCGCATTACCATTACTCGGGATTATGTCTAATTTGAAAATGAATAAATTAATACAGGAAGAGAAACAGATGGTGAAACTACTCCAAGAGCGTGGTTACGCGTATGACGATCCGGCATTTACCATTTTGTTCTTTTCTGCGACGCACTTACCTTTTATACGGGTAACTCCTATAGGATTATATGATGTGAAAAATAGTAAGGTAATGGCTTCACCGGTGAATTTGATAAAACAATGTTAATATGAAAGGCTCTATAAAAGTCCAATTTATAGGGCCTTTCACATTGTTAGCATAAGAATATTGTGAGCCTCAAATAATATAGTATCTAAATTACTTGAGGTGAAACGTAAGTATGAAAAAAATATTGTATATATTAAGTGTATTTATATTAAGTGTATCTATTCAACAAGTTGTACATTCTCAAACGGATGCACCAGAGCTATCTTCTGATTGTCTTGAAAAAAGGAAAATTCGAGATGAAAAGTATGTGAAGAATATAATACAAGACATTAAATCCACATTTAATTTAAATATGGATGAACATAGTTTTTGGGAAGTAAGTAAAAGAGATCTAGAGGCTGCCCATTTGATGTATGGTGGAAAGGAAAATGATTCTTATTATAATTCGCTAACTAAAATTTATGATAGTGGTGGATTTAGCGAGCAACCCAGCTTATTTGTGAGGGCGCAAGAAGCATTTTTACTTTATAAAGAAAAAGATAATATTAATGTAATGAAACGCCTTAAACTAGACGTTGAAAAAGGGGAATGGCTCGTTATAAAAACGAAAAAGAAGAAAGGGAAAAAAGTGAAATTCAAGCCGTTGCAATGTGAAAAAGATTATTTGAAAAAGAGAAATGAGTACCATAATGTAAAATGAAGCGGTAGAAATTACTAGTAATTTCACCATAAAAAAACGTCATTTTTTATTTTTAAAATGACGTTTTTTTATATACTTAAAGCTTTTGCATTGCACTTTCAATCTTCTTTACCAAATCAGCAGACACTTTATGAAAATATCCTAAAATGACCTTTCTAATATCATCAGAGATAACTTTCAAATCACTAGCTAAGTTTTTAGCAAGATGTTCTTTTTCAATCGGTTTTAACTTCGTATAAAATTCAGTAGGCTGCGTAAAGTCATCCTGTTTCGTAATAGAAGTTCTTTCAAGTTTACCTTCAACGTATCTTCCGTCACCGCTCGTTATTTGATTAGCAGGCGTCCAATTTTGCTGTTTGTTAATTGCCAATTTGCGAAATTCGGAACCAATTCTTCTTCTTTGAGAATCACTGTAAATGTTAGCACGCCCTTGCAGCATTTTATCATCTGATAGTTCTGCACCGTCTAGTAAATTAGAAGGGGAGAAGGCGACTTTTTCTACTTGCTCCATATAATTTTCAGGATTTTTATTTAATACCATTTTGCCTACTGGTATAAGAGGATACTTCTTTTCATCCCATACTTTTGTATCATCTAAAGGGTCATAAGAAAGATGTGCTTCATCTTTCGGATCCATGAGCTGGACATATAAACCGTATTCTACTGGTTTACCATTTGCAATTGCATCATATAAATCTTTCCCGCTATAATCAGGGTTTTCAGCAGCCAGTTTATTCGCTTCCTCACTAGTAATGTATTGAACACCTTCAAAGGGGTACCAATGATACTTTACATACTTTCGATGACCTTCTGCATTTCTCCATACATATGTATTAACACTATGTCCTGGGATGTGGCGAAGACTTTTGGCCGTACCAGCATCAGAATATAAATGGACAACGAAATGAATGGATTCAGGCGCTCTAGCGACAAAGCTCCAAAATCTATTAGGATCTATTAAGTTATTTATAGGTGAAGGTAACAACGCTTGAATCGTTTCAGGGAAACGAATCGGATCACGAACGGAAAAGACAGGGATGTGATTACATAAAAGATCGAAAATGCCTTCTTCTGTATAAAACTTTGTAGAAAAACCGCGTACATTTCTAGAAGTGTCAGGTGTTCCTTTCGTACTAACGGCTAATGAAAATCGCACCATAACAGGAACTCTCGCATTAGAATTTTGTAAAAAACGTAGTTTAGTATGTTCAGACATTGGATAGATCGTTTGAAAATAACCGAACGCACCAAATCCTTTTACATGAACAGGTCTTTCTAAAATTTTTTCGTGAATAAATTCTTGTAGCGTCTCGTGAAGTACACTATCTTGCTTTAGAACAGGTCCACGTGAACCAACTGTTTGTGAGTGAAGTATAGCTTGTTCATTACGTTCTCTATTTTCATTAAAGTCATTCCCTAGTAAAGATTGCCTCTGTTTATCATAGTTTTCATTCATCGTTATTGCCTCCAAATCTTTTTTGTCCATTGTTACTAAATATGATTTTATAGCCTTGATTATGTATGACAAGCACAGTCCAAAATGGTAACAGACCGCTAGATGAAAAAAATGCACATGTAGTGGACCTGTTGAAATAGAAGAAATTATGGAAAAATGAATATCGGGAAGAAAATTACTATGAAAATTTCAATCTAAAAAATGAATTTATACATGACTTTATAGAGAATGAACATAAATAAACAGGGAAAATAACTAGGAGGAATTTAAAATGTCGGATTGGTTTCAATTAGATAAAGAATATATGATGTCTACGTATTGTCGTACGAAGGTTGCGATAGAAAGAGGAGAAGGTTGCAAACTATACGATGTGGATGGTAAAGAATATGTAGATTTATTTTCTGGTGTCGGAGTGAATGTATTAGGATACAATCACCCGAAAATCGTGCAAATGACAATGGAACAAGTTACGAAATCGTTGCATCTTCCATTTCATTTTTTAAATCCAGTTGCGATTGAGTATGCAAAGAAATTAGTTGACTGCTCTTTAAAAAACGGAAAGGTCTTTTTTACAAACTCTGGTACGGAAGCGACAGAAACGACATTAAAATTAATTGATAAATATAGAACTAATACGGGAGAGGAACGTGAAGGAATCGTAGTGCTGAAGAATAGTTTCCATGGGCGTACGTTAGGAGCACTTCATTTTACGAGACAAGAAAGCGTATATCAAAATTTCCCTAAAACATCGATTCCGGTATATGAAGTAGAGCGTGAGAATATAGAGCAATTAGAAGAAACAATCGTTAAAGAAAATCCAATTGCGATTATGCTAGAGCCTGTATTAGGAAGCGGGGGGATATACCCTTTATCAAGTGAATATTTAAATGGTGTTCAAAACTTATGTGATAAATATAATGTCATTCTTATCGTTGATGAAGTTCAAAGTGGTATGGGGAGAACTGGTAAACTATTTGCTTATCAAAATTTCAATATTACTCCGGATATTATTCAAATTGGTAAGGGAGCAGGAGGCGGGATACCGCTTGGCGGAATTATTGTAGGTGAAAAGTTATGTGATGTATTTGCACCAGGAGATCACGGCACAACGTTTGCTCATTCTTCAATGGGAACCGCTTTAGGGTTAACGGTATTAAACACATTGATTGACGATGGTTTAATGCAAGAAGCGTATGAAACGTCACACTATCTAAATGATAAATTGCAAGAAATTCAGAAAGAAAATTCTTATTATATTCAGGAAGTACGCCATGCTGGTATGATGTTTGGAATTAGTTTGAATGATACGAATGAAAATGTAAAGAAATTACAGGTGGAGCTAATGGAGAAAGGGATGTTAGTTGATGTTACACAAGGGAACATCATCCGTTTACTTCCTCCATATATAATTAAAAAAGAAGAAATTGATGCATTTATTACTCAATTTATTTCTTGTATGGATAAAGTTGCTGCTGTAGTAAGTGCTTAAAAGTTAAAAGCTAAATTTTATATAAAGTGCACTCTAATTGTTAAAAATAGTTTTACAATTGGGGTGCATTTTTTATAGTTGAATTTTGTAAAATACAGTTGTTGGTAAATGATAACGAAAAAAATAGAAGGAATTTCATTATATTTGATACATGATTGAATGATATTTTACTGTTGAAGAAAAGAGAAAGTAAATATAAAGATAGTAGATAAAACGAGTGGTACTAACAACGAGTGATAGAACGTTTTGAAAATAATAGCATACGAATATATAAATAATAAGAATGAGGTGATATATTGGAAAATAATGATATTCAATTTACTTCTTTACAAATGAGAACGGATAAATATGGTTGGGCTAGTATTCAATATGCAAATAAAAAGCAAGCCATCTTATATACTCGAAACGGAGGAGTAGAATGGGATGTTGTTAATCCTCTAAAATCAATTGTATTATTTGCATATCCAATAAACGCTCGAAGCTCTTGGGCATATGGTTTAACAAAAACGAATGACGATCTATTGCCAGCTATATTTTATACAGTTAATAGAGGGGAAAGATGGAGTGAGTTTATTTTACCGGTTGAAGAAGAATGGGAGAAATCGACTGATGTTCAAGTGCAATTGCATGCTACGAATATGGATAGTATATGGATTGTATTATCTAGAAAGCTTGCATCAAATAAATTTGAACATAATTTATACTATTTGAAAACGAAAGCGAAAGCTTGGAAAGTAATAAAAAATATAAGTATTAGTGATAGTATTTCAGGGATAACATTTATTAACGATTTAGTCGGATTTATTTCATTACAAACACATTATGAAACATCAACGGTATTTAAAACAATAAATGGTGGGGAAAGTTGGCAAGCTATAAAAGATATTCCAAGTCTTGAAGGAATTAATAATGGGACTGCTATGGCTTATAAAGCAATTTATAAAAATAACCTATTAGTAATACCAACTAAAATGAATGATGATAAATTTTTAATGAATTACTCATTTGATAAGGGGAATTCGTGGCATATTTCAAATAAAACAATAAATACTAGTAAAGTGGCTGTTTCGTTTTTTAGTTCCTATTATGGCTGGGTTATAAATAGTGAAAATGGAAGTGTATATCAAATAATAAAAAAAGGATCAAAATGGATAAAAGTATCAAGTAATCCATTGTTAAAAAATGTATTTTGTTTGCATTTTTTTAATCGGCGTAAAGGTTGGGCGTGTAATAAAAAAGAAATATTTACTACAACAGATCGCGGTATAACATGGAAAAAGGTATTATATAAAATTAATAATATTGATAAATTTATTTAAAAGAGTCCTAAAGAAATTAGGGCTTTTTTGTTTTTAAATGGTGAGAGTTGTAACAAACAATGATAAGAGGAAGGAGGTAAATGCAGAACTTATATTTTCAAAAATAGACGGTTGTTTTTACACAGTATAATTCACTTTTGAATATGTTAATAAAGTAGCAAATTCATAGGAAATGGTAATACTTAATATTTTATCCCGCTTTAATGGGCAGTAAGACCCCCACCTCAAAATTCAGCGAAAATAAAGAAGTTAGGAGGGGGTCGGGCTGCCCATAAAAGTCCGATTGGTGAGGGCTAATAATCAGTGGGGGATGAAGAAAACCCCCACTGATTAAAGTTTCACTTTATGTCACATGATGTGTAAAGGGGGCGCGTAATGAAATCGTTAACGGTTATTATTTTGTATAGTGAAAGAGAGCAAATATTAGAAGAGTCAATTCAATCTATATGGAAGCTAAATCCTCTTGAAATTATAATTTTCGTTCCTAACGATAGAAGTAATTTGTATGAAATAGCAAAGAAACATAAATGTCATATTGTTTTGATGGATAAATATAGTACGTATTATGATGGATATGAAGCTTCTGTAAAGGCAGCTAAAGGAGATGTATTATTATTTGTAGATAGTAATTTTTTATTATCTTCAAATGAAATGAAGAATTTTATTGAGCCAGTTGTTACAAATCAGGCTGATGTAGCATTAAACAAGATAGATAAATTTATAGAAGTTGGTAAATGTCCAAATACGGATATTGTTTGGAGAAAAATGTTAAATGAAATTTTAAGTCGACCAGATTTAAAAAGCAATTCAATACTTTCATTACCATATGCACTTACGAAAGAAGTAGTGGTAAATATCGGCTTTGATTATATAAAAGATATCGTTCTAGCTCATATGAACATAGTTAATCAAGGCTGGCGCATTAACGATCAATATGCAATAAAAACGTTATCTAGAGATGAAACGTTAGAAGAGGAAGGTTATTTAGTTAAAAAAGAATTGTCAGAAAATGAAAAGGAGAAAGTGGGAAAATATTTAATCGGTATTTCTAAATGGATAGAGAAAAAGGGAAAAAGAGTAGGGTTTACTGATGCAGGAAAAAGAAGAGATATTATTCAAAAGTTAGGTGAATGCAAGCGATATCCTTCTTATCATCGAGGATGGGGTATGAATTCATCAATTTATGACGGGAAGCAACTTTCTGTCATTATACCAGTGCAAAATGAAGAAGAAACTATAGAACAAGTAATACTTGAGGCAAGAAAAATAGAACCGCTAGAAATAATTGTCGTTGTAAATGGTTCGACAGATCAAACGGCCAATATCGCTAAAAGACTTGGTGCTACTATTATTAAATATAACGAACGGCTTGGTCATAATGTTGGACGTGCTATTGGAGCGTTTGAAGCTACAGGAGATATTCTCTTATTTATTGATGGTGATTTTAGTGTTTCAGGAAGTAATTTGCATCACTTTACAAAAGCAGTTTCAGCTGGCGTAGACATAGCATTAAATGATTTGAATCCGATGTTACATCCTCCGTTTTATGTTGTAGACATCGTAAAGTATATGCTTAATTTAGCATATAATCGTCCAGAATTAAGTAATGGCTCATTAGTAGCAATTCCACATGCTATGAGTAGATCATGTATAGATGCAATAGGCTGGGAAAGTTTACTATGCCCTAGTCTTGCACAAGTAAAAGCTATATTACAAGGGTGTAGAGTAGAATGTGTACATTACGTTGATGTTGTAAAACCGAATAGAATTCGTTTAATGGAGAATGTAAGTCATAATGGACATCCTCCAGCGGTATTAAGAATAATTGGTGATCACGTTGAAGCTCTCTCTTACTTAATAGAAAATCTTGAAATAGATGGAAAGGGTGATTAAACTGTTAGACCAGTACAAAAAAATTAACATTTCATATGCAGAATTATGGCAAATGGATTTTCAAACTACAGAACCATTTATACTCAAGGTTGATTGGGGCAAAGTAACGTATGAATTTTTAATTCGTATTAAGCCGGGTTCTTCTAACACTATTGTTTTTGGATCCGGAGCAGGTGGATTTCAAGAACAGCCAATTGGTCCACCTATTTTTCATAGACATTCTTGGATGGAAGAGTTTGAAGATACTGTTATATATTATAATGATCCTACATTATATCTTGGAAAATTATCTTTAGGTTGGGGACAAGGGGAGTTAGATAGATTTTACTTACAAGATATAGCAAATATTTTAGAAATATTATTTACAAAGTTAAAAGTTGATACGAAAAATGTGTTGTTTTATGGCAGTTCCGGGGGAGGATTTATGTCTTTAATTTTAGCTGGATTTGTTAAAGGTTCCACAGCTTTAATTAATAATCCTCAAACAAATTTATTAAAATGGATACCTGTACCAATAAATCTAGTTTTTGATTTGTCTTATCCAGGTTTATCAAGAGAAGAAGTTGAGGAGAAATTTGGCGAAAGAATTAATGTTGTGAAATTTTTTAATCACATTAAATATGTACCGAATATTTATTTTTTGCAAAATTTCGCGTGTGAATTTGATGTGCAAAATCATTTAATACCATTCATTTCTGAATTAGAACAACTGGATAAAGATACAGAAGTAAATCAAATTGTAATAGACTTATATTTCGATAAAAAAGCAGGGCATGCAGCGGTAGGTAAGAGTGAAACAATTGAATATATAAAAAAAGTAAAGCCTAATCAGACTGTAAAAAAAGAACAAAAAGAAGTGGCACTGTCAGTCGTTATAGTTTTAGGAGAAGAAAAATCAAAATTGAATCAAATTTTAAACAAAGTGCACCATATAAAACCATTAGAAATTATTATTGTGGCTGATGATAGAATGAGTGCGATACAATCCATACCTACATTTGTTGAAAGTAACGTTGTTGTTATTGAAGAGAAAAATAAATGGAAAGCACCAGTTCATGGGGCGAAAATCGCTAATGGAGATGTAATTTTATTTTTAAATGGAGAAGATGTTATTTTTTCGTTAGAATTAGAACGATTTATAGAACCACTACTAAAAAAGGAACAGGATGTAATCTTGAATAACATAGACTCTGTATGTTTTGAAAAGATGAGAGTAGAATGGCCAAGCATTGCTATGGTGTATAGAAAAATAGTAAACGATGTATTGGGGCGTATGGATTTAAAATATGATTCGATGTTATCTATGCCATATGCTATTACTAAAAAAGCAATTGAAGACATTGGATATGATATCTTGCAGAACCCTATTCTGTCCCAAGTAACTCTTATTGAGAAAGGGTGGCGACTACAATCCTCGTCAGCCATCACTAACACCTCCTTGAATAATATACCAGCAAACAAAACCTCTTTCTATAAAAATAAATTAACTAAATTAGAAGTATGTGAGATTAAAGAGAATGTAAAAGCTTTGGAAAGTTGGTTACAACGAAAAGATGATAGAGGTAGCTATACAGATGGAGGAAGAAAAAGAGAAATTATAGAGCAGCTAAAAAAACAAAAGAATTATTCGCGTTTCCATAAAGGGTGGGGTATGAATTCATCAATTTATAATGGAAAACAGTTATCAATTATTATACCGGCACAAAATGAAGAAGCGACGATTAAAGAAGTTATTCTTGAGGCAAGAAAAGTTGAACCGAAAGAAATAATTGTTGTCATTAATGGATCAACAGATCAGACAGAAGTAATCGCAAAACAATTAGGAGCAACAGTAATTGTTTATCAAGAAAGATTAGGGCATGATGTAGGACGGGCAATTGGTGCACAAGAAGCCACAGGGGATATACTTCTCTTTATTGATGCTGATTTTGCTATTCCAGCAAAAGACCTTCATCCGTTAACGCAGGCTGTTGCGGATGGTGTTGATATGGTTTTAAATGATTTAAATTTAAATCTTAGATTTCCTCTATATATTGTAAGTTTATATAAATATATGTTGAATATTGCTTGTAATCGTAAAGATTTAGGTGTGGGATCCACAATTGCTGTTCCCCATGCTATTAGTAGAAAATGTTTAGAGGGAATCGGGTGGGACACTCTTCACACAGCGTGTGTTGCACAAGTAAAGGCAATATTAGAAGGGTATAAAGTCGAATGTGTCCATTTTGTAGATGTAATGAAACCAAATCGTATTCGTCCAAATGAACACTTTGCAAAAGTAGGACATCCACCAGCTGTATTGAGAATTACCGGCGATCATGTAGAAGGGCTTTCTTATTTACTGAAGAATAGGGATTTTAAAGATTTATTTTAATTTGGAAGCTACTTTACTAATAAGGGTGAAATAGCAACGGATAGAGTGTAAGTTGAATATTGGAATGAAAACAAAATTTAAAAAAAGTTACTCTTTTGGTTCAGGTGTAAGTGAAAACTTCTTCAAATACATGAAGAGGTTTTTACTTTTTTTATTTCAATTTATTTTAAGTATATAAAGTAAAGAGTAAATAAAGCAGTAACGAAATTAACTTAATATCAGATGCAAGTAAGGAGGGAATACCTTTTCTTACATCAATAAAAGGTGTTTTAATATGTATTTAGAAATTAAGGTCTATCCAAATGTGGGGGAAGAAATATCTCTAAGGTGCAATTATGAATTTTCATCTGATTTTAATGTAATACCATTTACCGCATGTATTTCTATTTCAGTAAAAGATGATCTGAATTTATAAATTAATTTATCTAGTTTAATAATAAATTAAATATATATAAAACTGATAAGAAAATAGCAGCTAATTTATAAAATTTAGTAGGAGAGTCGTGTCTAAATTCGATAAACTGCATATATTGTTAAAAGAAAGGAGGGAGAGTTATGGCATGTACTACGAATAATGTTTGTTTAGATGTGTGTCTTAAAATTACAATTACCCCTGGTAGTGGAATTGATGCAGAAGTGGATTGTGGGGGCACATGTGGGACAAGTCCTACAATTGTAATTAGTCCTAGTGGATCAATTGTTATTACTTTACCATTAGTTGCATGTTTCTCAATTGCACTAAAAGATGATTTAAGTGTTGAATCTTCATTAACAAGCCTCTCTTTTCAAACTTCTTAAGAAAGATACAGAAATGAAAAGCCTGCCTTCTACTTTTCTTTTGAGCTGATGTAAAAATAAAAAAGATGGTTACAAACCATCTTTTTTATTCTGTCATATGTTAAAAATGAGATAATATATTATTTAGTAGGCAGGATGTATAATTAAAAGTACTCTTTTTGTTCGATCAGGTAAGAAATTGCTTCTATATGATCACCAATGATTTGTTGTGTTGCTAATGAAAGGCAACCTTCCTCAGAGAAGTGTTTTTCAGGTCGAACACGATTCATTTTATCGACGTCGACAGAATGGACATTTTGCACATGAAAGCCTGCTAAAATTGTTTTAACTTGACTTAAGGTTGGTGAAAGAAGTGAATCAAACCCAATTGTATGAATGCATTTTCGACTAAAAGCATGAGGGATAGCAATTGTGGATCCCATACCTAAATCTTTCCGATTACACGCTAAGTTGATAGCATATTTACATGCAGTGACGATAGAATACGGTAGACGATACATATAGTAGTACTCTAGTTTATTTAAAGCTAAGTCCGTGCCATTTTGAATAGATTGTACAAACGGTAATAAATCATAACTAGAAATTAAGAAATCACCATCTATAAATAATAGTATGTCACCTTTTGCAAAAAAGGCACCAACAGCACGTCCCGTATCATTTCCAAGCGCTTCTTCGTAATTTATAACTGTTGCACCGCAACCCTTCGCCAATTCTTCTGTTTTATCTGTTGATCCATTAACAATAACGATAATTTCAAAAGGTTTTAATTTCTGTACCTCAAAAATGACAGATTCTATCGTTTTTTCTTCATTTTGAACAGGGATGATAACTGATAATTGTTTATCTCCATAAGTATTCGAATAAAACTCTTTACCTGTACTTATTTTTGGGATGTATTTTTGTTCCCCGTTTTGAAGTCCTAAAATAATATCACGCTTTCGATTATTATCGGTATAGTTTCCTCTTAGATTTTGCATTTTACTTATCCAATTTGCAATGGCTTCAAGATGATAATAAATGAGTTGAGTTGAAGGAAAAGAGGGGAATTGAGGGATAGAAATGTTGAATTGATCGCAAATACGAAATTTATGTTCAATAATTTTCATTTGTGCCAATATTGGATTTGATAAACTATCTGGAGTAATTACCCCAAGCAATTCTTTTGTCATTGCATAGGGAGGAAATAATAAGGAGTTAACATGTAAATCTGGACGATGAAAAAAATGATTTGTAACTTGTTGCCAAATCATTGCTATATTTGGCTGTTGTTTTTGATAAAAAAATTCATCTAAATTATTTAATACGACGTCAGCCGATCCATTTCGTAATGGTTGAAGAAATAGTATAAGTGAGGAGGGTTCAATAATGTAATTTTCATCTAAAAATAAGAGGTACTCCCCCTTTGCTTTTTTTGCGCCAATTACATAAAGATTAGTAGGTTCTATCGGTTCTTCTAGTGTAAGAATTTCATAATTATAGGAATCTGCACTCTCAATTGAATCCTGAGTATATCCGTTAATAGTAAGGATAATTTCTAAAGGCTGTAGTTGTTTACATGCTTCCAAAATTTTAGGTAAATTTTTTGTTTTATGTTGTATGGGGATAATAATAGAAATTGAATGTTTACACATAAGCAGTCTCCTTTTTAATCAGAGGTAGTTGTTAATAAGATTAGATAAAATAGGAGATATATTTTCTTTTTGGTATAAGCATAACAATCATTTAGTTTTATCAGACTCACAATTTTCTTTACTTGTATTAGAACCTTTATTTATTCCAGAAGCGAGTAAATTATTGAGAACGCTAAGGTCTAATTGCAAAGGGATGGAGTTTTCGGGGGAAGTTTTCTCATTTTCTTTTTTTGTAGTTAATATAGTCTTTATATTTTTAATTTCTTTATATTGTTTTAAGATAATGAAAAATCCAGAAATAATTAAGAGAAAAGAAACAGTAGCAACTACAAGTATTATTTCCAACATAAAATAGCCTCCTTTAAAACTATAATAATATTATAGTTGAATGTAATAAAACAGAAGTCGAGCCAATGAGTTCACTTTTTAAATATATGCAAATCTTAAGTAAAAGTTACTGGTTTCTAAGTTATAGGAAACAATTATAGGAACGTTATATATATAAATAAATGAAAGGTTCATTTGTAGTGTAAAGGTATATATTATATAGCCTAAACTTCATTTTATGAAAAGTTAAATAGGGTGTAAATTTATACAAAAAGAGCATTTAATTGGACAAATAATTAATTATGTGAAATAATAATAACAGAAAAGGAGACGTTGCTTTTCCTTAAGTGCTTCGAATTAATTTTATTCAATAAGAGAAGGTGTGCTTAAAGAAGTTAAATTAAAAAAGGAGCTGTTTTATTATATGCAACAAAATAATGATTTAAATTTTGAACCTCAAGACGTTAATATTGTCAATCCTAAACAAGCCAGGAAAGCAGTAGTTGCTACTGGTATAGGGAATGCAATGGAGTGGTTTGACTTCGGATTATACGCGTATTTAGCGGTTATCTTAAGTCAATTATTCTTCTCAGGTGTTGATAATAGTGGATTGCAACTTGTACTTACATTCGGTACATTTGCAGCAGCCTTTCTCGTTCGACCAATCGGAGGTGTATTCTTTGGTAGAATAGGAGATAAGTACGGCCGAAAAATCGTGTTAAGTACTACTATTATTTTAATGGCACTTTCTACATTATTCATCGCATTACTACCAACCTATGAACAAATTGGTGTATGGGCACCAATACTACTTTTAGTTGCCCGAATGATTCAAGGCTTCTCTACAGGCGGCGAATATTCAGGTGCAATGGTTTATATCGCAGAATCTTCTCCAGATAAAAAGCGTGGTATACTCGGTAGTGGTCTTGAAATTGGAACACTCTCAGGTTACATTGCTGCATCGGTAATTGTTACCATTTTGACGTTATTGTTAACAGATGAACAAATGCTCAGCTGGGGCTGGCGTATTCCTTTCTTAGTAGCTGCACCAATTGGCTTGGTCGGTTTATATTTACGCCGTCATTTAGATGAATCTCCCATCTTTGAAGAGATGGAAAAAGCACAAGAGGAATCTGAAGACAATGAACAATTTTCATTTATGGATATTATGAAATATCACAAAAAAGACTTCTTATTAAGCACAGTAATTGTCGCCTTCTTTAATATTACGAATTATATGATTCTTTCGTATATTCCTTCTTATCTAACTCAAGTACTTAAAGTCGAAGAAACAACTGGCTTATTAATTATTTCTGTTACGATGGCACTTATGATTCCACTAGCACTATATTTCGGTAAATTAAGTGATAAAATTGGTAATAAACGCGTCGTGCAAATTGGTTTACTCGGTTTAACTATATTTGCAATCCCAGCATTTTTACTAATAGGTAACGGGCATATTGCAGCTATATTTGCAGGTATTTTCGTATTAGGATTCTTCCTAAGTGTATATGAAGGAACATTACCTTCATTATTACCATCACTCTTTTTCACCGATGTACGTTATCGAGCACTTTCGATCTCATTTAATATTTCTGTATCTATATTCGGTGGAACAACGCCGCTCGTATGTTCATACTTAGTTCATGCGACTGGTAACCCGCTAGCACCGGCATTTTATTTAGCGGGTGTAAGTATTATTGGATTAGTCGTATTTAGTGTATTATTCGTTACAACATCAGGACGTGCGCTAAAAGGTTCATATCCTACAGTAGAAACGAAAAAAGAAGCACACCAAATTGCGAAAGAAGACCCTGAAGAAACACTTTGGTGGCATGAAGAGTCGTTAGAAATTGAAGCAGGGAAGAATGCTTCAATTTAACAAGTAACGTAGAAGTATAAAAAGACTCCTATGAAAAAATAGGAGTCTTTTTGTTGTGTTATTTCTTTCTTTTTTTCAAACGCTTCTGATATGCATAGAGTTTTTGAATCTCTTCCTTAAATTCATGTAACAGTACGGTGTTTTCCTCATTTGAATAACGCACTGTATTATAAGCAACTATAACAATATGACTCTCAATATTTACATCTTCCCCACTATTTATTCGTCCTAACCATGCTTCAACAGTTTCTCCTCGTTTTCTATTTAAAGGAGGAGTTAACTTACTTTCAAGTTTGAAAATTTCTTTTCGAATTTCGTTATGTGGCGGTTTGTTTTGTTTCAAACGTTTTTGGCTCATACCTTCTTTATCAGTAATGATAGTAGATTCGAAGGAAGGCATATTTGGTAAACTGAATTGTTTTCGTTTTTTTATTATTTTCCAAACGACGTAAATAGCAATGGTTGTACAAACTATTATTGTAATGCTATTTATAAGTGTTGGATCAAAAGCACGATGTCCAAATTCATCTTTAATTTGAGGATCTTTTAAATTCCCTTTATTCGACCAAAAATCGTCAGTTTCTTTTGATTCAGCTGCCGAAAATAACGGATTAATGGCGTATCCAAATCCTAAAGCAACTACTTGTACGACATAAGAAAAAAGAAGCCGAATGTATAGGAAAATAGAAATAAGGAAAGCACTAATTATTCCAATTGTAATAAGAGAAGCGAAACGTAATAACTGTTGATTACGGTTTATCCCGGTTAACCAAAATGTAATCATAATGTGTAAAACTAAAAGTAATAGTTTCCACAAAGGTGGAAAGGGCGCATAAAATATGGCTGAAATACTAAACCATACAATACCACCTAATGACTTTTGAACTGGATATCCGGGTCCAACTACATGTACGATAAAGAAGAAAAGCGGTAACATAATTGTGCCAAACAGAGAGAAAGGGAGAAAGATAGAACAACCAATTATTTGAGTCATTAACAGTATGACAAAACCTGTTGTTTTTTTCTTCATTAGTTTATGGATAAGAAATACTCCAATATAGCCTGTTGCTAAAAATATAGCAATGCCGATGAGTTCATCTCTTTCCGTTAATAACGAAAGGAGGAGCAGCAGAATAAAGTCATTAACGTGATAAAGCCAAGTTTTCAAGCTTTTCCACCATCCCTTCGTTATTAATGAGAAACGTAGGCTGAGAGAGAAGAGGGAGTTCATTTCTCTGTAAACCAATGTATATCATTGTAGACGATCGTTCTCTTTTTCTCGTTACATAATGAAGAAATCCTTGTTTCGGAAGTAAAGTACTATCATCTGAAATACGCGCTAATTCCTCTAAAGATATTCCGTAATGTGTTTGCCCTTCGTTTAATGGTAAGTGCAGAGGACCACCTTCAGCTAATACACTAATAAATAGTTCAAACGGTATTTGATGCTTCGTTGCGTATTGACAAATGTATGTTGCAAATGAAATAAGGTCTTCTATATTATCTTTCCAACCAAACCCGCGATCAGCAGCTAATGAAAGACAAATCGTCCAACTATAATTTTTTACAGGTTCATATTGCTTCGCCTGTAATTCTTGCATTTTAGCAGATGCTTTCCAATGAATAGAACGGAAAGACTCACGTTCATATCGTTTAACACCGATAATAGATGTTTCATCATTGTAAAAAGAAAAATTCGTTCGATAAGATCCGGTTAAAAGTTGCTGTAGTTCTTGTAAGCCTGCTACTTCTTTAGGAGAAGGGTACACAATAATTTCAGTCCTCAATTTATCAAAAATGGGCAAATGTACAGTTAAAAGATGAAAAGGATCTTTCAAGACACATTCGAACTGTTCAATTTGAAACACACCACGTTTCGTTGCGGTTAATATTAAATCCCACTTTTGCGCCGAATGAGCAGGTTGTGAAAACGGGAAAGAGAATAGTGTTTTTGATATTTGTTCAATTCCTTGATCTTTTTGTGGTAGTAGTGACGGATTTAAATGAAAATAACAAACACCGTTAACGAGCGGTATATTTGCTCCATTTTTTAAATGAATAAAAAACTGCCCAGATTCATTAGGAAAAAGCCGAGTAGTTTGTTTCTCATTTACGACTTCAAATGTTTTCTCTATGTAAGCGACATATTTATAAATGAAAATAGCAAATAAATAATAGAAGAAAAAGAGAAACATAATGATTCGTTGTGGCATAAAAAATGTAAATAGTATAGCGCCTGGGACAGTTAGTTGAATAATATGGAGTTGGAAAAATAAAGGTACAGTTACAACACGCTGTCCATTCATGTTTGCTCAATCTCCACTGGTACGTCAACTTCTTTTAAAATCCTTTGCATAATTTCATTTTTTGTCGTACGTAATGCGCCTTCCATTGATAAGACGATGCGGTGATTCCAAACAGAAGGAACTAACAATTGTATATCTTCTGGCGTGCAATATTCTCTGTCGCGTAAAAAGGCTAGTGCTTGAACTGCGCGTACTAAAGCTAATGTGGCACGCGGGCTTACACCATTAGCGATGTAATCATGATTTCTTGTAGCGTGAGCAAGTTTAATAATGTAATGTTCTAACGGTTCTGATACGAAAATTTCTTTTACTCGTTTCTGTGCTTCTAAAATATCATCTAAAGAAATAACAGATGTGACACTTTCTAGTGGTACATCGCTACGAAAACGTCGCATCATTTGTAGTTCATCTTCTGGAGATGGATAACCAATTGAAATTGTCATTAAAAAACGATCAAGCTGTGCATCTGGTAGAGGAAACGTTCCTTGTGATTCAATTGGATTTTGCGTCGCAATAACAAAGAACGGTTTCGGAAGAGGAGTAGATTGCTTTTCAAGCGTTACTTGTCGTTCTTCCATCGATTCTAATAAACTAGACTGTGTTCTAGGCATAGCGCGGTTAATTTCATCCGCAAGCAAAATATTGGTCATAACTGGTCCAAGTCTTAATTCGAATTCACTCGTTTTCGGATTGAAATATTCAATACCTGTTACATCACTCGGAAGTACATCAGGTGTAAATTGGACACGAGAAAAATTACCACCAATACTTTTAGAAAGTGTTTTCGCAAGTAACGTTTTCCCCGTACCAGGCACATCCTCAAGCAGTACATGTCCATCAGCAAGCAATGAAACGAGTAATAGATCAATAACATTTTCTTTACCTACAAAAACCAATCCTATGTTTTCTTTCAAATTATTTATCATATGTATCATTCCTTTCAAAATATAAACGGATATTTCTATATTTTAACAAATTATTCAGAAAATTGATATGATTTTTTAATTTAAAGAAATAGATATTAAGTTATTAAATTACCTTGCATATTTTGGAATATGATTATACAATATCGATATACGATGTATCGTTAGTCGATATATCAGATAACGATGTATCGGAGGTGGTTATAATGAATACGAAAGCGAAAAAATATATTCCGTTAACAGAGGCGACATATTACATATTGTTGTCACTTGTGAAGCCGATGCATGGTTACGGAATTATGCAAATGGTAGAAGAGATGACAAATGGAGAAGTAAAGCTCGGTCCTGGAACTTTATACGGGAATACGACGAAGTTACTAAAAGAGATGTTAATAGTTGAAGTTGCCTCTACAGATAGAAAGAAATGCTATGAGTTAACGTCACTTGGTAGAGAAGTATTAGAGCTAGAGTATAACAGGTTACAGAGATCTGTAAGGAATGGAAATAGTATATTAGGAGGGTGAATGGAAGATGGAGACAAAAAGGGTATTTAAGTTTTTTACGGCATGGAATTTAGAAAAAGAAGAAGCCTTTTTACGAAAGATGCATCAACAAGGTTGGGCATTACAAAAATACAATTTAATGTATCAGTTTAAGAAAACTGAGCCAAAAGATGTAATATATAAAGCTGATTTTAGATTGGTTTATAGAGATTCGAAAGAACAACAACAAGAGTATTTCGAAATATACGAAATGTCAGGTTGGAAACGCGTAACGAGTTTTACAAGATGGAATTATTTTTGTAAGGAAGTAGAAGAGGTAAATGAATTACCTGACATATACTCAGAAAAGGAGACGAGGATACAAAAACTAAATGAGTTATTGCTATTCCTTGTTATTATATCAGCAAGTATATTACCATCAATGTACAATCTATTTATAAGCCCGATGGAATCAAGAGTGCCAATTTGGGCGAAAGCTATGACGGGTCTTACAGGTTGTATGTGGATGTACTTCTTCATAAGACTCACTTGGAAAATTAAGAAATTAAAAAGTGAAATATTATAATGAAAAGTAGAATTAAAAAGAAGTTGATTTTGTAGGGAGAAATATCGGTATCAACTTCTTTTGGTTTTATATAATTGCATTTTTGTTCGCTCTTTTTTATATAATAAAACTCTATATAAAGGTAAGGGATTAATAGTTGCAAAGATAAACCGCAATATCCCGAAAATAATAAATGAAGAAAAAACGATTCATATTGAGGATCAAAAAATAAAAGATGACAAAGAAGGTATGAGGTGTAATTTATAATAAGGAAGAAAAATGTTTTTTCATTAACATATGAAACAAAAAACCCCCTATAGAAAAGTGGTAGGGGGTAATAAAAATGTTTAAGAAAAAGACTGATTTTGCGCAGGTTTAATAAATTGTTCTGGGTTTTCAACAAGTCCGCATACAGCACATTGGACTCTATATGTTGGTCCTTGATAGGACATATGAAAAGCATTCATCGTTTCATTTGTGTATTCTTCTTCTACTTGACCAGTTTGTGGATTTAACTTGACTGGTTTTACTTGTTGCTCAAGAATATTAAAGCGAGTACGGTTCGTTTTACAGCTTGGACATAGCATTGGTTCCATATGTATACACCTCCATTTGTAGCATTTCTTAAACTCATTAATTTTATGCAAGCAAAAAAACTTTCTCAATATAAATGGGTGTTCAAAGTATTCAAAATTCAGAAAAAATAAAATATAATAAGAGTACGAACTGGTTATGTCCAAACCAAATCTCCTGTTTTATGCCAATAAGCTGGGGGGCCGAGAAATCGGCCTCATTTTTTTTTGCTCGTTGTTATAAGGAACAAGGTTTTTATGAGACATTTGTCGAAATTTTAGGGATGGATATAAAGGAGGATGTAAAATGAATTTAAAAATGAAGTATATCATTTTATATGTAGAAAATTTTGAAGAATGTTTAAGATTTTATAAAGATATTTTACAGTTACCTATAAAAGCAGAGCATGGTACATATATTGAATTTAATACTGGTTCTACAATTTTAGCGATGAACACAAGGCAAGATGTGAAAGAATTAACAGGTTTACCACTTACAGAAGGCGAGTTACAATCTTCTCATTTTGAATTGGGATTCGTTGTTAATCATGTACAAGAAACAATCGAACAATTTAGAGAGCAAGGAATTAAGATCTTAGTTGAACCAATTGTGAAACCGTGGGGACAAACAATTGCATACATTGCCGATCCAGATGGGAATTATATTGAAATTTGCAGTTCATTAGAATAGAAGGAGAAAAAGAGATGGGGTTTCCGAAACTAGAAACAGAACGTTTACAATTAAGAGAACTAACACTGTTAGATGCAGAAACGATGTTCCATTATTTTTCAAAAGAATCTGTTATACGTTATTTTGGAATGGATTCTTTCGAAAATATTGAGCAAGCGAAAACGACTATTCAAACGTTTAAAAATCGTTATGAAGAAGGAACTGTATTTCGCTGGGGAATTGAGAAAAAGGGTACGGGCCAATTAATCGGAACGTGCGGATTTCATTTAATAAACAAGCATCATAAGCGAGCTGAAATTGGTTATGAATTGGACGATACATATTGGGGACAAGGGTATGCAACGGAAGCGTTACAGGCGATTTTAACTTACGGGTTTGAAACGTTACAACTTATAAGAATTGCAGCTGTTGTATATGTAGAAAATAAAGCTTCTCAAAAATTATTAAGTAAAGCAGGGTTTCAAGAAGAAGGATTACTTCGAAAACATATGATTCAAAATGAAGTTGCTCATGATACGATATTATATTCTTTATTAAAAGAAGAGTGGAAGAAGTAATGTGTACAAATGAGCTTATAAATGTTATGAAGAAGCATAAAGAAAATAGATTTATTTTAGGTATAGATGGTTTAAGTCGATCGGGAAAGACAACATTTGTAACAAACTTAAAGGAAAATATGAAACAAGAAAGCATCCCGTTCCATATTTTTCATATTGATGATCATATAGTAGAGCGTAATAAACGATATCATACTGGCTATGAAGAATGGTATGAGTATTATTATTTGCAATGGGATATTGAGTCGCTTCGACAGAAGTTTTTTCAGAAGTTACAAAATGAAACAAAACTGAAATTACCGTTCTATAATAATGAGACAGACTCAAGTGAGATGAAAAAAGTACAGATACCCATAGTAGGTGTAATTGTAATTGAAGGTGTTTTTCTACAGCGAAAAGAGTGGAGAGATTTCTTTCATTATATGGTGTATTTAGATTGTCCAAGAGAGACACGGTTTCTACGTGAGAGTGAAGAAACGCAGAAAAACCTTTCAAAGTTTGAAAATAGGTATTGGAAAGCAGAGGATTATTATTTAGAAAGTGAAACACCACAGAAGAGAGCGAACTTAGTTATATAATGATTAGAAAATAGAAAGGTGAACAGAATGAATATTTTATGGGATTTTGATGGGACGTTATTTGATACGTATCCAGTTTATACAAAAATTCTTGCTCAAGTTTTAGGGAAGGAAATAAGTGAAGAAGAAATCTATACAAAGTTAAAGGTTTCATTTTCACACGCAGTTGATTATTATGAAATAACTAAAAAACAATTGAGTGAAATTGATGTATTAGAGAGTCGCATTATGATAGAAGATATAAAACCATTTGAAAAAGTGGAAGAAGTTTTAAAGTTTGCCGATAAAAATGTGATTATGACTCATAAAGATAGAGAAGGGGTGTTATCTATATTAAAACATTACGGCTGGGAAAAATACTTCGTAGACATGGTTACAATTGACGATGGTTTCCCCCGAAAACCGAACGCTTTATCTTATGATCATTTGCATAAAAAGCACAATATTAATTTAGCTATTGGTGATAGAGAATTAGATTTATTACCTGCAAAAGAATTAGGTATTTCAACATGTATGTTTCAAGGGAACTGTGATGTAGCGGATTATTCTTTAGCACATTACTCGGAATTTTTTAAGGTAGTGATTGATAGAGAGGTTATGTTATAAATATTTTAAATAAAACCTCTACTTTTTGCTTGAAAGTAGAGGTTATTTTCTATGCTTTATAAAAACTATAGAAAATTAATACTTCCAAGAATTTAGAAGGAGATTGGTATAACGATTTGAATTATATAGTTATAGATAAATCTATAGATGGAAAGATTTCAATAAAGCGAGTGATTACATGAGTATTTTTATTTTAGAAGATGATGTCATACAAGCGCAGCAAATGAAGCGGCTAGTTGAAGAGATTTGTGAGGAGTATATGTTGCCTTTTGATTTTATAGAGGTAACTAGTAAAAGTGAAAACATTATTACAAACATTCCTAAGGCGAAGTATATCCCAATCTATTTTTTAGATATAGAGATAAAAAGAGAAGAGCGTAAAGGGTTACAAGTGGCACAAGAGATACGAAAGTATGATACGCAAGGAATTATTGTGTTTGTAACGACGCATTCTGAATTTGCACCTATTTCATATCAATATATGGTATCAGCTTTAACTTTTATTGATAAAGGGTTGCCATACGAGGAGAGGCGTAATGTTTTTGAACAATGTTTACTACAGTATGAAGCGCGTAATAAGCAAATTATTCCGTCCGATGACTTTATCGTTGAAAATAGTAATGCGACTGTACGGGTTCCGTTTCATGAAGTTGAATATGTTATGACTGATGAACCGCACCGTTTAGCATTAGTGACGTTAGATCGAATCGTTTATTTTTACGGGACTTTAAAAGAAATTGAATTAGTAGATGAACGTTTATTTCGTTGTCATCAATCATATATCGTGAATACGAAGCAATTGTCTTCTTATGATGCGAAGCAAAAAATGATAGTTTTAAAAAGCGGGAAACGTATTCCAGTATCACGTCGTTTATTCAGTAAAGTACGTAACATATTAAAGGGTGAGATGTAATGTATATTTATGATTTATTTGCAATACTGCTTACTAGTATATGCCATACGTTTTTATACATTCAATTAATTCGGTACAATAGATTGTCATATAGAATGTTAATAGCTTTAAGTGCGATATTCATTATTTTACTTGCTATTGTCGTAACAGTAACGAGATATCCAGAATTGAATAGTACGATTGTGTTATTTTTAATAAGTTTAGGATTAATGCAAAATGAATTGAAATTTAAGCATAATGTATATTTTGCACTAGTGAGTATGGTGATTATAACGTTAGTGAAAATGTTGCTATTTGATTTAGGAATGAAAATCTTTATGTTAACAACATTCAATTTATATTTATGGACAGGTAGCATGATTCATCTTATCGTATCAACCCTTACTTTTATCGGTATTTTTGTAGCTCGGAAAAGAATCCGAAAAATTGCTCAATATATAGTAGGTAGTCGGCTATACTATGTAACTTATATATTATTAATTGCCGGATTTATTATTGAATTAATCTTAACTCAGCCATCTACTGCGTTTTTAGCACAATTAAATCGACAATACAGTGAATTAAGTTATATTTCAGCGATTATTGTATTTTTATTATTAGTCATTATAGTACTTATAAGTTCACATTTATCGAAAGCAAAGTTACAAGAAGAGCATGAAAAACGCTTAGATAAAGAGTTATTAGATTATGTGGAGAAATTAGAGGATATGCATGACGAACTTGCTAGTTTTCGTCATGATTATATGAATGTATTACTATCGTTAGAAGAGGGAATACGTATGAAAAATGTGAAAGAAATTGAGCAAGTGTATTATGACGTTATAGCTCCTACGTTAAAAACAATAAATGATCATGAACTTGATATTGCGAAATTATCTCGCATACATATTCCTGAAGTAAGAAGTGTATTAAGGGTGAAAGTTGGCACTGCTCAGCAGCATCAAATAAAAGTAATGCTTGATATACCGGAGAGCATTGAAAGTGTTTCGATGACGATCATTTCATTTATTCGCATCATTTCAGTTTTAGTAGACAATGCAATTGAAGAGGCAGTACATAGTGAGGAAAAGATATTGCAAATCGCATTTTTTGAATTGGATTCACGACAATATTTTATCGTACGTAATAGTTCAAAGAGTGAAGCGATTGATTTGCAAAAAATTTATGAGAAAAACCATTCAAGTAAAGCAGGAGCGAGAGGATACGGGTTATTTTCGTTAAAACGGATTATGAATAAAACAAATAACGCGACGTTAGAAACAACTTATGTAAGTCCTTATTTCACGCAAACATTCATATTAAAAGAGATGAAATGACCATCTATGATGAAAATGAAACCGAATAGGAAAGAACTACATACTTCTTTCACTCGTTTATATACACTTTAAGTAAGAGGTGAAGCGAGATGAATGGTCTTATTTTTACATCAATGATTAGCATTGGTTTACCGCTTGTAGCACTATTATATGCTGTTTGGAAGAAACGCTATATTCCTTATATGTTAGGTGTATTGGCTTTTGTTGTATCACAAATATTGATCCGCATACCAATACTGAATTATGTAAATGGAACTAGCACAGATTTTCAAATGTTTTCAGTAATGCAGCCTGTATTATTTGTAATTTTGCTTAGTTTATCAGCTGGAATTTTTGAAGAGATAGCTCGTTTTATTGCAATGCGTTATTTTATGAAGCAACGAGATTGGCAGTCTGGTTTTTTATTTGGAGCAGGGCATGGTGGTATTGAGGCAGTGTTGATAGTTGGTATCCCGGTAATATCTCTATTATTGTCACAAACAGTCATTCAAAATGGTGACAGTTACTATTTCGGCGGTATTGAGCGCATCTTCGCGATGATATTGCATATTGGACTTTCCTTCATTGTATTACAAGCTGTCGTCCAAAAGAAATTCCGTTATGTTGTATATGCAATTCTCATCCATGGGACCGCAAATGCATTAGCTGGCATTATATCGCTATATGTACCAGGGAAAAACGGGATCATTATGTCAGAAGTTTCAATAGCAATTTGTACTTTAGTCGTTTTTAGCTATAGTTTTATTTTAAAAAGAAAGGGTGTATGAAAATGAGAAGAATGTTACTTATTATTATAAGTGCTATCGCGGCGTTCGCACTTGCAGCATGTACCGGTAATAAAGTAGATCAAAGTACATCAAAAAACTTTATTCCGAAGGCGGAAGAAATTGTATCATTATTAAATGAAGCAAAGTATAAAGAAGTACATGAAAAATTTGATAGTAAAATGAAATCAGCTTTATCAGAAGAGCAAATGAAAGAACTTACTCCTATAATTGAAAAAGCTGGTACATTCGAAAAAATTGAGAAAAAATCGATTGAAGAAAAAGATGGTTTATATACTGTTATTCTTGTAGCAAAGTATAGTAAAGAACAACGTACCTTTATCGTAACTTATAACGATAAAGAAGAAATAGCTGGGTTAGTAATTAGGTAGAAATGTAATGGCAGATAAGGTGGTTGTGTCCACTTTATCTGTTTTTTGTTTTAACTAAATTATGGTTATTCATGCTAATATAAACACATAGCTATAGAGAAGGGGTGGGTTAGTATGAAAACTGAAATAGTTCCTAAAAAGAAGTACAGCATAATAAGCTACATATCTTTACTCATCGGTATTTTATGTTTTCTGTTCGTTTTTGTAACTCCGACAAGGATAGCGAATGCAGGTAATATAGTGGGAGATTATATTACAGTTGCCCTCACTGTTGCAGGTATCATACTTTCTGTCATTACGATGACGAAAAAAACAGAGAAGAAGGGGATTGCTATTCTTTCATTAATACTGTCCTTATCCTTCTTTATATTTTGGATTATCGCGATTATTTTAGTTTTGACTGGTCGAGTTAGTTTTGCGCCATAATACCGAATAAAAAGAGTCCTTCATACGAGAAGGACTCTTTTTATTCGCTGTCTTCCGGTTGATATTCTAAAATATCCCCTGGTTGGCATTCTAAAGCTTTACAAATAGCATCTAAAGTTGTAATTCTAATTGCTTTTGCTTTTCCATTTTTTAATATAGAAAGGTTAGCCATTGTAATTCCAACCTTCTCCGAAAGTTCAGTTACACTCATTTTTCGTTTCGCTAACATTACATCAACATTAATTATTATTGCCATGTTATTCACCTCAGACCGTTAAATCATTTTCTGATTTTATATCTATCGCATCTTTTAAAAGTCTTTGGAGGACGGCAGCAAAGACTGCGATTACCATTGAAGCAAAGATTAGGAGCATGCCTATTATAATAATACCTGGTGCGTCATCTCTCTCCGCTATGAGATAGAAGAGTGGCATACCTATTACATATAATACACTAATTGTAACAGCGCATTGTTTAATCTTCTTTAAAGCTCTAACAGATAATTTCGAGAAGGCGTTACCTTTGTCAATGTAGCTTACAAGTTTAAAGGCTTGATATAGAGCAAAATAAAAAGGTATCACCGTTGCATATAGATTGATTAAAACAAGATATTTTATATATGCAATATCCGGGTATAAGTCCGCTGCGTAATTCCCGATATTAGGAATTAAAAATATACACAAAGCAAAAACAGGAATACCGATAAGGATAATTGCTGTCTTTAAAAAGAGTGTTGATCCTTGTTTCATATAAAGCACCTCATTTTTAAATTATCATTTTAATTTAACATAAATTTTATCGTTTAACAATAAATTCTTATTTATTTCAATCGAATTTTTATTGAGAAATAAATTTTAGTGAAGAGAATGATAAGACGTTTTTATAAAAAAGGTGTGGTCTCTAGTTATTTGAACATAAAAAGCTATGATATGTACCGTTCGTTGCTTTACTAATAAAAGAAAGTGAAGGTAATGATTGTTAGCTTCATGAAAATTGGGGACTAATAAAACATATATAGGTTGTGGAAATCTTTTTGTATATAAATGAATGTGAAACATACGGAGGAACAACAATGTCGAATTTGGGTTTATTGATGAAAAGGTTACTGTTAGTAGGAACAATCACACTAAGTATGTTATGTACGGAAAGCATGATGAATTATCATACGGTGGAAGCTAAGGTGAAACAAGTAGAATGGCAACCGAAAAATGTAATCATAATGGTTATGGACGGAACGAGTTCTTCAGCAACGACATTAGCTCGCTTGTATAAAGGGAAACCACTTGCACTAGATGAAATTGTAACAGGAGGAGTTCGTACCTATTCGGCGGAATCAGCTATAACAGACTCAGCCCCAGCAGCTACAGCTTTAGCGACGGGGAATAAATCGAATTCAGGATATGTAGGTATATTACCTTCTATTGTAAGTTCACCTGGCTTAAAATCAATAAAAGAAGAGGACAAGTTACGTCCAGTTGCCAATGTTTTAGAAGGTGCCAAACGCACTGGTCGCGCAACTGGAATAGTTGCTACAGCTGAAATTCAGCATGCTACTCCCGCTGGATTTTCTGCTCACCATATTAACCGTAAGCGTTTTGACGTAATTGCGGAGCAGCAAGTGTATCAAAATATAGATGTTGTATTAGGTGGGGGAAAAGAGGCACTGCTACCTATAAAAAGAAAAGATGGTGAAGATTTAGTAAAGGTGATTCAAGACAAAGGATACGACTTTGTTGAAACGAAAGATGCATTATTGAACTCTAAATCTAAGAAAATTTGGGGCTCTTTCTCACATAATGCTCTTGCGTTTGATATGGATCGTGAAGCAACAAATCCGGAGCAACCAACACTTTCTCAAATGACGGAAAAAGCAATTCAAACACTATCAAAAGATAAAGATGGTTTCTTTTTATTTGTAGAGGGAAGTAAGCCAGACTGGGCAGCTCATGTGAACGATCCAATAGGGATGATTAGTGATGTATTAGCATTTGATAACGCAGTTGCAGAAGCATTGGAATTTGCAAAAAAAGATGGTAATACGATGTTAATAGCTGTAACTGATCATGGTAACAGCGGTATTTCTATTGGGAATGCGAATACGACAAAAGGCTATAATATTACGCCGGTCTCTGCATACATTGGTCCATTAAAAAAATCGAAAATGACACTTGAAGGTGCTACAAATAAACTAAAATCCGATTTATCAAATGTAGACGATGTAGCTAAATTATACGGTTTGGACAATTTAACTTATGATGAAAAAGAAAGAGTAAAAGCAGCAAAAAAGAAATCGGATGTAGGTCCAATACTTACTACATTATTGGCCAATCATGCGAACATAGGCTTCACAACAGGAGGCCATACAGGTGAGGATGTGTTTTTATATTCTTACGGTCCTCAAAAGCCAAAAGGTTTGATCCAAAACACAGACATTGCGAAGACGATGGCGAAAGCAATGGACTTTAACTTAGAAGAAGTAACAAACAAATTATTTGTAGAGAGTGAATTAGCCTTTAAACGAAAAGGTGCAACAGTAACAATAGATAATACTGATGCAGAAAACCCGGTGCTCATAGTAAAACGTAATAATGTAAAAGCTCAATTATTTGTAAATAAAAATATAATTCGTATTAAGAATAAAGAATATGAATTAGGTAGTGTCGTTGTAGAAAGCAATGGCAAGTTCTATATACCAGAAGAAGCAATCCATTTATTCATAAAATATTCTCATTAAAAAAAGCCAATTCCTTAGCTAGTACTTAGGAATTGGCTTTTTTGTGTAGATGAAATTTCATTCGAAAACAAGAGTAAAGAGAATCACAAATTCTAAAGTGGACTTCTTGTAAATTTATTTATCATATGTTTTTCACCCTGAAAAATATTTCTCAACATTTTCGCCTTTTAAAAAGATTGAATATTCGTATTATAACGAATATTATGTTCCTATCGGCAAAAAAAACGATAATTTGCAGACACTGGGGAGGAAAAGCATTGAAAAAGAATAAGAAGTTAAAACCATTATCAGTTTTAGCAACAGCGGCAGTGTTAAGTAGTACGTTTGCTTTCGGAAGTCATGCAGCGTATGCTGATACGCCACCATCTCTACCAATTGATGAGCATTTAATACCAGATGAGCGTTTGGCAGAAGCGCTGAAACAAAGGGGAGTAATTGATCAATCTGCATCACAAGCTGAGACATCAAAGGCTGTCGAAAATTATGTTGAGAAAAAGAAAGGGGAAAACCTTGGGAAAGAAATCTTGACAGGAGATAGTCTTACGCAAGAAGCTTCTGATTTTATGAAAAAAGTAAAAGATACAAAAATGAAGGAAAATGAACAGGCGCAGCAACCTGAAGTAGGATCAGTAGCTGGGCAAGATGCAGGATTGAATTCTAGAAAACTAAATGGAAAAGTACCGACTACACCAGCGAAGCAAGAAGAGTACAATGGAGCTGTTCGAAAAGATAAAGTGCTTGTTTTACTCGTAGAATTTAGCGATTTTAAGCATAATAATATTGATCAAGAACCAGGTTATATGTATTCTAAGGACTTTAATCGTGAACATTATCAAAAAATGTTATTTGGTGATGAGCAATTTACGTTATTTGATGGATCGAAGATTAACACTTTTAAACAATATTATGAAGAGCAATCTGGCGGAAGCTACACAGTTGATGGCACTGTAACCGAATGGCTTACTGTTCCAGGAAAAGCTTCAGATTATGGTGCGGATGCGGGAACTGGTCATGATAATAAAGGTCCTTTAGGGCCACGCGATTTTGTGAAAGAAGCATTAAAAGCAGCTGTAGCAAAAGGCATTAATTTAGCTGATTATGATCAATTTGATCAATACGATCAAGATGGTGATGGAAATAAAAACGAACCAGATGGAATTATTGACCACCTAATGGTTGTACATGCGGGCGTAGGTCAAGAAGCTGGCGGTGGTAAATTGAAAGATGATGCGATTTGGTCCCATCGTTCAAAACTAGGATCAAAGCCATATGCGATTGATGGTACAAAATCTACTGTATCAAACTGGGGCGGAAAGATGGCTGCATATGATTATACAATCGAGCCTGAAGACGGTGCAGTTGGTGTGTTTGCACATGAGTACGGTCATGATTTAGGCTTACCTGATGAATATGATACAAAGTATTCAGGGCAAGGTGAACCTGTTGAATCATGGTCCCTTATGAGCGGCGGTAGCTGGGCTGGAAAAATTGCGGGAACAGAGCCAACAAGTTTCTCACCGCAAAATAAAGAGTTTTTCCAAAAGAATATGAAGGGGAACTGGGCGAATATCGTTGAGGTAGATTATGATAAACTGCGCACAGGAATCGGTACTGCGACATTTTTAGATCAAAGTGTTACAAAATCAAAACGACCAGGAATCGTTCGTGTTAACTTGCCAGACAAAGATATAAAAAATATCGAATCAGCATTTGGTAAGAAGTTTTATTACAGCACAAAAGGAAATGACATTCATACAACACTTGAGACACCAGTATTTGACTTAACGACTGCAACGGATGCTAAGTTTGATTATAAGGCATTTTATGAATTGGAAGCGAAGTATGATTTCCTTGACGTAAATGCGATTGCAGAAGATGGAACGAAGACACGTATTGATAGAATGGGCGAAAAAGATGTAAAAGGCGGCGTAGATACAACAGATGGTAAGTGGGTTGATAAATCATACGATTTAAGCCAATTTAAAGGAAAGAAACTAAAATTGCAATTTGAGTATGTAACAGATATTGCAGTAGCTTATAAAGGATTTGCATTAGACAATGCAGCATTAACTGTAGATGGAAAAGTTGTTTTCTCTGATGATGCAGAAGGCCAACCAGCAATGACGCTAAAAGGATTTACTGTGTCTAACGGATTTGAACAGAAAAAACATAACTACTATATCGAGTGGCGAAATTACGCTGGGTCTGACACGGCGCTACAACATGCACGTGGTCCAGTATTTAATACAGGAATGGTTGTATGGTATGCGGATCAAAGCTTTACAGATAACTGGGTAGGTGTTCATCCAGGCGAAGGATTCCTTGGGGTAGTAGATTCTCATCCAGAGGCAATCGTAGGAACATTAAATGGACAACCAACTGTGAAGAGCAGTACGCGTTATCAAATTGCCGATGCGGCATTCTCATTTGATCAAACGCCAGCATGGAAAGTAAATTCGCCAACCCGCGGTATCTTTGATTATAAAGGATTGCCAGGCGTTGCGAAATTTGATGATTCTAAGCAATACATCAACAGTGTTATTCCAGATGCCGGACGTAAGTTGCCGAAACTTGGATTGAAGTTTGAAGTAGTAGGTCAAGCTGAAGACAAGTCTGCAGGGGCAGTTTGGATCCATCGCTAAAATAAAATGAAAAGGAGCTGCCATAAGTCGGTGAAACCTGACTTATGGCAGCTCTTTTCTTCTTGTGAGAAAAAACTGTTACATAAATACAAATCGAAAAAAATTACCATTTAAAAAAATGAAAAGATGTGCAGAAGTGAAAAATTCCTCTGCTTTTATATATATTTATTGGAAAAAATAGATGTTTTTTTTATAATTGAAATGCTCCATCAGTCCGATTATATAAGGTTTTTTGACCGTAAGTAATTTGTAAGTAATGAGTAAGAAAAAAGAGATTTTTATATTATATAATATTTATTACAGCTACTTTTAACACCTGATACTAATAGTATGCTATAATGTGAATTAGCAACATAAAGGAAAGGAATTAGACCAATGACATTAGAAAATACTAAAAATTTAAAAAAACAAGTTGCTCCGTATGAAAAATCAACGATTAAAAAAAGTGTGTGGCAACTTATTAACACAATTGTGCCGTTCATTATTTTATGGTACCTTGCTTATAAAAGTTTGTCCGTTTCTTATTGGTTATCGTTAGTTCCATCTCTGTTAGCCGCTGGTTTTATGACACGGATTTTCATTATTTTTCATGATTGTACCCATTATTCATTCTTTAAAAGTCGACCTGCAAATAGAATCGTAGGGACATGTATGGGTGTGTTAACTTTATTCCCGTTTGATCAATGGGGACATGAGCATTCTATTCATCACGCTACAAGTGGTAATTTGGATAAGAGAGGTACAGGAGATATTTGGACACTTACAGTTGATGAATATGTAGCTGCGCCATTTAGACTTCGTTTAGCATATCGCTTATATCGCAATCCATTCGTTATGTTTGGATTAGGTCCGATTTATGTTTTCTTACTTAAAAATAGATTTAACCGAAAAGGTGCTAGACAGAAAGAACGTATGAATACGTATTTGACGAATATTATAATCGTTGCTTTAATAGCTATACTTTGCTGGGCAATTGGGTGGCAATCGTTTCTGTTAGTGCATGGTACGATATTCTTAATAGCAGGTTCAGTAGGAATTTGGCTGTTTTACGTACAGCACACATTCGAAGATTCTTATTTTGAAGAGGATAAAGATTGGGAATATGTGAAAGCGGCAGTGGAAGGAAGTTCATTTTATAAACTTCCAAAAATCTTGCAATTTCTAACTGGTAATATTGGATTCCATCATGTTCACCATTTAAGTCCAAGAGTACCTAACTATAAACTAGAAGAGGCACACAATAATACGCTTCCGTTAAAAAATGTACCAACGATTACACTTGCTACAAGCTTACGATCACTCCGTTTTCGTCTTTGGGATGAGAAAAGTAACAATTTTGTTACCTTTAAAGAATTCAAAAAAATAATTAAAAACAATGTTTCTGTTCGAGTGAAATCTGAACTATAATTTCATCGTGTATAAAAAACTCTCCTTAATCATTTTCGATTTAAGGGGAGTTTTTTTTTAATTATTATATAATCGATATTGAGGAGGAATGCTTATGTGTAGGTATAAATATAAAGAGACAGTAATTATATTATGTAAACAAAATAAATCATTATAATTTTTTTATAGTGAAGGATATATTATATATATATTGGAAAGTAGAAGGTGGATGATAGTAATTATAAGAACACATACAACGTAATAAAATAATTCTTTCAAAAGGAAGGGGACATGAAAGATGTTGAAATTACAAGGAAAATACAATGAAGCAAAAGTATTTACGAATAACGTTGATGAGACTGCAACTGGGCAGATTATTGATCTTTGTAACCAAGAATTCGTAAAGGATAGTCAAATTCGTATTATGCCAGATACACATGCAGGAGCAGGTTGCACGATTGGGACAACGATGACAATACAAGATAAAATTGTTCCTAATCTTGTAGGGGTAGACATTGGTTGTGGTATGGAAGTTGTTGTGATTGATAAGAAAAAAGAAGAAATTAATTTCGATTACTTAGACGAAACGATTCGTAAATTTGTTCCAAGTGGTTTTCGTATCCGAGATAAAGAACATCGATTCTCAAAAATGATTGATTTTGATGGTGTGAAGGCCCCATATACATTACAACGAGCTCAAAAAAGTATAGGTACTCTTGGAGGAGGAAATCATTTCATTGAATTAAATGAAGATGATAAAGGAAATGTATATATTGTCATTCATAGTGGTTCTCGTAATTTAGGTAAACAAATAGCAGAGTATTACCAGAACTTCGCGTATGAACAACTAATTCATGTTACATCAATGAAGGATGAGATTATTAAGAGATTAACTAAAGAGGGGAGAGAAAAAGAAATACAAGAAACTTTACGTGGAATTAAGAAGCCACAGATTCGTAAAGAACTAGCTTATTTAGAAGGAGAAGGATTCAAAGATTATATGAATGACATGAATATTGCCCAAAAGTATGCCGCGTTAAATCGTAAAGCAATGATTGATGAAATTGTTACGAAAATGGACTGGAAAATAACGGATCAATTTACTACAATACATAACTATATTGACATAGAAAATATGATTCTACGAAAAGGTGCTATTTCAGCTCAGAAAGATGAACGAGTAATTATTCCAATTAACATGAGAGATGGTTCAATTATTGCATTTGGTAAAGGTAATCCAGACTGGAACTTTTCTGGTCCGCATGGGGCAGGACGTATTATGAGTCGTAAGAAGGCTAAAGAATTATTGAGTATAGAGGACTTCCAAAATACGATGAAAGAGGTGTGGACTACATCGGTAGTAGAGAGCACAATTGATGAAGCACCAATGGTATACAAGCCAATGGATGAAATTATAGAAAATACAAAAGAAACGATAGATATAAAGCACATTATTAAGCCATTATATAATTTTAAAGCGAATTAGAAGGGATAAATAAGCAGCCAGAAAAAACTATTTTTCGTATTTTTTGTTTGGAAACAATCTAATCAAAGGAAGTAGTTTCATTTTATGGTGGATGTGATAGAAAAAAGTCGATTTCCAGTGGAGTAAAGAAATCGACTTTTTTATTTATTTTGTTGAATGAAAGCAACCGTTAGCTTAATAGCAAAGGATTATAACCGTCTATTTCTCCCAAAGCTCAATTAGACGACCTTCAGGATCTTTAATCCAAATAAACTTTCCGAACTCACTAATTTCTTCTTTCTTTTCAAGCGGTACGCCAATATGTTCAAGATGCTGCATAGTCTCATTTAAATTATGTACTTCAAAATTTAACATCACTTGCTGTTCTATTGGAAAATAATTATCATTTTCGGTAAAGAAAGAAAAAATAGTCTCATTTCCTAATTGGGGTTTAATCACAGTCCCATTCCAATCTTCTATTTCAATTTTCAACACTTCACTGTACCATTTTTTTATAACATCAAGATTTTTAGTTCTCCAAAATATTCCCCCGAAACCTTTTATCATCGAATATAACTCCTGTCTATTTAAAAATTTTTAAGTATTATATATTCAATATATCAAAACAGTAAGTGTAAGGAAAATCAATAACGTATAAAAAGTGAAAAATTCCAATTACTAGTATTGTAGTATTTACCGCATTATGGAAATCGCTATCACTTTTCAAAGAACTTACAACCCAAGTAAAGGTATATAGTAATACTGACTCGTATGAGGTAATGAATGAAAAGGGAATAGAACAAATGCCAATGATAAAAGACCGCATATGAAATGAAAGCCATGTGCGGTCTTTTATATATAAGTATAGTATTACATAGTCTCGCTAATTTTAGTTTCACTTTGAGTGTTAGTAGCAATTCTTTTCTTAACTTTAAAGTGATAGTATGTGTAGCAAAAAACGATAAACGGTAAAGTGCAATAGATTCCAAGTCGTTGTTCTGGGATGAAAATAAGACTGATTAATATAATGCCATACAATCCAAAACCAAGAATTGGTACAAGTGGATAAAGTGGAGTTTTAAATTTTAAGTCTTCTAATTTTCCACCGTCTGCTAAATAATGTTTACGGAAAAAGTATTGAGAGACACAAATTGACATCCAAACAATGATTGTTATGACGCCAGAAATTGAAATTAACCATAAGTAAACTGTTTCAGCAGCTACGACGCTTGTTAAAAGAGAAAAAGCAGAAATAGAAATTGTCAAAATTAAAGCGTTTAAAGGTATTCCTCGTGAAGATAATTTCTTTAAAAAGGCCGGAGCCATTTCATTTTTTGATAATGACCAAAGCATGCGAGTTGCGGCGTACAGTCCAGAGTTTGCGACAGAAAGAACAGCAGTAAGAATAACAAAATTCATAATATCAGCTGCATATGGAATACCGATATTATCAAATACAGCAACGAATGGACTTTTGGTTAATCCAGCTTCTTCCCAAGGAATTAAAGCAACAAGAACAAAGATTGCTAAGACGAAGAAAAACATCGTGCGCCATATAATATTTCTAATAGAACGAGGTAAAGTTTTTGCTGGATCTTCACTTTCACCTGCTGCGATTCCGACAAGTTCTGTACCTTGGAAGGAATAATTGACTGTAACCATTGTTAATAGAATAGCTGCAAGTCCATTTGGGAATAAACCGCCATGATTTACGAAATTTGATAATAACGGGGCTGGTTCGTCGCCTTTTAAGTCAATAAAACCGAACATAGCGGCACCGCCAAGGATAATAAAAGCTATAATGGCAGATACTTTTATACTTGAAAACCAAAATTCTGTTTCTGCATAACTACGAGCAGATAATGCGTTAATAGTGAAGATAGTAACGCCAAATATTAAACACCAAACCCAAACAGGAATATCTGGAAACCAGCGCTGCATTGTAATGCCGGCAGTTGTAAATTCAAGACCGGTCGTATTCGCCCAGCTTAACCAATACAACCATCCGATTGTAAATCCAGTTGCAGGATTGATGAACTTAGTTGCATATTCCTGAAAAGAACCTGAAACAGGCATGGCTACAGCAAGTTCACCAAGACAAAGCATAACGAAATACATTAATAATCCACCAGCCATAAAGGCAAGTACGGATCCACCAGGTCCAGCTTGACTTATAATAAAACCAGATCCGTTAAATAATCCCGTTCCAATCACACCACCGAGTGCAATCATGAATAAGTGTCTACTTTTCATCGTACGTTTTAATTCATTGTTTGTATTACTTACTTGCGTCATTGTTTTCCTCACTTTCGTAGTTGATAGAATGAAGTTTGATGTTTTTCCGTATTGTGGAATGTATTCCGTGATGTGAAATCTTGTTATAATTTTCAGATAATTAAAAAGAAAAGTCAATATTTTTTTGTTCGCGCTTACAAATTGTTATCAGTGGCATATTTTTATTTTTAGAAAATTGAATAAATAGATTGATTTCATTTTAAATTTTTGTTAAATTGATAGGTAATTGAGCAAACTAGCATATTACAAGTCAGGCTGAGGTGAGTTATTATGGTGCAGTCCATTGATCGAGCGATAAGTATTATAAAGTTGTTAAATTCTACTAATGAAAAAGAGTATTGGGCTATTTCTGATATAGCGGACAGAACACATCTCCCAGTTAGTACAGTACATAGATTACTTAACTCTTTAATCGAGCATGGGTTAGTTACGCAAATTTCAGAAACGAAACAGTACAAAATTGGGCCAATGTGGATGGAAATAGGATTACGTCAATTGGAGAAGGTAGACTACAGATCTGTAGCAAGAGAAGTGATGAAGCGGTTAGCTTCTGAGGTCGAAGAAAGTGTGTATTTGAACATTCCGAATGGAACACATTCTATTATCATTGAAAGAATGGATAGCCCTTTAAAAATTCGAGTTATTGATAACTTAGGGGAACAAATTCCACTTTCAATTGGTGCGGCAAATAAAACGATGCTTGCCAATATGAAAACGAATGAAATGGAACATATTATAGAACATTTACTTTCTTCATTACCAGAACAAAAGCACATTCTTTTAGATCAAATAAAGCAAATAAAAACTGAAGGATATGCGGTAAGTTATGGTGAAAAAACAGAAGGGACAGCTTCAGTAGCTGCACCTATTATCGGATTTAATCATAAAGTAGTAGGAGCATTAAGTGTTGGGTTAATTAGTCACCGCATTAATGATGATCGACTATCTTTTCTGATTAGTAAGGTAAAACAAGCAGCTCATGAAATATCAATAAAAATCGGCAGTACATCAGAGCTATAATTTTGATAACTGTCGTCATTTTTTATTCATATACTGGAATTCATTTTCATAATGTGGAAAAATAGGGGGATTTATATGTCAAAGTGGCAATCAAAAGAACAATTGATTCAATTATTAAGCAGTCTTGTTGAAATTCCTAGTATTACAGGTACAGAAGCTGAAGTGATATTGCCAGACTTTGTTGTGGAACAATTATCTGATTTACAGTACTTCAAAGAAAACCCGCATCATTTGCAAAAAAATCCGACGGGGGACGGACGATATTTTGTTACAGCCCTAGTGAAGAAAAGCGATAGTACAAAAAATACCGTAATTCTAGTTAGTCACTTTGATGTTGTAGATGTGCAAGATTACGGAGTTTGGAAAGAAGATGCATTTAATCCTAAAATGTTAACATCTATGTTTTATTCTCATAAAGATGAATTACCAGACCATGTGCGTGAAGATATAGAACAAGGAGATTGGCTGTTTGGCAGAGGAACAATGGATATGAAATGCGGCCTCACATTACAAATGGCAATGATTGAGCAAGCCTGTGAAGGAAGATTTGACGGGAATGTTCTTTTATTATCTGTTCCAGATGAAGAAGTAAACTCTGTAGGGATGAGGGCTGCTGTTCCAAGACTACTAGAGTTAGCAAGAGAACATAACTTGGATTATAAAACGGTATTAAATTCAGAGCCTATGTTTTCACGACATCCTGGTGACCAAAATAAGTATATTTATACTGGTTCTATTGGTAAAGTGTTACCTGGATTTCTTTGCTATGGTAAAGAAACACATGTAGGTGAACCATTTGCAGGTTTAAATGGGAGTTATATGGCTGCTTTATTAACGGCTGAATTAGAATTGAATACGGACCTTTGTGATGTTGTAGAAGGAGAAGCAAGTCCTCCGCCAACTAACTTACTTCAACGGGACTTAAAGGAGGATTATTCTGTACAAATTCCGCATCGTGCAGTCACATTATTCAATTTGTTTTTACTAGAAAAAACGATGACAGATGTCGTTTCAATGTTACGTCAAAAAGTAACGAAAGTAGCAGAGAAAATAGAAGAATCATACGAGAAGCAAGCATATCGTTTTTCTAAATATAATCCGTTTATACCGCCTAATATGAAAGTAAATGTTTTAACGTATGAAGAGCTTATCGCTTATGCAATTGAACAACATGGGCAAGAGAAAATAGATGATATTCAATCTAGTATAATAAAAAATAGAGAAGATAAAGATGATCGTGCGGTAACAATTGATTTAGTAGATAAACTATCTATTTTATGTAAAGAAAAGGCGCCGATGATTGTACTTTTCTTTGCTCCACCATATTATCCAGCTGTAAGTTCACGCAACAATCCGTTAATTAAAGATGTAGTTGCAGAAATGGAAAAGTATGCTCACTACAATCATAACATTACATTTGAAAACCAAAACTATTTTGGGGGAATTTCAGATTTGAGCTATGTGGGCTTACAGAATCCACTACATTCAATGAGTTCACTTGTAGACAATATGCCATTATGGGATAAAGGTTATTCGATTCCACTTCAGGATCTAGAAGAGTTTGACGTTCCGGTATTAAATATGGGGCCGGTAGGAAAAGATGCACATCAATGGACAGAACGTTTAGATGTAAATTACGCATTTGAAACGCTATTAGATATGTTACCGAAATGCATTGAAAAATTATTAGTTTCTAATAAAATTACACAATCATAGTAGGGAATAAGGAAGGGATAAAACTGAAATTTCAAAAGAAGATACAAATAAAATTATTGTAGTATAATCAAAAAAACGGACAAACTCAAGTATCTATGAGTTTGTCCGTTTATCATTTAGTGCAAGCGAGAGAGTATGTAGTCCACCGTTTTCTAACTAAATTCAAAGCTAACGTGATCTCTTTTATAGTTTTACTTTTTCGTTTGCCCAGATAGTTCAACAGACTTTTGTGTACAGCGCTGCATTGCTGAAATAATTGCAGTTCGTAATCCTTTTTCCTCTAATGTTGCTACAGCTTCTATCGTTGTTCCGCCAGGAGAACAAACCATATCTTTCAATTCACCTGGATGTATGCCTGTTTCTAGTACCATTTTTGCAGAACCTAACACAGCTTGAGCAGCGAATTTATATGCTTGATTTCTAGGCATACCATCTAATACAGCTGCATCTGCCATCGCTTCTATAATCATATATACGTATGCTGGCGACGAACCACTTACAGATGTTACAACGTCCATTAATTTTTCGCTTACGATCTCTGTTTGACCAAAGCTATTGAAAATGTTTAGCACATCTTCTAAATCTGTTTCTGTCACCATTTCATTAGGGCATAATGCAGACATTCCTTCTCCAACAAGGGCAGGTGTATTAGGCATTACTCTTACAACCTTTAATTTTTTAGCAAAAGCTTCTTCAGTACTTTTAATGCTTTTCCCGGCAGCGATCGTTACGACGATAACATCGTTTTTGATTACTTCTTTTATTTCGTTAATGATTGATGCGTATAGGTCTGGTTTAATTGATAAAATTAAAATATCAGCATTTTTAGCTACTTTATTGTTGTCAGTAGTTGTAGTTAGCCCATATTTTTCACTAGCATTTTTTAAATTCATAGTGTTTAAATCCGAACAAATAATATTATTTGCAGACACTATCTTTTTGTGTAGCATCCCACCAATCATAGCCATTCCCATATTTCCGCAACCGATGAATCCAATTTGTTTATCCATAATAACTCAATCTTGCTCCTTTTATAATAAATTATATCATTTCGAAATTGCTATCTTAAAATAACAATAACATCTTTATGTAATATAAAGAAACATTCTAAGAGAATATATTCCTTTTTGCAACACCAAAAGATAAAAATCAATTATATTCGACATTATGTAAATATATACACTTTAATTGTAGGTTTTATGTTAATGAATATGAGTTAAACTTATATCGATTTGTATTTTCATTCAGTACGGTAATAATTTCATACAAGTAACTTACCGCTCTATTTATTTTTTAAAATACTTCTTGACACCAAATCAAATTATATCGCATAATATAAAAAATTAAACCGAAAATCGTTGAAGGGAAATAGTACATATGTCTTCTTGCGAAAGAGAGTGGAATTCACCGGCTGAAAGATTCCTCGTATAGAATATATCGAACCTATCCCTGAGTCTTAAATGAAAGTTTAGGCGTTCGCCTGCGTTATAGGCGCCAAGTGGATATCTATGTATATCAATTAAGGTGGTACCGCGGAACAATGACCGTTTCGTCCTTTTTATTTTATTAAGGGCGAAGCGGTCATTTTTATTTTGCTCTTAAATAGGCTAGGCGCAGCATTGAAAAGAATAGAATCGCTGCAAGCTATATGAATAGAAGTGTAATTTATAAAAAACTTTGATTTTAGACTTGGGGGATAAAAAAGTGAAAAAACAACGAATTGTTGTAAAGATTGGGAGTAGTTCCTTGGCAGATAGTCACGGAGGCATTTCTAAAGAACAACTTTCAGATCACGTTGCCGCATTGGCTCGATTGAAAGAGGAAGGGCATGAAGTTTTGTTAATTACATCTGGGGCTGTCGCTGCAGGTTTTTCAGCTCTAGGGTATCCTAGTAGACCTGTGACAATTAAAGGAAAACAGGCAGCTGCAGCTGTCGGACAAAGTTTGTTAATGCAGGCGTACACGGAGGAATTTCGTAAATATGGTATCGTTACTGCGCAACTATTGCTGACGAGAAGTGATTTTTCTAGAAAAGAACAATATAGTAATGCTTACGCTACATTAGGAGAGTTACTAAACCGTTCTGCTCTTCCAATCATTAATGAAAATGATTCCATTTCTTTAGAAGAGCTAACGTTCGGTGATAATGATATGCTGTCAGCTTTAGTAAGCGGGCTTGTCTCGTCGGATATGCTAATGATTTTTACGGATGTGAACGGTTTATACGACAAAAATCCTCAGAAAAATGCGGATGCGAAAAAGTATTATTTCCTTCCTGAAGTTACGGAAGAAATCGCTTCTCTTGCAGGAGATGCTGGGTCCAAACTTGGGACTGGCGGTATGAAGTCAAAAATTGATGCTGCGAAGATAGCACTTTCTCTTGGCGTGAGTGTATTTATTGGAACAGGACGTGGACAAGAGAAATTTGTAGATGTTTTGAAGGGCAAAGGTGATGGAACGTATGTCGGAAATGCTCCTCAAAAAGAAATGAAAGTGAATAAGCAATGGATTGCCTTGCATTCGCTTGTTAGTGGACAAATTGAAGTAGACGCTGGAGCAGCTACTGCTATCATTCAGCATGGTAAGAGTCTTCTTCCTGCTGGCGTTACAAATGTTTCAGGATTTTTCCAAGTTGGCGATGTCGTAGAAGTAATGACGCAACAAGGGCACGTAATTGGAAAAGGACAATGCACATATAGCGCAGAGGAATTAAGAGAGATAAAAGGTATGCAAAGTCAACATATTCAAGCAAGAGGCGAAAGGCATAATTATGAAGTCATTCATAGAGATTATTGGGTGTCACTTTAAGAATAGTGATGTTAAAAAGGAGGAAATGAAGATGAATGAAGTGTTGGCAAAGGGAAGAAAAGCGAAAGAAATTGCTAGAGAACTTGTACTAAAATCTACAAGTCAAAAAAACGAAGCACTTGCTGCTATTGCTGAAAGGCTAATAGTAGAAACAGCTTATATTGTAGAGGAAAACAAACGTGATATCGAAGAAGGTAAGGCAAAAGGATTTTCTGATTCACTCCTTGATCGACTTATGCTAACTGAACAACGAATTGTTGATATGGCAGAGGGGATTAAGCAGTTAATCGAATTACGTGATCCAGTTGGAGAACGTGTAAGTGAATGGAAGCGACCAAATGGACTATCTATTCAGGAGATGCGTGTACCACTTGGTGTTGTTGGGATGATTTATGAGGCAAGGCCAAATGTAACAGTAGATGCTGCTACAATTTGCTTGAAAACAGGAAACGCAGTTATATTACGTGGTAGTTCTTCTGCTATTAATTCTAACAAAGCCATCGTTTCCGTTATTCACCGAGCGCTTAAAGAAACAAGCTTGCCAGAAGAAAGTGTACAGCTTATAGAAGATACAACACGGGATAGCGCAAAGCAGTTGTTTACAATGAATGATTACTTAGACGTTCTTATTCCAAGAGGTGGCAAACAATTAATTGATACGGTAGTGAGAGAAGCGTCTGTTCCAGTACTTGAAACAGGTGCGGGAAATTGTCATATTTTCATTGATGAAACGGCAGATAAGCGAATGACAATTGATATTATTATAAATGCAAAAACGCAGCGTCCATCTGTATGTAATGCAATTGAAACGATTGTACTTCATGAGAAGTGGGCAGAGCAATATGGTAGCGAGTTGTTTTCTTCTTTGAAGGAAAGAGGCGTGGAGCTACGTGGTGATCAAAAAGCATTGGCATTGGATTCTTCAATTGTACTTGCTTCAGAAGAAGATTGGGAAACAGAATTTTTAGCACTCACGTTGGCAGTGAAAGTAGTTTCTTCTATAGAAGAAGCGATTCATCACATAAATACGTATGGATCTATGCATTCTGAAGCGATTATTTCAGAAAACGAGGAAAACGTCAGCAAATTTTTCACTTCTGTTGATGCGGCGGCACTTTATCATAATGCATCGACACGTTTTACTGATGGATCTGAATTCGGATTTGGAGCAGAAATTGGCATCAGTACACAAAAGCTACACGTAAGAGGACCAATGGGGCTTCCAGCATTAACTTCCACAAAATATGTGATTCGTGGTAATGGACAAATTCGAAAATAAAAATAAGAGACACTCAATTTTCGTTTGGGTGTCTTTTATTTTAAAAAGTATTTACCATACAAAAAGCCCAACGAGCATAGCGCTTAATAAGGAAACAGCCATTCCGCTTACAAGAAGCTTCCAAACATTTTTCCCGATGACTGATGATTTTTCGCCGCCAAATAATGAGTTGTAAGTTCCATAAATCATACCCACTGTACTAAAGTTAGCAAAAGAAGCAAGAAAGGTTGTTGCAACTGCAACTGTATGTGGTTGTAAAGACTTTAGGTTTGATTTTAAATCCATCATTGCAACAAATTCATTCGTCGTTATTTTGATCCCCATTAATTCAGCTACATACATCGCATCACTGCCCGATAAACCGAGTAAAAAAGCAAAAGGGCTAAAGATAATGGAGAAGATTTTTTGAATTGTTAAACCTGTGACGAAAAAGCCTAAAATTCCATTTAAACATGCAGTTAATGCCACATAACCAATTACCATAGCTAAAATAACGATAACCATATTCATCCCGACTAACATACTGTTTGAAATAGTAGAAAAGAAATCCTTTTTTTCATCTTTTGCAGGTGTATATACGACATCTTCTTCTTTTGAAACTTCCACAGGATTTAATACATTGGCTAAAATTAATGCGTTAATACAGTTTAAAGGGATTGCACTGAAAATATATGTTGCCGGAACCATTGATAAATAAGCGCCAAGAATGGATCCGCTAACGCTACTCATACTCATAATTCCAAAAGTTAATAAACGATTTTCTTTTAAAACGGATAATTGATCACGGACAACCGCAAGTGCTTCAGTGTTTCCTAAAAACATCATTTGAATCGAAAAGAAACTTTCTAACTTTGGTAAACGAGAAATTTTTGAAATAACTGCACCTACTTTATCAATAATCCAAGTTAAGATTCCGAAGTACGAAAGAATATCAAAGAACGTGATAACAAAAATGATAGGAAGTAACGCACTAAAGAAGAAATCAATGTGCTGACTTTCCATAGCTGAAGGAAAGGCAAACCGAATACCTTCATTCGCGCATGATAGTAACCAACTGAAAAATGACGCAATTTTATTAATGATAATACTACCGAGCTTCGTACCTAACATAAACCACGTAATAAAGAGCTCCAATAGGATGAGAATTACAATTGGTCTCCATTTTATATGTTTTTTATTAGGCGAACATAGGAAAACAATTAATATGACAACGAAAATCCCTAACATATTTAATATGAAATACATGTCAACAACTCCTTGAGAGTTATTATTTGTATATAAAAAAGCTCCTATTCTTCTTAATTTAGAATGAATGTATTTCAACTCATATTTTATAAATTCTAAAAATATAGAAGGATAAATTCGACGAAAATAGAATTAGATATATAGCAAACAGGGAGGGGATAAAATGGAGGTCTATCACATAACGAGTAGAAAGAGGGAAACTTACCATGTTCAGGTGAAGTATTCGATACTTTTCGAATGCGCACTTGGCATTGCGGCAATCACTCATAAAAGGTTAATCGATACCCTTGAAAAGAGTCAAAATGAATGGGAAGAAATTAAGGAATCATTAACAGAAGAAATGAGAGAGCACTTACAGTTTGTAGAAGAACATAATACGTGGAAAGCGTTACTTCAGTTGTTGTATAAAGAGGATTTTCAGGACTTAGCACAGTTTCATGCTAAAATCGATTCGCTTTCAGAAGTAGATTTGAAATATATATGCTTACCGTTTTTAGGCGAGAAGTATGAAAAGAAAAGATATTTAGCAGCAAGTGGGGACGTAACTGCAATATATGAACTAATGGAACTGACGCAGGATCATCAGTTTTTCTCCGCGTATATTCGTTTTATATGTAATATCGATGTGCAAAAACTAAAGGATCATTTAGTAGCCGTTATGACAGGTTGGTATGAGAGTGTTATTCAGAAAGAGGAGGAGAAAATACTTTCTATATTACAAAGAGACTATGAAGCGAAAAATGAGATGAATAAAAAGATGAAATCGGAAGAGTTCGTCGAGTGGGCGACTGGCGGTGTGAACTATATGCCAGAACCAAGTGTTCATAATGTACTTCTTATCCCGCAAATGACGTACAGACCGTGGAATATTGAGGCGGATATTGAAGATACGAAAGTATTTCATTACCCAGTCGCAAATGAAAGCATCCACCCTGAAAATCTATATGAACCGAATTATTTTTTAGTTCAAAAACATAAGGCACTTGGGGATGAAGCGAGATTACGCATTGTAAAAATTTTGTTCGAAAAAGAACGAACATTGCAGGAAATTACAGAAAGACTGCAACTCGGTAAATCGACTGTACACCATCATTTGAAATTGTTACGTGCAGCGAAGTTAGTGGATATACATGACGGGAAATATGTATTAAGAAAGAAAGCAGTACAGTCATTAGCGAAAGAATTAGATGCGTTTTTAAATAGATAATATGCAACTAGAATGCACATAAGGGGAGGAATTAAATAGAAAAGTTGGTGTATAAAATTGAAAAATGTGTTGAAAAATCGTTCGTTTTTTTTCATGTGGATTGGTAGCGCGATTTCAGAATTGGGCGGGGCTTTCGGAACGTTATGTAATTCAATTCTTGTTTACGAATTAACAGGGTCAAAAACAGCATTAAGTAGTATGTGGTTACTATACTTTATCCCATCGCTCATACTACAACTAATAAGTGGCCCATTTATTGATAAATGGAGCCGGAAGTGGATTATGATTTTTTCGCAATGGGTGCGGGCTTCGTTTTTCTTACTACCGTTAGTCATGTTACTTACTAGTAGTATAGAAGTTTGGCACATATATGTCGTACAAATAATAATTGGGCTTATTACGCCGCTGTATACACCTGCAAGTCAAGCCATTACACCGAGTATTGTAAATAAAGAACAGCTTCAAGACGCAAATGCGTATATTGATGGGATGGCTCGACTTATGATGTTTCTTGGACCAATATTAGGCGGAGTAGCTATTCATTTGATTGGAGTAGAACTTACACTATCTTTCGTATGTATTTGTCTATTTGTTAGTGGCGCTTTTTTACTTTATATAAAAGAAAAGAGAACAAAACAATCTATTCGGAAAACGTGGTTAGAACAGTTTCTTCACGGTTTTACATATTTTTTCACAAAACCAGTTATCGTTTGGCTCTGTATTTTTCTTACTTTCGTGCAATTTGGAGTTGGGGTTACGCTAGTTACAAATCTTCCTTATATAAAAGACGAGCTGTCAGCCGGGTATGCAGAGTTTGGTTATTTTATGGCCGGATTCCCATTTGGCTATGTAGTTGGATCTATACTAGTTGGAAAAGTAACATATAAAAGTCGGCGTATACTTATGCTTGGTGGATTGTTTATAGGAGGACTCACATATATTTCTCTAGCGTTCAATCACAGTATAGTAATTGCAGTGTTCATTGAAGTTGTTGCAGGCATTTGCATTGCCTTTTTCAATGTTCATAACACGACAATATGCCAACAAACAGTACCGAACAATATGATAGGACAAGTATTTTCAGTGCGTTTATTTTTCATACGATCTGCTATGCCGTTAGGTGTGTTATTAGGAGGCATACTAAGTGAAATCTGGGGAATAAGAGCACTATACTTTATTATCGGTGCGATTATATGTATTACTTCTTTAATAGGATTATTACTTCCGTATTTCAAATTTTTAGATGAGGCGATAGAAAAGAAATCAGCATAATTCAAAAAATTAAAACTTTACAATTGAAAATAATTATCATAATCAATTATAATAGAAGAATAGTAGTATTCGTATTACAAAGAGGGAGTGGGATATATGTTTATCGAAACGAAAACATTTACAGTAAAAGAAGGTACATCAAATATAGTTGTAGAACGTTTCACTGGAGAAGGTATAATTGAAAAATTTGAAGGTTTTATCGACTTGAGTGTTCTTGTGAAAAAAGTAAGACGCGGAGACGAAGAAGTAGTCGTTATGATTCGCTGGGAATCTGAAGAAGCATGGAAAAACTGGGAAACAAGTGAAGAACATCTAGCAGGACATAGAGCGAGTCGTGGTAAACCAAAACCAGATCATATCATTAACGTGGATCACGCAGTTTATTATGTGAAATCATCGAAAGCGGCTTATCAACAGTCGTAATATATAGTTAAAGTTAGAGGATATTTGTTTATTAATAAACAAATATCCTCTTTTTTTGATTTATAGTAAAATATGGATGTAATATATATTTAATTGTTTCATTATAAATGGAGGTAAATGAAGTGAAAAAAATGTTACTAATGGCAGCTTTAGCGACGACATTATTATCAGCATGTAGTAATAATAAAGTGGAAGAAGAAGTATCTAAGAATGAGGAAGAAAAACGTGAAAGTAGTGCAAAAATAGTAGAGCGGAAGGAATATATCATTATTGATAAGAAGTATAATGATATATTTCTAAAAGATGCTAACTCAAATAAAGAAGATAGTGTGAAGGTAAGTTTAAATGATTTAAATCCAACAAAATGGGAGGCACCTGTAAGAAACGGTATACCAGATATAGGTGATCATATTTCTTTGGAAAAAGAAGAGGGTAAATATACACCTATATTAGTAAAAGATCTTGTTGGTGAAATAAAATATGATGGTACAATTAAATACAAAATTTTAGAAGCAACTAATAAATCAGTAAAGTGGCTTCCACTAAATAAAGAGAACAATGGAGGGGCTGTTCCACCAGAAATGGTAAAAGTAGTGAGCGCTTCGAAAATAAAAGCTGGAGATATTGTTACGATTCAAGATAAAACCAAAAGCAGTAAAGACGCAATTGTATATGAACTAACAATTATTGAATAAGTATGTAGAAGATGAAAGATATAAGAGAAATAAAATATATAGGTAACGAATAACTCCTTAATAATGTGTGTGGAGGTTACAAATGTTAGAAGCACAAATATTTAAACATGAACAACATAAAAAATTAGTGCAAACAATAGTAGCGGAAACCTTATCTATGGAAAAGGTACATGGATTCATGCTAATTGGATCTGTCGCAAGAGGCGATGCATATACTGATTCGGATTTAGATTTCTATATTCTTTTAGAAGATGGACAAAAGAAAAAATTTCATTCTGAAACGAGAGAAGATATTTTAGTTGAATATAAGAGTGCAGATTTTAATTTAATACAAGTAAACTTTAAAAACAATCCGATGGAACTATACTCATTTCTAGAAGGGGAAATTTTGTTTGATAAAAGCGGTGAGTTGAAAAAGTTAAAGGAAATAGCTACATATGAATTTGAAAACTATCGTGTTTCTAGCGACAAAGTGAAGGGCATTTCTCATTGGTTGCATAGTTCATTAATTAAAATTCAATCTGCTTTGAAAGCAAATGATGAGTTAAAAGCTTCATACATCGTTCATACGTCAACTTGGACATTGTTAGATGGGATATGGGCTGTTAATAATAAGCCTACACCGCCAGCGGGATCTGTTTTGAAGTATTTTGAAACATTATCTAAAGTACCAACTCACTTTGAAGGTTTTATAAATAAACTGTTTTTAGGTGATACGACAGAACGTACCTCTGCAGCAATTTTCTTGATTGAGTGGGTTTTACACAATTTGAAAAATAAATAATGTGACTATTTTATATAGGTAAAATAATATTTCGCGTCGAACGGTTTATGGAATTGCAGTCATAAAAACGTTCTAGGTTATAGAGAAAATTATTAGACTATAAAGCATAGTCTTAGATGGAACGCTTGAATATCTTACCTTACATATTTAAGTGTTATGAAAATAAGTTTATATACCCTGTGCTTAAAAGGAGATGAGTGAATGAAGTTAAATCATTTGAATCTATGCGTTGATGATTTATCAGAAGCGAGACATTTCTTTGAAACATTTTTTGATTTTCAATTTTTAGAGCAAAAGGGAAGGGCACTAGTAGTAATGAGTGATGAGAGTGGATTTATACTTGTGCTAAGCGATCCAAAAGCATTTAAGGGGAATATGGAAGTTATGTATCCAGAAGCTTTTCATATTGGTTTTTTAGTGGATACTTCAAATGAAGTTGATCAAGCATATAATCGTTTAGTAGCTGGAGGTATTGAAATAGAAAAGGCACCGTATTCTATGAGAGGTAGTAGTTATGGTTTTTATTTTACAATGTTTAATGGATTATTAATTGAAGTGTCCTGCCTTGACTATAAAGATGGTAAGAAAGTTCAATAACAATTAACAAGAGTAATGGTTTGAAGATGTAAATCAAGCCCCTTATCCAGTTTGGAAAGGGGCTTGATTATTTTAAGGGACATATAAGTAAAAATAAACGGATTTTAGTCAGTAAAATGATTTGTGAGACAACTTCTTTATTAATCTACCTTAATTTCAAATTCAAGCACAGCTTGATCTTTCCTAAACGGCATATTGAGTTCTTTAAATCGTAAGCTTATTCCAGACAAATTATCAGGAAGGGCAGGAGATACAACGAAATGATGACTAAAATGTCCATCAGTGCCACCACCACCTTCTGGCCAGCAGTCATATGTATCATCTATTGATAATTGGAAGAAACTATGAGGCTTATTTTCATTAAAAACTTCATCAGTGGAATCCCAATCGCTATATAAATAAACTACACTAGCATTTGCATATGATACCTTTATGTTCATACGTTTTAAAAACAGGTACATGTTTTTTGAATGTAGTTGGTTCGACGCGAGGTGTAAATTCACCTTCGTCCATCATGGAAGAGAATAATGAATTTAAATAGTCTGGATAAAATCCGTATTGCTTTGCCCATTTATAAATCGCTTCATCATGTGGAAAACCTGGATCACCATCTGAAAGTTCTTTTCGTTCTTTTAATAGGGCACAAATTTTTTCATCGATAGTATATAACCTTTCATCGTAATAATCAGTAGGCCGTTCAAAACCCATTTGTTTCATAATCATTCCTCTTTTTCTTTATTTTAACAAAAAGAAAGTGCGATACATTTTTAAATGTAAATTTAAACTCATTCATAAATCAAATATTGTAGACTTAAAATGAAGTTTGATAACAAGGTCTATTTAGCAGAGGAATTGCTTGTGCATAAAATAATAATAATGTATGAATCAAGCAGGTTTCCCATATGGTAAAGTACGAAACTATTATAAGTAGTACAGTGAAATCAATAGGAGGTTACCGCTATGACAGCTGTTTTTAAAGATATGGCGTTCCAGTTAAAAACGGAACGACTCGATCTGAATATGTGGGAGGAATCTGATGCAGTCTGGCTGAGAAAATTAGTTGGTGAACGTGGTGTGGACATGCCAACCATTGAATCTGTTCGTAGCTCTCTTATCGAAATGCGCAAGAAAGCAACTGAAAATGGTATTTCTCTTCTTACTATACGTAGGCGAGAAGAAGGGGATTTCATCGGATACTGTGGCTTAATCATCGGTCGATCCACGCTTGAAGAGCCGGAAATTGCATACGAGTTGTTCCAACGTGCTCATCGCAAAGGTTATGCGACAGAGGCAGCATCAGCAGTGCTTGAGGCCGCGATCGCTACGGGTCGTCATAGACTTTGGTCTACTGTAGGCGCTTGGAATACGGCGTCTTTCCGTGTATTAGAAAAGATAGGATTTAAGCAGCATCACAGTACGTTTGGTGAACGTGGTGAGATTGTTTGGAATGTGCGCGATCTATAGATTAAATTCAAAACAATGAAAAATGTAAAAGAAAGCCCATATGTTAGATTACTCAGTAATCTAACATATGGGCGCAATAGTTTGTTCGTTTGTTTTAATTTTTTACATCTTCATATAATTGGAGCGCCTCTTTTACATTCAATCCGTTTTTCACAATGCCATGTATTGCTTGAATCATGGCAGCAGGATGTTCAGATTGCCATATGTTTCGGCCCATGTCTACGCCGATTGCGCCTTCTTGCAGTGCATTGTACGTAATGTTTAATGCGTCTTCAATTGAGTCAAGTTTTGGTCCACCAGCGATTACGACTGGAGCAGGGCAAGTACTTGTAATTTTTTCGAATCCTTCGCAGTAATATGTTTTAATAATATCAGCTCCCATTTCAACACATACGCGGGAAGCGAGTGCTAGAAAGCGTGCTTCACGTTTTTGTAATTCTTTCGCAACAGCAGTAATACCGAGTACTGGTAGACCGTAATCGTGAGCTTCTGAAACTACATTTGCGAGATTTGATACGGTTTGTGTTTCATAGTCTGATCCGACGAAAACAGAAACGCCGACGCCAATTGCGTTTTGTTTTACTGCCTCTTTTACAGGTGTAACAATTGTTTCATTCGCTAAATCTTTACCGACGACAGTAGCTCCGCCTGATACACGCATAACCATCGGTGTGCTGCAGTTTTCAGGAATACAGGAGCTAAGTACACCTCGAGTTAAAAAGAGAGAATCTGTGTAAGGAAGTAAGTTTTTAACTGTTTCAAGTGGCTGTTCTAGCCCGTGTATTGGTCCTAAAAAGTAGCCGTGATCTATCGCTAACATAACCGCTCTTCCATCAGGTAAAATTGTATTTAATCGATTTTTAAATCCCCAAGTCATTAGAAATCACTCCTTCGTTAATGTTGGATTTTCCGTTTGTACCGTATCTTTATTTGGTAAATGTGGTGACTTAATAAAAACTGCTTTAAAAGGTTTGTCAGAATGGTTAATTAAATAGTGAGACTCATGAGGGTGAACTTGCAACACATCGCCTTGTTTAATTGGCACTCTTTCGTTATTCACATAGAAATCAATTTCACCTTCTAATGCATAAAAGACTTCTTCGCACGTCGTATGATAGTGATTTTGAAACTCCTGCCCAGGCTGAATGACAACAAGACCAAGATCAATATTCGGCCCTTGTATTAAATATTTCGGCCCATTATCACCGAAGCGATAGGAGAAGTCATTTTCATTCGCTTTTAACATACTTTTTCACTCCCTTATGTAATGTGTTACAGAGCACCAGGCGCAATCCACATATGTGAGGTGAGCCCTTTATCAGCTAAAGCGAGTTGACTGTCATACACAGTTTTCCATGTTTCATAGAATTCTTTGTATAGTTCATGATTTTCAGTAATTGGCTCGAATGTGTGCTCCCACTGTACAAACTGTTCAGCAGTTTCTTCCATAGATGAATATATGCCAGCGCCAACTCCAGCAGCAATCGCAGTTCCTAAAGCAGCTGCTTCTTTCACAACAGGTACTTTTACAGGAATACCAAGGACGTCCGATAAAATTTGTGGCCATAGTTTTCCTTTAGCAGCACCGCCAGCAAAAATGACTTCAGAAGGGAATGTTCCTGTAAGATTTTCTATTAATTTTAAGTTACCAAGTGTAACGAAGGCAGCATTTTCTTCAATAGCACGGAACAGCTCTTTTTTTCCGCATTTGTCAGCATCTAAACTTAAATTTAAAAAAGAAGGTGCGGCATGACGCCAAGAAATGTAGTTCATTACGTTTGAAAAAGTAGGGATAATACCATGTGAGCCGACAGGTACGTCTTTCGCTTGTTCTTCTAATAATGCATAAGCATCTACACCGAGTTTGTCAGCAAGTTTCTTTTCCTCATGGCAAAAAGCATCTCGAAACCAACGCATAACAAGGCCTGGGAAAAAGGCAATCGTTTCATATTGCCAAAGGTTAGGTATAACGTGACAATTTACCCGAATGGAAGCATGTGGATCTGTTTTTGGCTCTGTAACATTTACTTCTTGCTGCCAAAAACTACCTCCGCATATTAACGTTTGATTAGGTTTCACGACTCCTGTTCCAAGTGAAGCCATTTGTGCATCTCCGCCCCCGACGACGACAGGAATTCCTTCACATAATCCAGTTAATGCTGCACACTCTTTTGTGACGGTACCAATTACTGTACCAGCTTCATTTACTGTTGGTGAAAATGGCAACGTTAAACCGCACTCGATAGCGACATCGCTATCCCATACTCTATTTTGTAGGTCAAAAATACCGGATGTACATCCGTTTGAGGGATCGATTTGTAGTACGCCGCTTAGTTTATATAAAATCCAATCGTTTAACATCGTAAAAGAATGAATATTACTATAGACGTCTGGTTCATGTTTTTTAATCCAAAGTAGGCGAGGTAAAGCACCTAATGAAAAAGTTTGACCAGATCTAGTATATAAATCTTCTTCAAGATGTGACCGTATTTCTTTTAGCTCACTAACTTCAGAGGATGCACGTCCATCAACATTTGCACAAGCCCATATTTCTTGCCCACCTTTATCATATAAAACAAAACCTTCTCGCATACTAGTAGCGCTAATAGCTAGAATAGAAGAGGGCGTGACATTACTTCTTTGTAAAACTTCTTTCGTGCACTGTTGTACTAGCTTCCAGTTTTCTATTACATCAAAATTCATAGAACCTGGGTAACGAGGATCCGTGTTATGAACCCATTCTTTTTGACTGACCGCAATTTGATTCCCTAATAAATCAAAAAGAACAGCTCGAACGCTTCCTGTACCAGCATCAAAAGCTAATAAATGAGACATTAACAATCACCATCCTTTCGTAATAAGGAGAGGGCCGTTTCCTCATCGGTAATTAATGTATGAATGAACTTTCCTTTTAAGGCACCGTAAATTGCATCTATCTTTTCTATACCTCCAGCAACACCAACGACATGTTTCATTTTGCGCAGAATCGAGAGCGGCGTACCAATTAGTCGACTATGATGCGGGAGTTTTAATAAATCACCATTCGTATTGTAAAACTGTCCTAAAATATCGCCAACACCGTTTTGGCTACGAATATACGTCATTTCACGTAGTGTTAATTTTTCTTCCTTTACAATCGTAGCGTCTTGAGATAATCCTCCAATACCGACAACTGCCGTATGTGCAAGTGAAGCGACATGAAGCATATCTTTTACAGTCGGTTCCGATAGAATACTTTGTGCCATTTCGGTTGTAGATGCTAGAAACGGCGTAGGGATAATGTGAAAATCGCCTTGCATGTAGTGAAAATAGTTTTGTTTTCTCGGGAGATAGTGATTTACTCCGCCTGTTAGCGTTACAATTGAAAGATTAATAGAAGTTTCAAAATGAATGTTTTCTAGCATTTTGCTAATCGTTTCGCCCCATCCAATGCCGAGTAAATCACCTTGCTGGAGCTGAGTTTCTAAATATTGTGCAGCAGCTTTTCCGAGAGAAGCGTGATAATTGTTTATTGGAGGAGTAGGGATAATAAAAGCATCTTTTAAGTGGAATTTTTTCATTAGGTCACGCTCAATACTTAAACAGTGTAAACCAGTTCCTTTTACGTGAAATGTAACGATACCTTCACTGCGTGCCTTATCTAATAATCGGACAACTTTATTTCTTGAAATGTGAAGAAGTGAAGCAATTTCCTGTTGTGTTAATTGGTCTTTATAATAGTACCAAGCTACTTTAGTTAATAAATTCTGTTCAAAGTTCAGCTGTGTCATACGCGTCATCCCTTTCAACAATTGACCACTGCTTAAACATATGTGCCATATATTTTGTTTATTCCAGTTGAAACTTTACTCCGTGGAGTTTTTATTCATCCCCGCTGATTATTAGTCCGACTCTCACCTAACTTCTTTGTTCAAGCCGAATATTGTGATGGGAATCTTACTGCACATTAATGCTGGATAAATAGTTGGGTGAAAAGAATGTGCAAACTCTTTATCAGTAGGGGAAGCTTCGCAGTAAGGAGATTGGGGAACATGAATGTAGAGGGAAGTTCTCCCGATAAGGAAAATGTTTAGCTGAAAGTTAATATTGGATTGTCGTTTTTGGTCGTTAAGTCGATATTCATTGTCGAATCGCTGATATAATTTTATTCACAATAATTCTTTGTCAGAGAAATAAAAAAACGTCCGAATATATCGGACGTTTTTTTATTTCTTCATTAATTATGAACCGTTTCTTTTTCGTTTAATCCAAGCGTACGACCTGTAGAAGTGTGAAGGTCTTGGAACAATCGTGGATTCTCTGTTAGCGAAATGCCATAAGAAGGAATCATTTCTTTTATTTTTTCTTCCCATTCTACCATGCGGCTTGGGAAACATTTTTCTAATACTTCAAGCATGACGTGAACGGCAGTAGAAGCACCTGGTGATGCACCTAGTAATGCAGCGATTGAGCCGTCAGCGGCACTTACAACTTCTGTACCGAATTGAAGTGTACCTTTACCACCAGCATCAGTATCTTTAATTACTTGCACACGTTGCCCAGCAACTACAATATCCCAATCTTCACTTTTCGCGTTCGGAATGAATTCGCGTAATTCTTCCATACGCTTTTCATGTGATAACATAACTTGCTGAATTAAGTATTTTGTTAGTCCCATTTCTTTTACACCAGCTGCTAACATCGTTAAGACGTTATTCGGTTTTACAGAACCGATTAAGTCAAGGTTTGAGCCAGTTTTTAAGAACTTAGGAGAGAACCCTGCGAACGGTCCAAATAGTAAAGCTTTTTTATTGTCTATATATCTCGTATCAAGGTGAGGTACAGACATTGGCGGAGCGCCAACTTTAGCTTTACCGTATACTTTCGCATGATGTTGCTCTACAACTTTTTGGTTTTTACATACCATAAATAGTCCACTTACTGGGAATCCACCGATATGTTTTGATTCAGGAATGCCAGTCTTTTGTAGTAGAGGTAGACTACCACCGCCGCCGCCAATAAAGACGAATTTTGCAGTATGATGTTCAATTTTACCACTATTCATATCGTGTACTTTTACTTCCCACAAACCATTCTTTGTGCGTTTAATATTTTCGACACTATGTTTGTAGTTTAGCTCGACATTTTTCGTTTGTAAGTAATCAAACAACATACGAGTTAATGCACCGAAGTTAACATCTGTTCCAGAGTCAATCTTCGTTGCAGCCATTGGTTCGTTAGGTGTACGTCCTTCCATAATGAGTGGAAGCCATTTTTTTAATGTTTCAGGAGCATCGGAAAATTCCATACCTTGAAACAGTGGATTTTTTGAAAGCGCTTCAAAACGGTTTTTTAGAAACTCAACATTTTTTTCACCTTGTACTAAACTCATATGAGGTAGAGGCATAATGAAATCTTGTGGATTACGAATTAATTTACTTTTTACAAGATATGCCCAAAATTGTCTTGAAAGCTGGAATTGCTCATTCACTTTTACAGCCTTACTAATATCTATAGATCCGTCAGATTTTTCGGAAGTATAGTTCAGTTCGCATAGCGCAGAATGCCCTGTACCTGCATTATTCCATTCATTAGAGCTTTCTTCCCCGGCACTTGCGAGTTTTTCAAAAACTTTAATTTCCCATTCAGGTGCTAATTCTTTTAGTAATGAGCCTAACGTTGCACTCATAATTCCTGCACCAATTAAGATAACGTCTGTTTTTTGCTGCATGTTGCTCATGATAATCTCTCCATCCCCTATATTGGCAAAAAAGAGTAGGTGTTTTCTATGTCTAAGCCGTAAAAGAGAAACACCGCCTAGGCCCCACCTAGGTATTTACCTTTTTTGTCTCAATTGTATAACCATCTCATACTCTATTATAATAATTAATAGACTAAAATATCTAGTGTTATCTGATAATTTTAAACTATTTAACGTTTTATTCGCCAAAAATCTTATTTAACAAGCTCTTTTAAGGTGATAAATAGAAAAAAATTACAGTTTGAAATTATCCCGAAAAAGCTTACGTATCCAAAAGTGGGTAGAAATTACACCTTTTTATGGAATTTTTCGCTCTGTTTATTGTATGATTATTCTGGAAATTAAAAAGGAGGGATACACATGCGTACACAAGAACAAATCGCAAACTTATTTCGAAATTTTTCAATAAAGGAATGTAAAGGGTCAAGTGACTTATATGAATACTTATCAATAAAAATTGCTGAAGATGAGGAAGTACTTACACTCTCTTCCTACGCTCAAGCAGGCCAACCAGTCCCAAACTTATTATTAGGTGCAGTACATTATTTATTATTAGCAGGGAAAGAACATCATGTAAAAACGTATTATAGTAGCTTAGTTGAAAATGCTAATACGGATTTAGATAAAGCTTTTGATAATTTTAAAGATTTCTGTAAAACGTACCGAGAAGAAATCATTACTTTATTACAAACGAAACTCGTTCAAACGAATGAAGTAAGGCGATGTGCGTACTTATACCCAAGTTTCTGTTACATATTTAATAAAGTGAAAAAGCCGTTAGCGTTAATTGAAATTGGAACAAGTTCTGGATTACAACTGTTCTGGGACCAATATAGCTATTCGTATGGAACAGATGAAACATACGGAAATATAAATTCAAATGTACATGTAACTTCTGAAATAAGAGGAGAGAATGTGCCTCATTTTCTAAAAGAAAGTCCATCTGTCGCAGAAAGAATAGGACTAGATTTACATGTAAATGATTTACATAGTAATGAAGATTATTTATGGCTACGTGCACTCATTTGGCCAGAGCATAAAGAAAGACTTGAAATGTTTGACCAAGCAGCATCTTTAGTGAAAAATGAATCTGTTCAATTAATAGAAGGAGACGGTGTGGAGCTATTGCCATCTATCATCGAACAAATAAGTAAAGGTGCTGTAATCTGTATTTTCCATACACACGTCGCAAATCAAATACCTGAACAAGTAAAACGTAAGTTAGAAAAACAAATCCAAGAAATCGGTGCAAAACGTGATGTATTCCACCTATATAACAACATGTGGGATCGTGACCTTCATATTGATTATTATATTAACGGAAACGAATATCGTGAAACGGTTGGAGAAACAGAAGGGCATGGGAGATGGTTTAGCTGGAAACTTGGGAATGAGACGCTTTGTTAATATTTGAGAAATTTTTATTTTCAAGAAATTAGATAATGAAATTCCAGAAAAATGAAAGTAACTAGTTACTTTCATTTTTCTTTTGTGATAATATGTTAGTAATTACTTACTAACATATTGGATGGAGGAATAAAGATGGGGAAATTAACAGCACGAGAAAAAGTTATGGAAGCTGCTACGTTATTATTCGGGGAAAAGGGGTATACAGCGACAACAATTCGTGAAGTGGCAGAAAAAGCTGGGGTAAGCGAGTTAACGATATTCCGTAATTTTAAAAATAAGGAAAATTTATTTAGAGAGAGTATTATTTTACGGACGACACCAGTGGCTTTGTTAGAGGAAATTGAAGAACAATTTACTGGTGATTTACATAAGGACCTTACGAAAGTGGCAGAAACATATATTCAAACCAATTTGCCAAAGCTGAACTATATTTGGGCTGCATTAATAGAATCAAGACAAAATAGTGAAATGAAAACATTACTACACGAGTTGAATTTACATTTAGTAGATCACCTAGAAAATTATTTAAAGCAACTTGGAGAGAAAGGACACATTTCCCCGTGTAATTACCGTGTAATAGCGAATATGTTTTACGGACAACTGTTTTTATACATTATGAACGTTAGTATAACGGAAGAAGAAATTCAGTTAGAAGAATATATAGAGACGTGTGTAAATTTATTTATGAATGGAATTTCAAATAAAGAAAACGAATAGGGGTGGGAGAATTGCGGAATACATTTGCATTAATAGCTTTAATTGCAGGTTTTTTTATGGCAATTTTAGATTCAAATATTGTGAATATCGCATTACCAGAAATGACAAAGACATTTCATTCGTCAATTGATACAATTTCATGGATTGCTAATAGTTATAACGTCGCCTTTGTATCGTGTTTATTAATTGCAGCACGTCTTGCGGACCAGTTTGGTCGCAAGAAGCTGTATATTATTGGTTTATTGGGGTTTTCTGTTAGTTCGTTTATGTGTGGTATAGCCACTTCTTTTCATACATTAGTAGCTTTTAGGGTAATACAAGGAATTTCAGCCGCAGTTATCGTACCAGTTGCTATGCCATTAGGCCTTAATTTAGTACCGAAAGAGAAACAAGGTATGATAGGAGGTATCATGGGAGCTTTTGGGGGATTAGCAGCGGCAATTGGCCCTTCACTTGGAGGTATTTTAACTCACAAATTGAATTGGAGTTGGGTGTTTTTTATTAATATACCAGTTGGTATTTTATCTTTCATCTTCGTGATTCTTTGTATTAAGGAATCCTATGATCATGCTGCAAGCTCTAAAATAGATTGGGCAGGTATGATTACTTCTGCATCTGCACTATGCTTACTCGTATATGCACTCATACAAGTAAATACAAATCATTTAAGCATGATAAGCTTAATACTTCTTTTTATGCTCTCACTCATAGGTTTTATATTATTTTTTATTATTGAAAAGAAAAGTGAAAATCCAATGTTGCCATTAAAGTTATTCACAAATAAAGAGTTTTCAATCTCGAATTTTTCTTTATTCTTTGTTGGAATGGGATTAATGAACTTTTTGTTTATACTTGCTTTTTATTTCGTTCAAGTAGGAGGTATGACTGAATTACAGTCAGGTTTAATAATTAGCACGCTAGCGATAGTTTCAATGATTGTTACATCAATAGTGACACCAATTGCAGCAAAGCGGGGAAGTTCATTAATAGGTAGTGTAGGACTACTAATATTTATCATAGCATCATATTTATTTAGTCAAATAGACTCCACCTTTACTACATGGGATTATATTTGGCGATTAATGATTGTGGGGATTGGAACTGGCTGTACAATAGCACCGTATACAACAACGGCAGTTTTAAGTGTGCCAATTGAAAATTCAGGCGTTGCTACAAGTGTATGTAATATTTCTAGAACAGTTGGAGGTATTGTTGGGGTAGCGATTCTGGTGATGTTTTTGAATCATCAGTTGTTAGTTGAAAAAGAGAAGATAAATAAGGAAGTAGTGACTATGATTAAAAATAGTGATTTGTCAAATTTAGAAAAGGTACAAGTAGTGCAAGCGATAAATAAAAAACAGCAAATCGACTTAAAAACTGATGAGGAGGGCAAAATTTACAAACAACTAAATGCGGGATATAAGAAAGGAACTATTCGTAGTTATAATTTAGCATTTTTAATCGGAGCTACTATATTTTGTCTCGCATTGATTTTTAATATAGTAAGAGTCTTAATAGATAAGAAAATAAGTAAAGAAGTAAAATCTTATGTTTTGTAAATATTATTATATAAATTAAAAGATATTGTTATACTAAACTGCTAAATATAACATGAATGTTTATTTAGCAGTTTGAACAATATTAAAACAGTTAAAAAGGCGGAATACTTTGCGGGAAGTTAAAAACATTTTTCGGATCATATTTTGCTTTTACTTCCATTAATCGGTCAAAGTTGCAACTGAAGTATGCATCTGGCCAATCTTTAATGGATAGGTCGGGAGTATTAACGTATACACCTTTTGTAAATGGCAGCATTGCTAAGCGAAAGTCTTCCACCCATCGAATACTTGCAGCAGCACCTTCTGGTTGCCCCCAAGTGGCGAAGATTGACATATTTGATAGTGCTTTTCGGTAATAATAAGCAGTCGCTTCATTTGGTACTTCAGCAACAGCCCCGCCTAATCCGTGGAAAAATACGGAGGTGGTGGCATGGGGAGGTGAATTTTTAATAAAGTGATCAATTATGGATAGGCCTTCTTCTGGTAGGAGTTCATATACATATGGACCAACACTTTTAAAGGGTAAAGGTGTTGCAGGTTGCTTTTCGGCTATTTTCGGCTATTTTCGCTGCTGCTTCTGCCCATGGTATTTCTTCTATAGTTACTTGTAATGGTGAACCGGCGTTTAATAATGGCTGTAGCAGTACCTGCAATTCTTGAACAGAGCCGAGAAATACACCTTGCATTAATAAAGATGGTTCGAACTCTGCAGACATGAAAAGAGTAGTTGTAAGTCGTTTATCAGCGCAAGGTAGTGTGTAAGTTTGCCAAGTGTTTATTACGTCTTTTAAATCGGATATTCCCCAGCTTATTTCTGCAAAGCCTACCGTATTAATTTTATGCGTTCGAAATTTGAACGAAGTACATATGCCAAAGTTTCCACCACCAGCACCTCGTGAAGCCCAAAAGAGGTCAGAGTTACACTTTGTATTAGCACGTATTACACAGCCGTTTGCGTCTACCATTTCAAATTCAATTAAATGATCGAGAGTTAATCCAAACGGACGGGAGAGAATGCTATGTCCGCCTCCTAAAGTAACACCTGCAATACCAGGTGTCGGACAAACTCCACTTGGCACAACTAATCCTTCAGCTGCAAGTGTTTCAATTAAAGAAATGTTCCTCCAGCCTGTTCCGATTGTTACAGTCTCACTTTTGTGATCTATTTCTAATTGTTTCATTTCACTTACATCAATTACAAGGCCAGCATTACTAACGGATAATGCCTCATAATTATGACGTCCAGAGCGCATACGCATAGGGATGTTATGTAGCCTCGACCAGCGAACAGCGAACAGCATTCACTACATCTTGCGTATTTTGAGCAAAGACAATGATTAACGGGAATTTGTTAAAGAATGTGTTGAACTCCTCACGAGCTGAATTATAGTCCGGATCATTAGGTGTAACGATACGACCAGTAAGTTCGATTTTTGGATTACTCATTTTCTCTTTCTCTCCTTGTTACAAAATAAAATGCTTACAATTTGGAAAAGCAGTAAGTAAACAATGACTATACTTTAAGATTAAATGAAGAAAGGAAGGGGAATATTCCGATAAAGAAAAAGGCAGTGCTTCATATATGTAGCACTGCCTTTTTGTAATTATATATATGTACTCAAAATCTCCCCAGGCAATACATCAATCTCCCAAACTTTTTCAGATATAAAAACTACATTTATAAAAGATTAACAAAAGTAATTGTTAATCTTTGGTTAGTATCGTACATACAATATGTAATTAAGTAAGTGTACTATGGAGCGAATACAGAAAAGGGTGAATGAAGCATATGAATTCATTTGAGCAAATGATGTACGTTGGTATCATCATGTCTATTGTACTATCTGTAATGATTTTAGGATCTTTATATTATAATCCGCGTCTTTCGTTAACTGATTATCCAAAAGATATTCAAAAGGTAGTTTTTCCAAAATCGATTTATGAAAAAAAGCAAACGATTTACTTTAACATTGCATATAATGCTATTCTTTTCGGTACTCCTTTCGTTTCTACATATATATTACATAAACATGAAAAATTATTATATATTGATGCCTATTTACATGCTTTTGGTATTGTAATGATTTTCAATTTAGTAGATTTGTTTATAATTGATTGGCTAATCTTTTGCTGGATTACCCCAAGATTTGTTGTTATTCCTAGTACAGAAGGCATGAAGGGTTATAAAGATTATAAGTTTCATTTAAGAGGGGCTATAGTCGGCACAAAATTTTTAGCAATCGTAAGTTTATTTTTGGCAGGAATTGCAATAACTATGTAGCATAAAAAGTATTGTTTCATTTTGTTTTGATAGTAGAATTTTAGGTAACTTTAATCAAACTAGTATTAGTATATTTTTAATTTTTATAATACAACCTCATAAATATTAATATATGTTATATAGAGCGAAAATTCATTTTATCCCGCTTTAATGGGCAGTAAGACCCCCACCTCAAAATTCAGCGAAAGCAAAGAAGTTAGGTGGGGGTCGGACTGCCCATAAAAGTCCGATTGGTTCAACTAATAATCAGTGGGGGATGAAGAAAACCCCACTGATTAAAGTTTCACTTTATAAAAAGGGGTGTGTTATGAAAGAAACGAATGAATCTTTAAGAAACGATTTAAAGAAAGATATAAAATTTTCTATTATAATCCCTGCGCATAATGAAGAAAAATACATTGGAAAATGTTTAGATTCTATTTCAAAGGCAGCGGAAGCATATAAAGATCAAACTGAAGTCATAGTGGTTTTAAATCGTTGTACAGATAAAACAGAAGAAATAGCAAAGGGGTATAACTGTATTACATTAAAAAATGACGATAAAAATTTATCGAAAATCCGAAATGCAGGAGCCGCGATAGCTACTGGAGAAATAATCATTACTATAGATGCTGATACGCAAATGACAGAGTCTTTTTTGTCTAACGTAGAAAAATATTTAGTTTCAGGTAAATATATTGGCGGTGGGGTAACCGGTAAGTTTGAAAGAATATCTTTAGGAATATTTGTTTCCGCATTGTTAATAATAATTCCATTATTTTTTAAGTACGGGGCTATATCTGTCGGGATTTTTTGGTGCTATAGAAACGATTTTATGGCGATTAATGGATTTAATGAAAATATGCTTATGGCAGAAGATACAGATTTTGCAAAACGTTTAAAAGAATGGGGAAAACAACAAAATAAGAAGTTCGGTACAATAAAAAATGGAATGATAACTTCGTGCAGAAGATTTGATACATATGGAGATTGGACTTTAGTTAAAAATCCAAAAATAATCTTAGCGTATTTAAAAGGAAATGATAAAAAATATGCAGATAAAACATATTATGATAATCAAGAAAGATAACTGTAGAAATTCTTAAACAAATAGCTTTTTGCTCACCTCATTTTATCCCGCTTTAATGGGCAGTAAGACCCCCACCTCAAAATTCAGCGAAAGCAAAGAAGTTAGGTGGGGGATGAACAAAACCCCCACTGATTAAAGTTTCACTTTATAATATATAGAATTAAAAATGAGAATTTGATAGTATTGGAGTAAGGAGTTTTAATAGCAGTATATTAAGTCGTATTAATATACTGTTGCAAATGCTCCCCTAATTTCATGGGAGTATTTGGTAGAAATCGAAAAAATAATGGAGGCTAATATGAAAAAAATAATTGGCGCAGCAACAGCAACTGTTTTTGGGTTGGGGGCTTTTACCACAACTGCTATCGCAGAAACGATCGTAACAGCAGATGTACTCAACGTACGTGAAAAACCGACTACGGAATCAAAAGTTATCGAAAAGGTAAAGGAGGGACAAGAGTTAAAAGTAATAAATACCGAAGATGGATGGTCAAAAATTGATTTAAACGGTAAAGAAGTGTTTGTAAGCTCAGAGTTTACAAAAGATGTGTATCATGTAACAGCGAATTTGTTAAATGTACGCTCTGATGCAAATACAGAATCAGAAATTCTAGGCAGACTGAAAAAAGATGATGTAATTGAATCAACACATCAAGTAAAAGACGGTTGGCTAAAATTTGAGTATAAAGGAAAAACAGCTTATGCAAATGTTTCTTTCCTATCAAGTACAGCACCAGTTGAAAACACAGCTAAAGAGAAAACGAAGCAAGTAGCGAAAGTACACAAACCAGCTAAAGCTAAGGATGAAGTTAAAGCACAAAAGATAGCAAAGCCTAAGGAAGAAGCGAAAGTACAAAAAGTAACAAAGCCTAAAGAAGAAGTGAAAGTACAAGAGGTAGTAAAGCCTAAAGAAGAAGTGAAAGTACAAGAAGTAGCAAAGCCTAAGGAAGAAGCGAAAGTACAAAAAGTAACAAAGCCTAAAGAAGAAGTGAAAGTACAAGAGGTAGTAAAGCCTAAAGAAGACGTGAAAGCCCAAGAAGAAGCAAAAGCTAAAGAAGAGGCCGAAGCAAGAGAAATAGCAAAGGCTAAAGAAGAAGAGAAAGCAAGGGAAATAGCAAAGGCTAAAGAAGAAGAGAAAGCAAGAGAAATAGCAAAGGCTAAAGAAGAAGAGAAAGCAAGGGAAATAGCAAAGGTTAAGGAAGAAGAGAAAGCAAGAGAAATAGCAAAGGCTAAAGAAGAAGAGAAAGCAAGAGAGATAGCGAAGGCTAAAGAAGAAGAGAAAGCAAGAGAAATAGCAAAAGCTAAGGAAGAAGCAAAAGCAAAAGAAGAGTCTAAAAATAACACACAGTCTGCTAAACGTGAATTAACGGTAGTAGCGACAGCATATACTGCTGATCCAAGTGAAAATGGTACATATGGTGGACGCGTTTTAACTGCGATGGGGCATGATTTAACGACTAATCCGAATATGAGAATTATCGCAGTTGACCCGAAAGTAATTCCTTTAGGATCTAAAGTATGGGTAGAAGGTTATGGAGAAGCTATCGCTGGTGATACGGGAAGTGCAATTAAAGGAAATCGCATTGATGTTTTAATGGGTTCAAAAAGTAAGGCTATGAATTGGGGAAGACAAACTGTTAAAGTGAAAATTCTATAATACATATATTTTTATAGATAGAAGTCAGTTCTCTTTATTGAGACTGGCTTTTATTTTTTCATATGTAAAGATTGTTCAATTATAAAAACTGAAATATAAAGTACATAACGAAAATAAGACTGACATATTCTGTCGGTCTTATTTTCGTATTACAACATCATTAAGAATCGCATCAAATATATCTTTTTGCGTCAAGTTATCTGTAAAAATAGCTTCTCTGGTAACTTCAATTGTATCGTGCGGAGTATACCATTTTTCTAGGGAATCTTCACCAAATTCATGTCGTTTGTCCCTTGTGTTATGTCGTCGAATCGTTTCTTTTAACGATAAATCAAAGTAATATGTATAGACGTTTCCTTCAAAAAAATGTATTAATTCTTTCAGCATATCACCATATCTACGACTGTTTAAAATACCTTCTAAAATAATAAAATCACATTTCCCTTTTCCATACTTCGTAATTTCAAATAGTAAATCATGTGATAAGTTCCCTATCGTATCGTGGACTCTTAGCATATCTCTACGTACAACATCTTGTGATACTAAAAGTGTACCTTGTCCGAAATGTTCTTGTAGTTCTTTTGCGATTGTTGTTTTACCACTTGCGGAGTTTCCTCTAAGAATGATTAAAGTTGATTTAAGGATAGGATTAGACATAAAGTATTCCCCAAAACAATATTGATTATATAGAAAATTTTAACAAATAAAATAAAGAAAGTGTATAATCAATATGATGGATATTTAAAGTAGGATGCTAGATGGCTGATACATTAAAGAATGCACAACCTATATGGAAACGGACATGGTTTCGCTATCTAGAGGCAATGAAAGATTTTACAACAAGAAAAAATATAAATAATTAAAAAGAGGTACTATATGTTATTTCAAAAAGATAATCTATCGGTTCGGTACGTAAAAGAAGAGGATGCATCAATTATTTCAAAATGGTTAACAGACCTAGAAGTACTGCAGTATTACGAAGGGCGAGATAATCCGCAATCTGTAGAAATGGTACTTGATCATTTTATATATAATCCAAATAGTCATGAAAAAAGATGTTTAATAGAGTTTGATGAAATGCCGATTGGTTACATTCAAATGTATCCAGTTGATTCTGAGTGGAAAACATTATATGGCTATGAAAAATCACAAAATATATGGGGAATGGATCAATTTATTGGAGAGCCAACTTACTGGGAAAAAGGAATTGGAACGAAACTCGTTCAGGCAGCAATTACATATATTATGGAGAACGCAGGAGCAGAAGCAATCGCAATGGATCCGAAAGTAAATAATGAACGCGCGATAAACTGTTATAAAAAATGCGGATTTAAAAAGGTGAAGATATTAAAGGAACATGAGCTGCATGAGGGGAAATTAGAAGATTGTTGGATGATGGAATACAAACAAAGGGAGCTGCGCGAAATGAAAAAAGCATTAATTGTAATTGATGTGCAAGCGGGGATGTATACAGCTGGAATGTCAGTACATAATGGGGAAAAGTTTTTACAAACATTGCAAGAACTTATTGGAGAATGTCGTTCAAATGATATTCCGGTTATTTATGTCCAACATAACGGGCCTAAAGGTCATCCGTTAGAAAAAGGTACAGATGGTTGGGGAATACATGCGGCGATTGCTCCGCAAGAAGGGGACAGTATCGTTGAAAAGACGACGCCAGATTCATTCCATAAGACAAACTTAGGCGAAGTGTTACAAGAAAAAGGAATTGAACACGTTATTATTTCAGGGATGCAAACAGAGTACTGTGTTGATACGACAACGCGAAGAGCGTTTAGTGAAGGGTATAAAGTAACGTTAGTGAGTGATGCACATAGTACTTTTGATACAGAAGTGTTACGTGCTGAAGACATTGTGAAGCATCATAACGTAGTGTTTGGAGCGTTTGCTGATGTCGTTTCACTAAACGATTTGAAGGTAGAAGCATAAGTAGGAATGGGGCCATCTCTATATGAGGGGCCTCTTTATTATTGGGATTTTTAAAGTGAAATTAAGATAGAAATAAAACGTTACATTGATTTATACATTAAATCTTCGTAGTGTCAGATGTTATATTTTATAGTATATGTCTCTTTATCATTCGGTACTCTATGTATTAAGAAATAAAAAAGATGAGGCGATTCCCGATAAACAATAATTAAATAAGTATGACAACGTGTCATATTTTTCCGTTGACGTATGACACGTTGTCGTATAGTATTGGATTACGCCTAATTGTGACACGTTGTCACTTATTTGATCGGAGGAATAACAATGCCTAAACAAACATTTTTTAATTTAGAAAGAGAAAAAAAAGAACTATTAATTCAGGCAGCGATGAAAGAATTTTCAAGAGTTCCGTTATTCGAAGCATCGATTTCTAATATTATTAAAGACGCTGGAATACCGAGGGGAAGTTTTTATCAATATTTTGAGGATAAAGAAGATGTTTTCTTCTTTTTATTAAATGATCATTCTAAAAGAGATAATGAAAAATTCATTTCAATATTAAAAGAAAATGAGGGTGATTTATTTGACTCATATATTGAATTGTACCAATATATGCTAGAAAAATTCAAAAACCTAGAAAATCGAAATTTTTTTAGAAATGCCTTTTTAAATATGAATTATAAAGTTGAAAATACATTTACTCGAAATATGAACGAGGATAATCATAAAAATAGATTGTCCGAAATCATGGTCTTAATAAATAAAGAAAAATTAAATATTACAGAAGAACGAGAAATATTTCATGTTATGAAGATTATCACGGCGGTGACTTTTCACAATCTTATTCAAAATTTTGCGAAGGAAATACCATTCGATGAATCGGTGGAAAACTATACTTTAGAAATTTCATTACTAAAAAAAGGGCTCTATAAAAGGGTGGAAAATTAAATGATATCCACAAAAAAAGTGAGGGATTTAAAAAGGTAATTCTGTTTAGAATTATTTTTCACAATATCATTGGCATATTATCGAAAAATGAGGAGAAATGTAAATATGTTGAAAATATTTAAATACTTAAAACAAAAAGAATGGATACTTATTGTTGCTAGTATTGTGTTCATTGCAGGTCAAGTGTGGTTAGATTTGAAGCTACCAGATTTTATGTCTGAAATTACAACCCTTGTACAGACGAAGGGTAGCGAAACGAGCGAGATATGGGCAGCAGGAGGAAAGATGCTTTTATGTGCTCTCGGCAGTATGATTTTATCAGTTGTTGTTGGTTATTTTGCGGCGAGAGTAGCAACTTCCCTTTCAAAAGAATTGAGAAAAGGGGTATTTAACAAAACGTTATCTTTCTCTATGGAAGAAATTAATGGTTTTTCAACGGCAAGTCTTATTACTCGTTCTACTAATGATATAACGCAAATACAGCAGACTGTTGCAATGGGTCTTCAAGTTATGATTAAAGCTCCTATCCTTGCGGTTTGGGCCATTTTGAAGATTACAGGTAAAAGTTGGGAATGGTCAGCGGCAACAGGAGTAGCAGTCGTTGCTTTGCTTGTAATGATAGGCAGCATTATCATCTTTGTGCTACCGAAATTTAAAGTAGTCCAAAAAATGACAGATAATCTGAACCTAGTAACAAGAGAAGGTTTAACTGGTATTCGTGTTGTTCATGCCTATAACGCACAAGAGTATCAAGAAGCAAAATTTGAAAAAGCAAATGAAGATTTAACAGATACAAATCTTTTGGTTAACCGCCTGATGGCCATTATGCAGCCGGGTATGGGTCTAATTATGTCAGGTTTAACTCTTTCTATCTATTGGATTGGGGCTCATTTGATTATGAATGCAGGTGGAATGGATCGAATCGGTTTGTTCAGTGATATGGTAGTATTTTCGTCTTACGCAATGCAGGTCGTTATGGCGTTTATGTTATTAGCGATGACGTTTATTATGCTGCCGCGTGCTTCAGTATCTGCAGCACGTATTAATGAAGTGTTAGATACCCCTCAGACAATTACGGATGGGGAGATGAAGGCGTCGCCTAAGGGAGTTGAAGGTGAAATCGAACTGCGTAATGTGAGCTTTAAATATCCTGACGCAGGAGAATATGTTTTGAAAGATATTAGTTTTACGGCACATAAAGGTGAAACTGTCGCTTTTATTGGCTCTACTGGTAGTGGCAAAAGTACGCTGATTAATTTGATTCCAAGATTTTATGATGTTTCTGAGGGAGAGGTTATAGTCGACGGGATCAATGTAAAAGAGTATGCACAAGAAGCCCTTCATAATAAGTTTGGTTATGTGTCTCAAAAAGCCGTATTATTTTCAGGTACAGTAAAATCCAATGTGGCATATGGTGATAACGGCCAAACCTTGCCGATAGATGAGGATATCAAAAAAGCGGTGGAAATTGCCCAAGGAAAAGAATTTGTAGAAAAAATGGATGGCGAATATAATGCTGCTATTGCCCAAGGCGGTACAAACCTTTCTGGGGGACAAAAACAACGCCTTTCTATTGCAAGAGCAGTAAGCAAAAATCCTGAAATCTTTATTTTTGATGATTCGTTCTCTGCACTAGATTATAAAACAGATCATCAGCTTCGTTCTACCTTGAAAAAAGAAACGAAAGGTGCGACGACCTTGATTGTAGCACAGCGAATTGGAACGATTAAAGATGCTGACAAAATCATCGTTCTTGACGAAGGTAAAATAGTAGGTATGGGAACACATGATGAATTGTTGAAAACTTGTAAGACTTATCAGGAAATTGCCTATTCACAACTATCGAAGGAGGAGCTGGGAAATGCGTAATAATCAAACAAATAGTCCTCGAAAAAGTAGCGGTGGCCCAGGAGGAATGGTAGCTCCTGGAGAAAAGCCAAAGAACTTTAAAAAGCCGTGGGGAAAGTTAATTGCCTATTGTAAACCGTATTTACCAGCGATTGTCTTTGCGCTTGTATTGGCAGCTGTAGGAACCATTTTTACTATCATTGGGCCCGATATGCTTAGTGAAATAACTGATTTAATTACGGAGGGTATGGCAGGTAAGATTGATATTACGGCAATAGGAAATATTGCTCTACTTCTTGCTATTTTGTACGGACTGAGTTTTATTTTCAGCTATATTCAGTCGTTTATTATGGCCACTATTACTCAGCGAGTATCCAAACGATTACGTACGGATATTGCTGACAAAATCGATAAATTACCATTAAAATATTTTGACTCTACGACCTATGGAGATGTATTAAGTCGTGTCACAAACGATGTAGATATGATTGGTCAGACTTTAAATCAAAGTGTTGGTTCGTTAGTGACAGCGGTCGTTATGTTCCTAGGGTCTTTAATTATGATGTTCTCAATTAATGTTACGATGACACTTTCGGCTATTGCTGCAACGGCAGTTGGATTTGTATTAATGATTTTCATCATATCCAAATCACAAAAATATTTCATACGCCAGCAGAAAGACCTTGGTAGAATGAATGGGCATATTGAAGAAATTTACTCAGGGCATGATATAGTGAAGGTTTATAACGGCGATAAAGAAGCGAAGCAACAATTTAATAAAATCAATGAAAGCTTGTTTAAAAGTGCGTGGAGATCACAGTTTATGTCAGGGATGATGATGCCCCTTATGATCTTTATTGGAAATTTGGGATATGTTGTTGTTTGTGTAGTAGGTGCTACACTAGCGATGAAAGGTACCATTACATTTGGTGTTATCGTTTCATTTATGGTTTATATTCGTTTATTTACACAGCCATTGTCTCAGTTAGCACAGGCAGCAACAAGTTTGCAGTCAACTGCTGCAGCAAGCGAACGTGTATTTGAATTCTTAGACGAAGATGAGCTTGAAGACGAAAGTGACAAAGAAACTATATTAAATGCCAATGATGTCAAAGGTAATGTGGAATTTAAAAATGTTAAGTTTGGATATACGAAAGAGAAGCTTATTATTAAAGATTTCTCTGCTCATATCAAAGCCGGCCAAAAAGTTGCAATTGTTGGACCTACCGGTGCAGGGAAAACAACGCTTGTTAACCTCCTTATGCGTTTCTATGAAGTTGATAGCGGTGAAATAAAAATTGAGGATGTACCGACTAATTCGATTACTCGTAAAAATGTTCATGATCTATTTTGTATGGTGTTGCAAGATACTTGGTTATTTGAAGGTACGATTAAGGAAAATATAATTTATAACAAAGTAGAAGTAACTGATGAAGAAGTAGTTGCGGCTTGTAAGGCAGTAGGTTTGGACCATTTTATTAGAACTTTGCCTAAAGGTTACGATACAGCTTTAAATGATAAAGCGAGCTTATCTGTAGGGCAAAAACAGCTGCTTACTATTGCAAGGGCCATGGTAAAAAAAGCACCGTTACTTATTTTAGATGAGGCTACTAGTTCCGTTGACACTCGTACTGAAGCGCTTATTCAAGAAGCGATGGATAAATTGATGGTGGGTAAAACATCATTTGTTATTGCACACAGACTTTCAACAATTAGAAATGCCGATTTGATTTTGGTTATGAAAGACGGAGATATTATTGAAAGTGGTAATCACGAAGAGTTAATTGCTGAAAAAGGATTTTATGCGGATTTATACAATAGTCAGTTTGAAGATGCATCTTAAAAATCGAAATGGTTTTGTTTTAAACCGAGAAAAAGCAGCACGAGTTAATAAATAATAAAGGTTGATTATCCCCTTAAAGGAGATAGTGTGAAAAACTACATTTTCAATGTGGAATGTTACACTATACTTGAAGGGGATATTTTCATGGAGAAAAATATAATCTCATTTCCAAAGTATATAGATGGGAAAAGGGAAAACCGTACATTATTATGGAAATGGCAAACGAAGTTAGGATCCAATTGCTGAAGAATGTGATTATAATTTAAAGCAAAAGTAATACATGTTGCCTCAGTATATAAATAAGCGCTTTGATAATTTCATGTACCGAATTTAGAGTATAGAAAAAGGAGCACCACATAATTAAAAAGGGCGCCCCTGCATCAAAATGTTATTTCTTCTTATCTTTATCCAATACATTCTGTTCTTCAGCAAATTCCGTACCATATGCAAAGCGGCGATTAATATGAATGTTATCATTGTTGTGCCTTGTGTGTGAGTTAGAAAAGCGATGAACGATTACTTCAGATAATGTAAAGACAGTAGCGGAAAGGAAACTACCCCATGCAATTTGCATGTAATTGTCTAATAAAATATTACCGAAAATCCATACGCTTAAATACGTTAGTAAGAAATCCGATATAATGGCACCGGTATTGCCTATTCGGTTTAATATGATTTTATCGACGAACATATAGGAAACGATTGTAACAAAGAGACTAAATGAAATAATTTGGACGAACGTTGCAGGGAAAAATAAAGCGAGTCCAATACTAAATGCGATAATGCACGATATAAATTTGATAAGTACTACAGTAAAACCATTCAATATTTACACCTCCGATTTATACATAGTTTTACAATAAATTTAGGAGTTCATACATTGTAACGAATATATTTACATAAAACTTTTTCATGTTCGTTTTTTTGTCTAAATATTAAAAAAACAAAGAAAAAATGTTATAGTAAAATGAGAGTATATGACATTTTTAGGTAAGGGGGAATCCATGATGTGGATTACTTCAGAAGTAGAAATTCCAGAGGAGTTAATTGATCATCTTGAACAAGGAAAGTTAGTACTATTTGTTGGAGCGGGAGTTTCTATGAAAGGGAAATCAAACTTACCGAATTTTGATGATCTAGTTGATGAGATTGCGAAAACGTTATATGTAGAAACGCGTGAAATAACAGAACCTCATGATTATTATCTTGGTAAAATTGCGAAAACAAAAGATATACATCAAGTTGCAAGAGATTTAGTTCATATTGAAAAATCAAAGCCGAATCCGCTTCATTATGCGATTCCGAGGTTGTTTCCTTTAGATACGGAAGTCCGCATTGTCACGACAAATTTTGATCGGCATTTTACAACTGCGATGAAAGAAATGAATAGAGAATTAAACGTATATTACGCACCTGCGTTACCTACAGGTAGAGCGTTTAAAGGACTCGCTTACATACATGGCAATATAGAACAAGAGAAAGAAGCTTTAATTTTAACAGATGGTGATTTTGGAAGGGCTTACTTGACCGAAGGCTGGGCAAGAAGGTTTTTAGTTGATTTATTCTCGAATTATACTGTTTTATTCGTTGGATATAGCCATAATGACCCAGTAATGAAATATTTGGCTACTGGTTTACCGCCAAGTACAAGGCGTTATGCATTTGTTGCACAAGGGGAAAATACGTACCATTGGGAGCATTTAGGAATACGGCCGATTGTATACCCGAATAAAGGTAATAATCATCAATCTCTTGTTAAAGCAGTGAAGCGATGGGCAGAATTAATGGGAGATAATTATATTACAAAACGAATGCGAATTCGTGACATAGTTACAGTTCCACCGTCAGTAGAGCAGGAACAATTATCATACATAAAACAATCCATAAAAAAAATTGAAACAGTCCGCTACTTTGTTGAATTTGCTCACGATTATGAATGGGTGGAATGGCTTGAAGCGGAAGGGAAATTACAAAATTTATTTTTAGTTACATCAAACGATAATGAGGTAGATGAATTACTTGCAGAATGGTTGGTGGAACAATTTCTTTTTAGTCATCAAAAAGAATTATTTCAATTAATTTTTAAAAATCATTCTAAAATATCTCCGTTATTATGGAGAACAATTTGTAGCTACTTAAACGAAACGAAAATTAAAATGGACCCGTTGTTGTTTGCAAGATGGACACTTCTTTTATTAGAAACAGCTGAAAAAGATAGTAGATCTATTGAAAAAATTTCTTGCTTACTGCAAAAATGTTCTTTTCCTGAGCATAAAGAAATTGCTTTATTATTACTAACGTTTATTTTGGACGGAAAACTGAAATTGAAGCGGGAAAGAAAATGGGGAAATGATACGCAAGAATCAATAGAACTTGAGGAATCGAGTCGTTTACCAGTGTCTACATTTTCTTATGTGGAGCAAATTTGGAATGAGAAGATGAAACCCCATATTTCCTATTACGCCGTACCAATTATGATGATGGGAATAGAGAAGATGCGAATGTTATCACTACGACAAACGGCACTGAAAAAAAAGGATAAGGAAAATGTTGAAAAAGAGTTTCAGCAAAATGATCTTGCATTTTTAATTCAAATTGTAAAAGAGTGTTTAGCCTATTTGTGTGAAAATAATGAAAAAAAAGCAAATTATTATATTACAGAAATGATAGAAGCAAACAGCATGCTTCAGAACCGAATTGCAATTGATGCGATGAATAAAAATATATTCGTTAGCGCCGATGCCAAAATGAAATGGTTGTTACAGGAAGGACTTCTTTTAGATATCACGTATAAACACGAAGTTTTTCAACTTATAAAAAATCATTTCGCACACTCTTTAGAAAAAACAAAGGAAGAGGTTATTCAAATTGTATTGAAGGACCTTGCAGAGGAGAGAGCATTTGATGCTTGTCTAGTTTTAGATTTATTATTCACTTGTGATTCGAATAGTCCATCTACAGCAAAAGGTTATGAGTTAATGAAGCAAAAACATCCTCACTTTCATTCTGATCGATATAGTGTACAAAAGAAAGAGACGGCAGATCAAAGTATTACTTGTAATGTAACTGCTGATGGATTATTGCAGTTGAAAGACAATGAAATTATGAAGCAAGTTCGTCAATTTTCTCAAGATGGTGTTTTTGAACAACGCCATTTTTTAGAGATGTTATCGAAAGCATGTAAGTTGAATACAGAATGGAGTATTTCATTTGCCTATCAATTAGTTGGTATGCACGAAATAAGTAATGAAGTATGGTTTGTTTGTATTAGAGAGTGGCGAAATAACCGAGGATTGACAAATGAACAAATCCAAAAAGTAATTCCGCTATTACAGAAATTTGTTAGAAATACTGCTTTTCATTGGTTAATTAGTAGCTTTCTATATGAGATTAGTAATCGATTAGAAGAGTTAGAGGAAAATAGTATACGCAGTGTGAAACGTTTTGCTTTTTCGGTATTCCCTCAAGTAATGAAAAGTGATACAGATTTTAAGCTTGGAAAACAAGACTTTTACAATGAATCGATCCAGCATCCTGTTGGGAAAATGACAGCTGTATTATTAAAACTGTTATCATATGATCATTTATACGATCGTAATGTATATGAATATTTATTTTTATTTGAAGAACAAGTAAGAGTTAGTAAAGTACGGACAAATTTTATGTTAGCTCGTTTAGTAGCAGATGTTACATTTCTTTATCATATTGAGAAGCAATGGTGCCGAAAATATTTGTTGCCATGCTTAGATTTAAAGAAAGAAAATGAGATTACGAAATATGCATGGGCAGGTTTATGTTACACGCAAATCAATTTACCTTTATTTACAGAAATGAAACGATTTATTAAGTATGCGGTAGAACATTTGGAAGTATTACATCCGCATACGAGGGAAGCTTTCTTGAAATGGCTCAGTTTTGTATTTATTAAATGTGTACTATATTGGGAACAAAAAACAGATTGGTTATACCCGTTACTTATACAAGAAAATGAAGAAAATAAAATTAAATTTATGCAGTTTTTATGCTATTACGTCAAAACGTTAAGTGCAAAAGAACAACAAAAATTTTGGGCATCTTGGCTCAGTGTATTTTTGCGAGAGCGACCGAAAATGGGTGAAATCACAGCTAGAGAATATGTAATGCTTTTGCGTATTATTTTATTTATGGATGAAATAGTAGAAAGAGGATTATCTATAATGAAAACATTTTCAGGTTTGGTTGGAAAAGGGAATCAAACAGAGTTAAAACAGTTGTTTAATGAAATACTTGAAAAGACAGAGAGTATAAAAATGTATAAAGAATTGTATGCAAATGTATTTTTCACTTTACTACAAACGCTTCAAGAAGCCGATTTACTTGAAACTGAAATCATTCAAATAAAAGAAATATTAATCCAGTATGGAGTAGAAAAATATGTATTAAATGCAATAGATAATGAGATAATTCGCATCGGAATTGTTATGGAGAATTTACAAGAAGAAATGTAGGGTGGAAGTGGAATTTCAAAAAAAATATAAAAAGTTGTTGACAGTGTTTTGAAAAGCGTTCTATAATACGAATCATACTTATTCAATTTCAAAAACATTTGAATAAACAAAGTGCAATGAAGAGATCACAGTAGTGGTTAGTCTTACTGTAACAGAGAGCTGGTGGTTGGTGTGAACCAGTACAGGGATAATCATGAATTACAGTCTTGGAGCATCTTTTTCGTAGTAAAGATAGTATTGTCTTTATGAAGAAAAAGCGGTCAATTGATCGTTAACAGTGAAGAGAGGTAGACGGAAAGTTAGTCTACAACTAGGGTGGTACCGCGATAAATATCGTCCCTACTGATTTATTCAGTAGGGACTTTTTGTATTTTAGTGGTCTAACTTGAAAATTAAATATATATGCGTTGAAAGGAAAAGCAGTAGTTGTTGTTTCCCTGTAACAGAGAGCTGGTGGTTGGTGCGAACCAGTACAAAAACAAGAGCGAATTACAGTCCTAGAGCATCTTTTTCGTAGTAAAGATAGTATTGTCTTTATGAAGGGAAAGACGGTCAGATGATCGTTAAAAATGAAGAGAGGTAGACGAAATAAGTCTACAACTAGGGTGGTACCGCGATAAATATCGTCCCTACTGATTGGATCAGTAGGGATTTTTTGTACAAAAAAGTGGGTTTTGATTGAGTTGATAGTGTCCTTATAGTAAGTATTCGTTTAAAATAAGAAGAGGTATCGATTCCACTTAAATTTTGTATAATTTATCAGTTCAGAAAATAGAGAATTTTTCATTCTCTTACTATACTTTTAAAACATTAGAGGAGGATTTCCAAATGGCAAATCATGAATTAGATCAATTACGTAAACAGGTAGATGAAATTAACTTACAACTATTACACCTTTTAAACAAACGTGGTGAAATCGTTCAAAAAATTGGGGAGCAAAAGCAAGTACAAGGTACGAAACGTTTTGATCCAGTACGTGAGCGTGAAGTACTTGATATGATCGCAGAGCATAACGAAGGACCATTCGAAACGTCAACAGTTCAACACATTTTCAAAACAATCTTCAAAGCTAGCTTAGAATTACAAGAAGATGATAACCGTAAAGCATTACTAGTATCACGTAAAAAGAAACAAGAAAATACAATCGTTAATGTGAAAGGTGAATTGATTGGAAACGGAACACAAACGTTCATCATGGGACCTTGTGCGGTAGAAAGCTTAGAGCAAGTTCGCCAAGTAGGGCAAGCGATGAAAGACCAAGGTCTAAAATTAATGCGCGGTGGTGCTTTCAAACCAAGAACATCTCCATACGACTTCCAAGGTTTGGGAGTAGAAGGATTACAAATTTTACGCCAAGTAGCAGATGAGTTCGACCTAGCGATCATTAGTGAAATCTTAAATCCGAACGATGTTGAAATGGCATTAGACTACGTTGATGTAATTCAAGTTGGTGCACGTAACATGCAAAACTTCGATTTATTACGAGCTGTAGGTAAAGTTAACAAGCCAGTATTATTAAAACGTGGATTAGCAGCAACAATTGATGAGTTCATTAACGCAGCTGAGTACATCATTGCACAAGGTAACGACCAAATTATTCTATGTGAGCGTGGTATCCGCACATACGAAAGAGCGACACGTAACACATTAGACATTTCAGCAGTACCGATTTTAAAGAAAGAAACACATTTACCAGTAATCGTTGACGTAACGCATTCAACTGGACGCAGAGATTTATTATTACCAACAGCGAAAGCAGCACTTGCAATTGGCGCAGATGCAGTAATGGCTGAAGTACACCCAGACCCAGCGGTTGCATTATCAGATTCTGCACAACAAATGGATATTCCAGAATTCCATAGATTCATGGATGAGTTAAAAGGTTTCAAAAATAAATTATCTTAATTCCATATCATATATGCGCTGAAGAGGAAACAGTAGTGCTTATCTCACTGTTAAAGAGAGCTGATGGTCGGTGTGAATCAGTACAAAGGTAAGCATGAATTACAGCCTTGGAGCATCTTTTCCGCCAACTTTTGGAGGGAAAGACGGTCAAACGATCGTTACAGAAGAAGAGAGGTAGACGATAGTTGTCTACAACTAGGGTGGTACCGCGATAAACATCGTCCCTACTGAGCGCTCAGTAGGGACTTTTTTGTACAAAAAAATAGTAAAGGGGCAAGAGAAATGAGATACATTACAGCTGGAGAATCACATGGACCACAGTTAACAGTTATTTTAGAAGGTGTACCAGCAGGTTTAACATTAACATCGGAACATATTAATAAAGAATTATTAAGAAGACAAAAAGGGCACGGACGCGGAAGACGCATGCAAATAGAAACTGATACAGTTGAAATTGTAAGTGGTGTTCGTCATGGGATGACACTTGGCTCACCAATAACGTTAATCGTTAAAAATGATGATTTCAAACATTGGACGAAAGTAATGGGTGCAGAGCCAATTTCGGAAAAAGAAAGTAAAGATATGAAACGTACAATTACAAAACCACGTCCAGGACATGCAGATTTAAACGGTGCAATTAAATATGGACATCGTGATATAAGAAACGTATTAGAGCGCTCATCTGCAAGAGAAACGACAGTTCGTGTAGCTGCTGGTGCAGTTGCGAAACAGATTTTGAAAGAATTAGGCGTAGAAATTGCAGGGCATGTTCTTGAAATTGGTGGGGTACAAGCGAAACGAATTTCAAACTTACCAATAGAAGAAATTCAAACGATTACTGAAAATTCACCAGTTCGATGTTTAGATAAAGAAGTAGAACAAGAGATGATGGATGCAATAGATAACGCTAAAAGTAGTGGGGATTCAATCGGCGGTATTGTTGAAGTCATTGCAGAAGGTATGCCAATTGGCGTTGGTAGTTACGTTCATTACGATCGTAAATTAGATGCAAAACTTGCTGGTGCAATTATGAGTATTAATGCATTTAAAGGTGCTGAAATTGGCGTTGGTTTTGAAGCAGCAAGACAGCCAGGAAGTAAAGTACACGATGAAATATTATGGGATGAAGAAAATGGATACACGAGAAAAACGAATAATGCCGGCGGTTTAGAAGGCGGTATGACAACAGGAATGCCAATTGTCGTAAGAGGTGTTATGAAGCCAATACCTACATTATATAAACCGTTAGCAAGTGTTGACATTGATACGAAAGAAGCATTCCAAGCAAGTATTGAAAGATCTGATAGTTGTGCAGTACCAGCAGCAGGTGTAGTAGCTGAATCTGTTGTAGCATGGGAACTTGCACATGCACTAGTCGAACAATTCGGAAAAGATCGTATGGATTTAATTCAGCAAAACATTACGCAACATAATAAATACGCAAAAGAATTTTAATAAAAAGGTGGTTTTAACATGCAAGTAAAAGATCAACTATCATCATTACAACCATATAAACCAGGTAAATCACCTGAACAAATGAAAGAAGTGTACGGAGATCATTCATTTGTCAAATTAGCATCAAATGAAAATCCATTCGGCTGCTCACCACGTGTTTTAGATGAGTTGCAAAAATCGTGGTTGGAACATGCTTTATATCCTGACGGAGGTGCTACAGCACTCCGTCAAACAATTGCAAATAAGTTACATGTTCAAATGGAACAAATACTTTGCGGTAGTGGTTTAGATGAAGTCATTCAAATAATAAGCCGTGCAGTACTTAAAGCAGGAGATAACATCGTAACGGCTGGTGCAACATTCCCGCAGTACCGTCATCATGCAATTATTGAAGGTTGTGAAGTGAAAGAAATCCCTTTAAATAACGGTGTATACGATTTAGACGAAATTTCGTCAGCAATAAATAATAAGACGAAAATCGTATGGATTTGTAATCCGAACAACCCGACAGGCACATATGTGAATGATCGAAAATTGACTCAATTTATAGAAGGTATTAGTGAAAATACGTTAATTGTCATTGATGAAGCGTACTATGAATACGTAACAGCAAAGGATTTCCCAGAGACATTACCGCTTTTAGAAAAACATAAAAACATTCTTGTACTTAGAACATTTTCTAAAGCGTACGGATTAGCTTCTTTCCGCGTTGGATATGCAATTGGACAGGAAGAGCTAATCGAGAAATTAAATGTCGTACGTTTGCCATTTAACGTATCTTCATTAGCGCAAAAAGCAGCGACGATTGCTTTTGGTGATGACGAGTTTATTGAGGAAATAGTTCGTGTGAATACAGAGGGATTACAACAATACGAAAGCTTTTGTAGGGAAAATGAAATTCCGTTTTATCCATCGCAAACAAATTTCATCTTCTTGCCAGTTGGGAATGCTGGGGAGATTTATGAAGCTTGTGCACACGCAGGATTTATTATTCGTCCGTTCCCAAATGGTATCCGTATTACAGTCGGAACAAGGGAGCAAAATGAAGGAGTGATTTTAGTGTTAAAACAACACTTTGAAAATAAAAAAAGAAAGTCTCGAGATGAGGAAAATGCGTAAAAATGTAGTTTTAATTGGAACTGGTTTAATCGGAGGCTCTCTCGCATTAGCAATTAAGAAAGAGCACGATGTAACGATAACAGGTTATGATATATTTCAAGAACAAGTAGAGCGTGCAAAAGAATTACATGTAGTAGATGAAGTAGCAGTAGATTTACAGCATGCATGTGAAGAGGCGCATTTAATTGTGTTTGCTTCTCCAGTTGAAGAAACGAAGAAGTTATTACACAAATTAGCGTCATTTCATTTACGAGAAGATGTTATTGTAACAGATGTTGGTAGTACAAAAGGGACGATCATGAATGAAGCGGAAGCTTTATTTTCAAAGGAAGTATCTTTCATTGGTGGACATCCGATGGCAGGTTCTCATAAAACGGGAGTTGAAAGTGCAAAAGCACATTTATTTGAAAATGCATTTTATATTTTAACGCCGATGAATCATGTGCCAAATGAACATGTGGAAGAACTGAAGTGTTGGTTACAAGGAACAGGATCTCATTTTCTCGTTCTAAATACAGAGGAACATGATTATGTAACAGGGATCGTTAGTCATTTTCCGCATCTTATCGCAGCTGGATTAGTAAAGCAAGTGGAGAAACATGCAGGAGATAATCCACTCATTCATCAACTAGCTGCCGGAGGGTTTAAAGACATTACACGTATCGCATCCAGTAGCCCAAAAATGTGGAGTGATATTGTTAAGCAAAATCGCGAGCATTTAATGGTATTATTAAAAGAGTGGATCTCTGAAATGGAAGATTTATATGATACAGTTTCTACCGGAGATGCAGGCGAGATCCAAAACTATTTTGCAGACGCGAAAGAATACCGTGACTCTTTACCAGTACGAAAGAGAGGGGCAATTCCTGCCTATCACGACTTATACGTCGATGTTTTAGATAAAGTAGGGGCATTGGCTCATATTACGAGTATTTTGGCACGTGAAGAAATTAGTATTACGAACTTGCAAATATTAGAAGCACGTGAAGGGTTGCTTGGGGTATTACGTATTAGCTTCCAAAGAGAAGAAGATCGTATGAAAGCAAAGCTAGCGCTTAGAGAAGAAAAATACCAAACTTATGAAACAATTTAAATGAGAAGGTGAAAACATGAAGGAAAGAACAATAGAACCTGTTAATAACGGATTAAATGGTATTATTACAATTCCAGGAGATAAATCCATTTCACACCGCGCTGTCATGTTCGGCGCAATTGCAGAAGGAAAAACAACAATTAAAGGTTTCTTGCCCGGTGCAGACTGTTTAAGTACAATTTCTTGCTTTAAAGAAATGGGAGTAGAAATCGTGCAAAACGGTGATGAAGTCACTGTAGTTGGTAAAGGATTAGAAGGCTTACAAGAACCGAAAGCTGTATTAGATGTTGGTAATTCTGGTACAACAATACGTTTAATGTCTGGAATTTTGGCAAATACACCATTTTTCTCTTGCGTACAAGGTGATGCATCTATCGCAAAAAGACCGATGAAACGTGTTACAAATCCATTAAAACAAATGGGTGCAAACATTGATGGCCGTGAAGAAGGGACGTTTACACCGTTAACAATACGTGGTGGAGATTTAAAAGCAATTGAATACACTTCACCTGTAGCGAGTGCGCAAGTAAAGTCAGCTATTTTACTTGCAGGTCTTCGTGCAGAAGGTGTAACAGCTGTTACAGAACCACATATTTCACGTGATCATACGGAAAGAATGCTTGAAGCATTTGGTGTTAACGTAACTCGCGAGGGAAAAACAGTGAAACTTGCAGGTGGACAGAAGTTAACAGCGACAGACGTTCAAGTACCAGGTGACGTATCATCAGCAGCATTTTTCTTAGTAGCAGGCGCAATTATTCCAAATAGTAAACTAGTATTACAAAATGTAGGGATGAACCCAACTCGTACAGGTATTATTGATATTTTAGAGAAAATGGGTGCTACGTTCACTGTAGAGCCAATTAACGAAGGATCATCAGAACCAGCAGCAAACGTTACGATCGAAACATCTTCATTAAAAGGAATTGAAATTGGCGGAGATATTATTCCAAGATTAATCGATGAAATTCCTGTTATCGCCTTAGCGGCAACGCAAGCAGAAGGAATTACAGTAATTAAAGATGCTCACGAATTAAAAGTAAAAGAAACGAACCGTATCGATACAGTCGTTGCGGAGTTAACGAAACTAGGAGCACGCATAGAAGCAACTGATGACGGGATGATTATTTACGGGAAATCAGCATTAAAAGGCAATACAGTAAATAGTTACGGTGATCACCGCATCGGAATGATGCTTGCAATTGCCGGCTGTCTAGCAGAAGGAAAAACAACAATTGAAGACGCAGAAGCAGTAGGCGTATCATATCCTACATTCTTCGAAGAACTTCAAAAGTTAGCCAAATAAAATGATAAAAAGCAGATACGGGATGTATCTGCTTTTTATATTGAATTCGTGTCGTTAAGTTCATATAATTTCATTCACCGCACTGGAATATTGAGAATTATGGTACAATTCAAACAAGGAATGGAGGAGAAATATATGAACGTTATACGATTAAAAGAAGATAGATTTAGCGAAGCATTACGCTTATCGGAATACGCTTTTCAATATAAAGTTGATGAGGAAAGATTGCAACAACAACTTACAAAGATGAAAGAAAGTCATGAAATATACGGTATTATGGAAGGGAAAGATTTAGCAGCAAAACTGCATCTTATTCCGTTTCATATATACATAGGCAAAGAAAAATTTAAAATGGGAGGCGTTGCAGGGGTAGCGACGTATCCAGAGTATAGAAGAAGCGGGTATGTAAAAGAATTGCTTCAACACTCACTTCAAACGATGAAAAATGACGGATATACAGTATCAATGCTACATCCATTTGCTGTTTCATTTTACCGTAAATACGGCTGGGAACTTTGTGCGAATCTCTTTGTATGTCATATGACAAAGAGTGATTTAGTTATGAAAAAACAAGTAAATGGTACTGTAAAACGTTTCAATAAAGAAAATCACCCAGAAGAGGTCGAAAAGATTTATGAAACATTTGCAGAACGTTTTTCCGGTATGCTAGTTCGCGATGAAAAATGGTGGTTACAAGCTGTTTATGATGATTTAACATTAGCGATTTATTCCGATAAAAATAAAACGGCAGCTGGCTACATGTTATATAAAATTGAAAAAAACAAAATGACAGTAGAGGAATTTGTTCCACTGCATAATGAAGCGCGAAATGGTCTGTGGAACTTTATTTGCCAGCATGATTCTATGATTAAAGAACTTGAAATGACAGTAAGTGAAAATGAACCGTTATTATATACACTAAAAGAGCCACGCGTGAAAGCAGAAATAAAGCCATATTTTATGGGCAGAATTGTAGATGTGGAGCAGTTCTTAAAAAAATATGAGTTGAATTGGAACAATGCACAGCAAGAACTAATTTTACATATTACCGATTCATTTGCACCGTGGAATAACGTATCGGTGAGGCTTGCAAATCATGAAATAACAATTATGAAAGAGGAAACAATAGATAAAGGAATTAAGCTAGATATAAACGCATTATCTACAATAATGTTTGGCTATAAACGTCCGTTACAACTGAAGGAATTAGAATTCATTAGCGGAAGTGAAGAGGAAATACGAGCGTTTGAGGATATAGTTCCGGTACGAGAAGCATTTATTTATGATTTCTTTTAAAAAATAGGGCTGTCCAAAATCAAATTTTGGGACAGCTTTCTCTTTGGTTGTCGGTTTTTGTCGGTAAGTCGATATATTTTGAAAATCGCTGATATAATTGGAGATGCGCCGATATATCCTGAGAATCGCTGATATATTCTAATAATCGTTGATATAATTTTTTCACTAAAACGCAACCATACTTTGTCACGCACTTGACTTTTATTCCCTGTAATTTATAATTAAAAACGGAATGAATTTTCATTCCTGAAAATAGAGGTGGAAAAAAATGGCTAAAAACAAACAAGAGGATATTTTTGATGCTGCGATGCAACTTTTCGCAGAGCGTGGTTACGATGGTACGACAATTCCAATGATCGCTGAAAAAGCAAAGGTCGGTGCGGGTACTATTTATCGCTACTTTGAAAATAAAGAGGCGCTTGTTAACTCATTATTTTCAAAAAGTATGTTAGAGCTTTCTGAAATGATAAAAACGGATTTTCCTGTTGAAGCAAATATCCGTGAACAGTTTAGTCATACGTACAACCGTTTATTTGAATTTGCGAGAAACAATGTGGACGCTTTTTTATTTACAAATTCTCACTGCGATAGTTATTTTCTTGACGAACAGAGTAAGAAAATATTTGACGATTTTATAGGCTTCTTTATGAATATTATTGAAGAAGGAATCGCAAAAGGTTTTCTTCGTCCATTGCCTCCAGTTGCTTTAATTATTATTGTATATCAACCGCTAGAAAAACTAACGAAGGTAATTGCAACAGGGCAATTAGAATACTCAAAAGAATTAGTAAAAGAATTGGAAGAAAGTTCTTGGAACGCTATTAGAATCATTTGATTCTATAGCTAATAAGTATAGGAATGAATATTCATTCCTGAATATATTTAAAACATCAGAGTAGGAGAGGATATTTGTGTAACAATAGGAATGAACATTCATTCCGGAAAAGGTAGTTTAATAGAATTTAAAAAATAATGTAATAGAATGATAGGAATGAACGTTCATTCCGAAAAAAGTATTTTTAAAAGGATAGGAATGAATATTCATTCCCTTTAAATTTTCAAAACGGGAGATGATTAAAATGAGTAAGCTGAAAAATTGGAGAAGTTTATCTTTTCTATTATGGATAGTTATTACTATTACAATGATCATAACGATGCCTAATATGGATAAATTAGTGAAAGAAAAAGGGCGCATTACGATTCCTAATACAGAACAAAGTAGTATTGCTGACAAGATGATAAAAGAGATGGATAAAGGCGGGACTGAAAAGTATGAAATTATAGCTGTTTTTAATAGTGGAAGTAAAACAGCTTTAACAACTGAGCAAAAAGAGGAAATCGTAAAAACAATCCATGCTTTACAAAATGAAAAAGAGCAATTAGGAATTAAGGAAGTTGTTTCACATTTAGATAATAAAGATTTGGAAAAACAATTGATATCTAAAGACAATACGACCATTTTAACGCAAATCTCTGTAGATAAAAAAAATGGTGAAATATCAAAAGTTGCAAATGAGCTTCATAAAAAAGTGCAAACGAAAGGGGTAAAAACGTACTTAACAGGAAGTGATTTAATAGCGGGTGATTTTCTTACTTCCTCTCAAGAGGGAGTGAAGAAGACAGAAGCTATTTCTATCATTTTCATTCTAGTTGTATTAATCATTGTATTTCGTTCACCAATTGTTCCAATTGTATCTCTTCTTACAGTGGGTGTATCATATTTAGTTTCAATGGGGATTATTGCCCATCTAGTAGATCAATTTAATTTTCCGTTTTCTAACTTTACACAAGTGTTTGTAGTTGTTGTCCTGTTTGGAGTTGGAACAGACTATAACATTTTATTATATACAAGATTTAAAGAAGAATTAAGTAAACAAGAAAATGCATTTTTGGCTACGAAAGAAACGTTTAAATCAGCAGGGAAAACCGTTTTATATAGCGGGATAGCAGTACTAATCGGCTTTGCATCTCTTGCTTTAGCGAGTTTTAAATTATATCAATCTACTTCAGCAGTAGCAATTGGTGTCGCAGTATTATTACTCGTATTAACTACGTTAAATCCATTTTTCATGGTGCTTTTAGGAAAAGGAATGTTTTATCCAGTTAAAACATTTAAAGGTCATGAGGATAGTCGATTATGGGGATTTCTTGCGAAAAACTCAGTAGCAAGACCATTTGTCGCTTTAATCATTGTATTTGTGATATCGATTCCTTTCGTAATGAAATACTCTAACACACTAAATTACAATGATTTATTTGAAGTAGATAATAAATATGAGTCGAAAATGGGGATTAACGTAATAGAAGAGCATTTTCCACCAGGTTTTTCTTCACCAAGTACGTTAGTCATTCAATCAGATAACAAGTTAGATGAGGCGAGTTCGCTTCAAACTTTAGACGAACTAACTGATAAGATTTTGAAAGTGAAAGGTGTTTCAGAAGTATATTCACCGACGCGTCCAACCGGTGAAAGGATAAAAGAACTATATATAAATAAACAAGCGGGAGAACTAAATACAGGATTAGGAGATGCCAATGGTGGTATAAAGGAAATTAATGATGGATTAACTACTGCGAAAGATAAAATGGGTAGTAAAGATTCAAATAGTCTTGCAAACGTTCAAAAATTAATTGATGGAACAACGGAAGCGAAAAGTGGTGTAACAGCATTAGGAACAGCTTTAGATCAACTTTCAAATGGCATAAATGACGGAGCACAAGGTGCGCAGCAAATTGAGAGTGGGTTAACTTCAGTAAATGAAAATATTAGTGTATTATCTAATGCAACTTCACAACTTCATGCTGGTTATTCGCAGTTAGAAAAAGGTTTAAGTTCCTACGATCAATACTTCGGAAGTATTTCTCAAGCGATTGATGGTGCGAAAAAAGGCTATGAACAAATTGAAATGTTAATGACGAATTTCATTCAAACGAAACCAGAATTAGCAAATGATCCGAACATACTGCAAACGATAGGGATCGCTAAAGAGGCTCAAAAGCAATTAGGTGAGCTTTCAAATGAATTAAATAAATTAGCAACGCAACATAAAGCGGCAATGGGTTCATTTAAAGAAGCGAATCAAGCGTTATCGAAAGTGGATAACGGCTTAAAAGGCATGAGCGATGGAGTTACTAAGTTACAAAAAGGAGCAGCTGATCTTAAAAATGGATTAAATGAAGGTGCTACAGGTTCAAAACAAATTGCGAACAAGTCATCTGAGTTACAAACCGGATTAACAAAAATAAACGACGGGCAAGGTCAGCTATTAACCGGGCTGAAAGACTTGCAAGAACAGATGGGGCAATTACAATCAGGATTATCTAAAAGTACAGAAGGGCTTGAAAAGGTAAGTAACGGCCTAGGAGATGCTCAAAAATATTTAGGAGAACTAAATGAATCAAAAAGCTCTGAGAAATTTTATATCCCAAAAGAAATTTTAGAGGGAGAAGATTTCCAAAAAGCATTGAATACGTACATGTCACATGATAGAAAGACTGCTAAAATGACAATCATTTTAGACGTAAATCCGTATTCAAAAGAAGCGATGCCAATCATTGAAGAAATTAATAAAACGATAGACGGTACGTTAAATGGTACAGAATTAAAATCGGTGAAAAAAGCAATCGGCGGCACAACAGCTAGAAACGTTGATTTAAAAGAAGTAACAGGCCAAGATTTCTTACGTACAGCTACAATTATGTTAATTGGAATTGCGATTGTATTAATCGTTATTACACGGTCATTTTTAAATACAATCTTTATTATTGGATCTTTAATATTAGCTTATTTTGCATCACTTGGCATAAGTGAACAAATTAGTACGCATGTTTTACATGTAGATTCATTAAGCTGGAATGTTCCATTCTTTAGTTTCATAATGATTGTCGCTTTAGGAGTGGATTATAGTATTTTTGTAATGATGAGATACAATGAGTTAGAAGGGGACCCAGCGACGAAAATTGTAAATGCATCTCGTCACATAGGGGGAGTCGTATTATCAGCGGCACTGATTCTAGTTGGTACATTTGCTGCATTAATCCCTTCAGGTGTATTGACGCTTATACAAGTAGCATCTGTTGTTGGTGTTGCACTGTTACTACTAGCTATCATTGTGATGCCAATATTACTACCTGCTTTAATAGGATTAACGAGTAAAATGAAGAATTATACGAAGAAATTAAGTAAAAGAAAATAAGAAGAATCCCCTTTTAAAAGGGGATTCTTCTTATTTAATAAACTTTTCCATCACGTCTTTATATTTTGCAAACTTTTCATCTTTCATTTCGCCATTTATTTGTATAGGAAGTGAGCGATAAACATTATGCTCCAATTATAAATATTTTGTTCAAAATAACTCCTCTTTAAATTGTGAAATTTGCTTCTATATAATATTGTTTCGTGAAAAACAAACATTTTATTCAAGGTAGAAGATGGATGAATAGCAATCAACCGTTGCTATTCATCCATCTTCTACTATATAATAGCTATAGTCTACAATAATTGAGTCGTAATATGCGATTTTTTAAGACAATCGGTGAGAAAACGCTGAAATAAGCGGTATTAGTAGGAGGACACAAATGATTACAGTAAGTAACGTTAGTTTGCGTTTCGCGGATCGCAAATTATTTGAAGATGTTAACATAAAATTCACGCCAGGTAACTGCTACGGTTTAATCGGAGCAAACGGTGCGGGTAAATCAACATTTCTAAAGATTTTATCTGGAGAAATTGAACAATCAACAGGTGATATACATATTACGCCAGGTGAGCGTCTAGCAGTATTAAAACAGAACCACTTCGAATATGAAGAGTTCCCAGTATTAGAAACAGTAATTATGGGTCACACGCAACTTTACAAAGTAATGCAAGAGAAAAATGCCATTTACATGAAAGAAGACTTTAGTGATGAAGATGGTATGCGTGCTGCTGAACTTGAAGGTGAGTTCGCTGAGCTAAACGGTTGGGAAGCAGAATCAGAAGCTGCAATCCTTCTTAAAGGTTTAGGTATTGGTGAAGATGTTCATGATAAGAAATTGTCAGAATTAACTGGGGCAGAGAAAGTAAAAGTATTACTTGCTCAAGCATTATTCGGTAAACCTGACATTCTATTACTAGATGAGCCTACCAACCACTTGGACTTAAAAGCGATTCAATGGTTAGAAAACTTCTTAATGAACTTTGAAAATACAGTAATCGTTGTATCCCATGACCGTCACTTCTTAAATAAAGTTTGTACGCACATGGCTGATCTTGATTTCGGTAAAATTCAACTTTATGTTGGTAACTATGACTTCTGGTATGAGTCAAGCCAATTAGCTTTAAAATTAACACAAGATGCTAATAAGAAAAAAGAAGAGAAAGTAAAAGAGTTACAAAACTTCATTGCACGCTTTAGCTCAAACGCATCTAAAGCGAAACAAGCAACTTCTCGTAAAAAATTATTAGATAAAATTACATTAGATGATATTAGACCATCGTCACGTCGTTACCCATTTGTTGGCTTTACACCTGAGCGTGAAATAGGAAATGACTTATTAACTGTTGAAGGTCTTTCTAAAACAATTGATGGTGAAAAAGTGTTAGATAATGTGTACTTTACTTTAAATAAAGGTGATAAAGTTGCATTTATCGGTCGTAACGATATTGCGATGACAACATTATTCAAAATCCTTATGGGTGAAATGGAGCCAGATAGCGGTTCATTCAAATGGGGCGTTACAACATCTCAATCTTACTTCCCAAGAGATAACTCTAAATACTTTGAGAACAGTGACTCCAACCTAGTTGATTGGTTACGCCAATTCTCTCCACAAGATGAGTCAGAAAGCTTCTTACGTGGTTTCTTAGGCCGTATGTTATTCTCAGGTGAAGAAGTTAAGAAGAAAGTTTCTGTATTATCTGGAGGCGAAAAAGTTCGTTGTATGTTATCTAAAATGATGTTAAGTGGTGCGAACGTAATCACACTTGACGATCCAACGAACCACTTAGACCTTGAGTCTATCACTGCATTAAACAACGGTTTAATCGCATTTAAAGGTACAATGTTATTCACATCTCATGACCATCAGTTCATACAAACAATTGCAAACCGCATTATCGAAGTAACGCCAAACGGTGTAATCGATAAAGAGGCTACTTACGATGAGTTCTTAGAAAATGAAGAACTTCAAAAACAAGTAGAAGCAATGTACAAAGGTCAATAATAAATGATGAAAAACCTCGCTCTCTTTATGAGAGCGAGGTTTTTTATAATCTTTGATTTTATGAATTATGAATAATTATTCAAAAATAACTTTAGAGAAGGAAAGACATTTTGAAGTTACATATAGAGGAATGGCTGAAGTATGAATAAACTTGAAATACATTAAGAGATTTAATATACACCGAAAAAAACAAATGCTATCTATTGTGAATTTCATTATATTACATTAATGTTCCAGAACTGGAGACATATTTATTTGCGAAGCAGTGAATAAAGGTTTATAGTATGTGGAGTCATAATTAGTGGATGAGACTTGGGAGAAAACAGAAAATGTTACAAATTTATTTTATTAAATAGAAACCAAGGTCAAAATGTCTAGAAAGAAATAGTTGAATAAATACTAGCTTCAAATTATAATTACTAATATTCTTCATTTAGTTAAACAAACAAAATCTATTTGAAGATAAAAAATTGAATAGAGACAGACTTATAAAAAAATAAGCCTTGGATGATCAAAAGAGGTGGAGAGATGAAACAATTACTATTAAAGAGTAAGCGAGTGTTAAGCAATCACTTTGGATTTTTCGTGTTTGCCATTATTTTATTCTGGTTAAAAACATACGCAGCATATGTGACAGAATTTAATTTAGGGATATCCAACACAATCCAAAAGTTTTTACTGTTTTTCAACCCGTTAAGCTCAGCAGTTTTATTTTTAGGGCTCGCATTATTCGCAAAGGGGAAACGTGCTTACATTTGGTTAATTGTTATTAATTTGTTAATGTCTATACTGTTATACGCAAACGTAGTATATTATCGCTTTTTCAGTGACTTTATTACGTTCCCGACATTAACACAAACGAATAACTTTGGAGATTTAGGTGGTAGTATTTTTGCATTGCTACACGCATATGATCCACTATATTTCTTAGATACAATCATTTTAATCGTTTTAGTTGCAACAAAATTTGCAAATCCAAAACCAATTCGTGTTGCGAAACATAAATTATCACTAGTATTTGTAGCAGGTATTTTATTATTCAGCATTAATTTAGGTCTTGCAGAATCCGATCGTCCTGAATTATTAACAAGAACATTTGACCGTAATTATATTGTGAAATATTTAGGGGCATACAACTATACGATTTATGATGGCATTCAAAGTGCGAAAGCATCAACAGAACGAGCGTTAGCTGATGGAGATAATATGACAGAAGTTAGAAATTATCTTGCATCAACATATGCAAGTCCAAATCCTGAGTACTTTGGTAAAGGAAAAGGAATGAACGTAATTTATATTCATTTAGAATCATTCCAAAACTTTTTAATTGATTATAAATTAAATGGGCAAGAAGTTACACCGTTCTTAAACTCATTTACAAAAGATGCGAATACGTTATACTTTGATAACTTCTTCCATCAAACAGGACAAGGTAAAACATCTGATGCGGAGTTCATGTTAGAAAACTCAATGTTTGGATTACCACAAGGATCTGTTTTTACAAATAAAGCTCATAACACGTATCAATCAGCACCAGCTATTTTAGGTCAACAAGGATACACATCAGCTGTATTCCACGGTAATTACAAAACGTTCTGGAACCGTGATGATATTTATAAATCATTTGGTTTCAATAAATTCTTTGATGCGTCATACTATGATATGAATGAAAAAGATGTAGTAAACTATGGATTAAAAGATAAACCGTTCTTTAACGAATCTATACCATTATTACAAACATTGAAACAACCGTTCTATACGAAGTTCATTACGCTATCAAACCATTTCCCTTATCCAATTGATAAAGAGGAAGCGACGATTGAACCAGCTAAAACAGGTGACTCTTCCGTAGATACGTATTTCCAAACAGCACGTTATTTAGATGAGTCTGTAAAAGGATTCTTGGATTACTTGAAACAATCTGGTTTATACGATAACTCAATTATCGTTATGTACGGTGATCATTACGGTATTTCTGATAATCATGGCGCAGCAATGTCACAAATAATGGGTAAAGAAATGAACTCATTTGAAAATGCACAACTGCAACGTGTACCATTAATCATTCGTGTTCCAGGAGTGAAGGGCGGCGTACAACATCAATACGGCGGAGAAATTGATGTTCTTCCGACACTATTACACTTACTAGGTACAGATACGAAAAATTATGTCCAGTTCGGATCAGATTTATTATCACCAGAGCATAAACAAGTCGTTCCATTCCGTAACGGTAACTACGTAAGTCCAACAGTGACTGCACTAAACGGCAAATACTATGATACAGTGACTGGTAACGCTGTTGAATTAACAGACGAAATAAAACAAAATGAACAAATGGTTCAAAAATCACTAAAATACTCTGACCAAGTCGTAAACGGAGACTTATTACGATTCTACACACCGGAAGGTTTTACACCAGTAGATCGTTCGAAGTACAACTATAACCATCGTGATAAAAATAAAACGAAGGTAAAGACGACTGAAGACGGGGAAACGAAATAAATATTAAAGAGCGCTACTCATTTGAGTAGCGCTTTTGTTTGTACATATAACGTTGTCATTATATAGAATTATCTTTCGTTTTTTGTTTTTTGTTTCATCTTTCCAAAGAATACTACACCGGCAATGATAATAATGATAAATGCCCATTTTATGAAAGGATTACTTTCGAAAAATCCAGCGAACCATTTCTCATCTACAATCATTTTCGCAGCAGTATAAGCTAAAACAGCTGCTCCAATCGTAATGATGACAGGGAATCTATCCACCCATTTTAAAATTAAGGTACTGCCCCATACTACTACTGGAATAGATACTAATAGTCCGATGACTACTAAAGAAAAATTACCATGCGCAGCTCCTGCAACAGCGAGAACATTATCAATTCCCATTAATGCATCAGCTATAATAATGGTTTTAATAGCAGACCAAAATCCTTCTTCTGCCTTAATATCATGATCTTTACCTTCAGCAATTAATTTGTAAGCGATCCATATAAGGAGTACACCACCAATTAGAAGTAGCCCTGGTATTTTTAATAACCAAACGACAACTAAAGTAGCGAGGGCTCTAATCGCGATTGCCCCGATAGTTCCCCAAATAATAACTTTCTTTTGCTGATCTTTCGGTAATCGCCTTGCTGCTAACCCAATTACAATGGCATTATCACCGGCTAACACTAAATCAATTACAATGATGGCAAGTAAGGCAGACAAATATTCGGTTGAAAGAAAATCCATATACACATCACTCCTTAAGAGTAATATGTGCTAAAGTGTTGATAATATAAAAAATAGGATTGAATTTGTATACTCAATCCATAATTTCTTACTGTATTTTGATATATATGTTTTAATTCCGTATAAGTCGCTTTTGCAATTTTTTTTGCTTGTCGTTTCTTTTTCTTAATTTTCGATTCATCTTTTTGATACGATTTTCTTTTCTATTATGCCAGTTATCACTTCTGATTTCATTAATAGATTTATCTCCCTTAGCACGAAAACGTCTGACTTTTTTTACAAAGGAAAGGGGGATTTTGCCGATAACACCTTGTTTTTCTAATGAAGCCTCTTTACCTTTATACCAATCAGGATGAGATAATAAATAGTCGAAGTCGAATATTAATCTGTACTCTTCATCCATAAAAGTAAACCAGTCTTCTAATGTTCGTTTATTTGTTTGATGAAAATACATAGAGCTAGCAGTCATGGCACAACACCAGTAACTAATATCACTCCATAGTACCCATTCATTCGGCACATCAAGTGTTAAAATTACCATTTTTGAATTTTCTCTACCCCAGGCTTTAGCATTTCGATCTGGATAATTATTTGCTTCCCAGACCCAAATAGGATAGTTACCTTCATAGTAGAGTAATCTTTTTTTAGCTACACGTACCATCCAATCGTATGAATATATAAAATCGGGATCGATGTTTTCTTTACTTCCTTCTAAATAACCAAGTTTTTTAAATTGTTTCCATGCTGCTTCAGTTTGAACTGTATATACTATCATGTGACACCTACTCATTTAAACTAGCCTATAGTATAACATGACATGTTTTTAAGTTAAATTAATGTGATTCTTAATTTCTATGGATATAAGGGAAGGAGGGAGTTGAATTGAATATACGAGAAGTAATACCCAATGCGATAAAAAAAGACTCAATAACCTACTAGAGGAAATCAAGTCTTTTTCATTACATACGGTTATCATGCCAGAAGTTTAATGGGAAGTGTTCGTTCTCACTATAACTTTCTAATTCATATCCTTTTTCTTTCAACCCTTTAATAATTCCAGGTACTGCTTTAACCGATTGTGGATGAATGTCATGCATAAGAATAACTTCTGTTGGCTTGTTAGCTCCATTTACAACGTTTTGCACAATTTTAGCTGATGCAGCATCAACAGGCATTTTACTGTATGTCCAGTCTAAAGAGTCAATTGTCCAATCCCAAACTTTTAATCCGTTTTCGACAACTTTGTTGCGAAGAGCTTCGTTTAATCCTGGCATTGAGCCGTAAGATGGACGAGTTAATACTGGTGATTTGCCTAGAACACCAGCGATTAAGCCTTGATCTTCCTTCATTTCATCTACGTAATGACCTTCTGTGTAAAGTTTCTTGTAGTTATGAGTCATACTGTGCATCCCAACGTAGTGGCCTTCAGCATCTTCACGTTTTACAAGATCAGGGAGTGCTTTTACGTTTGAACCAATTAGGAAAAATGTTGCTTTTGCATTTTCTCTCTTTAACATATCTAAAAGCTCGGCTGTGTATTTTCCAGGACCATCATCAAATGTTAAATAAGCGACTTTTCTAACTTTCCCGTTATATTGTTTTGGAGCTTCTTTCGGTGCAAGAGATGATTGAATTTCACTTACAAGTTGAACAGATTTTGCTTCATCCTCTGTACTTGCTAGAGCAATATGTGCTGATCCTAAAGCCGCTTCGTATGTAAATAATACCCCCGCGCAAATCAACATAGCCCTTTTTACTAAAGTTGTCATTCGAATTCCATTGTGCATAATTTTCCTTCTCTCTATAAAAGTTCTACTCTACTATATTAGCAATTATAGGGAGGTAATTGCAAAAAAACTTTTTTACAAGTGCAAAAAAGTTTGTTCAAAAATATGCAAGATTTTGTATCAATTGCAGTCTTGAAAAAACAGGGTGATTTTAATGTTTATTATGAAAATTTTCAAGAATCAAATTTGGTTCTTCTAATAATGATGTAGGTGGTTTTTAGGGGAATCGATATCAAAATGAAAAGGGACTAATCATACTTTCGTAGCATTTCATTTTCATTCCAATTATTGATTCGAATATTTTTGTTTTCTATTAAAATATTGGTATAGAAAAAAATTAAATTTTGGTCTGGGGAACATTTGATATTATCGGAAGAACTATTTATTTCATCTCAATATTTATATAACTACTTTTATATGAATTTAATACTAAAGACCTACTATTTATAAACTAATAGGTCTTTCAACTTAGGTAGTTCTCACACTAATGAGGGATTTGAAAGGAAATATATGTAACTTATAATAATTACTATAAAGCTTTGGAAAATGAAAAGGAGGAGATTTGCATGAAGAATTGGGTTCAATTTAGAATGGCAAGACCAACAGATAAATTTGAAGAAGTTATAAGTTTTTATGAGACGGGGTTAGGATTAAAGCGTATAGGAGAATTTCACAATCATGAAGGATATGATGGAGTTATGTTTGGAGTACCGGATGCCAAGTATCATTTGGAGTTTACAACGCATGTTAATGGAAGTCCATGTCCGGCGCCGACAAAAGATAATTTACTAGTTTTTTATATGCCTAATAAAGATGAAATTGAAAAAATAGTGAATCGATTAAGTAATATGGGCTATCATGAGGTAGAACCAGAAAATCCGTATTGGATAGAGAAAGGGGCCACAATAGAGGATCCAGATAGTTGGAGAATTGTGCTTATGAACGCATTTGAATAAAGAAGCTCTTTTTGTATGAAATGGCACGTTTTTATAATGAAACAGGTATGAAAATAGGAACGTCTGCGGCAGCGAATTTATTAGCTGCTAAACAAATTGGAAAAGAAAAAGGTACGAATTTTAATGTAGTTACAGTTTTTCTGGACGCAGTGTCTATAGAAGAGTGGTCAGATGTAAAGAGCTTACAACAAATATAGAGAAAATCGAATAAATAAAAGTTCTTTCATATTCTATTTCTTATAATTTGGGAAATTGATGAAATGAAAACCTGTATATGTAAAATGTACAGGCTTTTCGTGGTTGTTTTAGTTATCTGTAGCAACTTTAAAATTTCACATACCGTATTTTAAAAAATAAATATAGGAAAACCAAAAAGTAATGTAGAATATATCGTACATGCATATATGAAGTCAACATAAAAGATAAAGAGGTGGGCATATGTTACTTGAAGAAGTAATGCGGCAACTAGAGGAATATGGAACAGGACAAAATCGTAAAACGTATAAAAACCACGGAGCGAAAGAGCCACTATTCGGAGTTAGTTTTGCCAATTTAAAATTGTTAAAAAAGAAGATAAAAAAAGATCATGATTTAGCAATTTCATTATGGAAAACAAAAAATATGGATGCAATGACTTTAGCAACAATGATTTTAGAACCAAAGAAAGTTACGACAGAACAGCTAAACAAATGGGTACAGGAAGTTGATTATTATTGTTTAATGGACGTTTTGATGACGGCTATTTGTACGTCGCCAATCGCGATAGAAAGAATGGAAGAATGGACAAAGTCCGATGATGAATGGATTGGAAGAGCAGGATGGTCTCTATTAGCAAATATAGCGATTAAAAATAAAACGTTACATGATGAATTCTTCACTCCGTATCTAGAAGAGATTAAAGCAAATATACATAATGAAAAAAATAGAAAAAAAGAAGCGATGAATAGTGCTTTAATCGCGATAGGAATTCGTAATGAAGACTTAGAGAGAAAAGCGATTGAAATTGCACGTGAAATTGGGAAAGTACAAGTTGATCACGGGGCAACGTCATGCAAAACACCAGAAGCAGAACCGTATATACAAAAGGCGAGAGAAAGAGCTAAAAAAAAGAAAGTGAAATAAGAAAAGGGGAACGGTTATGAAACCAATGGAAGCAGCACAACGCATAATTACATCACAATTTCCGAATTGTGATGTAGCTTTACTGGGAGGAAGCGTTGTAAGAGGAGAAGCGACAAAAACATCTGATCTGGACATTGTTATAGTTGATCAAAATTTACCGTCTTGTTATAGAGAATCTTTCTATAGTAATGGATGGCCTGTTGAAGTGTTTGTACATAATTTTGAAACGTGTAAAACCTTTTTTAAAATGGATTGTGACCGAGGGAGACCTTCGTTACCACAATTAGTTTCAGAGGGGATTGTATTAAAAGGAGAAAATGAAATTGTTGAGAAATTAAAAAGAGAAGCGAATGATTTACTAAATAAAGGGCCAGCTATATGGACTGAAGAAATGATGAAGCAAAAACGGTATTTTATTACGGATACTTTGGACGATTTTATTGGTGCATCAAAAAGAGAAGAAGAATTGTTTATCGCAAATTTATTAGCTGATTTATTACATGAATATATATTAAGAGTAAATGGGAAATGGCTTGGAAGTTCAAAATGGTTTATAAGGGTACTTAGAAAATATGATGAACAGTACGCAGATCAATTTGTAGAGGCGTTCGATCATTTTTATACAACGGGTGAGAAAAGAAACTTAATTACTTTTGTAGAAAAAACGCTAGAACAGTATGGAGGAAGAATATTCGAAGGGTTTTCTATAGGAAAATAAAAAGGGGATGGCATAATGAATGTACCAATCGTTCAATTAAGAGAACTGACACTAGATGATATAGAAGAACGATATCAATGGTCATTAGATAAAGAAGTGACAAATCATTTAGTTGTACCGGATCAATATCCACCGTTCACTCGTGAAGATACGAAAAAGTGGATTGAAGCATGTATAAATCGAAAAAATGGTTATGAACAAAGAGCTATCACTACAGAAAACGGCATACATATTGGGTGGGTAGATCTTAAAAACTTTGATAAAACAAATAAAAATGCAGAACTGGGAATCGCAATTGGTAATAAAGAATACTGGGGTAAAGGATATGGAATAGCAGCCCTATATAGTATGTTACACCTAGCATTCTTTGAATTTGAATTAGAAAAAGTTTGGCTACGTGTAGATGAAGATAATTTTCAAGCTAGAAAGAGTTATGAAAAGGCTGGTTTTGTTTGTGAAGGATTAATGAGAAATGATCGATTACGTCAAGGAAAGTTCATTCATCGTTATCGTTATAGTATGTTAAGAGAAGAATATGAATCTATAAATAGTAGTTTATAAAAATATTATGTTAACTTAAAGGGGCTGGAGAAATATGATTCGATTACTTACGAAAGAAGATGCAAAACAATATTGGGAGTTACGTTTACAGGCATTACAAGTAAATCCAGAGGCATTTGTAACAACTTATGAAGAGGCGATTCGTCAAGAAAATCCTATTAAGCGAGTGGAAAATAATTTAACAGCTACTACTAGCTGTACATTCGGTGCTTTTAATGAAAAGAATCAATTAGTTGGAGTGGTTACTTTACTAACAGAAGAGAAAGAGGCGTATAAACATAAAGGTCATATCGTTGCGATGTATGTAGATGCAAGCAATCGAAGAAGTGGTCTTGCACGTGAGTTAATACGTAAGGCAATTGAAAGAGCAAGAGAAATGAGCTTAGAACAATTGAACTTAGGTGTTGTATATACAAACGAACCAGCAAAAAAATTGTATGAATCAATGGGCTTTAAAACTTATGGGATTGAAAAGAGAGCTATAAAGATGAATGGTGTGTATAGTGATGATGAACATATGGTGTTGTTCTTTTAATAGAGGGAGTTTAGTATGAAAGATCTCCATTTAGAAAAAAATATGAACCCGCAAGTGGCAATTTTGTATGCGATGGTTACAGATACATATAAACGATTGCAAAAGTTGGTAGAAGGTATTGATAAGAAGGAATTGTCTTTTAAAGGATCAGAAAATAATGAAAATAGCATCGGGCAACTACTTCAACATTTAGCAGTTGTTGATTTACATTGGGTGTATCGCTTAAAAGGAGAAGCAGTTCCACTCGTGCTTGAAAATAAATACGGACCTATGTTAAATGAAGTAGGAGAACTGCCAAGTTTAAAAAAACAGACGTTACAACAATTAATGCAAGATTATGAAGAGGTGCAACATATGTTTTATGAGGAGTGTATGAAACTAACAGAAAATGATTTAACTAGGGAAGTTTTTTATGAGAAGGGAGAAACTGCGACTATAAGGTGGGGAATATGGCATATAGCCGATCATAATCGGTACCATCAAGCTCATATTAGTCAGTTAAGAAAACTATATAGAGCTAGAATAGATGCGAGATAAAGATTTCGAATTTTAATTATATTTAATTTGTTGTATAGTATAAGAAGAAACTAAACAAGGGGTTTTATAATGAAAGCTATTGCAGTAGGGATATTGGCATCATTTTTCTTTGCCTTTACCTTCGTTTTAAACCGGGCGATGGACTTAGAAGGTGGAAGCTGGATTTGGAGTGCTTCATTACGTTACTACTTTATGGTTCCGATGCTTTTACTTATTGTCATGTATAGAGGGAACTTAAAGCAACTCTTTCAATATATGAAAAATAATCCGAAAGAATGGTTAGTATGGAGTATCGTTGGATTTGGTCTTTTCTATGCACCACTTAGTTTTGCCGGATCTTTTGGACCTGGTTGGCTTGTTGCATCAACTTGGCAAATTACGATTGTCGCAGGAATTTTGTTAACACCATTTTTTGCAGTAGATCCATTACATAAAAAACTTCCAATGAAGGAATTAGTTATGTCTGGGGTTATTTTATGCGGTGTTGTACTCATGCAAGTAGAACATGCTTCTTCATTAGGAATTCGAGAAACCGTTTTATGTGTAGTTCCTGTACTCATTGCAGCGTTTGCGTATCCTCTTGGAAATCGAAAAATGATGCAAGTTTGTAAAGGTGAATTAGACGTATTCCAGCGAGTTCTCGGTATGACATTAGCAAGTTTACCATTTTGGTTTTTACTATCTGGTTATGAAGTATCAACAGGCGGATTACCGTCAAGTAGCCAAGTTTTCCAATGTTTTATTGTAGCAGTTAGTTCTGGTTTAATCGCGACAGTACTATTCTTCTTTGCGACAGATCTTGTAAAAGATGATCCACAAAAACTAGCAACAGTAGAAGCAACACAGTCCGGTGAAGTTTTATTTGCGCTAGTAGGAGAGCTTATCTTACTATCTGCGCCAATTCCGTTATCTTTATCTTGGATCGGAATGAGTCTTGTTATTGTCGGAATGATACTACATAGTTATGTAGCGGTCGTTGTGAAAAAAGAAGAAAAAATAACGGCGTAATGAGATTAGCTCTTTATAGAAAGAGCTAATCTTTTTTCATGGAAAGGGATGTAGAAATGAATTTGCAACGCGTGGAACAAATTGAGAAAAATCCAATTTTAAATGTGTTACAGTATGCAGTCGGGCCAAGTGAAATTAGCTTAAAGAAAGCAGTTTTATATTATGAGAGTAATAAAGGGACTTTGTACAGATATGAAGAAGAGGCTTGTATAGGTATTGAAATAATCGGAGCAAATAAAGCGAGAGTATGCCACATAGCAGTCGTCCCGCAATATCGTCATAAAGGAATTGCGTTGCAAATGATAAAGGAAGTATCAAGAATGCATCAATTGACGTATCTTCAGGCTGAGACAGATGATGAGGCAGTAGAATTTTATAAAAAAATTGGTTTTCAAGTTAAAAGTTTAGGAGAAAAATATCCGGGGATTGAAAGGTTTCATTGTTACATGGAAAAATAGTATAAAAATATGCAAATGTACATCTAAGGTATAGTTTGAAAAAAGTAAGATTTACATTATATAATAAAGGTATCTGGAAAAATATAGATAAAAGAAATTAGGTGTATAACACATGAGAATGGATAAAAGTAAATTTATAAAAATTGCTACTTCAATAGGGGTATCATCTTTTTTATTAACTGGATGTGGCGATTATGAAGAAGATACTGCTCAACAAGAAAGTACTGCTGTTAAAACAGATGGTGGAAAACAAGGAAATGAACAAGAAACTTTAAATTGTAATGATAAAACGCCTACTAATGAAAATGTAGAAAATGATGAGTTATGTAAAGAAATGAATCCATCATTTTCATCGTATCATGAAAATTCACATTTACCGATACTTCCATTCGTAGCAGGATATTTATTAGCAAGCAGAACTTCAAATATGAATTATACAGCAAAACCAAATATAATGAAGAAACCGTATGCAAATAATATTATTCCATATCGTGAAAAAGACCAAAGTAGAACTGGTGGCAGTGGTGGTGGAGGGTATTACGGCGAAACTAACAGTAACAACAATAATTCTTCCAATAAAGTAGATTTAAACAAACAACAGCCCAATTCTTCAAATAAAGTGACGCCAGATACAAATACGCCGAAATCATCTACGACTCAAACGCCGAAAGTGAATTCTGGTTCAAGTGGAATTGGAAACGCAAAAGCGCCAGCCGGATCATAATACGAAAGGATAATAGGATCATGTATACAGAAAAAGAGCAGAAAGAGTATATGAAAGTATGGTTTTCACTTGCGGAAGAGGCTGGTCGGAATGGTTTTACATGGCCGAGTCTATTAGAAAATGAAGAATGGAATCAATATATGGCAACAGGTATGTATCGTATGCCAGTAAAAACTTATACTGCTATTTCAAAAGTGACAGAGGAAGTTATGTATGTGTTATATAAAACGTATCAATATATTGTCAATACGACAGAAGATTTTCAAACACTAGGATTTCCTGCTGAAACGTGGGAAATTGCGAGAATGGAACATACTGGTTTGTTTTCATATTTTACAAGGTTTGACTTTATCGTAAATGGTGAAGATATAAAGTTAATAGAAGTAAATTGTGATACACCAACAGGTTATTTAGAGCCATCAGTCGCAAATGAAGTGTTGTGCCGTTATCATGATGTGAACCACCCGAACCATATAGAAGAGCATATTGTGCAGGCGTGGGAACAAATTAAACATGACTATAATATCAGTCCTATAGAGACGATATATTTTACTAGTTATGATTGGCACGATGAAGATCATCAAACAGTTCAATTTTTAAGAAGCTATTGTTTAGATCAACCAACGGATTATATAGGTATACAAGATATCGTTGTTGCAGATGATGGTATATATACGCCAAATGGTGAACGAATTCATTATTTATATAGACTATATCCAATTGAATATTTAGTTTCAGATACCGATAAAAATGGGAAAAGAATTGGACTCCAGTTTTTAGATCATATAGCGCAAGGAAGAGTGAAAATTATTAATCCACCTGCTGCTTTTCTTATGCAAAATAAAAGTGTACTCGCATTAATTTGGCAACTGTTCGAAGAAGGAGTTTTCTTTGAGAAAGAAGATCGAGAAATCATTCAGAACTACTTCTTACCAACATATTTTACAAATAAACCGTTTATAGAAAGAAATGAATCATATGTTTCTAAACCTTTATATGGCCGTGAAGGCGGAGGGGTATCTATATACGAAAATGATGAACTATTAGCTGAAGATAAAACAGAGTATTACTTTGAACAACGGAAAATATATCAGCAATACATAGAAATGCCTGACTATACAATTGACACATGGGATGGTCCGTATACTGGTAAACTATTAATTGGTTCACACTGTATTAGCGGGAGAGCCGCAGGGTTATTTTTACGTGTAGGCGAGAAAATAACGGGAAACTTATCGATGTTTACAGGGGTTACAATTGAAGGGTAAATGAAACGGAAGAGCTTATCAGTTGTGATGGGCTCTTTCGTTTATATAGTGTTTGTATTGTTTTAACGTATCACTATTATTTTGCTACATACTGAAAAAACGTATGCAATTAAGCAAATTAGTTCAAATAGTAGAAAAGAGAAGAAAGTTTTTTTATTTATCTGCTTTTGTTATTTGAGATCAATATATAGTCACTTAATTATTATGCATGTGAATATATACCCTTTTTTCTAGTGACAGAAATGATTAAGTTAAAAATTAAGAAAAATATGATAATATATGTATGTATTAGTTTTAAAAAAATGGGGGAACAATCGTGAAAATGAATGACATAGTGGCAAGTACACAATTGCCAAATACAATCAAAACAATTACAAATGATTTAAGAGAATTAGGGTTAGAAAAAGGAATGACGGTTATTGTGCATTCTTCGCTCAGTTCTATTGGCTGGGTATCTGGCGGAGCCGTTGCGGTAGTAGAGGCGTTAATGAAAGTGATTACGGAAGAGGGAACAATTATTATGCCAACTCAATCTTCGGATTTATCTGATCCGAAACATTGGTCAAGACCACCTGTACCTGAAGAATGGTGGCAAATTATTCGAGATAACGTCCCGGCTTTTGAGCCACATATAACACCAACAAGGGCAATGGGAAAAGTAGTTGAATGTTTTCGTACATATCCGAATGTAGTACGTAGCAACCATCCATTAGGAAGTTTTGCTGCATGGGGAAAACATGCAGAAGAAATAACGATGAATCAGTCGCTATCAATGAGTTTAGGAGAGGAATCTCCATTAAGAAAAATATACGATTTAGACGGATACATATTATTAATTGGTGTTGGATATGATTCCAATACGTCTGTACATTTATCTGAAGTACGTACTGGTGCATGTGAGTTAATAAAAGTAGGGGCACCAATTATAGAGAATGGTGCAAGAGTATGGAAAGAGTTTGTTGATATGGATTACGATTCTGATAAGTTTGTAGAAATCGGTGTAGAGTTTGAGCGAAAAGGAACTGTAACAAATGGAAAAATAGGAAATGCAACGTGCCGTCTTATGAAGCAACGAGATATCGTTGACTTTGGAACAGAATGGTTTCGTAAGAAAAATCAGTAAGGGATGGTTACAATGAAGGGGAAAAAGGTATTAATTACGAGTGGTGGTTGTTTAGAAAAATGGGACCAAGTGCGTGGTCATACGAATATGGCAAAAGGAACAATTGGTAGAATAATCGCGGAAGAATTTATAAGTAAAGGAGCACATGTTATATATTTACACGGTTATTTCGCTGAGAAACCGAACGATGTAAACAATCAATTAGAATTACACCCGTTTGAAGGAATTGTTGATTTACAAGATAAAATGAAAAGTATAATTACACATGAAAAAGTCGATGCGGTCATTATGGCAGCGGCTGGATCAGATTGGGTTGTAGACAAAATTTGTGATCAAGATGGTAATGTTCTTGATATGAAAGGGAAAATTTCAAGTGATATAGCGCCAATTATTCATTTTCAAAAGGCTCCAAAAGTATTAAAGCAAATAAAAGAGTGGGATCCAGAAACCGTACTCGTTGGCTTTAAACTTGAAAGTGATGTAAATGAAGAAGAATTGTTTGAAAGAGCGAAAAATAGAATGAAAGAATCTAAGGCAAATGTAATGATTGCAAATTCACCACATTCTTTATATTCACGCGGAGCGGTGCACTACGTAATTGGACAGGACGGTAAAGGGAAGTTATGTAATGGGAAAGATGAAACGGCGAAAGAAATTGTCAAAAGGTTAGAAGTACTATGTAATCACATTACTGCTTTATAATTTTAAGTATTTGGATAAGAGTGAATCCGCATAGTATATATAGGTAAGCGAAACTTTAATTTATGGGAATTTTACTTTTACACAAATGTTAACCATTTAAGATGGATACATAAAATAATTGGTGAGGAGTGAATTCTATGGAACATTTATTAAAGCAAGCTATTAAGTTAAGAAATGAAAAGAAATATGCGCAGTCCAAAGAGATACTTATAGGATTAACAAATTTTACGAAGGATGCAGAAGTACTGTATCAATGCGCCTGGATACATGATGTAATGGGGCTTGAAACAGAGGCTATGCCGTATTATGAACAGGCAATCGCAAATGGACTTGATGGTGAATCACTTTGTGGTGCTTATATTGGTTTAGGGAGTACATATCGTTGTATAGGGGAGTATGAAAAGGCGATTGCAGTATTAGAAGCTGGGGTGAAGAAATTTCCAGAGAACGATCCAATGAAAGTATTTTTATCATTAGCAAAATATAACGTAAATGATCATGAATCCGCGATGAAATTATTACTTGAAACAGTCGTAAAAGTTGAGGAAGTAAAAGAGTTTGAGCGTGCTATTTCATTTTATAAAGACCATTTAGATGAGGTTTTTAAATAAGAGGGTGAACGTATGAATATCGCATTATCACGAAGGCGAAAAGGTATCTGGTTTGGATTAATATCTTTCATCTTATTATCAAACTATGTATTGTATGCCCTTCCAATTGTACCAGCTGCTCCGAAAGAAGTAGTGCTTGGTTCTTTGTTAGATTGTATGATTGTAATTCCGGTCATTACGTATTTCTTTATTATTCGAAAAAGATACTCGTTAACGTATATATTTCCTGTCGTAATAGCTGGTTATATATTTGCAAGATTTATTATTCCAAGTGATTATTTTCAAGCTTTTTCATACGTTTCTTATATTATAGTGGTGGGAGAAATCGCATTTGTATGCGTAGAATTATTCCTTCTATATAAAATTGTTAAAATGCTACCTAACATAATAGAAAAATATAAAGAGTATAAAAGAGAGTATTCTTCATTCTCTTATGCAATTGATGCAGCGTTTGATGTGACTATAAAAAGAAATAAATTAGTAGATATCATTGTAACAGAGTGTAAGTTAATCTACTATGCATTTTTATCGTGGCGCGTAAAAGTACCAGAAGGTGAATACGTATACTCATATCACAAAAAGACTGGTGCAATAGGTGTATATATCATGATCATCCATGCGACCTTAATAGAAAGTATCGGTTTTCATTATTTGTTTCATCAATGGAATCCAGTAGTAGCATGGGTGTTACTTATTTTAAACGTATATGCAATGTTTTATTTTTTAGCTGAAATACAAGCAATGCGTAAAAACCCAATTATTGTTACGGAAGAAAAAATAATTATTCAAATTGGATTAGGGAAGAAAATCATTATACCGTTTACACAAATTGATAAGATTACGTTTTATAAAGGAGAACTTTTAAAAAAAGAGAAAGAGGTTCTTGACGCAACGGTGATGGAATTTATAAAGGAACCTCCAACATTTGAAATAATACTCAAAGAGCCAGTGAAAGCACAATTGTTATATGGATTTTCTAAAACAGTAAGTCGTGTTCACTTAGATGTTGATGAGGAACGGAAGTTTTATGATGCGGTTATAGAGAAGTTGAAGCATAAATAATACTATTGGAGTTCCTTCTAATTTAGAAGGGGCTTTTTTGTGAAGTAGAACATGAGATTATATAAATATTAACTTAAAAAAATGAATGAATTGACTGAACGCTTTCTTAATGGAAATATAAAGGGATATAATGAAAGAACTAAAATAAAAGGGGAAATAAAAAATGAGTTGCTTACGTACGTCAGACATTGAAATTATTGAAAGAAAAATCCGATATGATGGTACAACTATAGATCATGCTTGTTTACTAATAGAAGCGCAGCAGGACAAAATTATTTTATATCATGAAGTACAGTATTCTTTTACAATGGCAGCAAACGATAAGAAGTTAACAATCCCGAAAGGAAGTTATACAGTTGCATATTACTGGGGAAATCGTCCATATAATTTATACGTTTGGAGAGATCAGGATGGGGGGTATCTAGGTTCGTATTTTAATATTGTAAAGAATACATGTATAACGGATGAAGTGGTATCCTTTGAAGATTTAATCCTTGATATTATGATACTTCCAAGTGGAGAATTTTTTATATTGGATGAGGATGAATTACCTAAGTCGTTAGAACAATTTGAAGACGGGTATGTAGAAAAGGCTCTTCATACAGTCAAAAACACAATTCAAGAATCACTTCCAAAAATCATTTCAGAAACTGCGACTCTTTATAAAAAAATAAATATCGTTCATTAAAACCTAGTTGACTTATCGGAAATATTTGTATAATATGTAGTTAATTCTATAACGTATTGCTGATTGGAGAAACCAAAGGCATTTTATCTATTGATAAAATGCCTTTGGTTTTTTTATTATACAAATGCTGAATCTATTCATTTAAATGAATCATTTCAAGGAGGGGAAGAAGTGACTGTTTCAATTGATGGGGTATCAAAATATTTTTCGAAACAAACTGGTACGGTTCAAGTATTAGAAGATATTAATTTTCAATTAGAGAAAGGTGATTTTGTCACTGTAATCGGACCGAGTGGTTGTGGGAAAAGTACGCTTTTGAAAATTGTTGCGGGGTTAGATAACGAATTTGAAGGTGAAGTTATCATCGATGGGGAGCAAATTGTAAAACCGAGTAAAAAACAAGGTTTTATTTTTCAAGAACATCGTTTATTTCCGTGGTTAACAGTTGAAGAAAATATTGCTGCAGATCTGTCGTTAAAAGATAAGTATGTAAAAGACAAGGTAAAGGAATGGGTTGAAATCGTTCGATTGGATGGTTTTGAAAAATCATATCCGAAAGAAATTTCAGGCGGAATGTCACAACGTGTTGCGATTGCGAGGGCTTTATTAAGAGATCCGAATGTATTATTACTTGATGAACCATTTGGGGCACTGGATGCTTTTACTCGAAGTCATTTGCAAGAAGTGCTGCTGAACATTTGGGAACAAAAGAAAACGACAATGATATTTGTTACTCATGATATAGACGAGGCGATATATCTTTCAAACCGAATTATCATCATGAGTGCAAAACCTGGGAAAATACATAAAGTTATTGAAAATAGTTTGCCTTATCCACGAAATAAAACTTCTCAATCGTTCCAACAACTTCGAACGAAGGTGCTACATCAGTTTGAACACGGGGGACTGATTCAAACAAGTATATAGGAAAAGGGTGGATTATATATGTATAAAAAATGTAAGGTTCTTTCTTTTGCGTTAGTTATATCTTTGTTTCTATTAGGTTGTGAAAAAAGTACAGTGAGTAGTAAGAAAGAAGATGTAACAATACAAATTGGTATACAGCAAGGATTAAGCCCGCTATTATTAGCACAAAAAAAAGGATGGTTTGAAGAGGAGTTTAAAAAAGAAGGGGTTAAGGTGAAATGGACAGAGTTTCAAAGCGGACCTCCTTATTTTGAGGCAATCGCATCAAATCGGTTGGATTTTGGTGAAGTGGGGAACTCCCCAGTTATTTCAGCGCAAGCTGCAGGTATTGAATTTACTGAAATTGCTAATACAAGTTATGCGAGAAAAGGAACAGGGATTCTTGTACAAAAAGATAGCAAGATTACGAGTGTAAAAGATTTAAAAGGTAAAAAAATTGCAGTAGCAAAAGGAAGTAGCGCATTTAATTTATTATATCGAGCATTAGAAAAAGAAGGTATAAATGCGAAAGATGTAAATGTCATTCAACTGCAACCAGATGAAGCGCAGCCGGCATTTGAATCCGGATCAGTAGATGCATGGGCCATTTGGGATCCCTTCATTTCACTACATACGTTAAATAAAGGGGCAAAGGTTATTGCAGATGGTGAACGATTAAATGTTTCTTCACCAGAGTTTTTAATTACGAGAACAAAATTTGCGAAGGAACATCCAGAATTAGTTGAGAAATTCCTTAAAGTTTATGAAAAAGCACGTGTATGGCAAGAGTCAAACTTAGATGAAGCGATAAAAATATATACTTCTACAAAGAAGATAGATGAAGAAATTGTAAAAGAAGTGTTTGATCACGACAAACCAATTTTAGTTCCGGTAACGAAAGAAATAATAGCCGAACAGCAAAAGACAGCGGATTTTCAATATAAGCTCGGCTCTATAAAGAAAGAAATCAAAACAGATAAAGTTGTAGATAATTCTTTCGTAGAAAAAGCATTAAAGGCGAAATGAAAAGAGGTTTTGTAAATTGGAGAATACGAAAGCTGTTATGAAAAGGGTGAGTATAACGATTGGCAAAAACAATGTAAAGAAAGTGCGAAAGACGAATGTAAAAGTGCTAGTAAGAGCGATTACTATACCGATTATCGTATTAATTATTTGGCAGTTAGCCGGCGTATTCGATTTAGTTTCTAAAACAGTTTTACCAACGCCATTAGATATATTACTAGCTTTTCAAGAACTTATTAAAACAGGAGAGTTATTCGGTCATTTAAGTATCAGTGTATTTAGGGCTGCGGCTGGTTTCTTTATCGGCGGGAGTTTAGGAATTATTTTAGGAACGATTGTTGGATTTTCAACGAGAAGTGAGCAATATTTAGATCCATCTGTACAAATGTTAAGAACTGTACCTCATTTAGCTGTTGCGCCACTTTTCGTATTATGGTTCGGTTTTGGAGAAACATCGAAAGTATTATTAATTGCGGACGGTGCATTTTTTCCTCTATACGTAAACGCGTTTTTAGGGATACGAGGTGTAGATTTAAAGTTATTCGATGTTGCGAGAGTGCTAGAGTTTAGTAAAAGAAAATTAATTACAAAATTAATTTTACCAGCAGCATTGCCGAACCTATTACTCGGAGCAAGATTATCATTAGGAGTTGCATGGGTGAGTTTAGTAGTAGCAGAACTTATGGGGTCTACAGAAGGTATCGGCTATATGATTATGGATGCAAGGCAATTTTCAAATACAGATATCGTATTTGTCGGCATTATTATTTTTGCATTCGTTGGAAAGTTTTCTGATTCACTCGTACGTTTACTAGAAGTGAAGTTTTTAAGATGGCGAGATAATTTTAAAGGAGAGACAGGGAATTAGCATATAAATTATTAGGGGTAATTTATATAGAGTGTTTTAGTAGGTTTTTCAAAACAATTAAGGGGTGTGTAATAGTATGGAATTGTTATGGTTTATTCCAGCTTATGGAGATGGTCGATATTTAGGAACGACAAAACGAGGAAGAGCAGCTGAATATGGTTATTATAAACAAGTTGCACAGGCAGCTGATTATTTAGGATTTACTGGTGTGTTACTTCCAACGGGTCAAGGTTGTGAAGATCCATGGGTATTAGCATCAGCTCTTGCGGCTGAGACAGAGAAATTAAAATTTTTAGTAGCAGTTAGACCAGGGTTAATGTCACCGACAGTTGCAGCGAGGATGGCATCTACATTTGATAGAATTTCAGATGGGAGATTACTTATTAATGTAGTTGCTGGAGGAGATCCTGTTGAATTGCAAGGTGATGGATTGTATCTTGAACATGATGAAAGATATGAAGTTGCAGATGAATTTTTAAAGGTTTGGAAGTCAGTATTACAAGGTGAAACAATCTCTTTAGAAGGAAAACATATTAAAGTTACGGAGAGTAAAGTTGTATTTCCTCCGGTTCAAACACCGTATCCACCAATTTATTTTGGCGGATCGTCCGCTGCAGGTAAAGAAGTTGCGGCTGAACATAGTGATGTATATTTAACTTGGGGAGAACCACCAGAGCAAGTGAAAGAGAAAATAGATGAAGTAAAAAAACTTGCGGAAGAGAAGGGGCGTAACGTACGATTTGGTATTAGACTACACGTAATTGTAAGAGAGACAGAAGAAGAAGCATGGAAAGAGGCTGAAAGGTTGATTCAATATGTAGATAATGAATCAATTGAGCTCGCTCAAAAAACATTTGCAAGATATGATTCAGTTGGACAAAAACGAATGACACATTTAAATAAAGGAACGAGAGAGTCGTTAGAGATAAGTCCTAACTTATGGGCTGGAATTGGGCTTGTAAGAGGTGGTGCTGGCACTGCGCTTGTTGGAGATCCGCATACAGTAGCAGAAAGAATAAAAGAATATGAAGCGTTAGGAATTGATACGTTTGTATTATCAGGATACCCCCATTTAGAAGAGGCATATGAAGTGGCAGAACTGTTATTTCCTTTATTGAAAGACGAGAAGAAACAAGAAAATAAAATTGTTGGTGAAATGATAGCTGATGCATATGTATTAAAAAAATAGTGAGAAATAAAGTTGAACCAATCGGTCATTAACAGGCAGTTTCACCTATGTTTTGCTTCATTTTGTTTACTGCCTGTTAATACGGGATAAAAAACTCGCAAGTATTTCACTTGCGGGTTTTCGTCGTAAACTATTAGAAAATATGGTAAAATTAAATAGTAACTTAAGGTACGGTTGGTTGTTCAATTATCACTTCTCCAAATAGGAGGGGGGTGATAATACGTGAGTGAAATAGCGTTGCTACTGCAGGGTGGACTGTTTCTCGTTGCATTGTTAACGTTCGTCGTCGTTTTAATAGACAAGCTCAAAAAATAACAACCCACCTATGCCAATAGAATGTGGGTTGTTTTGTTTGTAAGAAACAAATAGGATAAATGAACAATCCAATCTGCTAAGTTACGTGGACTAGTGTGTAGCCGCACACTGGTCTTTTTTATTTATTTACAATTAATAATTGGTTTATGTGATTGTATTGTTCTTTTCATACTTATTATAACACAGTGTCTTTTCATCAAGAAAGGAGACCGTATGTTCTGGTTTCGATTAAATAGTAGGTTTTTTTTCTTTAAATAGCCCATCCATATACTGTTTTAAAGTTTGGACATAAAATTCCTGCCTATTTACATCATTTACGCCGACAATTGGAGATGAAAGTTCATATCTCTTTTCTGATAAATGAACGACAACGTCAAATATATCAAATAGACGAATGAAACAGAACAGGCCATCTTTATCACTTAATAAAATAAAGTAATGGTTCTCGCTATTTGTATTTAATGTATTCCATAAAGAACTTTTACTTAAATCGCGAACTATACTTTTTTCTTTTAATTCCATAAAATCGGCATTTGATAGAATGTTTGAAATAACAATCGCATCTGGATCTTCAAAATAGCCATCAACAGCTTGGACAGCGAAAGTATAAGCTGTTTTTAATACACTCATTTTGTATTTACGGTTATCTAAAAGTAATTCACGTTGAATAGAGCTAGCAACTTTCGTTACACGTTCTTCTTTCCAAATTTCATTATGTAGCGAAATATCGTGCTTTTTACATAGTTTCATAATTAATGCATTGGAATAAAGTATTTCATCACTTACTTCAACAACATCTGTCTCAGCAGCCGCAAGTTCCTCACCATGTTCATTCGTATAGAGCGGAGAATCAATTTGTTTTTTCATTTGCTCAATCTTAAATTGACTTAATTTATGCCGAATTAAGGGGCGATCAATATTTGTTGTCATTTGTTCGTGGCAAGTATCACAAATTGAGTTTGTGAAATAATATCCACATAATATTTCGGGGATGACATATTGTTCACTAAGTTCTTTCGTATCTTTTCTGCATATGATGCATTGTGTCATTTTTATCACCTTTACCTGCAAATTTGTATGTAATCTCATTGTAGTGTATTTATTGGTATTTTGGAATATTGTAAAGGAAAATATTATGTGAAATTCGTGCTTATTTTGGTACAATGAAGAGAAGTGCTAGTTTAAAGGAGGACGTTTTTTTGAAATCGAAAGTGCACTTTTGGACATTAGAAGTGCTAATGGTTGTAGCGATCATATTTATTTGCACAAAAATATCGTTTCTATTTCAACCGATTGGTATCTTCATATCAACGTTGTTTTTCCCAATCTTAATCGCGTTATTTTTATACTTCATATTTAACCCATTGTTAGTCTTTTTGGAGAATAAAAAAGTACCTAGAAATTTAGCGATTTTACTGTTATATCTTTTTATTATAACATTAACTGCAGTTGGAGTTGGGGTAGTTGTTCCAACGATCTCGCAACAGTTAATGGATTTAGTAAAAAATATGCCCGGTTATATTAAAGAGGGAAAACTATACATACAAGATTTATCCCATCACAGATTATTTGAATGGTTATCTACACAAAACTACGTTTCCATTGAAACAATTGAGAAAAACGCGATTGAATACTTAAAGGATATACCAAACACGATTACGTCGAGTGCAACGGCTTTATTTGGTATTATCACAAACGTTGCATTAGTTATCTTCACAGTACCGTTTATTTTATTTTATATGTTTAAAGATGGACATGCGTTTCCAGGGAAAGCAGTTAGTCTATTACCTGAGTCTTACCGTGAAGAAGGACTTCGTATCATTAAGGAAACGAACGAAACATTATCTGCATATATTCAAGGGCAAGCGCTCGTTTGTATATTTGTAGGTGCTTTTACTTTTATCGGTTATTTAATTATCGATTTACCGTACGCTTTCGTTTTAGGAATTATAGCAGCATTTACAAATATCATTCCTAACCTAGGTCCATTTATCGGTGCAGCACCAGCTGTTATTGTAGGTCTGTTCGTATCTCCGATGCAAGCGTTGTACGTAATTATTATCGTAACAATTGTACAACAGTTTGAAAGTAACATCATTTCACCGCGTATTATGAGTTCAAAATTAAATATCCATCCGTTAACAATTATTATTTTAATTTTAGGGGTAGGTAACTTTGCGGGAATTATCGGAATGATTTTGGCAGTACCAGTTTATGCAGTAACAAAAACAGTTGTATCGAACTTAGTGAGATTGTTTAAGACGAAACGAAGTAATCGAAAATAGTATAAGTTGAGAAAGATACACCGCTTTTTAAGTGGTGTATCTTTTGTTTGTTAATCAATGTAAAAAAGTGTATGCATAAACTTTTATTATATATTTATTACATATCAAATATAACGATAAACTTGTATGATATAGCCTCTATAAAACTATGTGGAATCCCTCTGAACTATCCAAATCATTTCCTTACAGCGTGCTAGCAACATCATAATCGACCCCTTTCAAATTTTATATTTTTAAAGGATTATAGATGAGAGTAGTACTTGCTTCTACGATCTCGAATTTCGTCCATAATCTCTTTATATTGTTCTTCTTGTTTTAATTCAGCTTCAGAAAGGTTCTTTTTCTGAATTGTAATTGTTAAAAAGAATAGGTGAAACTTCATGATACATTCCTCCTTTCGAAAGGAATTATAGATGGCTACAGTAGTGACTTTGACGTTCTTTTACATCCTCCATAGCTTTATTAATTTGATGGTCATGCAATATCTCACTGTCTGAGAACTTAGTTTTTTGAATGGTGATCGTTAAAAAGAATACTTTAAATTTCATTTGTTTTTTCCCCTTTAAAAGTTATTTAGAAAAGACGGCTATAATAAGAGGCTTGACGCTCTTTCAGTTCGCCCATAATAGTTTGAATGTGTTGCTCACGCAAAATTTCTTGCTGTGAAAGCTTACGCTTTTGAATGGTAATCGTTAAAAAGAATGCTTTAAATTTCATTAGGATAATGCTCCTTTAAAAGTTATTTAGAAAAGACGGCTGTAATAAGAAGCTTGGTGCTCTTTCACTTCGTCCATAATAGTTTGAATGTGTTGCTCACGCAAAATCTCATTCTGTGAAAGCTTACGTTTTTGAATGGTGATTGTTAAAAAGAATGCTTTAAATTTCATGAAGGTATTGCTCCTTTAAAATATATTTTTAATACATTTGCGTATAGTATGAACTTTTAATGTCAGTCATTTTATCAGTCAGTTGTTTTAATTGTTGTTTACGAATGATTTCATCTTCAGATAAAGTGTTTTTCTGAAGTACAGTTGTAAAAAAGAAAATATGAAAAGTCATAAATGAATTCCTCCTTTCGAAAAGGAATTACAGGTGATCACAATAAAGCGCTTGGCGCTCCTTAACATCATTCATAGCTTTTTCAATTTGCTCATTATGAAAAATTTCATCTTTGGAAATTGTATTTCTTTGAATCGTAATACTTAAAAACAATACGCTAATAGTCATCGAATGTTGCTCCTTTCTTTAAAAAATAATACAAGAGGCTAAAAAATCGCACAAAAAAGCCACAGGAAGATATAGTTCTCCTATGGCTGGGCGTCAAAAAGCCACAGGAAAGTATACGACCTCCTGTGGCGAATTTATGAATTAATAGAAATAAAGTGCGATTTTCAATTCTCCATTAGGGTGGTCGAATTCATATTTAATTGTCCGAAAAACAAAGGTGCAGTTAACGCTAAAGTTAAAGCATGTAATTGTAATTTCATCATTTTCTTCGACCTCCTTTTAGAATTTTTTCTTACGTTAGTAAGTATATACAATTAATGGATAATTGTAAACATAAAAATTGAAAATTTTTAATTTTGATTAAAATGCGTATATTTTAAAGGGTTTTGGAAAGAAGTATTGTAATGAACGAAATATCGATAAAATGGGGGATGCTAAATGAAATATATGCATCGTAACGTAGTTGTTATGCTAACAATTTTTTTATGTATTACTGCTTGTTCTAGCGGAGAAAGAATAAAAGAAATATCTGATGTTGAACCTAGTGACTTTAAGAAATATGCTTGGACATACGTTGGTAATAACTCAGATGTAGTTGCAATTGTTAATCATTTACCCGGTGGTGATACATTTCAAAGTATTAGTTTGGAGAATGAAAGTATAAAGGTAAACTATGGTGCAAATGGAACTCTGACAGAAGACATGGTTGAGACGTATTGGTTTGATGGCAAGGACACAATGGAGAAGAATTTTCTCTTTAACGTTATTTATCTAGCGATTTTAGTACCAAATGCGAAAAGTTACGAGTTTCAAGTAGAAAATAAAAATTTCACGATAAAAAGAGAAGATATACTATCAATCTTGTATGAAAAATTTGATGATTTTCCAAAAGAAAATGATAAATGGGATAAAAAGAAAGTAGTAAAGTTCCTTAACGATAATAATGAAAAAATTACAATGCTTATAAATGATAAAGAGTTTCGGAAATCTATATTTGTTAAATATCCAGTGCAGTAGTTGAAATGATAGGAGGAGAAAAGGTGGAATTAGTATACAAAATTATCTATCATAGAATGCAGGATCATTATTTACCTAAGCTAGTACATGCAATAAGGCTCATTAATGAAGAAGATTTGTGGAAACAAGGGGACTCTATTAATTCAATTGGTGGAATCGTACTGCATATTTGTGAACATATACAGAGAAATACTAGTCGTTATAAAGATCCAAATATAGTTTTGGAAAAGGGAATCGAGGAGTATTTTCCAGTAAAACGACAAAGTTCTGAAGTTTTGCTACAGTACGTTGAAGAAGTATTTGATGAATGGGGAAAAGCATATTTACAAGCATGCGAAGAAAAAAAGCATATGGATCTTCATAGCTTATTACATTTAGTGGAGCATACAAGTTATCATTTAGGGCAAGTAGTAGATCGTACAAAGTCCATAACGGAACAACAATTTAACTTTTGTCAAAATGGAATAAATGAAAAGAATTTGAGAACAAGAGTTGAAACTTCAACATTTTAGAAAGAGAGCCATTCTTAAACGAATGACTCTCTTTTTTTGTAAAAGAAATTTATGGAAATAAATAATTTGATGTGATATGGTTAATTACATAAGTAATGAACCTAAGAACCTAAGGTGGTGAAATTGTGAAACCTACTCTGGAGCAAAATAAATTAATATACTTACAAATTGCAGAAACGATTGAATCTGATATTTTAAAAGACATATTACTTGAAGAAGAACAAGTTCCATCAACAAATCAATTTGCGAAGATGTTACAAATAAATCCAGCTACTGCAGCTAAAGGGGTAAATGTATTAGTGGATGAAGGGATTCTATATAAAAAGAGAGGGATTGGGATGTTTGTTGCAAAGGGAGCGAAAGAAGTCGTACTTAAAAAAAGACAAAATACTTTTATGACTGAATATTTACCTAAAGTGTGGGAAGAAGCAAAAGTACTAGAAATATCCAAAAATGAATTGATGGATATGATTCAAAAAATTACGAAGGAGGGGAAATAGGGATGATTGCACTTGAAACAAAAGCCGTAACGAAAAAATATAAAAAGAAAATAGCAGTAAATGAAGTAACGATTTCATTGGAAGAGCATAAAATATATGGTTTGCTCGGTAGAAACGGGGGAGGAAAAACGACACTATTAAATTTACTTGCAGGCCAAATTACTTCAAGTAGTGGAAGTATATCAATATTTGGCGAACATGTTTTTGAAAATAGTAAAGCAATGCAAAATATTTGTTTTGTTAGAGTGAAAGAAGAAGCACATCTAAGTTTTAAAGTAAAAGAAATTTTTAAGATGTGCAACATGTTTTATAAAAACTGGGATGGAAAGTACGCTGAAGAACTCGCTGATAAATTTCAGCTTAATATGACAGTGAAATATCATAAATTATCACATGGCATGCAAACAGTCGTCGGCATTATTCAAGGGTTAGCAAGTAGGGCACCTATAACAATTTTTGATGAACCGACTACAGGTTTGGATGCAGCACATCGAGAGTTGTTTTATAGTTTACTACTAGAAGAGTACGGTGAGTATCCACGAACAATTATATTATCAACACATCTAGTAGAAGAAGTAACCCATGTTATTGAAGATGTAATCATCATAAAAGAAGGAAAACTAGTTGTTCAATCATCGGTAGAAGATTTATTGCAACAAGCTCATGTTATTTCAGGGAAAAAAGATAAAGTAGATGAGTTTTCAATCAATAAAAAAGTAATAAATCGAGAAGTTTATGGAAATAAGGGGATTGCGGTTATATGGGAAGAACTTTCTAATGAAGATTATTACTCTCTTGAAAAAGAAGATTTAGTAATTGATAGAATTACATTACAAAAACTATTTATACACATAACGGGTGGTGAAGTGAAATGACGATGTTAATGAAGCAGTTGAAGTTACATATAAATTTTCATTATAAAGCAATTATAATATTTTGGATTGTAGCTTTATTAATAAAAGGGACGTTAAATGCTGCTCATTTAAATGGAGCGAACATGGGTTATTTACCCAAAATTATAAATAACCCTTCAATAGCAATTATGTTATTTATAGTAGGGAGTGTTTTCATCATACAAGATGAGCTATTTCGTTTAGCTGTTTCATTCGGTGTAACGAGAATACAATATTTTATCGGAGCAATTTGTTACATTGTACTTCAATCTGCATTATTTTCATTTCTTCAAGTTATGCTTTTACAAGATTTAAAATATAACGTAGTAAGTGCTAATTTTTGGGAGCAATCGGTACAACAATTTATTTTGCAATTTTTATTTTATGTTACAACAGCATGTTTCTTTCAAGTGGTAGTAGTTTTTAAGCAACGATTTAAGTGGATTGGTCTTATGATTGGTGGAACACTTTTCTTATCAACAAATAGTGTGCTTTATGGAGAGGCGGGAGTAACCAGTTTATTATTTACGAGTGATGTATCCTCAGTAGATATTCCATATTTTACTGTTATTTCAATTGGATTAACTGTTCTTTATATCATAACTAGTAGTATATTTATTCGAAAAGTATCATTCGAAAAAACGATTTAAAATAGTATTAGATTATTATAGAGAGAAGGGTAGCAAATGGGAGACACATCTTCACTCATTACAGTTTTTTTATGCATTGCACTAATAATATTCTGGCGTCGTTATCGATCTATGTATAAACCTATAAAGGGAACTGGGCTACGTATTTTGTGGCCATTACTATTTTTAACACCGGGTGTTTTATGGTTTTTTGGTCCCGTGCATCCAGCTATCTTACAAGTTATAATAGCAGCATTCATTGGAGTTCTTTTCGCCGTACCACTTATAGTTTTAACAAATTATGAACGAAGAGATGATGGGAATATTTATACGAAAAAAAGTGCAGCTTTTTTAATTACTTTTATTGCACTTGTTGTTTTGAGATACGGTTCAAGACAATATATTGTTGACTTAGATCAACAAACAATTGGTTTATTATTTTATGTTGTTGCTGTCTCGTATATTATCCCTTGGAGAATTGCTTGTTATATAAAGTTTAGGAAAGTTTGGCGGGAAAATAGTAATCATGCTTTATAAGAAAAAACTTTTCTTTTGAGAAGTTTTTTCTTTTTATATGTAATTGAAATCATTTGTTGAAGTGCAAGTTACCATACAATATGATGAATATAAAAAGAGAAAGTAGGGGATATAAAAATGCGTACAATTTTACTTTTTCTAAACGACATGTCTATTAATGAAATAGAGAACATTAGGAAAAAACATGATCCTTTATTTGGCTTAATCCCACCGCATATTACAGTTGTATTCCCATTTGAAAGCTCGATTTCAAATGATGAGCTGAAATTACATATTTTAAAATTATCAAAAGGGATACAAGAGATAGAAATAGAATTTGCGAATCAAATTTCGGGTGAAGGGGAATATTTATTTTTACGAGTTGAAAAGGGGCAAAAACAAATAGAAGAACTACATGACTTGCTATATACAGGAGCCTTATTACAATTTTTGAAAGAAGATATTCCGTATATACCGCATGTAACAGTCGGGAGAAAAGAACGTACTGAGTTAGCTGCTGAAGTAGCTAAGGATATTCATAATTTCCCTGAAAAGTTACAATGTATAGTTGATAGAGTTAGTGTAGAGCGAATTGGAGAGAATGGGGAATCAATTATAGAATTTGAAGTACCGTTGCAAAAAAGCTGACAAAAGTCAGCTTTTTTTATTCGTAACATGAAGTAAAGCACCAATCGCACCGCTATTACCACCATCTTGTAAAAAAATAGGTATTTTATTTTGATATTTAGTGTAGCTACTAATAATATTTTGAAGGTGTACGTTATTACATAGAGTCGAACCAATATAAATAATATGGTTTATGTTTTTTGTTTCGGCGAATTGAAGACTTAATGCAGTAACAACTTCACCGACAAGTCCTTGCACAGTAGCAAGTATGTCTGAGCTATTATATTTTGATTCCGAAATAGCGGCTTTACCAAAATTGCTAGCAGTTAAGCTATTATCAATAGGAGAGAGAATACCACCATAAATATCTCCAACCGTAATATCTAAATCTGTTCTAGAACCTAATTTTGTTAAAGGAATCACATCTTCAAAATGATCTATATTTGTTAACAATTTTGAAAGCCCCATAATAGTACCACCACCAACACCGGTTCCACCGGCACGAACATATTTGTCATTATACACGTAATGAATGGAAGTACCTGTACCAATATTTGTTAAAATGAAGTTATTTATATCATATTTCTCTTCTTTTAATATGTATCGTACACCTACAAGAGTAGCTTCAAATTCGTTTAGTTCTACTATTTTATATGAGGGGGAAAGTAGTTGCTGTAATTGTTTTGCTTTACCACCTGTAATACATATTTGTTTTATACGAGTGCTTTTCTTAAGCCAATCTATTATTTTATCTTGTTCATTTGAATAAAATTTTTCAAAAGCTAATTGCTTTTGTTCGTTCAAATAAGCAATTTTCGTTAATGTTCCTCCAGCATCGATACCGATCGTACTTTCCATTTTCCTGCTCCTATCCAAGTAATTTGTTTACTCTGTTCATGTTGGTGAGACGAATTTGTAGGAGGGAGATATCCTGACGAATTACATCGTCTCTATTCTGCTTGATATATTAATAGCTTTTCTATCGCTACAATCGGTTGATTATTAACAGTTGCGGTGCCGTTGCCTAGAATAAAACCTCGGCGATTACGAGTTAGCTCATAATGTAAATCCAGTTTATCACCGGGATATGCTTTTCCGTGGAATTCAACCCCATCTAATGAGGAGAGGAAGCCTAGTCCTTCAGAGCCAATCGCATGTACAAATGCACTAAGCTGAGCAAGTGCTTCTACAATTAACATATGAGGCATATGTTTTTGATTATCATTTATAAACCACTCATTATTTGAAATCAATTTATATCCCGTAACGGATTCACCATGTTTTACATTTGTTACTTTATCAATCATTAAAAAAGGATAACGATGAGGAAGAGTGTCTTGAATATGCATATGAAAGTACCTCCAACAAATAATAGCCCTGCTACAGTGAAGCAGGGGAGTTATCATTAATTCTTAACTAATTCATTTACTTTTTCAAGAGAAAAAATACCGCTATTTCTAATGTTTTCAACAACTTGTTGTAACACTTCTTTATCTTGAACAAGTGCAATACGTACAAAGCCTTCTCCATGTGGTCCAAATGCATGACCTGGTGTAACAACGACATTCGCACGATCCATTAATGCATAAGCGAAATCTATAGAAGTCCAGCCTTTCGGAATTTCGGCCCAGACGAACATACTACCAGCTGGTTTATCAATATTCCAACCAAATGTTCGGAATCCATCAACTAAAGTATCTCTACGTTCTTGATAAATACCGCGATTTTTCTCACAAAACGTAGCGCCATTTCTTAGTGCCGCTGATGCCGCTTTTTGAATTGGTAAAAACACACCATAATCTGTATTTGATTTAAATTGAGTAAGTGCACGAACAATTTCTTCGTTTCCAATCATATATCCAATACGGCTACCTGCTAAACTATAACTTTTTGATAAAGAGTTGATTTCTACTCCAACTTCTTTAGCACCAGGTACAGAGAGGAAGCTAATTGGTTTATTGCCATCAAAATAAAATTCAGCATAAGCAAAATCATGGACAACAATAATGTTATGCTTTTTCGCGAATGCAATTACCTCTTTAAAGAAATCTGCATGAGCCATTGCTGGAACCGGATTCCCTGGGAAGTTTAAAATCATCATCTTCGCTTGATCGGCAATTTCTTCAGGAATTAGCTCTAAGTTAGGTAAGAAATCATTTTCTTTCTTTAATGGCATGTAGTAAGATGTTGCACCAGCCATTTGAATTCCAGTTTCATAAGCTGTATATCCTGGATCCGGAACTAATATAATATCTCCCGGATTTGCATAAACCATAGGTAAATGAACGAGTCCGTCTTGTGAACCCATTAATAATAAAACTTCTTTATCTGCATTTAATTTAACGTTATGAGTGTTGTTGTAATATTCAGTTACAGCTTCGTGAAATTCTTGAATACCACTTAATGTGTATCCATAGCTTTCTTTATCACTTGCTGTATGTACCATTTCTTCTCTTACGAAGTCAGCAGGCGGCATATCAGGATTCCCGATACTTAAATCAATCATTTTGTGGCCTGCTGCAATCTTTTCTTTTTTATAGGCCCCTAATTCACTAAATATAGAAGATTGGAATGCTTTCATTCTAGTTGCTAACGTGTAAGTCATCAAAACCCCTCCTAAAAACAGTGTTTTCTTTCTGCGTTTTTAATTATTCTGAAAACACATGAGTACATTTTATCATTTTTTTATGAAAATTAAAATGATTGACAAATTTAGAGGGAGGATAATAAGGAGGAATACAAAATAACGCAGAAAATAATTTCTGCGTCTCATATGAAGTGTCATCATTTCTTTTTATATGTACATAATCTTTCCACTGCATAAAAGTATACATTTAATCTATCATCGACAACTTTTATAGTTTGATCTGATGTAAATGAGTTACCATAATCAATGTGATACACATTAGAATCCTTTACAAATGAGCCTTTGTATAAATCTTCTTTTTTCTTTGTTGTTTGCATCTCTACTAAATATTGAATAATTTTTTCTTTCTTTTCTTCTTTTACAACTGTTTCAAATTTATACGATACAGGACAAAGACCATTTTTGTTGTCAACGACTTCCCAAGTACCGTATATGTCATTATTGCTACATCCGCTAAGTAGTATAATGAATAATGGAATAATTAATAGAACCTTTTTCATTTTGTACTCCTTTCTTTTTACTTTCAATAAACGTGCGAATACGATAGGAATATTGTAATAAATAAAGTTTAAATTTTTATAAAGAATTATTTAATTTCATATAAAAATTTAGAAGGAATTGAAAAAGCATGAATCTAGTGTAAAGTCAGATTTATGCCGAGTACTATAGTCTATGCTATGTCCAGATAAGGAAATAGCTAAAAAGTTTATGATGCTAAACAGAGCTAATACAAAAATAAAGATAATAAATAACTGCATACCATCAGACAATTGCGAACCCCCTATATATCATGTTAGTATACTGTATTCAAAAGCGAAAGGGGTACTCCTTTAAATAATTACAATAAGCGTAATAAAAAAGTTTTTATATAACAAAGACGCATGGATTAATCTAATAGGATCCATGCGTCTTTGTTTATGTTATAAATTCGCAGATTGCGAAGGCTGTTTTTCATATTGTTTCTGTTTAGATAAAGAAATGAAAATAATTAATAATGAAATAACACCGAAAATGAGAACCATATATTGCAATCCGATTGTATCTAAGAAGAAGCCTGTGCCAAGTAAGACAATTTGGAACATAACTCTCTCAAACATATTACGGAATGAGAATAGACGGCCGTGATAGCTTTTTTCCACTTTCGTTTGGAAAATTGTCGACATAATAGGGAAGAAGCAACCGACACTAAAACCAAATAAACCAAATGATGTAAGAGACATCCATTTTATATCGCTAAAGAACAATGATAGATGTGCAAAAGCGGTACAAACTGCGAAGAAATATAGTAACTTTTCAGGTTTGAAATGGTCAGATAAACGTTTAATAACGAAAGCACCTAACATAAATGCGATACCTTCAATGGTATATATAAAGCCTTTAATCGTTGGATCATGTTGCATTTCACTAATGTTGATTACCATTAAATTAAATCCAGCTATAAATAATAGAGGGATAATACTTAATATAAGTGCTGTAAAAGCAATAGGAATTCCTTTTAATATACGAAATACTTCCATAAAGCTATTATCTTTTGCAGCTTGTTTACTTGGTGTTGTTGATTTCTTATCTTCGAATTGTAGGAAGAAAGTTGAGAGGAATAATAAAGCGTACGCTGCCATTGAGAAGGCATACATATACTGTAAACTCATTACAACTAAAAGAATTCCACCTAGTGAAGTACCTGCAATACGAGCGATTGTACCTACATTCATATGTACACCGTTCATCTGTAATAACTCATGCTCACGTACGATAAGTGGGATTACAGATTGTAATGCAGGGAAATAAAATGCTGCTGAAATTTGAAGAGCAACCATAAATGCAATCATAAAGGCGATACTTTCAAATTGGATAGCGAAAAACATAAAAATAACACTAATAACACGACCAAACCCGGCATAAAGAAGAACTTTTTTCTTTTCATACTGATCAATAATGCGACCAGCCATAGGCCCCACTAGAACACCAGCTAATAGTCCGATAAATAATATAACTGATTTCATGAAATCAGAAGGGACATATTTTTGCATAAATTCCAGATTGCCAAGAATACCAAGCCATAACCCTAAACCAGCAATAAACTCCCCAATTAAAACAATCCAAACATTTTTATTACGCCACATAATATAAAACCTCTCCGTCTTTTAAAATGAAAAACTCGTATATAAAACCTCCTTATTTTATGTATAATTTATAACGAACTTTTTTAGAGTCAGAGTCTATATTACGTGTTTCATGAGTGGATTTCAATTTTTTTGATTTGTCAAAAAAACGATTCGTTAATTGATAAAATAAGCGCATCAAAATGTAAATACGAGATGATTGAAAACTAACTGAAAGTAGGGGTAAATATCGCAAAAATAAAAAAAGCAAGAACGTATAATTACGTCTCGCTTTTCTCAATAGCAAAATTAAACATTAGATTCACTTAGCAGTATTTACGCTCTTGTCCAATAGCTAAAGCGCTAAAAGATAGAGGACCAACAACTTCTGCGCTTGCACCACTAGTAAGGTTTTCTACAGTTAATGAATATTCGTGTGTTCCACTGCTAACGTTTTGATCAATAGCTTGAAATGTTTGTACGTAGAATTGTTCAGAATCTGTAGATTCAATACCTACTTGTGCATTAAAAATTTCAATGTTATCACGGAAAATTCGGAATAAAACTTGTGAAGTCCCAGTTATACCTTCTACACCAATTGTAGCGATTAATTCTACGCGATTATTACGTGAATCTCTACTTGAAATTCTTACTTTCAAATTTGCTAGAATTGCTTTATTTGGAGAAGCTGGGATTGCAAAAGTGGTTTCACCCGTTTTACTTATAGGTTGAGTAGCTTGGTAATCAATGATATGAGTCATATTCGTCACCTCCTCATATACTAAAATATGAAAATGGCAATGAAATAGCTTGGACAAATAATAGAATATTTTAATAGAGTCGACAATAATTATTTAAAAGGAGTAATTCATAAAAAAGCATCAAGAAAATATTACAATAAAGTGAGATTTTTCTTGATGCTTTTTGTAATTAAGCAGAATATTCTTCTTTACGTACTTCGAAAAATTCATTACGACGTAAGTAATTATAAACTTTCTCGGAAACCTCTTCTTCTTCAGACATTAAGAAACGATGATCAAAAGCATAGAAGGATTGACCTTTAATTAATTTTACGTAGTATATTTTACACGCCTCCTCTAGCAAAATTAGTATTTACTTAATATTATGATGACCTATATGCATATGAATCATACTTGAAGTTTCAAAGGATAGAAGCTAAACAAAATAAAAAAGCTTACAAAACTGTAATGTTGTTGTCACGTTTTCCGATAGTTAAAAATAACCAATCTCTTCTATACTACAAATAGGTTACATAAAATAAGGGGGTAAAAAGATGGATGAAGTGATTGGAGAAGTAGTAGCAGGTATTTGTGAATTTGTGGTGGAAGTAACGGCAGATGCTATTGGAAATTTAGTTTCTAGAAATAATGAGGAAAAAGAAACGATATAAAAATATAAAGGCTGATTTCTAAAGGGAAATCAGCCTTTATATTTTTACATTATATTAATATTATTTAAATATTTGTTTGTTAGGATGGAGATGAAATCAATATTGGAGGTGATTAAAATAAATATGCCGAGTTTGGGATTAGATTTATCTAATTCTCGTTTAATTATGGCGAATGTAGACGAAAGGGAATATCATTTTATTATACGTGAACATCCGATTTTAGGGAAAATTATATCGCTACTTGAAAATGGAAAAGAATACGGCTTAATGGATAAACAAATCGCTAATAAAGATAAATTTATAAAATCGGAGCTTATTAAATTAGATTATTTTAACATAGATGTTCTACAGCATACACCTGAATGGATATGGATTGGTATGGATCAATTTGGTTTACATGCTCGTGAGGCTACTTATAACGAAGTAGACGTTATTATGAAGTTGAAAGAGGATTTATATTATATAGATGTATATGAAAAAGTAAAAATGTAATAAATATTTAGTCAGGTTAGGGGACAAGTTCCCGTAGCCTTTTTTGTTTCGTAATAAAACGTAAAATTAATATTATATTGATGATAGGACAGCATGATAAGAAGTAAGCTGAAAAGAGGATTTGAAAATACATAAAGAGAACTTTAATTATTATATGAATTCTATATGTAAATAACGATAGAAAGAAGATGATAAAATGAGTAAAGAAGAGCTTGTGAAACAACAGTTTGGTAATAATGCGGAAAAATATGTAAAAAGTAAAATTCATGCTAATGGACCAGACTTACAATATGTAGTTCAACAAGTTGAGTCTCGTCATAATAATCGTCTTCTTGATATTGCTACTGGCGGTGGACATGTTGCGAATATATTAGCTCCATTGTTTCAAGAAGTAGTTGCCTTAGACTTAACAGAAAAAATGTTAGAGAATGCGAAAAATTTTATTATCAGTAATGGACATGAACATGTATCTTTTGTTGCTGGAAACGCTGAAAGTTTACCGTATGCTGATGGTTTTTTTGATACGATTACATGCCGAATTGCAGCACATCATTTTACGAATCCACCACAGTTTATATATGAAGTAAATCGTACGTTAGAACATAATGGATTGTTTATTTTAATAGATAATGTTTCACCGGAAAATAATGAATACGATACATTTTATAATTTTATAGAAAAAAAGCGGGATCCGAGTCATGAACGAGCGCTGAAAAAAACAGAATGGATTACCTTGTTAGAAAAAAACGGTTTGCAAATGCAGTCATGTCTTACTTTTGACAAGAAATTTGAATTTGACTGGTGGTGCGATATGATGAATGTACCTTTGCAGAAACGTATGAAATTAATAGAGTGTATGATGAAAACACCAGTTGAAATGCAAGAATTCTTTAATATTCAAATTGAAAATAATAAAATAAATTCGTTTTATACTGAAATGGCATTGTTTGTATGCAAAAAAAGCGCGACATTAAAAAGATAAATTTCTTGCAGTCTTTTCAAAGTACGTTATACTTAGTACAGAGAAAATGAGAATTGAGGAAAAGTAATAATGATTCGCGTACGTATTGAAGGAACTGAAGAAGAAATGCTTGAATTTATGGAGAAAATGCCGGATATTCCTGGATTTGAAAAAACACATATGAGAGAACCGAGAAAAGGAAATAATCCAAAATACGATTCAAGTAAAAATGTACTAGCATATTTATCTTATAAAAAGATTGAAGTCGCCAATAAATAGGCGGCTTTTTTAGTTTGCACTGTTTCACAGCCTTGTCTTTTTTACATAATAATAATAGTAGATTATGTTGAAGAGGGGTGAGGATAGTTAAAAAGAAAATCATCTTTTTTGGAGACTTTGGTATTGACGATGCTGTTGCGTTAATTTATGCAAATAAAACATGTAAATTAGATATTATAGGTATTGTTGCTGAATATGGGAATGTATCGCGAGAAATCGTAACAGAAAATGTGTATTTTTTAGAAAGATACTATGCTACAGAAGTGAAAATCATTGAGGGTGCAGCTAGACCAATGACAGCTGAAGAACCTTTGTTCTTTCCTGAAATTCATGGGGAGCACGGCCTAGGCCCAATTATTCCACCTGATATGAGGATTTGTAAACGGGAAAATTTTTGTGAGTTAATTAAATTAATCGAGCCTTGTCCAGAAGATATTATTATCGTAGCGACTGGACGATTAACAACATTGGCAACGTTATTTTTATTATATCCAAATGTAATGGATAAGGTATGTTCATATTATATTATGGGCGGTGCGTTTTTATTTCCTGGTAACGTTACTCCTGTATCAGAAGCTAATTTTTATGGAGATCCAATCGCCGCAAATATTGTGATGAAGTACGCAAAGAATGCGACTATTTATCCGTTAAATGTAACGCAAGCAGCCCTCATTACTCCTGAAATGGTGGATATTATTAATAAAGAAGGAACAGGACAGGCGAAGCTTATTAAACCAATGATCGATTTTTATTATGAGAACTTTTATAAAAAAGAATACCCGGGTATTGCTGGAAGTCCGATTCACGATTTACTTCCGTTCATTTCCTTTATTAATGATGATATTTTTGAATATAAAAAGTCAGCAGTTTGGATCAGTAAGACAAATGACGTAACAAGAGGACAAAGTGTGGCAGACTTTAGAAAAATAGCCGAGCCAACAACATTTGATAATAGACCAATTCAAAAAATTGCAGTTGGTTTTAACTATCCTGCATTTAAAGAAGAGTTTATGCGGACAATATTAAAGCCTGACTGTCCTTAATATGTGTATTACGAATAACATCAACCTCGAGTCGAAAAACTGGCCGTTCATTATTTTGAAATAATCTAATAGTTGATCTGTATGAATAACTATTGAAAAATGTAACATAACTAATGGTAAGCAATTGTTTCTAATTATATTTTGATTGGTAAAATATAAAGGAGGTTATCATATGATTTGGTCTTTAATCGTCGGTGGTATATTAGGATGGCTTGCGAGCTTAATTACTGGAAAGGACGTACCTGGTGGTGTAATTGGTAATATTATTGCTGGTATTATCGGTTCATGGATTGGTTCGAAATTACTTGGTAGTTTTGGTCCAGTCATTGGTGGATATGCAATTATTCCAGCTTTAATCGGTGCGATCGTTTTAATTTTCATCGTAAGCTTCTTATTACGAGCAATGCGAAAATGAATGTAAGGACTGTTTACATTTGTAAGCAGTCCTTTTTATATGTTATGCTAGTATTATACAATCAGGAGGTGTCAGCATTGAAAACATTTACAGTAAATTTCCATCAAGAAGATAATGCTAAAGCGACAACAGTACATAAATTAAGTGAAGAGGACTTCAATAAAGCAACAGAAAAAGGCACTCGTCATCTATTTGATTTAGATACAAACGTTGGATTCTTCGTATTCTTTGACGCAGAAGATGCAGAAGGTAATGATCAATACTTAATGTTACAATACGAAGGGGATCATGAAGAGCCAACTGCGTGCTACGGATTTGATTTAAAACTATACTATCAATTTTTAGCACTATACTTAAATGATCTTGAATTCCACGGTGAAACAGATGAGGAAGAGGAAGAGTATGGCCCAATTCATCATTTAGCTCACTTACTTTATCATATTGTTGAAGATGGTAAGTCAATCGAAGTGTAAAAATACATATGTAAAGCTGTCCATTATGGACAGCTTTTTTTATTATTATGATGAATGTTATGGTTTGAATAATGGTAAATGGATTTCTGATGGTGATAAATGGTTTGATTAAACAGAAAAAGCAACAAAGAAGACTTATCTTTCTTTGTTGCTTTTTCTACGTTTCAGGAAGGATTGCAGTGTAAATGGCGAGAAGGGATATATAAGGAGATGGAAAAAATGATAAATAATACAATTCCAAGTTTTTTAAAATTATGGGAAAGTAACGATGTAGAATTAGCAGTCCTCAACCAATACTTTACTTCGCATCCAGAGATATTTGAAGAATACTTTAAGTATCATTGTCCACATACGAGAGAACGAGTTTCTAATGCCATTAAACGATATCCCGCAAAAATAGAAGAAATTCGTATCATTGCAGAAACATTACCGAGTATTATTCAAGAGATAACGAATGAATATCATAATAAATATAATCTTGATGTAAATATGAAGTTTCATTTATTTGTTGGAGCTTTTGGCTCTAATGCATTTGTAGAAAGGGAAATTATTGGAGACATCTTTTTTGCGGCAGAAAAATTATCTCCAGATGTAAATCACCTTCGTGTTATTGTCGCTCACGAAATAGGACATATATATCATAATGTTATGTTACAAAATGATGGAATGGATTGGACAAAAGCTGAGTGGACTGACGCGGCAGTTACTTTGTATCGTGAAGGTGTTGCAACATATTTATCAAAGCAAATTATAAAAGGCGTAAATGAATCAGTGTACTACTCATATAATAATGATGGTGAACGTTGGTTACAATGCTATATAGAAAATGAAAAACAAATAAAGAATCGTTTTTTGGAAGATTATATAGAAGGATGGACGTTCGAAAAAGAGAAAGAGTGGTTCCGGTTATCTGGCGGACAATACTTTGGATACAACCGAATTGGTTATTTTTTAGGAACAGCTTTTGTAGAGGATGTTGTACTAGCACTAGGAGAAAGTGAAGCATTTACTTTTTGGAACAAATATAATTTGAAAAGTAGCGTAATGGATTGGTTATTAAAATGAATAGGATTACAATAGGAGGCTGAAATATATGAAAGTGTATGTAAAGATAGCTATGTTATTTCTCGCTTTTACGTGCCTATTTGCATTAGCAGCATGTAAAGGGACCGATGAACAAAAGGAAACAAGCCGAACATCAGAAAATAGTAAAAATGAACAGAATAATTCTTCTGAAGAAAAGAAAGAGCCTGATGCAAAATCAAATAGTGAAGGATCAACAAAATCAGACACTGACTCACGCCCGAAAGATACAGTAATAAATCAAAAATCAATTAACTATGTTAAAGAGTTATTTGAATTAGCGAAAGAAGGAAAAGTACCTAACGTTCCGTTCGCAGCTCATACAGGAGATATTGAAGAAATAGAAAAAGCGTGGGGGAAAGCAGATAAAACGGAACAAGCAGGAAATGGAATATATGCTACTTTTACAAATAAAAATGTTTCCTTCGGTTTTAATAAAGGATCACAAGTTTTTGATGTACGCTCCTATCATGCAGAACTAAAATCAATTACATTACAAGACATAGAGAAAGCATTAGGAAAACCAGCTTCAATTAAAGTAAATGGCGAAGATAAAATATATGTATATAGAGTAAACAATCAGTTTGAGCTAAAATTTATTATTCCAAAATCGACTGGTAAGATAAATCATATTTCGGTATTTTCGCCTGAAGATAGTATTAATAAAATGGCAGGGTAATAAAGAAAGGATGTCACAAAGGTCATCGAGACTTTTGTGACATTCTTCTTTTTACTGTTAAAAGGATGAGGGAAGCAACCTATAAAACATGGGGAGTATGTTCTGAAATATCTTTTTTTATTTTATTACGCTCTAAATTTTGAACAAAAAGAGCTTGAATAATGCCCCCAATTATTAAGAAACAAGTACAAATATAAAATAGTATACTACCGTTAAGTTTACTTAATAAAACCGCACCAATAAAAGGACCGCACGTACGAGATATATCCCAATGTAACCCGTAAATTGAAAAATACAATCCACGCTTATCTGTAGGAGCGATTTCTGAAACGAATCGAAGTAAATGGTTTAAGGCGATACTTTCCCCAATGACTAAAAAGAGTAATGTGAAGAATAGTGACGTGATTGTTGTTGAAATCCCGTAGCCAATTGCAGCTATTGTATAGCAGGTGTAAGAAATAAGAATAATTTTCGCCATAGAAAATCGTTCAGACCATTTTACAAGGAAAACTTGCAGGAAGATTTCCATTGTAGCCTTGCATGTTGAAATAAAAGCGAGCATGAATACGAAATCTGGAAATATATCTTTAGCGAAAATGCGATAATTTGTCTCAGTTTGAGCATAAAAAAAGCTAATAGGGAGTGTAGTAATCATAAGTCCTAAAACGGCGTAATGCTTGCTTACAAATTGTTTTGAAGATGATACTTCAACTTTTTGCTTTGGCTTTGTAAATACTGGAGCGGTTTCTGGAAGCTGCGTCCATACAACTATTGCATATACCATAAGTGTAATGCTTTGCATTATAAATAAATATTCAGGGTGAGTATGATAAAATATAGCACCAATTATTGGACCGATTACGGAACCAATTGCAGCCATCGTATGCAAAAGAGCAAAAATTTCTGCTTGTTGTTTTTGTTTTGTTAAATCAGCAATTTGTGCACGTTGAGCGGGAATATATAAGGAACGGCCAACCCCATTTATGACGTAAAGCAAAGCAAATATAAAAACAGATTGAGCAAAGACGAAGCCGCCGATTGCAACGCCTTGTAGCAATAAGCCGAGTAACATAATTTTCTTTCGCCCATATTTATCAGTCACTCCTCCAGCAATAAGTGTAAATACAATGTCTGAGAGAGGTTGTAGTCCGAAAATGAGCATAGTTATTATTATATTACCGTTTAACATTTTATTAACGTAAATAATCATAATGAGAGCTAACATAGATTCAGTTGTTCGGGTTAATAATTCGCCGCATAGTCTAATAATAATGGGTTTATTATAACGTAGTATGAGATTGTTCAATATCAATTCCTCCTTTCTATATTGAAATGATAAGATGAAAGGAGAAGTGGAAAAAGGGTAGAAACAAAAGGGGTTATTTTTCACCTTTTAGGGGGATTATGATGTTTATTTTAAATCAATATATTGAACTATGGTGTGTCTACGGTAAAGGTAGACAAGAAGGAGAACAATTAGAAGTTACCGTACAAATGATAGCAGAAACATTATTTTGTACGGAGCGTAATAGTAAATTAATAATAAAAAAATTAGAAGAGTTAAATTGGATCGCTTGGTTTCCAGGGCGGGGGAGAGGGAATCGCTCTAAATTAATATTTCAAAAGCAACCGATGATATTAATTTTAGACAGAGGAAAAGAACTAACGAAAAAAGGGGATGTGAAAAGTGGAATCTCATTTGTAGAACGCTACAGCTCACAATTTCCATCAGTAAAGAAAGAGTATGAAGCTTGGGTAGACTCCATATTTGGTCATCAAATAGAACGGACACCTGAAGGAAGAAAAGATGTCCTTCGGTTGCAAGTACAAATGAATCTAGACATCGCTTTAGATCCGGTCTACGCTACGATGCGCTCAGAATGTCATATGGTTAAACATATTTTTGATACACTCGTATATGTGAATGAGGAAACAAATTCTATAGAGCCAAGACTTGCTTTTCACTGGCAATATAATGACGCTGAAAAGGTTTGGACATTTTATTTAAGAAAAGGCGTTCATCTTCATAATAGAAAACGACTTACCGCACATGATGTTATACATTCGTTGAATCGATTTATGGAAGCTGAAAACAACCCACACGCATGGATGTTGCAACATGTTGAAAATATTCGTGCAGTGGATGAATATGTTGTTGAAATTCAATTACATACGGAAAATAGGATGTTTTTACATATGCTAAGTGCAGAACAGTGTTCTATCGTACATGAAGATGAAAAAGGAATCTTTATTGGTACAGGTCCTTTTATATTACGTGAGAAAAATGCACAGTTATTTGTATTAGAAGTGCATGATTTATATTATCGTGAAAGACCTTTTCTTGACCGAATTGAACTAATGAATGTAGAGCAAAATGTAAATACGTATGATGTATTAGTAAAGGCGCAGTATAAAGATAAAGAAAAGCCTAATAAAGAGTTGTCTCGGCTTGAATCGAACGTGACATATGTAACGTGCAATCTTGTAAAAGAAGGACCAATGCAAGATGAGCTGTTTCGAAAGGCACTACATAAAATCATTCATAGCGATAGGATTGTTCAAGAACTCGGCGGAGAACGTGGAGAAGTGGCAAAGAAACTAATATTAGCAAATGAAAGCATAGTAGAGATTGAGGAAGATATAGCTAGTTTAATTAAAAGGAGTACGTATCATTATGAAGTGCTACAACTCTACACATTTACAGGACAAGATCACGTAGAAGATGCACAATGGATTCAGAAAGAGTGTGCGAAGTATGGGATTCGTGTAGAAAATAATTTTCTTGAAGTTGAAGAGTTATTGGAAATCAGTACGATACAAAAGGCTGATATGATGCATGATAGTGCAACAATTAGCGAACGAATAGAAGATAGTCTGCTATATATGTTTCTTACAAAAAATAGCTTTATTCATGGGCAAAGCAGCATGAACTTTCATAAAATGTTGTCCCCGTATTTTAAACAAGAACGAGTAGAAAAAAGAGTTACATTGTTACGCGATATTGAGAACACTTTGTTACGTCAAATTCATATTATTCCTTTATACCGCAACAAACAACAAGTAACTTCTCACGAAAAAGTACAAAATATAATGATTAATTCACAAGGGTGGATTGATTTTTATGAAATATGGTTTACATTTTGATATATAAGGGTTTTTACACGTTTTAAATGATGTGTAAGAGCCTTTTTTTCGTGTGTGAAACAGGTTTGTTTTACACATTGTTACGCTACTTACGATAAAAGTCTATTTACAGCGTAACAGTGTTATGTTACATTGTTATCAGGAAGGAGTGTTATACAGTTGAGTACAGATTTAATTTCAAAAAAAGATTTATTAGAACTAACTGGTATTTCATACGGACAGTTATATAGGTGGAAAAGAAAAAATTTAATACCGGAAGATTGGTTTGTACGAAAGTCAACATTCACGGGTCAAGAGACATTTTTTCCGAAAGAAAAGATATTAGAGCGTATTGATAAAATCCAAACGATGAAAGAAGATTTATCACTTGATGAACTAGCAAATATGTTTTCACCGAGTGTAAGAGAAATCCTTTTAACAAAGGAAGACGTCTTAAGTAAAGGAATTGCATCAGAGCCAGTTTTACAATTTTTCATAGAACAAACGAATAAAACAACAGAGTTTCAATTTGTAGATATTCTTTATGTGTATATGTTAGAGGAATTACTACAATCGGGAGAGATTAGTTTAGAAGAAGGAAAAATGGTCTTGCAAGTTTTACGTGAAAATTATGAGGCGATTAAGCATAAAATTTGTGACTTAATCATCGTCCGAAAGTTAGGGATTTCTACATGTTTCTTAGTTTCAAATGTGGACGATTTAATTTTTGAAAAAGGTATCAAAATTGTTTTACGCGAAGCAATTATGAAATATACGGAAGCATTAAAAACGAAACTGTTGTAGTGGAGGAGAAAGTATGCGTACAGATAATTTGATTATAAATGGTTACGGTTCATCGAATGGCGGCGAGTTTCATAAAGTGCAATTAAATGGAAAAGGGACTGTTAATGGAAATATTGAATGTGACCAATTTGAATGTAACGGATATGGTGCTGTTACTGGAAATTTGAAAAGTAGCAATGCAAGAATTAGTGGATCAGGTAAAGTTGATGGTACAGTTATTGCGGAAACGATGCGAATTGATGGGAAAGCAACAATTACGCAAGATGTGAAGGCAAACAGTTTAAAAATTGCAGGAAAAGGTACAGTAGGTGGAAATGTAACTGGAGAAGAATTTAAAATCAACGGTCAAGCAACGATTGATGGGAATTGTGAAGTGGATACTTTTTCTTCAGAAGGACAATTTACAATTGGTGGATTATTAAGCGCCGATGAAATAAATATTAATATTCACGGTACATGTCGAGCAAAAGAAATTGGTGGTCAAACGATTAAAGTAAAACATAGACTAAGTACTTTTAGTAGACTGTTTAAATCAGTATTTGGTATGCAATTAGAGGCTGAACTATTAGAAGGTGACAATATTGATATTGATTATGCTCACATAAAAACGGTAAGAGGAAACAATGTGACGGTAGGAGCGAACTGTGAGATTGAACTCATTGAATATACGGGTGTTCTTACTGTCGATAAAAGCGCGAATGTAAAAGAAATGAAGCAGGTTTAATGGGAGGGAGAAAGTAATATGGAACATCAACATAGTCTTACTGTCAATGGCTCTGGTAGTTCAGCAGGCGGGGATTATAACAAAGTGAAGATACGCGGCGAAGGAACGATTTCTAATGATATGAGTTGTAATGAATTTAAAACGTACGGAACGAGTGATGTACAAGGTAATATGAAAGTGAAAAATTATGTTGTGTATGGAGATAGTGAAGTACAAGGAAATGTAACTGCGGAATATGTAAAAGTATACGGAAATACACAAATGAATAGTGATGCCCATATTGAAAAAACGAAAGTAAGAGGTATGATAGAAGTTAAAGGGAAGTTTACTGGTGATTTCGTAGATGTGAAAGGCGCTTTAAATGTGAAAGGAGATATTGAAGTTGAAGAACTATCACTAACTGGTGGCCTTGAAAGTGATGGATTACTTAATGCTGAAAATATTGAAATTTCACTTCGTTATGAAGGCAGCAAAGTGAGAGAAATCGGCGGTAAAAAGATTACCGTTCGTAAAAAAGCGAGATTTATTCCATTTACAAGTCATGCTGGAAGCCTCCAAACGTCTATCATTGAAGGAGATGAAATTTATTTAGAGCATACGATTGCTGAAGTAGTACGAGGAAATAACGTTACCATTGGTTTAGGATGTGAAATTAATGTTGTAGAATATCATACTAGTTTTAATCAAAAAGGTAATGCAGTTGTAAAAGAACATAAACAAATATAAGTAGTACGAGGGAGAGCAAGGTTATGGTTGAGAAGAATAATAAGCTCGGCTTTGTTGTGGCGGGCTTATTGCTAGGTATTTTAATGGCATCAATGGATAATACCATTGTCGTAACGGCGATGGGAACGATTGTTGGTGACTTAGGAGGCCTTGAAAACTTTGTATGGGTCGTTTCTGCCTATATGGTTGCAGAAATGGCAGGTATGCCGATATTCGGAAAACTATCAGATATGTATGGTAGAAAGAGATTCTTTATTTTTGGTTTAATCGTCTTTATGATTGGTTCGGCACTTTGTGGTACTGCTGAAAATATTACACAGTTAGGTATTTATCGTGCCATTCAAGGTATTGGCGGCGGGGCATTAGTGCCGATCGCGTTTACTATCGTTTTTGATATTTTCCCTCCTGAAAAGCGCGGGAAGATGGGTGGATTATTCGGAGCAGTATTTGGTTTATCAAGTATTTTTGGTCCGCTGCTTGGTGCGTATATTACAGATTACATAAGCTGGCACTGGGTATTTTACATTAACTTACCGCTTGGCGTTTTAGCACTTATTTTTATTACATTCTTTTATAAAGAATCACGAGTTCATAGAAAGCAAAAAATTGATTGGTTTGGCTCAGTTACTTTAGTTGGTGCAGTAGTTTCGCTAATGTTTGCTTTAGAACTAGGTGGACAAAAGTATGATTGGGATTCTAACTTTATATTAAGTTTATTTGGCGGATTCGCTATTTTAATTATTGCATTTATTTTTATTGAGCGTAAAGTAGAAGAACCGATCATTTCATTTGAAATGTTTAAACAACGTTTATTCGGAATGAGTACCATTATTGCATTATGTTACGGTGCTGCGTTCATGTCAGCAACTGTATACATACCGTTATTCATTCAAGGTGTATACGGTGGTAGCGCAACAAACTCAGGATTATTACTTTTACCGATGATGTTAGGATCAGTCGTAACAGCGCAGTTAGGTGGATTTTTAACGACGAAGCTTAGCTACCGAAACATTATGATTATTTCTGCTGTTATTATGCTAATTGGACTATTCTTATTAAGCACATTAACACCAGAAACAAGTCGAATATTATTAACGGTTTATATGATTATCATTGGATTTGGAGTAGGTTTCTCATTCTCTGTACTAAGTATGGCAGCTATTCACAACTTCGGTATGGAACAGCGTGGATCTGCAACTTCAACGAGTAATTTCATTCGTTCATTAGGAATGACACTAGGTATTACAATCTTCGGAATGATTCAAAGAACAGGTTTCCAAGATCAATTGGAAGAAGCTTTTAAAGGTATGGGCGGAGGAATGAATACAAACGCTTTAGGAGATTCAAGAGCTATTCTATCAGAATCGGCAAGATCTCAAATCCCGCCGCAAATATTAGATAAAATTATTGACGCTCTTTCTAGCTCCATCGTTCAAACATTTATGTGGGCATTAGTACCAGCAGGTCTAGCATTTATATTTATTTTCTTTATGGGAAATGAGCGTATGGTAATTAAGAAACAGCAAACGAATAAAAAGAGTGAAACATCAAAAGCGTAATGAAAAAGCTCCTTTCCAATTGGAAAGGAGCTTTTTCGTATGTACGGATTTAGATTAGCCTTCGATAATTTCGTATTCTTCGTCTGCTAATAATAAAATTTGTGTTTTCTTACCTTTGTTTTGAACTTCGATTACATCGTATGCACCTAAGTCTCTTAGTTTGTTTTGAGAAGCGTTAACCATAACTTCCATAGAATCAATTAAGATATCTTCTTCAATGTATGATTCAGGCAATGCCATATCTTCTGTTTCTAATACACATGCATATAGATTTTGTAAGTTTTCAGTAGTTGGGTTTTGTTCCTCAACATCAATGATGTTCTTTACTGCATCCATATTTTCTTCTTTTGCTTGGTATACTTTAATTTTAGCCATTGTTTTATTCTCCTTTATAACGTAATCGTAGAGGCTACACCTTATTATAACGTTTTTTTCATGAAAGATGAAATTGTTATATGTATTTATAGGGAAATTTATGTGCTATTACACATTATTGGCGTAATTTCATTTTTAATGTGATAAGTAAGTACCTATATTCCTGAGTTAAAGTTATACTGTCCAAGCTTTTTTATACGCCGTTCATAGTATATGTATTAGATAAAACATATAGGGAAGGGATGGAGTGTAAGTGGGTTGTGAGCCGAAACGAAATTATCAATGCTGCCAAAATAGTATTTGTGAATTTTTGCGAAGTCTAGAGCCTTTTACAAAAGTTGAGAGTATTGTAATCGCCGGAAACGAAATTGTTGTATCTTATTTTCTTTCATTTAATAAGAGGAATGGTATCGTATCCTTCGCACAAGAGGACAATGAGGTTATTTTTGTAGATTGCTCTAGGATTGATGCAATTCGAATAGGAAAAGTTTGTAGTTGTAAAACGAAAGTTAAATTTATTGAAGTGGATTTTAGTTTACTTGGGAATGTTTGTCCGCAATGTTTAACAGAGGGTAGTACACTCTTTTTTGACTTTCACAATCTAGAATTGAATTTATCACTACAAGCAAAAACAATTGATGCACCTAGTTGTACTGAATTTATAGATGAGATGGGGAATGTCGTAAAGCAAATTACTATAATAGGTGAAGCGATTGTTTCTAAAGATTTTGTTCAAGTGCCGGAACTATTAAACTTTCGATTAGTTTTATCTGATACGGCTACGAATCCTTTAAAGTTTGGAATACTGTTCATTAATTTCCCTGATCTTACGTTTATTATTCTTTTCGCATCGAGTGGATACCTAAATATTTCGAACTGTTTGGAAACTAAGGGTGGAACTGGTAATGTTGAAATAGAAGATATGAAAAAGATGGTGACGAATGACAATAATACGTACAAGTCAGTTGTTAAATTGACTAAAGTATATAAAAATGGAGAAACAGAATCATATATTTATAAGAATGAGTTATAACATACGTATTTAAATGAACCCTCAAACGAGTATTGAGGGGTATTACATAATAAAAGATGATAATCGGTTACATGTAGATTGCAAATTATTATTAAGTATATTTACTGTTAACCTTTATACTGGACAGTCGCTCACTATTTATTAGATGTTATAATAATTTTATATTTACGAATATTTTACGATTATATATAGTTTAATAAACTTTTGTTTATATATGAAAAGTAGAGTTAAACTGATTCCAAAGAAAGCGGGAATGTTAATGATATATGAAGCGAGTATACATACGAGAGAAAAATTAGTTACTATGTTCGAGGATTTCAATAACGTTGTTTTACTTTCTTATTTACAAGGACATATGGGTACTGCTTGGGTAAATGATCTTGAAAACCCAACAGTAGCGCAAGTTACGGTAGGGATTTTCACATTTTACGCTGGGGATCCAAATAGGAAAGAAACAGAAGAATTACTACGTAACATTCCTGATAGAATGTTAGTAATCGTAAATAGTGAAGAGTGGAAAAAGCGTTTAGAAACATTTTACGAAAGAAAAATAGATAAGTTTTTACGCTATAAATTCAAACGTAATGCGGAAGTTTTTAATCGTTCAAAATTACAATCTTTTATATCAGCGCTTTCAAAAGGATACGAGTTAAGAAAAATAGATGAACATATTGTAAATACCCCTACATTACATAAGGTCTCTGAAGATTTTACAAGTCAATTTCAATCGGTAGAAGATTATTTAAAACGGGGTATAGGGTATAGTATTTTGTACCAAGGTGAAGTTGTATGTGGTGCATCATCATATAGCATTTATGATGATGGGATTGAAATTGAAGTTGCGACTGATCACACTCATAGAAGAAAAGGATTGGCAACTATAGTTAGCGCGGCGTTAATCTTGGACTGTTTAGAAAAAGGGATATATCCAAACTGGGATGCTGCGAATACTACGTCTGCTAAACTGGCAGAAAAACTAGGATATGTTTTTGATAAGGCATATGATACGTATTTTGTGGATAATAGATGAATGAGCAGAGAGTCTAAGATTTGTACAAAGTAAAGAGTTTAAAGGGAAAGACAGATGACTAGAATGTTTTAATAGAATTTTTAAAAACTCTATCAAAACATTAGAAAATAAAATAATTAGTTCAATAATAAGAAGATTTTATTATATATTGGGTGCAAAAACTGGCTTTTTTAGTCGGTTTTTATTTTTTTATAAAAAGATATATTAGTCGTAATCTTCTATTTTGTGGATATTAAAAAGTCGGTAAATGGTTCTTATTAAATATTATCCTTTGTTAGATGGAATAAAAGACTCTTGAAAAATTAATTTTGGAACGCCTAATAGCTCTAACATGAAAAAGTCGAGAAATTCTATTTTATATAGGTAGATATCAGTATAGGTTCCTATTATTAATTTATGTGTTTTTAACTATCCAGAGGAAATGAATCTCTTATTTTACAAATGATAAAAGTGACTATGATACAAACCCACGCATTAATAGAAAAAGTACATATACAGTATAGAGAGTTGAAAAACTCTAATTTTTTTTTAAAAAGGAGATTATATATTATGAGTGAACAATGTCCAATTAATGTACCATGTCAGGTAGTAGGACAAACCCAAACACCATTAAGTGATGAGGCAGCAGCACCAATTCTTACACCGGGAGCACCGATTGTAAAAATTCCAGTTGTATTAGCCGAAAGAACAATTCAAATTGTTGTAGAATCAGATGTTCCATTAGCACCTGCAGCATCCGAAATTAAACGTGTGTTAAAAAACGTATTTTTAACACAGTGTAAGTTAGTTCCAGTAGCATTCACTCCAGTACCAGGTACAAATTACCGCCGAGTTACAAGAGCAAAGTTATTTGTACAAGGATATATTCGTAAAAACATTGAATATGCAGGTAGTGGATGTAATTCAGTACTATTCGATCGCATCGCAAATGTTCCATTTTCTGGTTTTGCAGATTTGACAGAAACTGATTTTCTATCACTAGCAATAGTAGCTTCTTCCTCAGATACTACATCTCACTTTATTAATCCTAAAAATGGTGACTTACCACGTTTAGACAAATACTTCTTTGAAAATACTGTTTTTTATAACGAACAACCGTATTGCGAATTAGTTAGCGCTCAATTTTTTGAATTAGACTTCTCTCCTTGTCCAACAGAATTAAACGAATCATTTGAGACTCTTCGTGAGAAAATTGTACTGGATCTTACTGTGAAAGTTTTACAAGTGCAACAAGTACGAGTGTAAAACTAAAAAAGCATTGTCTTTGATAAAAAGACAATGTTTTTTTTAGTTTTATAAAACATATATAATAATGAAATGGTCGTATACAAAAATATATTTTTATGAGTTTCATTAGTGGGGGGATGGTGATGAAAAATCCATGGGTTGGTAAGAAAATATGGAACAAAGTTTACAAAGGGGAAATACTTATTGGTCAAGAGCAATCACATGAAATAAGAGAAAATAAGAAAAGTAAAAAAACAGAGTTAGTGAAAAAAGCGAAAGCAATACAAGTAGAGAAAGAAGGTAAAGGACCAGAGTGTGAGGTGAAGGCAATACAAGCAGAAAAGGAAAATAAAGAACCAAAGTCAAAAAAAGAAGAAAAAGCAATACAAGCGGAGAAAGGAAGTAAAGAATTAGAGCGTCAGGTAAAGGCAATACAAGTAGAAAAGGAAAATAAAGAACCAGAGTCAAAAAAAGAAGAAAAAGCAATACAAGCAGAGAAAGGAAGTAAAGAATTAGAGCGTCAGGTAAAGGCAATACAAACAGAGAAGGAAAATAAAGAACCAGAGTCAAAAAAAGAAGAAAAAGCAATACAAGTAGAGAAAGGAAGTAAAGAATCAGAGCGTCAGGTAAAGGCAATACAAGCAGAGAAGGAAAATAAAGAACCAGAGTCAAAAAAAGAAGAAAAAGCAATACAAGTAGAGAAAGAAAGTAAAGAATCAGAGCGTCAGGTAAAGGCAATACAAGCAGAAAAGGAAAATAAAGAACCAGAATCAAAAAAAGAAGAAAAAGCAATACAAGCAGAGAAAGAAAGTAAAGAATTAGAGCCCAATAAAGAAGGAAAAGCAAATAAATTTGAGAAAAAAATTGAAAAGAATGTCCTAGGAAAAGAACATGAAACGAGTCGATTAGAGGACAAAAATATAGATTTTGAATCAAAAATAGCGAATTCAGTACGTTCAATAGAAGTGAAAACCCCGTTTTCTATTATTTCGGATGTTACTAGTTTTAAAAAATCCCCTAATATGAATGTGAAAAATCAAGAAGTATTTGTATTTCGTAATGAAAAAGATGCAAGAGGACGTGAGCTGGATTCTACGTTACTAACTACAATGGAATATTATCATGGAGAAATTGATTGTAATTTAGTTTCTTCAAACCTTCATGAAAAGAGGGTACTTTTAGAACTTTCTAATCAAAAAGCAAAAGGGAATATTGAAGAGAGTTGGGTAGGCTCATCTTCATGGATTCCTATACACGGTATAATATTAGAGAAGGAAGCTGAAGCAAATGTAAATAATTATATAACTGCGAAATTACCAATAGAAATAGGGAGGTATAAAGGTGAAATTAGTTTAATAGAAAAGATTGTTTTTAAAGAAACAGTTATAGAAATAAAAGAAGTATCACAGGAAATTATTGTAACAAACAAAGAATTCTTATTGCCAAAAATAATAAAGAAAGGAAATAATCCATCTATAATCGAAAAAGGAAGCTTACGTGTAGAAGGCTATATATTTCAGTGTATTGAATTTACATCAGACCAAAGTGAACATCATGATAAGATCTACCAGTTAATGCAAAATATTGTATTGGAACTGAACGTCCAATTATTACAAGAACAGGAAGTTCGTGTGCGAATTACATAAATGATTATATCACTATCAATCAGTTGAATTTTTTAGGAGTTTGTAATAGAGAAACACAAAAAGTGCTAGCAAGTCTACAAACAAGCTAGCTAACATGTATTGGAATGTAGTAATTAACAATACGTTAATTAACTAGGTGAAACGTGATAAATCTTTTTTTACATGTGGGGAAATACAAGGTGTTAAATCCTAATTTAGAAACTCACAACTTAAATAGTAAAACATGTTTATCATAAGTATCCAAACACCAGTTATACTTTTTTAGAATACTTGGATGAATAACTTCTTTTGTAGCATCAACTTCAGTAAAGCCATATTTCTTATAAAAGTTTTCTAATTCCTCAAAAGGAAGACAATATACATTTTTTACTTGTAATTTTTTCGCAGTTTCTACTAAAAATGATACAAGTTCCCCAGCTAATTGTAACCCTCTAAATTGGGGAAGAATAAAAATCCCACCTATTTCTATAGTATCTTTATCTATTTTGACTAATCGTCCCACACCTGCATACTCGTTGTTGTATGTAATGATTGCAACTTTATCTCGTTTTAAATCACTCCGTACAAATCCTATTGATTGAAATTGATTATTAACCCATTCTAGATCATTAGATGAAGCTAGTTGAATACTCAAATGCATCCTCCTTCGGAATACTGGTGTGATATTTTCATTATAGAGAGCGAAAGATAATAAATCAAACGAACCTTGATATAGTAACGTCTGTTTTATTAGCTGAAGTTGTTGGGTGGCTGGTATTGAAATGATGACTTCACTATATAGAGGATAACAACCTTATGAATTTGGTGTTACAAAGTTAAAAGGAAAACTAGTTTGCGCGTTCGGTAACTCATTAATGTTTAAGCATATAGAGTTTATAGGCTTATTTGAATTGGTATATACTTTATTAATTGGAACTATTAAGGAAATGTGGTAATCACCAGCCTGAGTGAGAAAAATCCTCTTGAAAAAGGAAAAGGAACATAAATATAAGAGCACTTCGGAAAGTGCTCTTTTGTAAAGACTATCCACTCTAAAAAGAAAGGATGCAATATATCATATGAAGTTAAGTGTATTTAATTATGGGGCTTTTGTATAAAAATTTTATTTTGTTACAAATAAAAAGGCGGTTGTTTCCGCAACCACCTTTCAGTAAAACAAAGCACTTTTCCTGATATAAATTACGGATGATTCCTGAAAAAGGTTATAGGATATACTCACATTTTTATAACTAAAGTGACGAGATCAGGTTATAAGAAAGGAACAATTATATTGTATGAAATCTAGCCTAGATTAGTCACAAAGAAAGCTGTAGAAAAAAATAGAAGATTAAGTTACTTGTCCAAACAAATTTTTTAAAAATACATAAGATGCTAGTAGTTAGCCAATATTTTTATATTGCTAATACAATTGTTGATTCAGCAGATGTAGAAGTTACAACTACAGATACAAAAGCTGCGTTATCTATTCAAGCAGCATTACAAGCAGCTATCGTGGTTATAATAAGTATTTCTATAGCAGATAGTGAAAAAGCTGACCGTGTAGCACAAGAATTGTTTCAAAAATCATCTGTTAAACAAGTTAATAAACAAGAAACTGTCATTAGAAATTCTAGAAATGTTACAGTTACGACTACGGATACAGACATAGCAGTAAATGTTCAAATTCTTCTCCAAATTTTATTAGCTTTACTAGTAAAATTAAATATTCTATAAAATATTTGACCTGTTATTTAAATATAGTGCTTCTTAGGGATAAGTATTCACTTTTTTAATTATAGTACAGGCTAAAATATTAATCATAATTGGACTAATATTTAACATTGCATGAATAATAAGGTTAACAAACAATGTGATGGAAAATAAAGTTTGGTTATTTTTTTAAAAATTAACAAGCCGTTTCCTTTATTGGATTTGGCTTTTTAATTTTAAACAGTATAAATTTGAAAAGACCACATTAAATTAAATAATTTAAATATAATAATGAAAAATCCCTAAAATTATTCGTGGTATAGAAAAAATAACAATAAACAATTGGTTAAATTGGAATGATTTTTATTAACAGTTCAACATTTGAAGAATAGTGCATACAATATAAAGTCTTTTCCTTTCTTCATTTAAGTTTTACGTATATAATTTAAAAGTACTATTTTTATTTTATATTTTTATATTTATAACAGAATAGAGGTTTAAAAATGGGTGTTAAAATCATTACGGATAGTGCGGCGGATTTACCGGTAGAATTGCTGCAAGCATATGATGTTGATTTAATTCCACTCCGTGTTTATGATGAAGCAGAAACAGAGTATTTAGATGGAGTTACATTAGAGTCAGTTACATTATTGCAAAACATGAGAGAAGGCGCTGTTTATAGAACGTCATTGCCTTCACTTGAAACTTTCCAAGAAAAATTTGTTTCTTATGCAAAAGAAGGTAATCCTTGTATATATTTAGCTTTTTCATCTGAACTGTCTGGTACATATCAATCGTCAGTTGTTATTAAAGAAGAAGTGAAAGAAACATATGCTGATTTAGATTTAGAAATTATTGATACGAAATGTGCTTCGCTTGGTCAAGGGCTTGTCGTATTAGAAGCTGCTAAAATGGCGAAAGACGGTGCATCAAAAGAAGATATTTTAAAACGTGTTGATTTTCTAATGAACCATATAGAACATATCTTCACAGTAGCTGACTTACAGTACTTAGTGAGAGGTGGGCGTTTAAGTAAAGTAGCTGGTTTTATCGGTGGTTTACTAAACATTAAACCGATCTTAAACGTAGAAGAAGGAAAACTTGTACCACTTGAAAAGGTAAGAGGGAAAAAGAAAGTACTAAGCCGAATTGTAGATATTATGGAAGAGCGTGGAAAAGACCTTAAAGGTCAAACAATCGCTATGACTCACGGTGATGATTTAGAAACTGCCGAAGCATTAAAGGCATTAATTACTGAAAGATTTGGCTGTGAAGTATTTATCGTAAATACAATTGGAGCAGCAATCGGAGCGCATACAGGACCAGGTGCGTTAACATTGTTCTTCTTAAATGAGGTAGAGTAAAGGATTGATCTTTTGATCAATCCTTTTTTCTTATTAATCAGTAATAATTGGTCGATATGGTATCGGTGAAGATAAAATCATCGAAGTTTTGACTGTTCCAAATGGTATAACGATATCAATTAATTCCTCTAATTCCTTCATAGAGTGAACCGCTACTTTTAAGTAATAGCTACTTTCACCTGTTACTCGATGACATTCGAGTATTCTATATTCCTCGTAGATTTTCTCCTCAAATTTTTTACAAGGAATCTTTAGATTTTCAATTCTTAAAAATGCTTGAATTGATTTTCCAACTGCATCTAATGATATCCGTGCGGTATATTTTTCAATTATTCCAGTATCTTGTAATCTCTTTAGTCTCTCGGTAACACTAGGGCGGCTGAGGTGTAAGTGTTCGGTCATTTCTGTAATTGTCATTCTGGCATCTTCTTGTAGTAATAGCGTTATTTTCTTATCAATTTCATCCATGAATTATGCTCCTTTGCAAAATTGAAAGTAAATTTCTTAAACAAATACATAATATAAAACCTTATGTAAAAATACATACACTTTTGTATATTGAATAGACTGATAACTTTCTATAATTAAAATATAAATGGAGGTGCTTGTAATGTCTAATCATTTTGATGAAACGATTTCTATTAAAAGGGGAATAGCCTTATATGTCGGAGCGGTTTTAGGATCGGGAATCCTTATATTACCTGGTATGACGGCGAGTGTAGCAGAAGGGAATGCGATTTTTTCTTGGCTTGTTATGATATTACTTAGTGTTCCACTTGCATTCACATTCGCTTTTTTATCGATTGAGTACTCAAGTGCAGGTGGAATTGCCACGTTTGCAGAAAAAGCTTTCGGTAAAAATATAGGTGCTATTATAGGATGGTGTTTTTTTATTGCGGGTAGCGTTGGACAAATCGTAGTCTCAATGACTGGTGGAATGTATATAGTGAAAGTGTTTGCTTTATCACCATATTACTCTTACGTTATAGCGCTTATTATTTTAAGTATTTCAATTAGTTTTAATTTATACGGGTTAAAAATGAGTGGGTGGTTTCAAGTATGTATTGGTGTATTAACTTTCTTTATTTTAATTGTAACAATTATTAGTTCACTACCTTATATTGAAATAAAAAATATAAATGTACATATTTCTATGCAAGAAATAAATCCAATTTTAGAGGCATCATTATTAATTTTTTGGTCTTTTTTCGGCTGGGAAGCTATTGCAAGTTTAGCTCCAGAATTTAAAACACCTAGAAAAAGAAATATTATTCTATCTACGGGATTTGCGATTATAATTATTGGAGTTTTATATATAGGTATTGCATTATCGGTAATTGGAACGAAATCTTATTATGTAAATGCTGATAATACTACAGCTCTCGTGCTTGTTATCAAACAAACATTAGGTGACCAATTTGCTTGGATAATTGGATTTGTAGCTTTTATTATTTGTCTAGGGACGACAAATGCATTTATCGCAAGTATCGGGCGCTTAGGTTATTCACTAGGAAAAGAAGAAGTTGCACCGCGTTATTTAGCACGTATTAATAAAAAAAGAGAAACACCAACAAATGCAGTAAAAGTTGTAGGTTTTATTGCATTTGTTGGTTTGTTAATAAGTTTCGTTTTCCATATTAGCATAGATAAAATTGTTTTAATACCGAATTCGTTAGGAATTGTTACATATATAGTCGGTACTGCAGCTGGAATGAAATTAATAAAGAATAGGTTAGGTAAAATTTTTTCTATAGTAGCTTTTACATGTTGTGTGGTTGTTTATCCTTTTATTGGAGGAGTAATACTGATTCCAGTAGCTGTATCGTTTATCTGTTTATGCTATGTACGTTGCAGTAGCAGAAGAAAAGAATATAAATAAGAATGCGTTTGTAGAAATCTAAATATTTAAAGATATTAAAATTTTTACATTTCGTTTATAATTGTGAGGGTAAATATCTGTAACTATTTGTAAAAATAGGAGGCGGCTATAAAAATGCATGAAATTACTAGGTGGGATTTAGATCGATTGTATCCAATCGAGGATATTGTAACGCCAATATTGAGGTTGAAAGAACAATATTATGTGACAAAAGATGTAGAGATTCTTTCAAAACTTATACAAGCTATTGAAAAAGCAGAATACTATTTGTATTGCCGATCTGCTGAAGAAAGTAATTCATCTGACCTTTCTGTATCGACTACGACAGTAAAAGATTTGAAAAAAGAAGTACGGCAAGTAATACAGAAAAGTGAAATGGAAACTTCCAATAATATTAATACTAATTTAATAAAAGATGAACTTGGTGCATGGGAAAATATGTACATACAATTAAGAAATAAGATAGAAATAGAGCACAATAATAAGCAAATATCATTTGGACAAGCAAATAATATTGCAATGAATAGTGATAATGAAAAGGAAAGAGTAGAAGTATTCGAGTTATTAACAAATGCCTTACATAAGGAAAAAGAAATCTTTGCTACTGTATTGAATCAAATAGGGAGATTACGTAATACAAAGAGTAATGAATTAGAAGACATAGATATTTTAACTCAATCTTTACATGCGAATGGCATTTCTGAAAATGTATTATTACAAATGTGGAATGTGGCAGAAGAAAACCTTGATAAATTAGCGAGTATTGTAAACGTGTATAAGAAGGAAGAAGCTTCGATTACATGGCATGAACTTATGACCGTAAAGGAGAATAATGAGATTCATATCCCTTTTTCAGTAGCAGTTCAAAACATATACGATGCGTTTGAAAATATAGATAAAGAATTAGCAGAATTTGCACGGAATGCAATAGAGAGTAGATGGGTGGATGCGGAGCCGAGAGATAATAAAGCACCAGGCGGGTTTTGCGCTCCTTTCTTCAGTGAGAAAGAATCGCGAATTTCAATGCGTTATGATGGAAGTATTGATAGTGTAAGAGTACTTGCGCATGAACTAGGACATGCTTGGCATTTTTATAATATGAGCTTTGAACAATCTACTTCTTTTTTAGATGATTATTTGCCAATGAGTACGGCTGAATCAGCGTCTATTTTCTTTGAAACGGTACTCTTAAACTATCTAATTCAAACAACAGATTGTATAGATATGAAAAAGTCATTGCTTAGTTGGAAAATAAGAAACTGTTTTAATTATGTAATGGCAATACGATCATCGTTTGAATTTGAGAAGAACTTTTATGAAAAATGTAAAGAAGGTTCTTTAAGTGCTGATGAAATCGAGAAATTATCTATAGTAGCGCAAGAAAAAGCATATGGGCATGCGTTATTAGAATATCAGCCGTTTGTTTGGATGAAATACATTCAGTTTTATATAGCAGATGTTCCTTTTTATAATTATCCATACACATTTGGGTATTTAGCTAGTTTTAGTTTATTAGAAATAGCTAATGAAAGTAAAAGTACTTTTCATTCGAAATATAAGGAGTTTTTACGAGAAACAGGAAAAATTTCAGTGGAAGAGCTTATGAAAAAACATTTTGAAATAGATATAACAAGTTATGCATTCTGGGATAAAGCTTTTAAACAAATTTCTAAAGATGTTGATGAATATTTGAGGCTTATGTAAGGAGAGAGTATAGTGGATCACCAACTTATAAAGGGAATACCTTTTCAACTTTAGAATATGAAAAAGCTATAAGTTTATTAAAAGGTTGGCTACATGAACAACAAGAGAAACCAAGGTTTGTAGTAACTGCAAATCCTGAAATTGTTATGTCTGCAAAGGAAAGCACGGCTAAATCAAAGCAGTTTAAAAAGATGTTACTTTCTGCAGATTTAATAACAGCGGATGGGATTGGCGTCATAATAGGCTCGAAAATATTAAAAGGAACTTTGAAAGAACGTGTTACTGGGGCAGATATCACTCACGATTTAATAAAATATTGTAATGACAATGAATATCGTGTCTTTCTTTTTGGAGCTGCGCCAGAAAGTAATAAAAAGGCACTAAAAAAATTAAATGAGCAGTTCCCAGGAGCACAGTTTAAAGGACAGCATGGATTTGTAAATGGCGAAGAAATAGAAGAAGTAAAAATGAAAATTAAGCAATTCAAGCCGCACTTACTACTAGTAGGACTAGGTTCACCAAAACAAGAAGAATTCATCTATGAAAACATACAAACATTAAACGTGCCGCTATCTATTGGTATAGGAGGCATGATTGATATAATATCTGGTACTGTAAAAAGAGCACCCAAAATTATGAGGGATACAGGAACTGAATGGCTGTATAGGTTACTTTCGCAGCCGAAACGGTTAAAGAGACAACTTATACTTCCGAAATTTTTAATTTCAGTTATGGTAGAGAGGATGAAAGGAACACCAAGTTAAGAAAGGATAAACAAGATGATAGAGCCGTTATCTAATGAAAAAGCTAAAGAAATTTTTCGAGAGCTGAAAGTAGAATGTGAATATTTATTTGAATTTAAAATTCAAAAAGCAATACCTATTCATCGCGGTTGGCTAAATTTGAAGTGGAAACTCGAAACGGATGCAGGATCTTTTGTATTAAAGCAATATAATAAAGAACGGTACAAAATGTATAACCCAGAACTTTTAATACAAGCATTACATCACCAGCAAAGACTACATAATAATGGTGTATGTTGTCCGAAGCTTCTAACTTATAAAAATAATGTAATGCATACATCAAAAAATAATGAAAGATTTATAGTTTTAGAACATAAAGAAGGTAATCTAATTTCACCAGGAAAAGTGAATGAAAAGGAAATCTACTCTCTTGGTAAGACAATAGGTCAAATGCATAATCTGTTAAATGATGGCTCTTTAATAGAGGGAGAAAACCCTAAATTTGTTCCGCCTACTAAAGAGGAAAGGTTGAAACATTGGGAAGATAAAAGGAAAGAAGCAGAACAGTTAGGAAAAGAACATATTCTCTCCCATATAAAATTGCAGCAAGAAGCAACACAATTAGTAAATATAGATCAATTTTATAGTAGTAAAAAAGGATGGGTGCACCGTGATCTATGGGTAGATAATTTCTTATTCCATAATGATGAAGTCTCAGCAATTCTAGATTTTGATCGTATGGATTATGATTATGTAGAGTTGGATATTGGGCGTGCGGTTATATCTTGTGCCTTACATGATGGGGTATTAAATAAGAGTATTGTTGCATCATTTTTAGCCGGATACCGTAATAAATTAGACTTTCCAATAGGGAGTATTGTTCGGGCAATTCAAATGCTTTGGTATATGGAGAGTACATGGTGGATTCATACTAATATGGATCAGAATAGTGTACCACCTTCACGTTTTGCAGATGAAATGAATTGGATAGCTGAAAATTATAGTGCATTACATAATATATTGGCAGACTTATAAGAAAAAAGGAGATAACATTCATGAACAGAATCGGCATTATCGGAGCAATGCAAATCGAAATAGACTTACTTCTAGAAAAACTAGCTATACAAGAAGAACAGACGATTGCGGGAATGCCTTTTTACATTGGCGAATTCATGGGAACAAAAGTAATTATTACACGCTCTGGTGTAGGGAAAGTAAATGCAGCCGCATGTACGCAAACATTAATTCATAAATTTGATGTAGATGCTATCATCAATACAGGTGTTGCTGGCGGATTACATCCAGATGTAAAAGTTGGTGATATCGTTATTTCAACGAATGTTACCCATCATGATGTAAGTAAAACTCAAATGAAAAACTTATTCCCGTTCCAAGAAGAATTTAATGCAAGTAAGGAATTAATAGAGTTAGCACGTACAGCATGCAATAGTAGTAGTTTACATATGGAGATTCATGAAGGAAGAATCGTCAGTGGTGAATGTTTTGTTGAGGATTCAAAACTAAAAGCGAAATTAATAGACGAATATGCGCCGCATTGTACAGAAATGGAAGGCGCAGCAATTGGCCATGTTGCTTACATAAATGAAGTACCATTTCTTGTTATAAGATGTATTTCTGACAGTGCAGATGATGAAGCGCAAATTTCTTATGACGACTTCGCGAAAACTGCCGCAAATTATTGTTCAGAAATTATCGTTGAGATGCTGAAAAATATATTGAGTAAAACTTATAGTTCAAAAGGGGAGAATGACATGTTACAAGCATTAATTTTTGATATGGACGGAACGTTATTTCAAACTGATAAAATTTTAGAATTATCGTTAGATGATACTTTTGATTACTTAAGATCACTACAATTATGGGATACGGTAACACCTATTGAAAAATACCGTGAAATTATGGGTGTGCCTTTGCCGAAAGTCTGGGAAGCTTTATTACCGAATCATTCTATTGAAGTAAGAGAACAAATAGATACATATTTTTTAGAAAGATTAATTGAAAACATTAAGAGCGGAAAAGGTGCTTTATACCCGAACGTAAAAGAAGTTTTTACATACATAAAAGAAAATAATTGTTCAATATATATTGCTAGTAATGGTTTAACTGAATATTTACGAGCAATCGTATCTTATTATGATTTAGACCAATGGGTTACTGAAACATTTAGTATTGAGCAAATAAACTCACTTAATAAAAGCGACTTAGTAAAAAGTATTTTAAACAAATATGATATAAAAGAAGCAGCTGTAGTTGGGGACCGGTTATCTGATATAAACGCAGCTAAAGATAATGGCTTGATTGCGATTGGATGTAATTTTGATTTTGCGCAAGAAGATGAACTTGCTCAGGCGGATATAGTAATAGATGATTTATTGGAGTTGAAGGGGATATTGCATGAAGTAAAGAATATGCACACTACGAATTAAATAAAATAACAACCATAAAAATGCTCAGAATAAATAATTCTTGAGCATTTTTACGTATTTTTATATTAAGGGGGAATTTACTTGAAAGATATACATATTCAACAAATTGAAGATTTAATGATATACGAACACGATTATCTTGTTCAAGAAAGCAAAGAAGAAGGATTTAATTTCTTAATAAGACTAATAAGTGAATATGAAAATAAAATAAACATATTTAACAAAACTGGTGAATGTTTATATGGCATTTTTCAAGGGGAAAAGTTGATTGGAATAGGAGGGCTGAATGAGGATCCATATACAGAAAACAATAAGATTAGCCGGTTAAGAAGATTTTATATTGCAAAAGAATACCGCCGGAAAGGATTAGGTAGGTTATTATTAGTAAGAATTATAAGCGATGCGAAAAAATATTTTAATATTGTTGTTTTAAATACAGATACAGTACAGGGTGACAAATTTTATACTTCGATTGGATTTGTGAAAGGGATAAAATTTGTGGGAGCGAGCCATTATTTGAACTTGAATAAAAGGATGTAGTGAATTTATATGTATCGCCCTCTTGATAGAACTTTTGTTCTATTTCGTGTGGATTGATGCTATAATTTATTTGAATCTATTATTAGAATGGGGAATTGGATGATGGGAGAAAATAAAATTATTCACGATTTCAATGAATATTCAATTTGGCTAAATACATTGAAAGGTATGAAAGAAGAATTGTGGATGAATCCAATATCAGAGGGGAAATGGACTATTGGTGAGATTGTATCTCATATTATGAATTGGGATGAATGTCTTTTAACTAAAGTATTACCATCAGTGCGAGAAGGACAGGGAATGGAGTTTCCTGATTTTGATACATATAATAAACTAGCATCTAATTATGCTAAATCAGGAATATCTAAGATGAGACTTCTTGAAGAAGCAAAAGCTAAAAGAGAGTTACTCGTAAAAGAACTTAGATTACTGCATGATGAAAAACTAAAGAAACCTTTAACAGCCAATGGAGTATCACACTGTCCTCATACTGGAACGCCGTATTCTCTTATATATATTATTAAAGAATTTATAGAGCATGATAACCATCATAAAAGACAGATTATTCATTTTTTAAATGAAAATGCAGTTGCTAACTGATAATGAAAGATCCCACAAATGATATTTATGGGATCTTTCTTATATTATAATTTAACATTCATCTCTTTCAATAATCCCTTCGGATCACCTTTTACATAATAAAAATGTGGATTATTTTCATCATCGTAAAGCATAATATAAGGTTTTTGATTAAGCGGGAGAAGGATAAGTACTTCATCAATTGTTGTATGTAACCATTGATTTGTAATAGAAACTGGTTTAGATAAAGGGATTTTTATCATGTGACCATCTTTTGGAACGACGTTTAAGTTTTTGAATGGGCCAGTAATCGATTTAGCATATTGAACAGCTTCTTTTTGAATAGCTGGATCTAAAGATTGTTTTTGAACGACCATTTCTTTTTGACAATCAAACACTTCAATTTGTTGATTTGTATTTGCGAACACATTTGTTGATAATAAGAAACAAAGAAAAGTAATGACCCCGATTTTTTTAATCATAATACAACACCTCGTCTTTACTATACCCTTAAAAAGTTTAAATATTTTTCTGTCACATTTATGTAACAAAGAAGTTGTATAATACAATTGGTTTTTGTTTAATAGCAATGGAGGATCATGTATGAAAGTATTAATAGCAGATGATGAACAAGATATGTTAAGGATTTTAAAAGCTTATTTCGAGAAAGAAGGCTTCGAAGTTTTATTAGCGAAAGATGGAGAAGAAGCACTTCAAATATTTTATGATGAAAAAGTTGATTTAGCTGTTTTGGATTGGATGATGCCGAAACATAGTGGTATTACTGTCTGTCAGGAAATAAAAAAGAATTCAAGCGTAAAGGTATTAATGCTTACAGCGAAAAGTGAAAGTGAAGATGAATTAGCAGCGCTTCAAAGCGGGGCAGATGAATACGTAAAAAAACCATTTCATCCAGGCGTACTAATTACTAGAGCGAAAAAGCTTGTCCAGCATGATGATGTCATTCAAGTTCAAGATTTGAAAATAGATTTCACTAAAAATAAAGTTTATAAAAATGACAAAGAGTTAGATATCACAAAAACAGAGCTAGAATTAATAAAGTGTTTTTTAAATCATAAAGGCATGATTTTAACTCGAAAAAAATTGTTAGATATCGTATGGGGATTTGACTATTTCGGAGAAGAGCGAACTGTTGATACACATGTAAGAAGATTACGTAAAAAAGTAGGAGAAAATATTATAAAGACGCACCGCGGGCTAGGATATAGTTTGGAGGAGCAGAGTGAATAAACTTGGAAAAAAGCTATTTCTCAGCATTTCTTTAACTGTTATTCTTATTTTTACAATCTGTTTATTATTAATTAACTATCTTTTACCGAAATATAATATTTACAAAACGCGAGAAAGTTTAGAAGGTATTACAGCACAAATACAGTCCATACCGAGCCAACAACTGGATGAAGCAATTACTAGCATTGAAAATAAAGGAAATGTTACGATTGCGTATACATCAATTAACAATTCGGAAGATCAAATTAATGATGAGTTACGTATGCAACTTACAAGGAAAAGGGTTGCCCTTAATAAACTTTGGATTACAAAAGAAGAAGTAATGAAAGTAAAGAACTTCAGGCAAGCGAATAAAATATATGATCAAGAAAAGATTAAATCTAGTTTTTTTGTGAAATACATTGCGAAAGACGATATGTTAATTTTAGTAGGAGTTTCGATCGCACATTCTAATGAAGTAATAAAAACGTTAAATTCATTTTATTTTTACATTTTTGGCATTACGATTTTTCTCATTATCGTACTTGTATGGATACTTTCAACAACAATCACTAGACCATTGAAAGAATTAAGTAATGTTGCAGAAGATATTTCAAATTTGAAATTTGAACGAACGAAAGTGAAAACAAATGATGAAATAGGAGACTTAGCTAATAGTATTAATATCATGAGTGAAAAACTAAATGAAGCGCATGAAGATTTAACAGATCGAAATGAACATTTAAAACGATTTATGGGTGATGTGACGCATGAATTAAAAACTCCAATCGCATTAGTGAAAGCATATTCTATGGGAATAAAAGATGGTTTAGATGATGGTACATACATAGATACTATTATTAAACAAACTGATCACATTTCAAACCTAATTGAAGAGTTATTACGATTTTCTAAACTAGAAAGAGATGTTTTAGAAAAAGAAGAATTCGATATTAAATCACTAGTCCAAAGTATATTAGATAAGCATAAGATTGAATTGGAATCGAAAGAGATTAATTTGCAAGTGAACTATAATGTTAGCGATGCAGTTGTTTATGCAGATGTAAATAAAATGAGAATGGTGTTTCAAAATTTAATTTCAAATGCGATAAAATATACAGCAAATCAACATATAAAAATTACTTTAGAAGAACGAAATGAAAGTGTATATTTTCAAATTCAAAATGGTATGAATGCGGAACAAATGAAAGATATCGATAAAATTTGGGAACCATTTTACGTCTTAGAATCTTCTCGCAGTAAAGACCATTCAGGCACAGGACTAGGTTTAGCAATCGTAAAAAGCATCTTAGAAAGACATGGTTTTAACTATGGAGTTTCTACTTTAGAGGGAGAGATACGATTTTATATAAATATGAAGAACGATTAATTTAATACTAGTAGAAGCATCGTCTATTAATAGGCGATGTTTTTTATTGATTATATGTAAGTAGTAATTCAAAATATATATACTTGAAAGCCCGTTGAAAGAGTGATCTACAAATTTCTCAAGTGGTTGTATAAAATATAAACTGAATTTTCAGTAATTTTATTGTATAGTAAAAGGAGAAATATATGGGGAGGAAAGAGTATGGGGAAAAAGAAAATAGCAATTACATTATCAACAATTTTATCTTTATCAGTCATATCGGGAGTTTCTAGTATGACTGCGTATGCAGACAATAAAGAAACAAACTACATAAATGAGAATGATGTGAAGTTAAATGGGAAAGTTTCAGAAGGGGTACAATCAAATACGAAGATTGAATTAGAAAATGGGATGACAAAACCGATTTATTCGCTTGATGAAGCAATTATCGAAAATCTATTTGTAGAGACGGAAGTTGATAGCGATCGAGATGGAAAAAAAGACAGAGTGTCAGTAAAAGTTATGCGCCCCAAAACAGATCCTAATGTGAAAGTGCCCGTTATATATGAAATGAGCCCATATCGAGCGGGTTTAAAAGATGTTCCTGTATATAATGTAGATGAAGAATTGTATGCGTATGAAGGCAAACCGTATGGAGCTGTTAATCTTGGTTCGTACGGCAATTATTATGTGCCAAGAGGCTATGCAGTCATTTTAGGTGAAAGTATTGGAACTGGAAAGTCAGACGGATGTCCAACTACAGGGGATGAGCAAGAAATATTAGGGACGAAATCTGTTATTGATTGGGTAAATGGGCGTGCGAAAGCATATACAGAAAATGGTGAGGAGGTTAAGGCTGATTGGTCTACAGGAAATGTAGGTATGACAGGTGTTTCTTATAATGGTACGTTACCGAATGCTGTTGCGACGACTGGTGTTGAAGGGTTAAAAACAATTATTCCAATCGCAGCGATTAGTAGTTGGTATGATTATTATCGTGCAAATGGTGCAGTCATTGCGCCAGGTGGATACCAAGGAGAAGATACAGATAACATGGCCGAAGCAGTACTAACAAGAGAAAATCCTGAAGTTTGCGGACAAGTAATAAAAGAGTTAACAGCTGGACAAGACCGAAAAACTGGTAATTATAATGGTTTTTGGGATAAACGTAATTATGTAAAAGATGCTAAAAATGTAAAAGCAAGCGTATTTGTTGTTCATGGTTTAAATGATTGGAATGTAAAGACGAAGCAGTTCGCGCAATGGTGGGATGCACTTGGAGAAAATAATGTTCCTCGTAAAATGTGGTTACATCAAGGTGGACACGGTGGAACATCAACGAATGACTGGCAAAGAACACAAAATAAATGGCTCGATTATTGGTTGTATGGAATTGAAAATGGAATTATGAATGAACCAATGGTTGATGTTCAACGTGAAAATAAAACGTGGGATAAAATAAAAAATTGGCCGGATCCAGCAGCTGTACCGTCAAAAGTTCGTATGTATTTAAGTAACAAAGCAGTTAATTTGCCATTAAGTATGGGCTCTGCAAATAAAGTTTTCTCATTCGTAGATGATGCAAAAATGAAATCAAATCAATTAATAGCAAACCCAGAATTAGAAGTAGCCAATCGATTAGTGTATACAATGCCTGTACTTCAAAAAGATACGCGTATAAGCGGTACACCAAAGATTTCAATTACAGGAAATATTGATCGATCTGTATCAAATTTAACTGCTTTACTTGTTGATTATGGTGGAGCAAAGCCGGAAATTGTAACGAGAGGCTGGATGGATCCACAAAACTTAAAGAGTATAGAAAATTCAACAGCGATTCAACCGGGCAAAGATTATACATTTACATGGGATATGCAGCCTGATGATTATGTATTTAAAGCGGGGCATCAAATAGGGGTCATTTTAATCGCTAGTGACTATGATTATACAATTAGACCGAAAGCGGGCACGAAGCTTACAGTAAAATTAAGTGAAGTAACATTGCCGATTGTGAAATAAATAGTTATGAATAAAGAGCTTACTGCATAGTAAGCTCTTTAAACTTTGAAATGGGGAGTTTATTATGAATTTTTATTAGTAGATACAAAAATGCTTACAACAAATAAAAAAATTGCATTCATGATCAATAGACCACTAAAGGTTAGCCCAGCAAAACCTCCAGCGAATCCATCTCCTACTTTTTCACCAATTACGTGCAAAGTGGCGAAGAAAACAACGGGAGAAGAAAGTATGAAAATACCACTAGCTATTTTCCATATTCGTTTATATTTCTTTGCTATAAAGAAAATCAGTGTATTAAAAGTGATAAGAAGAAAAATAAGTCCAATTAATGAATTCATCATATCCTCCTTTTAATATAATTCTGAATTTTCATATGTTCATTTTAAATGGAATATTATACAATATAATTATATTGTATGGAAAGCGAGTGATATATTATGACAGTCAGCTCTTTCGAATTTTTATTAAAAATAAAGGTACAGGAAGATTAATTGAGTTAAAATCTTCCGTACGTATAAAACGGAGGAGAAAATAAATGTTTAGTTTTTATAGTACACTTTGCACGGAACTTTATGATTACACTAAGCCTGTCGGGTATTCTTTAAATGGTGATATTGAGTATTACCAAGAACGTTTAAAAAATGGTAGAGGAAGAATTCTCGAAGCGGCAGTAGGATCAGGGCGTGTTATCATCCCACTTCTTGAAGCTGGTTTTAAAGTGGATGGGATTGACTATTCACCTGAAATGCTAGAATCGTGCCGTATACGATGTAATGAGAGAGGCTTACATCCTCATTTGTATGAAGGAAGTTTACAACAATTTTCACTGCCGCATAAATATGAGGCAATTATCATTCCTACTGGATCCTTTTGTTTAATTGAAAATCGTGCGGATTCTATAAACGCATTGAAATGTTTTTATGAACATCTTAATCCAGGCGGGCGATTAATCGTAGATATTATGCTTCCGCATGACTGGAAAACAGGAGAGATTCATACATCGACTTTTTCTTTGCCGAGCGGAGACGGAATTACATTAGAAAATAAATCAATTGAAATAGATTGGCTGAACCAAGTTACTCTATCATATTTAAAATATGAAAAATGGAGTAAAGGGCAGTTAGTACAAACGGAATTGCAACGCTTTGCGGTGCGCTGGTATGGAATAGAAGAGTTTAAACTTCTGTTAGAAAGTATAGGTTTCTCTAACATTACGTGCTCCGCTGATTATGTTTATGAAAAAGAACCGTCAAATGCAAACCAAATGTTTACTTTTGAAGCTGTGCGAAACGAAAAATAAAGAACTATGTATGAAAATAAGGCAATCGATATAATATCGTCTGCCTTATTTCAATTGTATATTACTTACATGGTATTACGTTCCGGTGGTTGTCCAAGCATTCTTCTACTAACTACATATACTACTTATATTAAAGGCAGTTACTATTTCAAATAGAACTGTTATTTTTCTATAAATGATATTTTAGAGAAGTAGGGGATAAATTTGGAAAACGTAGAACAAGACAGATTTGAAAATCAAGTGTATTCCAATCGTGTAGTAAGATCAGAATTTGATGCGAATTGGGAAACATGTATATCAAAAAGTGGCTATGTAATTTATGTAGCAACAAGTAATAATGCTGAAGTAATAGTACTACTTGCAGATGGTTCAAGTAAATTATTAATTTTTGAAAAAGGAGGTAAAGTAGTAGTAGGCGGCGGTGGTACAAGTCATTACAGTAAGCCGCATATTGCAAGAAATATTTAAGGTAGAACATGATAATTGAGAAGAAGCTGGAAAACGGTTATTCATTCATGTTTAGAGTATGATAGAATAACCGTTTTTATTTCTTTAAATCAATTCAGAATAGGTTAATTTAATACAAATACATCGTTATGACCAGCAAAAATTAGGAGGAAATTGTACGGATAAGAATTCGAAATATAATGTAAGTTTGGAAGAAACATATAAGCAATTTTAAAAAGCATTTCCTATTTCGGGAAATGCTTTTTCTATGTTATAGTATAATAGTGTTTCGGAACGATGTTATTTTAATATACTTCAAATTTTGTTGTGTATTATTTTTATATTAAATTAGTTGTGCAAGTATTTTTTTATATAAGGAGTAACAATTAGAGAAATGAAAAATATAGACTTTATACTAGAAAGTGATGAGGCATTAAAACCGTCGGAACGATTAGTACTATTATTATTAGAGAAGCATAGAATGTTATATACGAACGATCTATTAGCGTTATCTAATTTATCATATAAAACATTAACAGATTCATTAACAGCGCTTGTTTTAAAATCATATGTGTTAAAGGAAACAGGTAAGGGAAGAAGACAGAATTGTTATAGATTAGTATGATAAGACTGCTTATTTTAGAGAATTTATATTGATATTTTTCGAATGTAAGGAGAAATAGAATTTTAATTTTCAAATGAAAAACGAACCGCAATACGTACTTGAATATTTGAATTTCATTTTTGTTAATGATAATTTTATAATTATCGAAAATAGAAAAATAAAATAAACTGCATAAAAAAGAAATAAAAAAACAATCCGTTTTTAAAATGGATTGTTTTTTATTGGAATAATATTATTTGATGAATGGAAAACAGGAATGATTATTCTACTTCACTTGTGTACTTTTCAGGTAATAATTCCATTACGTTACATTTTACAAGTTCACCATTATAAGAAAGTATAACGTTCGTATTTTTTCCGTAATCACTTATTAATTCTCGACACCTACCACATGGAGCAACAACCCAACATTTTTCTATATCTTCATGAGGGTGTGGGTGAGCAACTGCGACAATGGTATCAAATTCATGATCATCTTCTGAAGTAGATTTTCCGATCGCCATAGCTTCACCGCATACTGTTATTCTTCCAACATTCGCTTCAACATGCACTGCTGCATAAATATTACCTGCTTTAGTTCTTACAGCTGAACCGATATGATGACGACCATATTTATATTTTTTTTTCGATTACTTTTTCAGCAGCTGTAATTAAATCATAGTCTTCATTATTTAAAGGCATTACTTGTAACATAATCTCTCCTCCATATTAAACATGATTAGTGTTATTTTAACGGAAAAATTTGATATTTAAAATAACAGATAATTATCGGAGAGATAATATTATTATGTAAACTGTAGTTTTAACAGGAAAATATCATAATCAATAGAACATATAGAAGAAGGGGAAACTTAAATATTTTGAAAGATGGGAGAACAGCATATTATATTGCATTAGAAAAAGGACATGATCACCTTTTACATCATTTAAAACAGGAAGTGAACGTATGATAAATAAATGGAGTGTGGGCATATTTTTATTTAACGAGGTAGAAGTGTTAGACTTTGCTGGGCCATTTGAAGTTTTTTCTGTAACCGAAGCGGATGAAGAAAAACCATTTACTGTCTATACAGTTAGCCAAAATGGAGAAATGATTACAGCAAGAAACGGATTAAAGGTAAAACCGGATTATAGTATTGAAGATTTCCCACCAGTTGATATTTTAATCATTCCCGGTGGTAAAGGCGTTCGGGAAAATGAAGTGCAAAATGATATTATAATAAATTGGGTTCGTCAGCAAATGAAAGAAGTAAAGCTAATGACTTCAGTTTGTACGGGTGCACTATTACTTGCGAAAGCCGGTTTACTGGAAGGCTTAAAAGCAACAACGCATTGGGCTAGTATTCAAACCTTCAAAAAAGATTTTCCGAATGTAGAAGTAATGGAGAATGTGAAATTTGTAGATGAAGGACACATTATTACATCTGCAGGTATTTCAGCTGGTATTAACATGTCATTTCATATTGTAAAAAATTTGTTAGGTGTGGAGATTGCTGAGGAAACAGCAAGAAGCATGGAATATGATATTGACTTACAAAATTAAAAAGCCCAGGCCGGGCTTTTTTTATATTGATTGAATATAGCTAATCTCCTCATCACTCAAAATAGGGCGAACAGACGCATTTGCATTTTCTTGTGCTTGTTTTTCTGTTTTTGCACCTGGGATTACAACACTCACTGCTGGATGAGTGAGTATATAGCGAAGTGCAAGTTGCCCTAAGGTCTGATTTTTATTTGAGAGCAACCGAAGTTTCTCTACCTTTTGTAAGTCTTCTTGAAACCAATTTTCATTTGGCCAATCTTTGCGTAAATCTCCATTTGGAAAAGTTGTTTTATTTGTGAATTTTCCAGTTAAAATACCCATTTTTAACGGCCCACGAATAACAGCTCCTAGATTTTTTTCTTGTAAGAATGGCAAAATATCATTTTCTGGTTTTCGATTCAATATATTGTAATCAAGTTGTACGATGTCAATTTCATTGTTTTTATTGAAATGACGAATGTATTGTAAATCATGTGTCGAAACACCGACTGCTCTTACTTTTCCATCACGTTTTAATACTTCAAATGCACGTAAAAATGCTTCTGTTTCTCTACGGTTATGCCACCAAATATGACAAAAATAAAGATCAATGTAATCTGTTTGAAGACGTTGTAAACTTGTTTCAAATACGGCGATGATTTTTTCGGGAGTATCATATACAGGTTCTCCATTCGGATCGTAGTGATGTCCGATTAAACCGCCTTTCGTTGATAGGATAATATCATTACGATATCCTTTAATTGCGGTAGACACTAACTTTTCACTATGTCCTAAACCATACACATCTGCAGTATCAATAAAATTCACACCACACTCAATTGCTTTTTTTATAGCGGTTATAGATTGTTTATCGTTAACAGGTCCCCATTCATCACCACCGATTGCCCATGCCCCAAAACCTATTTCAGAGACAGTTATTCCAGTTTTACCTAATGTACGGTAATGCATATTTTTCCTCCTTGTAAGCATGTTATAACATCGATATGTAGGGAAGGTATTTTGTGTGTAAAAAAACTCTTCTACAATAGTAGAAAAAGAATAACAGAAACTACTATTTTATGGCAGCATACATAAAAAAATGCAATGTAAATATGGAAATGTCGTCGAATGCTATCTTTAATTGGTTAATTTGTAAGATATTTTTGTGAAGGAGCTTATTTTATAAGAATAGAATTATAGTTAGTAAGGGATTATGCCGAGGGTAGTGAAAATATATGTGTTAGGGGGATTTCATAATGAGGAAACTCAAGCGAATAAATGTTCCTAATATAGAAGAGCAACTATCACAGCCTAATGAGAAGCGAGCAATTAATAAGAAAAAACTAAGACGATTTATATTCATGTTTATATTTATTGCGGCGGCTACTTTGTACCTTCAATTTATTTTAACGAAACAACAAGAAATAATCGTAGAAAAAAAAGATACAATAACGAATCAAAAAAAACAATTGGTCTCTTTAAAGAAAGACCAGGATTCTTTAAAGACTAACATAGAAAATTTAACAGACGATGAGGAAGAAATTTTGAAGTTTGCGAGAAAAGAATATCAATTTTCAAAGTCAAATGAAACTATATTTTTGTTGCCGAAGTAGTGTAATAGAACAGTTAGCGATTGCTAGCTGTTTTTTTATGTATGAATGGCATGGTACAAGTAACAATCACATATTGTAAAAATGAAGAGTTTGAGCTGTTTTTATACTTATGGAATATACACTGAAATAAATGTTGTTAAAATTCTGTCAATTGTATTATAATACAAGGTAAGCGGATACATTTCTTAATCAACGTTGAGTTTATCACTCATACGACTATTAAGAAAACCGTTATCCCGTATTAGAAAGGAAGATAGCTGTGTACGCTTCAAATACAATTTATATCGTAGGGGATGCGAAAGCACCTCAAAATAATCCTATTACCGAAAAGTTCAAAAGTTATTTTGTAGCGTTTGTACTTGTTAAGGAGACAGGGGAAATTGTAGATGCAGATTGCTCAGCGACAATTGCATTAACATCACAATTCGTTAAATATTTGTTTCTACATAAAAATATTAATGATCCACTATTGGTAACAGAAATAAAAAATAGATACTTTGGTTCGTCTCAAAAAGCACTACTTGTAGCATTAAAAGATGCACAGAAAAAATATAATCAAATCGCTGCTTTGTCTACCTATTCCTAGACAAAATCCAGCCATAAGAATCTTCTTATGGCTGGATTTTTTTATTTTACATTAACCTCCTATATGAAAAGCAAGCGAAAGTGGAGATTAATTGTCCGTAAAAAACTAATCTATTTTGTGGATTAAGGTTCCACTTTGTCAGACAACGAAAGGATGAACAATATGAAAATTACCGATGTAAAAGTAAATCGTAGACGTGTAAATCTTCATACACCGTTTAAAACGGCGCTTCGTACCGTAACTGAAATAGAAAGTATAGATGTATATATTTATACAGATGCAGGAATTGTTGGGAGGGGTGCTGCAACCGCAACACCAGTTATTACGGGGGATTTCGCTAACGGAATTGAAGAAGCAATTTTAGGACCGATGCGTTCCTGTTTAATTGGTCAAGGTATTATTCAATTTCAGCAGTTACTGCAGCACATTCAAATGAGTTGTATTGGAAATTCAAGTGCGAAGGCGGCGGTAGATATCGCTTTATATGATGTGTATTGTCAACATCAAAACGTTCCACTTTACGCATTATTAGGCGGGAAGAAAGACATTCATACAGATATTACGGTGAGTGTAGATGAGCCTTTTATTATGGCGAAAGAGGCAAAGCAACATGTAGAAAAAGGATTTCAAACTTTAAAAATTAAAGTGGGGAAATCTGCTCCTTTAGATTTAGAACGTATTGAAGCGATTCGAAATAGCGTACCCAAAAATACGACGTTACGATTAGATGCAAATCAAGGGTGGAATCCAAAAGAAGCGGTTACGATCATTAAAGAGATGGAAAATCGCAATTTAAATATTGAATTTATTGAACAACCTGTTTATGCGAAAGATTGGGATGGATTAAAGTACGTCAAAGATCATGTGCAAACGCCTATTATGGCTGATGAAAGCATATTTTCAGCGGGTGATGCATTGAAAATCGTTCAAGGAGGATATGCAGACTTAATTAATATTAAATTAATGAAATGTGGTGGTATACGTGAAGCGTGGCGTATTGCCGATATTGCTGAAACAGCTGGTGTAAAATGCATGGTCGGAAGTATGATGGAATCTTCACTTTCTGTTAGCGCTGTAGCCCATTTAGCTGCTGCACATCCTAATATTCATTACTTCGATTTGGATGCACCGCTTTGGTTAATGGAAGAACCGGAAGGAATGACTTATTCTGGATCAAAGGTAAACCTTCAAACGACAGTGAATAGTAAATCTTAGGAAAAGAGACTAGTAAACTATCTTTTAAGGGGGATATTTATGAAAAAAGTAGGAACTGCATTTTTAACAACTTTATTTATATTTTCATCGTTTACATCAGCAAATGCTGAAGAGAAGAAAGATAGTAAAGTGTTTATCGATGTATCTGCCGCAACACTTTGGACTGCGCCTGATTCATTACGGCCAATTGATGCACCGAGCGCTACAAACCCAGTTGATTTGTGGAAGTGGACGAAATCAATGACGCTTGATGAGAAACTTTGGTTAACAAATGCAAATAAATTAGAAACGCAAGCGTTATTAGGTCAAGAAGTAACGGTTGTTGATAAAAAAGGGGACTGGGTTAAAGTGTTAGTCCATGGTCAGCCAACACCTCGAAATGAAGAGGGCTATCCAGGGTGGATGCCCGAAAAACAGTTAACATATAATCAAGAATTTGCTGATAAAACAAATGAACCTTTCGTATTAGTAACAAAACCGACAGCCATTTTATATATAAATCCTTCTGAACAACATAAATCACTTGAAGTGAGCTATAATACGCGACTGCCACTACTTAGTGAAGATACGATTTCGTACCGCGTGTTGTTACCAAACGGACAGAAAGCTTGGCTACGAAAAAATGATGGGACAGTTTACCGTTCGCAAAATGATATTCCAACTCCGACAGCTGATGATTTAATAAACACTGGAAAAATGTTTTTAGGATTACCGTATATATGGGCAGGTACAAGTGGCTTTGGATTTGATTGCTCTGGATTTACACATACGATTTATAAATCACACGGTATTACAATTCCGCGGGATTCAGGTCCGCAATCGAGAAATGGAGTTGCAGTTGATAAAGAAAATTTACAAAAAGGAGATTTAATCTTCTTTGCACATGATCAAGGAAAAGGTAGTGTTCACCATGTTGCTATGTATATTGGTGACGGAAATATGATTCACTCACCAAGAGCTGAAAGATCAGTAGAGATTATACCGCTAAATACACCAGGATATATAGAAGAATACGCTGGTGCTCGTCGTTACTTACCTTAAAAAATAGAGGGGGTTTTCAAATGAAAAAAGTTGTTCGTTACTCATTAGTTAGTACTCTATTAGTTTCTTCATTTTTAGTAGGATGCGCAAAAGAAAAAACAACGACAAAGCCGAAAGATGAGAAGAAAGTATTGCAGTTACTAGAAACGGGTGAAATTCCGTCATTAAATTCAGGGAAAGTAACAGATGCAGTATCGTTTAACGTTTTAAATAACGTAATGGAAGGATTATTCCGTTTATCGAAAAATGATGAAGTGATTGAGGCTGGAGCACAAAAATATGAAGTAAGTAAAGATGGAAAAACATATACATTCCACTTGCGTGAAGCGAAATGGTCTAACGGAGATCCAGTAACAGCACAAGATTACGTATACGCTTGGAAGCAGCTGATTAATCCGGATACTGCTTCTCAATATGCATACATTGCTTACGATGTGAAAAATGCGGAGAAAATAAATAAGAAACAATTAGGTTTAGATGAATTAGGAATAAAAGCGACGGATGATAAAACATTCGTTGTAGAGCTAGAACATCCAGTGCCGTATTTTACGAAATTACTTATTTTACCGTCCTTCTATCCAATTAACGAAAAATATGCGAAAGAGCAGGGCGATAAGTACGGATTAGAAGCAAATAAAGCGGTGTATAACGGGCCATTTACATTATCAGAGTGGAAGCATGAAGCGAGTTTTACACTGAAAAAAAACGATAAGTATTGGGATAAGAAAGAAGTGAAGCTAGATGAAGTAAACTATCAAATTGTTAAAGAAATTTCAACTGCGGTAAATTTATATGAAACAGATAAAGTTGATAGAGCTGTCATTTCTACAGAATTCGTCGATAAATATAAAAGTAATAAAGAGCTAAAACAATATACAGATCCGGTTATGTACTTCTTCCGATTCAATGAAAATGTACCGATTCTTAAAAATAAAAACGCAAGGCTTGCGCTAAGTACAGTGTTTGATAAGAAAGGACTTGCGACTTCATTTTTAAATGATGGTTCGGTTGCTGCTAACTATTACGTACCAAAAGGATTTTTAAAAGGTCCAGATAAAAAAGATTTTAGAAGTACAGCAGGTGAGTTTAATAAAACTGATGTAAAACAGGCGAAAGAATATTGGGAAAAGGCGAAGCAAGAGACCGGTACAAATGAAGTGACGCTTGAATTATTAAACTATGACTTAGAAAACTTCAAAAAAGTAGGAGAATACATTAAAGAAGAGCTAGAGAAAAACTTACCAGGCTTAAAGGTAAATGTAAAATTACAACCACACACGCAAAAACTAGCGTTAGAGAAGAAGAAAGAATATGAAATGTCATTATCACGCTGGTTACCGGATTATCCAGATCCAATGACTTATTTAGAAGTATTCCTTTCTGGAAGCAGTGTGAACAATACAGAATATGCAAATCCGGAATATGACGCGTTAATTAAGAAGATTAAAACAGAATTAGGTAATGATGAAAAAGCTCGTTGGAAAGCAATGCAAGATGCTGAGAAAATGTTACTGGATGATGCAGTAATTGCACCGGTATTCCAGCGCGGATTATCATACTTACAAAAGCCGCATGTGAAAGATTTATATGTACATCAATTCGGTCCAGCTACAAGTTTAAAATGGGCAGATGTGCAGAAATAAAATTATGAAGAAACAGACTTCACATGTGTGATAGTCTGTTTTTCTTATTTAAAGTTAGAGAAATAGTCCGTGGTATAATTTACTGGTCTGTATAAAATATTTGGATGGGAATGATGTTTATGTTTGAAGAAAAGGAAGTAATATGTACAAAAAGATTGTTCATGAGGAAACCAAGTATAGAATATGTTGATCAATTTTATAACATATTAAAGAAAGAAGCTGTTGGCAAATGGCTTGCTAAATCAAGAGGAATGTCAAAAGAAGAAGCAAATGATTATATCAGGAATCTTATATTACATTGGGAACAGTATAATTTTGGTGTATGGTTGTTATTTAATAGTGAAACAGGAAAGCTTTTAGGACATTGTGGTTTAAGAAAAGTGGATGAAACTGATGAAATAGAGATTATGTATCTACTTGATCCAGACTATTGTGGAAATGGATATGCATCAGAAGCAGCAGGGGCTTCTATTCAATATGCAAAAGAGACGATGGGTGTAAAAAGAATAATTGCTAGGGTGAAAATAGCAAATGACAATTCGAAAAATCTTTTACGAAAGTTAGGTTTTACATATACTCATGATATTGATTATAGTGGACGTATCTTATCTTATTTTGAATTTAATATAGCTCCTGATGAATTATAGACATTTTATATATTTTTTCATGTCTTAAAAATAAAATTATTAGTAAAATTCCAGTGTGAAATTTATGTAGAATCTTGTATAATTAACGTGTTTCTATGGAAACATTTTCTTGCGCTATTTGTATAGAACTTAATAGAACAAGGAAAGAAATACATACATGTATATAATAGATAAATAGAATGGAACATGTATAGAGAAAAAGGAGAGAAATGATGGCGTGTCAAAAACAAGGGTTACAATTTAATAGCAATAGAAAGAGGAAGAGACGATGAAAATGAAGCATGCTTTTGGTCCCATAATTTTAGCGTGTGTGCTTTTTTTCATTATCATATTAATCCCATCGAAAAGTTTAGTATCACTTATTAGTGATAAGAAAGTAGAAGATGCGGCAACTTCCTTACAAAAAGAAAAACTACAAAGTGTTTTCTTACAGCAAAAAATGCTAGATAATTCACATTATTTACCGATGTATGGTTCATCTGAATTTTTACGAATGGATGCATATCACCCGTCTAATTACTTTAAAGTAAATCCGGCTGGTTTTACGCCATATTTAATGGGGATTGGCGGTACGCAAAGTTTAGCTCATATATTAAATATGACGTCTACAATGGATGAACTAGAAGGTAAAAAAGTAGTCTTTGTTTTATCACCACAATGGTTTACAAAGACTGGGGTATCACAAGGGGATTTCACTAACAATTTCTCTAAGCAACAAGCATATCATTTTATTTTTAATGATAAAATAAATGTTGAAATGAAGAAGCAAATTGCGAAACGACTATTAGATTATAAAGTTGTTCAAGAAGATGATATATTAAAAAATTCATTAGAAGGTATTGTGTATAATGATACGAAACATAACATAAAAGCAGGTTTAGTTAAACCAATTGCTTATATGCATCGAAATATTTTAGATCATAGAGATTTATTTAACTCTTTATTTAAAATCGAACCGATGAAAGAGAAAACAAATATCGGACTTCGTTCAATTTCTTGGGTAGATGCACGTAAACATGCGGAGGAAGAAGGAAAAGCGGAATCTACTACAAACACATTCGGAATTGAAAATCCGTATTACTATAAACATAATTTAAAGAAAAAATTAAAAGGATTAAAAAACTTTAGAGCAAATGAATCGTATGAAGAATCACCAGAATATGATGACTTACAAATTGTTTTAAATATTTTTAAAGAGAAAAATGTCAAACCACTCTTTATTTCTGTACCTGTAAACGGACCGTGGTATGATTACGCTGGTTTCCCTAAAGAACGCCGCGAAGTGTATTATAAAAAAGTTCGGGAACAAGTTGAGAAAGCAGGATACCCAGTAGTTGATTTTTCTGGCCATGAATATGATAAGTATTTCTTAAAAGATACAATTCATTTAGGTTGGAAAGGCTGGATTTACTTTGATGAAGCAGTACAAAACTTTTATATTGAAAAATAAGAGTGGAGAAGAAGGAACGGCTATAAGCTGTTCCTTTTTTAGTATAGAGTATTTTGATGTGGGCAATTCGGAAAGGCATGTATATCTTGAATTTGTCTAAAATCATAATGCTTCATTGCGAACTGCGCTTGATAAAGGTATTCATACACATATAATTGACCATCATGTGCTGAACATAATACACCAGAAGTTCCCTGCCCATTTATGAAGGAAATACCGATAGGGCGTCCGATTAAGTATTGTATTTTTTGTTGCCAATGCATAGGGAAATCACTCCTTTTAGAGTTAATATACGAAATGGACGAATGCATTGTTGCTTATCCACATAATTATGGAGGCTTTTTATACAATTTCTAGAAGATATTAATAAGAATGAATTACAAGTGCGAGGAAGGAATGAATAATGAAGAAAGAGAATGTTTTGGAAGAAAAGTTAAATTGTATAGAATGGTGTCAAACATTGAAGCGAGTACCTGGTGATATATGGTTTCAGGCATTAAAAAAGGTTCATGGGCAATTGCGGATGTGTTTTTAATAAAGGATAGAATTCCATACTTTATAAGTGGACAATCTGTACCAAATGTTCCAATAGATGTTGAGGAAATGAATAAGGGAGCAATTAAATATGCGAGATCTGGTATTTCAAAAGAAGAACTATTAAATCAATTTAGTGTTACTCGTAAACAGTTAGTGGATGAAATTGAGCGAATTCCCACCAAATATTTTTATAATGTCTACCAATTTGGTACTAAAAAAGTGAAATTAAATCATTACTTTTCATCACTAATTCAACATGACTTAAAGCACAAAGAAGAAATAATGCAATTTCTAATATATAATCAAGCCTATAATAAAAACCGCTAACATTCGTAATGAATGTATAGCGGTTTTTATTTATATTTTTACGCAAGATTTTTACGCTTTTTTGTCCATTTTTTAATGATGAAGTATAAAAGAATAAGAATGACGCCGCCAATTGCGAATGATTTCACATATGGTCCAGCAACTTCGTTAATATTCTCCCAATTCTCACCTAGTTTTTCACCTAAATAAATGAAAATAATAGACCAAGGGATGATTGCAAGTGCTGTTAATGTAGTGAAACGTAGGAAAGGCATTTTCGTAATCCCGGCAGGAATTGAAATTGCATGGCGTACTACTGGAATAAAGCGCGCTGTGAAAATGACGCCAGTCCCGTAACGGTTAAACCAATCTTCAGCTGCATCTATATGTTTTTTATGAATGAAAATATATTTTCCGTATCGTTCTAATATAGGTCGTCCACCGTATCGTCCAAGCCAATAAATAAAGATTTGAGCAATAACGCCGCCAATTGTACCGAATATAACTGCACCTACAAATGAGATACTACCATTGAATACTAAGTACCCCGCATAAGCAAGGACGATTTCACTTGGGATAATTTCAATCATAAGTCCAAGCATAATGCCCCAATAACCTAGCCCTTCAAAAAATGTTAATACTGAGTGAATAAAACTACTTACCATTGTTGCACCTTCTAATTTATGAATTTTTGAATATATGCCCCTTTATTTAACTACGTAAAAGGTTCACTATATGTAGATTATACCTTATTTATATAGGGGATTGCTATTTCAATTCTTTTATGTCTCTCATAAGTAGTATAGTACAGGATATGAGCTTAGTTTTCATGAAGAGAAAATGAAAAGATTATTAAAAATTTCTCATATATAAATGATAATGTTATAGGCTTTTAATTTCCAAAGTGAGAAGAGTAATGTATGCATAATAAGAATTAAAATTATGGACTATTTTCTATTTGGGATCGAGATATGATTCGGCTGATAAAAACAAAAGTATTTCAAAGGGTGGCTTATAGGTTTGAAAATTAAAAAATAATTCAAGGAGAATAAAAATATAAATATTCTCTTATCACCTAGACAGGTACTTCACTTTCTAATAACGAATTATAATGTTAATGAAATTTTATAGAAAATTAACGTGATGAAGGTGAAAATATGAAAAAAGCATTATTAGAAAAGGCCTCATATCTACATAAAGCAGAAATCGAACAATTACATAAAGCTATATTAGTTTCTGAGAAAGGACATGAAGGACAATTTCGCGTTTCCGGTGAGCCGTATATTACTCATCCATTTGCAGTTACAGAAATTTTGTTAGATTGTAAGGCAGATATAATAACTTTAGTTGCAGCATTACTACATGATGTGGTGGAGGATACAGATTATACAATTGAGTATATACGTGATATATTCGGTAAAAAAGTGGCTGATATTGTAGAAGGGTTAACTAAAATTGATAAAAAACAAATCTCTAATAAAGAAGAGTATGAAGCAATAAATTTAAAGAAATTATTGTTAGCTACGCAAGGAGATATAAGAGTAGCTATTATAAAAGTGATAGATCGTCTACATAATATGAGAACTTTACAGGTGAAAGCTGTAAAGAAACAAGTTCCTTATGCAAATGAAACACTCAAAATTTTCGCTCCGATTTGTAAAAGATTAGGGCTATTACATGTTCAACACGAGTTAGAAGATTTAGGTTTTTATTATCTTAACCATTCTAAATATAAGGGAATGAGTATTCTTTTACAAAATTATGTTAAGTTATTAGAGGATTTGTCTCAAAATATTATGTTAGATATAAATAATTTTCTGAATCGAACTTTAATATTTGAAGTGGACTATGAAGTAAGCCCTATTTATACAGCTTATTCTCGTCTCCAAGATATTCAAGACATTACAGTAGTGTCAAAAATAATTATCACGGCCTCAAATAATTTAGACTGTTATAAAATATTAGGAGTTATACATCAACTATACCAACCAATTCCATATCAATTTGAAGATAATATAGCAATTGAAAGTGATGTATTAAACAAATACTTAAAGACCAAAGTGGTGATCAATAACCATGAAATAGTGATATGTATTGAAACAAAAATAAATCAAGAGATACGAGATAAAGGAGTATTTCATGTACTTACAAAAAGTATAACTGATAAGGAGATGCAAAATATAATTCATAAATTGATGGATCATTTTATTAAGACAAATGATCTAGTAACTCAAGATGCGGTTGAATTTTATGATTTAGTATCATATGAACTATTCCAAGATAATATTGTTGTATTTACTCCTAAGTTAGATTCCGTGAACTTACCGCAAGGTGCTACCGTAATTGATTTTGCTTTCGCATTAAACCCTAAGATCGCTAAGTATATGTCAGGTGCTAAAGTTAATGGTATAAACAAAACGATAACAACGAATGTTTCACATTTAGATATTGTTGAACTTGTGGTAACTGAAAATATTAGTAATGTAAGACAGGATTGGCTAAATTTTGCTAATAGCTCAAAAGCTCAAATTGAAATTTATAAAGAGCTACAATGATGAAGGAATGAAATTTATCGAGAAAGCCTGTTTGAAATTTAATAGAATGAGATGAGCATTTTTGAATTAATAATAGGCGATTATGGTTTTTTATAATTAATACCTAGAGAAAAAAGCATCAACATGTTCTAAGTATGTAACAGATTGATGCTTGTTTTCGTTATAAAAAAATAGAAGCATTTCTGCTCCTATTTTTTACGGTTTCACTTCTAAATTTTGTAAAAATAAAGTTGCTGTTACGTAACGTTTCGCTAACATTTGTACATAAGCGGTATGTACAGAAAGTGTGGCGATAATAATAGCGTTACGAATTGCTTCACGTTGTTCGTTGTTAACTTGATCGAACTTGCTTGCGATTTTATCAGCTTTTTCTTTTACGATGTTTTCAATTGTATGAACTGTATCTGTTGCATTTAGTTGTAAGCAATTCCCTTGATTGAGTTCTTCAAATAGGGAAGAGTATGCTCCATATAAATGAACAGGATTGATTAAGTCATCACTTCGATCGGCTGGGTCATTTACGATAAGGCGTAATAGCTTACGAATGGATTCAAAATCAAGTGCTGTTTTTAAATCTTCAACAATGAATAGTAAGGCTGCTTGTTCAATTGAATATTTTTTCCCTTTTTGAGGGGAGCCAATCATTTCTTTAATATCTCGTTTTACCCAGTTTTGCATGGCCGTTACTGAGAAACTTGTATTTTCAATCTGATTTCCAAGCGCAACTATTTCATTTAATGAAAAACCGACGTCTGTATCATCAATTTTAATCAGTTTTTCAAAAATAGGTGAAAGTGCGGTAGTAATAAAAGCAGTTACGCTTTGTCCGCTTTCAATATCTTTTTTATGTGACTTTGCCCACGCTTCTTGTAAAATACCGAGAGGCTTTTTCGTATTCCATCCTCTTAAAGATAGAAGAAGGGTAGCCATTTCGTTTCGTGTGAGATGAAATGTTTCCATCTTTTCACCTCCAAAAATATTAAAAAGTTCTTATGAACCTATAATATGTTTTGTTTCATTTAAAGTCAATTCTGTTTTGCTTAATTTTTCCTTTGTCACCAAACTGTTATAAGTAAATAATGCTTGCATATTTCGACAAAAGTTCATATAATAAGTTCATAAGAACCTTTAAAATGTTTTTAAAAACAAATCTATCATTCTTAATTTACTAGAAAGGTAGATTTCACATATATCTATATAAAAGGAGAATGGATATAATATGTTGAAAAAACTTGTAGCAGTCATGACAGCATTCATGGTTATCTTTGGAGCTAGTAGCTTCATGTTTGTAGATCACGCAGCAGCGAAGAGTTACAAATCTGGTAAGAAATCATACACACCAAGTTCTGGTCAAAAGTCAAAAGTTGATTTGAACAAAAAAGATAGTAACGTGAATTCACAAAAAACAACAACAGATTCAAAAAACAAAGCAACAAACACAGCACCAAAAAGTAATAAAGGAAGCTTTATGAAAGGTTTATTACTAGGTGGTCTTGGTGGTTTACTAATGGGTAGCTTATTTGCAAATATGGGAGCTCTTGGTTCTGTATTAGCGTTTATGGTAAATATGTTAGTAATGGCTGGTATCGTAATGTTAGCAGTTCGTGCATTTAAATACTTCAAAGATCAACGTAAGAAAAAGGCAGATGAAGTAGCATGGAAACAATAAAAATTTCTGAACAAGAATTAATAAATGCACTTTGCGTATATATCGCTGAAAAAAGACAAGTTGGTCCAGAAGAAGTTTTAGTTGAATTAATGTATGACGATGACTACGGTTTTTCTGCTGAAGTAGAAGTAAATGGTCGCAAACAAATTTTAATTCAAGCGAACTTAATCGAAGCACTACGCTTATTGCTTGACAGAGAATATAATGTCAATTCATTCGCAGCAAGATTACAACTTGAATTAGATGATGAAGAAGGCATTTACGCATTAGCAAAGTTTAATAACTCAAATGAATAGAAAAAAGAGCTGTTGAGAGTAATCTCAGCAGCTCTTTTTAGTATGAGCAAATGCTAGGGAATAATCACGCCAAATTTCATTCATTTTCCGTCTACCGACATCAATCATCGGGTTAAATTGAATGGCAGCTTGTTGTCGTACGGTATGTACATGTTGGATCGCCTGTTGCAAGTGTTGTTCAACCGAATGGGATTTTGTATTTGCTTGTTTTACGATTGAATATCCAGCAACAGTTCCTTGTGCCATCGCGATTTTTCCGCTTTCAATGCCAGTTATATTGCCGGCTACAAATAAACCGGGAAGAGGGGTTTCCATTGTTTCGGAATGCAGTGGAACATGGCCGCCTAATTCCGGAATGTAACGGAAAGGACAGCCAGCTACAGCAGCAAGCTCAGCAAGAGGGTATAAGCCACCGGCAATACAAACGAAGTCTGCCTCATATATTTGTTCCGATCCAGTTATGATGTTTCCTTTCGTATCAATAGTAGCAACCCGTACACCTTCAACTTGATCTGTACCGATAATTTCAAGAGCTGCTTTTCGAAGGTGAAGTGGTGTGCCATTTATTTTCATACCGTTATTTGGATAGAAGTTTAATCCAGCTTGTTTCACCCAATTATATTTCATCAATCGACTACCTATACGTAATAAAGGTGATGGAGCAAGGTGTGCAGCATGTAAGAGAGAGTTTAAAACTTCTTCTGGTTCACCAGCCTTTTGACTTAATTCACTTTTTTCAGGAAGTACAATATGTTCCACTTTAATTCCCGCTAATTGTAATTCATTCAAAATAGCGAATGACAAAATGTTAGCGCCAATAATTACTCCTTTTCGCCCAACTTGAACGCGATGTACATTTGTCATTACTTGGGCTGCACCAATCGACATTACTCCTGGAAGTGTCCAACCAGGAAGGGGGATGGAGTACTCAGCAGCGCCAGTAGCAAGTAAAACGAACGGCGCTTCTAACGTACCGATATTCGTATGTACGAACCAAGAACTTTCATCTTTATCTAAATTATAGACGGAAATGCCGCATCGAATATCAACTGAAAGTGATTTTGCTTCTTCGTGAAGGCGTTTTGATTCTTCTATTCCGTTCCACCATTCTCCAGTAGGTTCTTGATGTAATTGTCCGAGCAACCTTCCGCCAGGCTTCATAAATTCATCAATAACAAGTACATTTAGTCCAAAACGAGCACAAGAGATGGAGGCTGACAAACCTGCTGGTCCAGCTCCGATAATAATGACATCATTCATCGCTTTTTCACCATCTCTCTCACGATATTTGGATGCTGTTTGCCGCTATTAACTACCATGTCTTTTTCAACAACAGTTAAGCATGCTCGTACGTTCGTTTGATTGTTTACTGTCACGCGGCATTCAGAACAATGCCCGATATTACAGTAAATACCTCGCGGCGTCCCGCTATCTTCATGCACTCTTAAAGTTCTTATTCCGTTTGCAAGTAAAGCGGCCGCAATCGTTTCATGTTCATATGCTTCATATTGTTGCCCGTTAAATTGGAAAGTGATGCGATTACTACTATTTAAACTCCCTAAAACAGGATGATAGGTAATTCTATTCATTTATTTTCACCTACCGCTCCGAAGGTAACTGCGCGCACTGGTGGTTGATATTTTAATGGAATTTCATTAGTAGTTACTTCAGGATTTGCACTTTCAATCATTCGATCTATCATCATTCTACATGTGCGGCCACCGCAAAATCCCATGCAAGCACGTGTTCTTAGTTTTAATTCTCTCGCCGAGCAATTATATTCAGCAATTGTCGATTGAAGTTGACCGTATGTAACTTCTTCACATCGACAAACAATTACATGATCTTTATTCGTCATATGTATTCCTCCTCTAGTTCGGTTTGCACAAATTATATAATGCAAAAACTATGCCAATATAGAGGAGGGAAACGGTTATTGTAAACCAAGTTTTTTTAAACGGTTATATAAAGTGGCTCTCGTAACACCGAGTTGTTTCGCGCACTCTAATTTATTCCCATTTAAAATGCGTAAAGCCCTCTCAATAACTTTCTTCTCATGTTCATCCATTTCTTCTTGTAAAGAAAGGATTGTATGATTGTTGCTGAGTAATAGGGAATGAGCCGTATGATTGTCTAACGTTTCAGTTGTATGAAATGGTAAATATTCTTGTTTTATAATACCGTCAGTCGCAAATACGACAAGTCTTTCAACAACGTTACGAAGTTCGCGAATATTACCTGGCCAATTGTAATGAAGTAACTCATGCATAATGCTGGAAGGTAAGTCACGAATTGGTCTGTTATAGTTGATTGAAAAATCGTTTAAAAAAGAATAGGTTAATTCAATAATATCCTCGCGTCTTTCGCGCAGCGGTGGAATATGTAAGCTAACTACATTTAGGCGATAGTATAAATCTTCTCGGAACGTTCCTTTTCTCATTTCCTCTTGTAAATCACGATTTGTAGCAGCGATAATGCGGAAATTAATATGAATCTCTTTTTCTCCACCAACTCGGTAATATTTTCGTTCTTGTAGTACACGTAAAAGCTTTACTTGCATATCGAGCGGCATTTCTCCTATTTCATCTAGGAATAATGTACCGCCTTGCGCGAGCTCTATTTTACCCTTTTTCCCTTTACTATTTGCACCAGAAAACGCCCCGCGCTCATACCCGAATAATTCACTTTCAAATAACGCTTCTGGAATGGCGCCGCAGTTAATTGAAATGAAAGGTGCTTTAGCTGCTTCACTTGCTTCATGGATTGCTTTCGCAAATACTTCTTTTCCAACACCACTTTCTCCGAGTATTAAAACTGTTGATTTCACCGAACACACCTTTCTAGCTAATTGTATCGTTCTTTGTATAACAGGACTCTTTCCATTCATCGCAAGGAAAGGGTCGGATTCATCTTTGTACTTTGCGACCTCTTGTTCTAATCGGTGCATTTCATGTGACATATTAAATAGTTTTTCATTTAAAGCAACTTGATTCGTAACATCAGTTTCTGAAACGACTGCTCCAATAATTTCATCGTTACAATACACTGGGTTTGAATTAATTAATACAAATAAATCTGGACGAGGCTGATGGAACTGTGCAATTATGCTTTTTCCGTCATGTAATGATTGCAAAATTTCCAAATCTTTATAGTCAAAAAAGCGAGTGATAGGTTGTCCAATAATTTCAGTATGGTTGACTGAAAAAATCTTTTCGGCGCCATCTGTCCAAGTACGAACACATTCTTTATCATCGATAACTGTAACAGAAGAATCAGTTGTTTGTATTACGGTGTTATAGAAAGATTGTAGTTCATTGTAAGACTTAACAAGAAACGGAATGATTTGCTGAGCCGTTATACAGCATATAGGCTCTTTATTTTCGTTTATTACGATAACAATCATTTCATGAGAAAATGCGTCAATTAAAGTGTTGAATGAATCATCTTCATCTATAACTGCACAGTTGTATTTTTCTGTAGTAGAAGGGCTGTAATAAAACTTTTCGTTAACTTGCTCAATATGTTGCAAATTGTTTGTGTGATCAATTAATAAAGTTTTTAGAAATTCTTGTATTGTGGGAAATGAGAATGCCATATTGTCCTCCTATTATGTATAAAAATTTTGACAGTGATAAAAAAATAATACACCTATTTATGATAAATTCAAAATATTTTTACAAAATAAAAATATTATTTGTAAAAAGTGTATATATGTAGAGTTGGCACGTCAATTGCATAAAAGAAAGTGAGGGAGTAAAAAGAAGGGAGGGGTGCTACGTGAGGCACTGTGACGTTTTAATAATAGGCGGTGGTATTATAGGATGTTCTATCGCTTATTACACATCAAAATATGGAAGAGACGTAACAATCATTGAAAAAGGAGAATTTGTCAGTGGGACGTCTTCACGGTGTGACGGAAATATTTTGGCTATTGATAAAGACCCAGGGTTTGATAGTCAAATGTCATTAGTAAGTCAAAGATTAGTAACTGATTTAAGTGAAGAGTTAGAGCACTCATTTGAATATAGGGCGCCAGGAAGTATTCTCGTATGTGAGTCGGACGAAGAGATGGAAGCAGCGCTGCAATGGGTAAATCGTCAAAAAGAAGCTGGATTACCATTTCGAATGCTTGATAGACAAGATATAAGAGCAGAATCACCATTTTTCGCGGACGATTTATTAGGCGGGTTAGAATGCGCAACGGATTCGACTGTAAATCCATATCTTCTCGCTTTTTCACTTCTTGCAGAATCGAAGAAGTTTGGTACGAAAGTTTTTAATCATACAGAAGTAAAAGAAATGAAAAGAGATATAGACGGTTACTTTATTGTAGAAACGACAAATGGGACGTTTACTGCGAAGCAAGTAGTAAACGCAGCTGGTGTATGGGCTCCAAAGATCGGAGAAATGTTGGATGTAAATATCCCAATTGAACCGAGAAAAGGACATATTATTGTAGCTTCAAGGCAACAACACGTTGGTTGCCGTAAAGTAATGGAATTTGGTTATTTAATTTCTAAATTTGGTGGAAAACGAAAAGTGGATGCTTTAACTGAAAAATATGGGGTAGCTCTTGTGTTTGAGCCGACAGAAAGCCAAAATTTTTTAATTGGTAGTAGTAGAGAGTTTGTAGGATTTCATACGAGGATAAATAACGAGTTAATTAAATGTATTGCGAACAGAGCAATACGCTTTTATCCGAAAATGGCGGATATGATGGTGATTCGTTCATACGCTGGATTACGTCCGTGGACAGAAGACCATTTGCCAATCATTTCACGTGTGGAACATATCCCGAATTACTTTATAGCAGCAGGGCATGAAGGGGACGGCATTAGTCTTGCCGCAGTTACTGGGAAAGTGATTGAAGAGTTATTAAATGAAAAAGAAACAATTATTCCTATTGAACCACTTCGTTTGAGTCGTTTTACAGAAAGGGTGTTAAACGGATGAGGTCACAAAGAGTCTTTACGACAATTGATACACATACAGGCGGGAATCCAACGAGAACATTGATTAGCGGACTTCCTAAGTTAATTGGAGAGACGATGGCAGAGAAGATGTTACATATGAAAAAGGAGTATGACTGGATTCGCAAATTGTTAATGAATGAACCGCGTGGTCATGATGTCATGTCAGGAGCATTATTAACAGATCCATGTCATCCTGAAGCAGATATTGGTGTTATTTACATAGAAACAGGTGGATATTTACCGATGTGTGGTCACGATACAATTGGTGTATGTACAGCTTTAATTGAATCAGGTTTAATTCCGGTAGTTGAACCGATTACTTCGTTAAAGTTAGACACGCCAGCCGGCTTAGTTGAAGTTGATATCTTTGTTCAAGATGGAAAAGCGAAAGAAGTCTCTTTCTGTAACATACCAGCTTTTTTACTGAAACATATCACCGTACAAGTCGAAGGAATTGGAACTGTTAAAGCAGATATTGCGTATGGAGGAAATTTCTATGCCATTATTGATGCGAAGTCAGTAGGTTTAGAGTTAGTACCGGAAAATGCATCTACAATTATCGATAAGGCAATTCATATTAGAAATATCATAAATGAGAAATTTGAAATCATTCATCCGCAGTATTCGTTTATTAGAGGGTTAACCCATATTGAATTTTATACGGATCCTACTCATGAAAGTGCTCATGTGAAAAATACAGTTGTCGTTCCGCCAGGAGGAATTGATCGTTCTCCATGTGGTACAGGAACATCAGCGAAGCTAGCTGTATTATACGCAAATCAAAAAATTGAAGTGGATGAAGAGTTTATTCATGAGAGTATCGTTGGCTCTTTATTTAAAGGGTGCGTCATAAATACAACATCTGTAGAAAATATTGAAGCTGTCGTAACGAAAATTACAGGTTCAGCCTGGCTTATGGGTATGCATAGATTTTTTTACAATGAAAAGGATCCGCTGAAAGAAGGCTTTTTGCTAATTCCGCCGATGGAACATGAAACGGAGGATGTAAAATGAACATTCAAAAAATGTATACAGCAGTAGACGTACACGTAAATGGCGAGGCATTTCGTGTAATAAAAGATGTACCATGTAAGTACTACTACAATTTAGAACAATTAAACGAACAATTCTCAGGTGAATTAGCAGATGAAATGCAGCTTTTATTAAATGAACCGCGTGGTTTTATCGGTTTAAATGGATGTATCGTCGTTCCTTCTATTCATTCGGAAGTCGATGCAGCTGTATTATTTTTTAATCATGAAGGATCAATTCCTCTCCACTACGGAGGTATTGTCGCAGTCATAACGATGTTACTAGAAAGCGGGTATTTAAAAAAGAGAGAGACGAATCAATACAAAATCGAAACGTTATCTGGCATATTCTCAGTCTATGCGTATGTAGAGAATGATGAAGTAGTCTCTGTTTCGTTTGAAAGCAAACTATGTTATATGATTGAGAAAAATTTACAAGTCGGTAATTTAAGTTACTCTCTCATACAGGCAGATAAAGTATATGCAGTTGTAGAAAAAGGTGCGTATTCACCAGAAATTCGTATTGAAAACATTTCTGAATTGAAAAAATGGGGAGAAGCTACACTACAAGCTATACAAAAACAATCACTTATAAAAAGACTTATTTTAGTAGATTCTTCGCAGAAAGAAAAGAACCATATAAAGTCGATTACATTTCATGAAGATAATTTCATCGTACGTTCGCCAGGATTTGTCTCTACTATTGTGTCTTTTGTTCATACATTATTTAAAAATGATTATATAGCGGATAAACCTTTTATAAATGAAAGTATATTTAATAGCTTTATAACTGTTGAAAAAGTGAAGAAGGAAGAAACGGGTTACATTTTCCGTTTCGAAAGTAGAGGTTTTATTACAGGGATGCAGACGTTTCTATTAGACCATACAGATCCGTTTCCGACAGGATTTTTACTAAAATAAAATGGTAAAGGGAGAGATAAATATGAAAAAAATTAAAGGGGCATTTCCAGTATTAATCACACCGATGGATGAGTTGCAAGAAATTAATTGGAACGGTGTAAAACAAAACGTAAACTATTTTATTGAGCAAAAAGTAGCTGGCATTATTATTAATGGAAGTACAGGGGAGTTTGTTAGTTTATCAAAAGAAGAACGATTTAAAATGGTAGAAACAGTATTAAAAGAAGTTGATGGCCGTATTCCAGTTATTGTAGGAACTGCAGCAGAAACGACGAAAGAAACGATTGAATATACGAAACATGCAGAAGCACACGGAGCGGATTGCGCATTAATTATTAACTCGTACTATTGTAAGCCGAAAGAAGAGGAAATTTATTTTCATTTTAAAGAAATCTCAAACGCTGTAAATATACCAATTATGTTATACAATAATCCGTTTACTTCTGGTGTTGATATGAGTACAGAGCTCATGCTACGTATTGGAAAAGAATGTGAAAATGTTACACATATTAAAGAATCTAGCGGAGATATTCGTAAAGCAAGAGATTTAGTACGACAAGGCGAAGGTGCTTTTCAAGTATTCTGTGGATCTGAAGATTTAGTTATGGAATCTTATTTAGTAGGTGCAACGGGATGGGTTTCAGTAGCAGGAAATATCGTGCCGGGACTTGTTACGAAAATGTATGAGCATTTCCAAAATGGTGAATTAGAAAAAGCTTGGGAAATAAACGATGCTATTTTACCTCTTTGCGAGTTTCTTGAAGGATCAGGAAAATATGTACAAATTGTTAAACGCTCAATGGAATTACACGGGCAAGCAGGGGGACCTTCTCGTTATCCGAGACTCGGATTAACTGAAGAAGAAGATCAAAAACTTCAAACGATTATTTCAAAAATTGCAGCTCATGCAGCTGTTTAAATAAGGAGGAGAGCATATATGTTAACGACAAACATTGAGCTGAGACCAAAAGTGAAAGCGTTTTTAAATGAAGAAATTAAAATGTTTATTAATGGTGAATTTGTACCTTCCATTAGCGGGAAGACATTTGAGACATACAATCCAGCAACAGAAGATGTTTTAGCTGTCGTATGCGAAGCGCGAGAAGAGGATATTGATGTAGCGGTAAAAGCTGCAAGATCTGCATTTGAATCAGGACCTTGGGTAGAAATGACTACCGCTGAAAGAGCGCACCTTATTTATAAATTAGCAGACTTAATTGAAGAGCATGGAGAAGAATTAGCGCAGTTAGAAGCTTTAGATAATGGAAAACCATATCAAGTAGCACTGGATGATGATATTGCAGCGACTGTAGAAAATTATCGTTATTATGCGGGATGGGCTACGAAAATTATCGGGCAAACGATTCCGATTTCAAAAGATTACTTAAATTACACACGCCATGAACCTGTTGGCGTTGTAGGTCAAATTATTCCTTGGAATTTTCCACTCGTTATGTCTTCTTGGAAAATGGGAGCTGCACTAGCAACAGGTTGTACAATCGTATTAAAACCAGCAGAGCAAACGCCTTTATCGTTATTATATACAGCGAAGCTCTTTAAAGAAGCAGGTTTTCCAAACGGTGTTGTAAACTTTGTTCCAGGTTTTGGCCCTGAAGCAGGAGCTGCAATCGTAAACCATCATGATATTGATAAAGTAGCCTTCACAGGTTCAACAGTTACAGGGAAATATATTATGCGTCAATCTGCAGAAACAATTAAACATGTAACGTTAGAACTTGGTGGTAAATCACCAAATATCATTTTAGAAGATGCTGATTTAGAAGAAGCGATTAACGGTGCATTCCAAGGCATTATGTATAATCACGGCCAAAATTGTAGTGCTGGATCTCGCGTGTTCGTTCACCGAAAACATTACGAAACAGTCGTAAATGAACTAGTGAAAATGGCGAATAACGTGAAACTTGGAGCAGGTATGGAGAAGGAAACGGAAATGGGGCCACTCGTATCTAAAAAGCAACAAGAACGTGTGCTACATTACATTGAACAAGGAAAAGCAGAAGGCGCTACTGTTGCTGCTGGTGGTGAACGGGCATTTGAAAAAGGATATTTTGTACAGCCAACAGTTTTCACAAATGTTACTGATGATATGACAATTGTGAAAGAAGAAATTTTTGGACCAGTTGTCGTTGTACTTCCATTTGATTCAACAGAAGAGGTTATCGAAAGAGCAAATCGCTCTTCATACGGACTCGCTGCGGGCGTATGGACACAAAATATTAAAACAGGACATCAAGTTGCCAATAAATTAAAGGCAGGAACAGTATGGATTAATGATTATAACTTAGAAAATGCAGCTGCACCATTTGGTGGGTTTAAACAATCTGGAATCGGTCGTGAGTTAGGTTCATATGCGCTTGATAACTATACAGAAGTGAAAAGCGTTTGGGTAAATATAAAGTAATAGAGAATCTAACTGTTAATAAATAGAGGGATGAAATAATGAGAGATACGGACAACTGTAAGGTTTAATAATAGTTGTCCGTTTTCTTATATATAAAATAGTTTTCAAAAGAATGTTAAGGGGGATTTGGATGGAGCAATTAGTAGAGTGGTTAGTAGGGCAAGTATGGAGTATTGGGTTAGTTGTTTTTGCATTAGGGGCAGGTGTGTATTTTACAATTGCCACTCGTTTTTTGCAAATTCGTTATTTTAAAGAGATGATTAAACTATTATTTGAAGGGAAGAGCTCGGAGACGGGAATTTCATCCTTTCAAGCATTTTGTTTAGCGTTATCTGGTAGGGTTGGAATAGGTAATATCGCAGGGGTCGCGACAGCAATCGCTTTTGGCGGACCAGGAGCTGTGTTTTGGATGTGGGTAATGGCTCTTTTAGGAGCAGCGAGTGCATTTGTTGAATCAACATTATCTCAAGTGTATAAAAGTAAAGTTGGGAATGAATACCGAGGTGGTACACCATATTTCATTGAAAAAGGCCTGGAAATGAAATGGTTTGCAGTTATTGTAGCGGTCGTTGTAACACTTTCATATGGCGTTTTATTACCAGGTATTCAATCTAGTAGTATCGCAGTTGGTTTTGAAAACTCTAACGGTATTAGTAAATATATAACTGGTATATTGTTAGTCGTATTATTAGCAGCGATCATTTTTGGTGGCGTAAAGAGAATAGCTGGCGTTTCGCAAATGCTCGTTCCATTTATGGCAATAGGTTATGTAATTGTTACATGTATCGTATTAATTGCGAATGTAACAGAAATTCCAAGTATGTTCGCTTTAATTTTCTCTAGTGCTTTTGGTGTAAATGAAATGTTTGGCGGAATCGTTGGTGCAGCAATCGCTTGGGGCGTAAAGCGTGCTGTATTTTCAAATGTTGCTGGTGTTGGAGAAGCGACGTATAGCTCCGCTGCTGCTGAAGTATCCCATCCTGCAAAACAAGGGTTAGTTCAAGCGTTTTCTGTATATATCGATACAATTGTTGTATGTACAGCGACAGCTCTTATGATTTTAATAACAGGTATGTATAATGTTATACCGGAAGGGAAAAGCGCTATTGTAAAAAATATAGGGAATGTTGATGCAGGTCCAATTTATACACAACAAGCAGTTGAAACTGTTATGACAGGGTTTGGTCCATTATTCATTTCAATCGCAATCTTCTTCTTCGCATTTACAACTTTACTCGCATACTACTATATCGCTGAAACGACACTTACTTATTTAGATCGTGAGCTTAAACATAGCTGGTTAAAACCAGTTTTAAAAATTGGATTTTTAATTATGGTTTACATCGGTAGCGTAGAATCAGCGTCGCTTTTATGGAATCTTGGAGATTTAGGAATCGGTAGCATGGCATGGTTAAACTTAATTGCGATTCTACTATTAAGTAAAATCGCATTAAAAGTGTTAAAAGATTATGAAGCACAGAAAAAGGAAGGGAAAGATCCCGTGTTTGATCCTAAAAAAGTTGGGATTGAAGGATTAGTTTTTTGGGAGGAGAGAAGTAAAGAGATTGAAAGGAAAAACTATAAAGAACAAACGGTAGAGGATGATAGTCTGAAATTATAGTTAAAATAAACTGAATATTCATTCTTTTTAGTGTTGTATATTGCCTTCTTTTCATCACATACTACAATAGGTACACATAATTGGAATGGAGGTAATAATAAAATGGAACACGAACAACATAGTTCAGTAAATGACGTTCTACATCATTATAAAGAAGGAATCGGTAGTTTTACAAACCAAATTCCTGAAATTGCTGAAACATATAATGCATTCACGCAAGCTTGTTTTCAAGAGGGTTCTTTAACTAAAAGAGAAAAACAACTTATCGCATTAGGAATTAGTCTAGCAACGCAAGATGAATATTGTACCGTTTATCATACAAAAGGTTGTCTTGATCAAGGGTGTTCAGATAAAGAAATTTTGGAAGCGTGTGGTGTATCAGCGGCATTTGCTGGCGGAGCTGCAATGAGTCAAGCGGTAACATTAGTACAAGAGTGTTTAAGTGAACTGAAAAATCAGAAGCATTGAATGTAAAAGAACGTTTTAAACTTTATGTTTAAAACGTTCTTTTACGTGAGATTAAATTTGAGTATAAAAAGTATCTGGTATGTGATGTATTAAAGTAAGAATTTTAAATTTAGTCGGAATGAGAAATAACAACTATTTATTTAGTATTAAGATTTTCTAAAAAGTTTCAATTGTTTCATATAATCAATAGCTTTTGTTTTGTTCTTTTGTTTACATACATATTCGAATTCATTCTTATCTCGATAATAACAATTCATTATTTCTTCTGTAAGAAATCCATCGGAAATAGCTTTTTTAATTGCGCAATGTGGTTCATTTGTATGAGTGCAGTTAGAGAATTTACAGCTCATAGATATCTCTTCGATATCTTCATAGCCAAGATTAAAGTTGTCCTCATGTTTTATTAAGTCAAAACCTGTGTTACTAATGGTTAATCCCTCCACTTTTCAATGAGTTTTTTAGAAGTACGCATACAAAAATTCTACCGTCTTTAAGTTGTATGTAATTTAACATTCCATATTTTTATAAATCGATTTCTCCACGTCAGGAAGAACTCTGTATATGCTCTTACCGATTAAAGATTCTAATTCATTCTTAATTGTATAGAAACCTTTCCAATGTAAAGAAGAATGAGAGGTTGTTCCATGTCGTAAACCAACTGAAATTAATCTTTTTTCAAGAGTAGTAAAGCCTTCTGCATCAGCAAGTGCGTCACAAAGGGTAATGACCTTATTGTATAAGTCGTAGTCACTATTTTTATTTAAAATTTCAATTAATCGGCTTTTCATATAATCAGGAACAAGGGACCACTCCGCTGCTATGTCTAAATGTTCATTTTTGCACGGGAATGAATGTGTCACGCAAATAATCGCGTTTCCTATATAGCCTAAATCATTCATATACATATAACCATCATAGGAATGAATAACAGATTTAGTAAAACCTTTATACCGTCCTATATCATGCAGGAGAGCTGCATTATATGCTATGTCAGCATTTAGGTCATACCCATTATTAATAAGTTCTACAGCTATCTTTTCAGTTGCAAGAGCAACATTATATGAATGTTTGAACCACGGACCTGGGTTTTGTTCATATGCCCACTCGAGAAGTTCTCTTGCGTATGTCCTATCTAATATATACTTCATATAAGTATCCTTTCTCTAAAAAATTGTACTTTAAATAATTTCATCTTAGTAACCCGTTTTTCCTTCCTTAAAACTTGGTACAATGAAACAAAAGGGGGGATTAGTAATGCAAAATGTAGTAATTGAAGAGATTAAGCAAATAAATGATGATATGGAAGAGCTTTCTAAACTTTTGAAAACGGTTGTAGATGATGGGGCGTCAATTGGTTTTTTACCTCCACTGGAACAAATAGAATCAACAAAGTATTGGGAAACTGTTTTAGCACCAGAAGTGATCTTGTATGTTGCTAAAATAAATAATGAAGTGGCAGGGAGTATTCAATTACATTTAGTTACAAAGCCTAATGGGATTCATAGAGCTGAAATTTGCAAGTTAATGACTCACCCGAACTTTAGACGTAACGGCATTGGACGTTCGCTTATGCAAAAAGCAGAGGAAAGAGCAAAGCAAGAAAATAGATCTCTTATAGTGTTAGATACGAGAGAAGGAGACCCTTCTAATAGATTGTATAAATCATTAGACTATAAAGAAGTTGGAAAAATACTAGAATATGCAATATCTCCAAATGGTAATTTAGATGCAACGGTTATTTATTATAAAATGATTTAGTATTTTTATTTAAAAAGAGGGATATTTTCAAACGAAAAATCTGTTATTAGGTCTGAGTATTGATTTGTAAAAAGATTGATAACCCCCTGTATAATAGGGGGTTTCTTTTCATTCATTAACTTCATATTGAATGTTCAATTTGAGGGCCAATTTGTATAAGGTTTTAACAGTTGTATAAGAGGTATTACTTAAATAAGGATTTTGAAGTCTTTTGGTGAATATTAAATGTTAATCTAAAAGATGGAGGTTGCTGTGATGTTGAAACTGTTTCAATATAACTGGCAAGTTCGTGATGATTGGTTTACATGGTGCGAAGACATATCGGCCGAAGAACTGGTAAAGAAACGGGTCGGTGGATTCGGCAGTATACTACATACCCTATTTCATATTGTAGATGTGGAATATATGTGGATCTTAGGGTTGCGTGGTGAATCAGTGCCTGAGGAGCCATTGTTTGAAGAGTATGCCAGCTTACAAAAAGTGAAAAATCTTTCAGCTCAATACCACGGGAAAGTGAAGCCATTTGTGACCTCTTGGACAAATGAAATGGATTCTCGGAAACTTTCAAAAGCTGACTTCAATGAAGAGCCGATTAGCTCAAGAGACGCACCAATTAGGCGCCGAGTCATTGAATGTACACACGGAGAGTTAATAAGTCATGTCATTGTCCACGAAATCCACCATATCGGCCAGTTATCTATATGGGCACGTGAAATCGGAAAGGAGCCAGTTTCCGCAAATCTGAGAGGGAGAGGGCTATTTGATAACTAGACTAACTTTGCCAATTTCGTAATTTATTTATAAACGAATAGTTTAATTTAGTATATTTAACACCGTCTATATTTCTCTAGCGGTGTTATTTGAATGTATCAATAAAATTTATTTAATGTACTAAATGAATTTGAGAAAGTTTTTAGAGGGTTCTTTTAGGTATGTTCTTCGACTTATAATTGATGTAGAGAAGATGACTAGCCGACTATAGTTATTTTCGCTTTATTATGGGAAAGGGGATGATGGGATGAGAACGAAAGGTTTACAGAAGGTGAAGAAAGTTATATTAAGTGGTGGTATATTACTTACGGGATTGTTAACTTTCGGTTTTTCAGAAAAAGCTTCAGCTCATGGATATGTTGAATCACCAGCGAGCCGTTCTTATTTATGTAAGCAAGGGGTAAATGTAAATTGCGGACCAATTCAATACGAGCCGCAAAGTGTAGAAGGAATAGGTGGATTCCCGCAATTAGGACCTTCTGATGGACAAATCGCAGGAGCAGGCCATTTTCCTGCTTTAGACGTTCAATCAGTTGATAGGTGGAAGAAAGTTACGTTAAACGGCGGGACGAATACATTCAAGTGGAAACTAACCGCACCTCATAGTACGAAAGAATGGAAATACTATATTACGAAAAAAGATTGGAATCCAAATAAGCCGTTAACAAGGTCTGATTTAGATTTAGTGCCATTCTATGTGAAAAATGATGGGGGAACAAGACCAGGAACTTCAGTAACTCATGAAGCGAATGTACCTACTGATAGAAATGGATATCACCTTATTTTAGCTGTTTGGGAAATTGCAGATACTGGGAATGCATTTTATCAAGTTATAGATGTTAACCTTGTAAATAACGGTTTAGCATCAAATTTTCCGCTAAATCATGTAGTGCAAGCTCCTAGCTTATTTTAAATAAAATATACATTTTGATCATCTAATTCATTTTAGATGATCTTTTTTTACGAAAAACGATGAAAAATATAGAAGAAAGTGCAATTATTTATAAAAAATTATGCTTTAAATATTGTCATATTTGCTTCTTTAAGATATCCTTTTCATGAAGAGGTGGAAAACATGGAAAAAGTACTAGTTTTCGGGCATAAAAACCCAGATACAGATGCAATTTGTTCTGCAATTGCTTATGCAGAATTGAAAAAAGAATTAGGAATGAATGCTGAGCCTGTACGTTTAGGCGAAATCAGCGGTGAAACTCAATTTGCGTTAGACCATTTTAAAGTAGAAGGACCGCGTTTTGTTGAGACAGTTGCAAGCGAAGTGGACAACGTTATTTTAGTTGATCATAACGAGCGTCAACAAAGTGCTAACGATATCGAATCTGTTCGTGTGTTAGAAGTTATTGACCATCACCGTATTGCTAACTTTGAAACAAGCGATCCTATTTACTATCGTTGTGAGCCAGTTGGTTGTACAGCTACAATCTTAAACAAAATGTACAAAGAAAATGGCGTTACAATTCGTAAAGAAGTTGCAGGTTTAATGTTATCTGCAATCATTTCAGATTCTTTACTATTCAAATCTCCAACTTGCACAGAGCAAGACGTAGCAGCAGCTCGTGAATTAGCGGAAATCGCTGGTGTAGATGCTGATAACTACGGGTTAGAAATGTTAAAAGCTGGTGCTGACTTAAGCGGAAAAACAATGGAGCAATTAATCTCTCTTGACGCTAAAGAATTCCAAATGGGTAATGCAAAAGTTGAAATCGCACAAGTAAACGCTGTTGATACAAACGACGTTCTTGTACACCAAGCGGAACTTGAAAAAGTTATCTCTGCAGTAGTAGAAGAAAAAGGTTTAGACCTATTCTTATTCGTTGTAACTGATATCTTAACTAACGATTCTGTCGGTCTTGCGATCGGTAAAGCAGCAAACGTTGTTGAGAAAGCATACAACGTATCTCTAGAAAACAACACTGCTACTTTAAAAGGTGTTGTATCTCGTAAAAAACAAATCGTACCAGTATTAACAGAAGCATTCCAAGCTTAATTTTATTGAGTACAGATACACAGCAAGGACAAGTAGTCGGATTGGCTACTTGTCCTTTTCTATCTCTAAAAAACAGAAAATTAAATTTTTAAAACGGGAGGATTGTGTATGCTTAATGATTTGGAGAGTAAATTACATTCACTTTTAGAGCGAAATATGACTTCTGTTTCAGAATTAGAGAGTTGGCTTTTGGATGAACTGCGTGTAACCGCTGAAATAGAAGAGGAGATAACAAGTAGTTTAATTGCCACGTATAGAGATACAAATGACAGAAATAAACGTAATTTACATATGTATAATCAAAATACAATTCAACCACTTTTAAAAAGATACAATGCGAAATTTAACCAGAAATTTAGAGAGTCTCCGTTTTCCGACTTATTAAATGAGCAGAAATACGGTTTTATGAAAAAAGCAAGATTGGTAAAAAGTAAAATGTTTAATGACAAGAACGTTGCTCTTTCCATTAAAGAGCAAAAGCTTATTACGAAATATAGAGAAATAATGTCTAACATATCTATTAATTGGAAAGGAGAGCAAAAGACGTATGCATATGTAAAAGCAAAGCTAGATAACCCCAATAGAGCTATTCGCGAAAAAGCTTGGTACGCTTTATGTGAAGCAAGAAGTATAGTGAAAATAGAAATAGATTGTATTATGAATGAACTCATACAATTGCGGAATGAGATCGCTTTAAATGCAGGATTTAATAATTATAGTGAGTATGCTTTTAAACAAAAAAATAGAGATTATAGTATTAAAGAGTGTTATAAGCTTCATGAATCTATAGAAAAGTATGTTGTACCAATATGGGAACAGTTGGGGATTCTTTCTAAAAACAATCTCGGTGTAAAAAAATATCGCCCTTGGGACCTTACTCCATGTAAATTACCAAAAGCTCCATTCCAAAATGCAATTGATTTATTGAATGGGGTGGAAGAAATATTTCGGAAGACAGATTTATATTTTTATGAGAAATTTATTCATATACGAAGAACGGGATTAATTGACGTAGAAGAACGTGAAAATAAAGCACCGGGAGCTGCTTGTTTTACCTTTCCTCATAGTAAAGAGGTTTTTGTGTATTCTAATTTTAGTCCATCTTTTTATGCAATTAACGCGCTAATACATGAAGTGGGGCATGCATTTCATTTTTATAAACAATTTAACAATGATAGTAGCATGCAAGAAAGATATCTTCGTGAAGAGGTAGCTGAGCTTTATTCCCTAGGTCTTGAGTTGCTAGTAATGGATAAGCTCAATATCTTTTATAAGCAAGAGGATGAATATAAAGAAGTGCAGCGCATACAATTATATCGTGCTTTGTCTTTATTAATGTCGTCCATTGCAGGAGATGTATTCCAGCACTGGCTCTATACAAATCCAAACCATACACCAGAAGAACGTGATAAGAAATACGCTAAAGTATGTAAAAGGTATCAATATTCACCAGTCAATATTGCAGGATTAGAAGATGAAATCGGTGCAAGCTGGTTAGAGTCATTTCATTATGTTCAGTTACCTTTCTATAAAATTGAATACGCAATTGCGCAAATAGGAGCAATGCAATTGTTTCAAATTTATCGAGAGGATCCAAAAAAAGCGATTGCTTTCTTTAAAGAGGGAGCGAATGCAGATTGGAATTTACCTATACAAGAAATATATGAAAAAACAGGTGTTACGTTTGACTTTTCGGAAGAAAGGATAGAAAGTACTGCAAGTGTAATTTTTGATCAAATAAATGAATTAAAATAAGGATAGCATTTGCTATCCTTATAACTGTTTATTCGTAGATTTTTTCTTGTTTATATAAAATGTAATAATTGCAGTAATGAGAAAAATAGGTATAGCATATGCTTGCCCAACAAACAATTTCCAGCCAATATGATTATAGCCTTCAGATGTTGGAGCAATCATAGTGATTACGCAAACGATAATATAGAGTACTAGTGCAGGGATTATATTTTTCATTTGTTCACCCCCATTTCATAAAATCATCACATGTATATTTATATAATACATTATAAATTGAGATAAGATATAGGTTTATCTAATATTTATGTAAATAAAAGGGTTGTTTTTAAGTGGAATAGAATAGGTGTATGTAGAATGATATAGGGGTGTTATATATAATGAACAATATATTAAATCGAATAAAGAAAGATATAAATATAGAATTATTGAATGGGCTATGGCCTGGTTTTAAGAGGGCTGCATTTGCATTATATGATGATGAGCATGTGTATGTATTTCATCATCCATTATTTTTGAAAGATGATGGTGAGTATGCCATTTTAAAGTGGGATGACCAATTTAAAGGTGATACACTTATTCTATTCAAAGATTATCCGACTGCCATTGTGAATATGAATAGGTATAAAGATTATGAAAGTTTATTTGCGGTTGTTGTGCATGAACTTTTTCATTGCTTTCAATATTTGAATAAAGAAAGTAGATTTCCAAATGAATCTCTAGGATTTCTATATCCTATTTTAGTAGAAAATATACAATTGCGAAATAATGAACGAATGTGTTTATATGATGCTGTGCATTGTAAGTCACAAGCTGAGAAATATAATTATATTAAGCAATTTATTGAACTAAGAGAGCAAAGAACTAGTTTTATGAAAGAAGAGTTTATAACATATGAGTGTATGGTTGAAAGTATAGAGGGCCCTGCTTGGTATGTTGAAATGAACGCCCACATTGCAGTATGCGAAAAGGATGAAAGTGAAACAATACGAAAATATAGCGGACTTATTTTAGATGCATATGAAGCTAATTATAACATTAGGAAGAGCTGCTATAGCTCAGGAATGCTTTTATGTTTATTATTAGATGAAATCCATCCTGAATGGAGAACGAACTTCTTTAATAGTGATAAATCGTTATATTCTTTTTTAAAACAAAATATAAATGTGGATTTGAGTTTTAATAATGAAATTGCAATAAGTAAGGAAACGAAACAAATCCTTCATTTTGTTCAAAACGAAAGAGACAAGGATTTTAAACAATTCTATAAAGAAAAAGGGTATCATCTGTATATTGTAGGGGATATAAAATTAAATTCGTTTAATCCGATGAATGTAAAATTAAACAAAAATAAAGCGTTACATAAAACCTTTTTAAGTGTAAGTATACATAATAAAACATATATGATAAATCAACCTGTTTTAGCATCTTTTGAAGAAGATTTTAAAAATATGAAACAAGTTCATATTATAATGAATGAAAAGCCAATAGAAACAAATAATGGATGGAACGTAGTAGGGATTGGATATATAGAAGGTGAGTATGAAGAAGTAGGGAATTCTATATTTTTATATTTAAAAAGTTAGAAGTGAGGTAAGAAATAACGATGAAAAGGTTATGCATAATTCCATGCGGAAAAAAGAAGATTTGGGATAAGTATCCAGATTACGGACCGATGGAGGCAAAAGATGTATATATTAGTCCATTCGGAAAAGCATGTCAGGCGTATGCAACTATGTTTTTCGAGAATTGGGTTATCTTATCGGCGAAGCATGGATTTTTAAGACCAAATGATATTGTATTAGAAAACTATGATCTTGCCTTCGATTCAAAGAGTGATGAAATTATTAGCATGGAACAATTAAAACAACAGATGATTGAAAAAGACTTGTTTCAGTTTGATGAAATTGTTTTACTTGCAGGCAAGAAGCATAAGAAAGTAGTGACACAATTATATGCAGAAGAAATTATTACGTATCCGTTAGCAGGGTGTAAAGGGATTGGGTATATGTTGCAGAGGTTGAAAGGGGCTGTGGGGGTAGGGAAGGAACTATAGAGAATAGCTGTTGAATGTGATAGTTGGTCACAAGATTGGTCACATTTTTATTATCTTTTCAAGTTCATCAGATATTGACTTATCCATACTCGGTAAAACATGCGAATAAATATCTAACGTAGTCTTAATCGATACATGTCCCAAGCGTGAAGAGATTAATTTCACATTTACGTTTTGTTCAATTAACATCGTCGCATGTGTATGTCTTAAGTCATGAACTCTAATTTGCGGTAAACCAACACGTTTAGTTGTTTCTTTGAAGAAATGACGAAAGTTACGCGGGATGATAGGTTTACCTTGTTGAGTACATACAACTAAGTCAAAGTTATTATATTCAGCTTCAAGCTGTTTCTTCTCACTTTCAATTCTATCCCTATGAGAAAGTAATTCATCAACGAGTATCGAAGGGATATGGATGGACCTTATACTAGAATCGTTTTTTGCCCCAGTTTTTATTTTAACATCTTGTGTAACAGTTTGTTTAATGTGAATTATGCCATTTGTAAAGTCTATATCACTCCATCTAAGGCCGAGAGCTTCACCTTGCCGACAACCCGATAACGCAATGATTACATAGCCTATACGACACCGTGTAACGCTCTTTAACGTGCGTGATTTACTAATAAATTCAGATACCTGTTCTGTGGTCCAAATATTCATTTCTCTCTTCTTAATCTTAGGCAACCTTGTTCCTTCAGCTGGATTATCTTTAATTAGTTTCATTGTCTTTGCTCTTTTTAGAGATCCATTAATAATTTGAAAAATTAAACGGATTGTCCTAGGAGCATAATGATTGTCAAGCACTATTAATATTCAAAAATATGAGTCTCGTACATGGCGTTCAGCATTCGTTCACTATGCAGTTGATTGGAATGAAACTATTCAAATTGCTGATACAAAATACATTGCTTATGGTGCAGGACCAGGCGCAAACAAAAGATTTGTACATGTAGAACTTTGTGAAACGACTAATTATGAAAAGTTTAAACGTTCCTATGAAAAGTATGTTAGATTACTAGCTAAAATTTTAAAAGATAATGGTTTATCTGTAGAAAAAAGTTTATGGACTCACTATGATGTAACGAAGTATCATGGCGGTACAGACCATGAAGATCCACTAGATTATTTGCGTAGTCATGGCGTTTCTGAATCTCAATTCAGAGCGGACGTGCGACGCGCGTATAATAATGGTGATGTATCAGTTCCAAATAAACCTTCTAATCCAGGTAAGCCGACTTCAAATGTGGAAGGAATTGCGTATGTTTTAGGATACAATGTGAATCTTCGCAAGGGGCCAGGAACAGATTATTCGGTTATTCGTCAATTAAACAAACCTGAAGCATACCAAGTATGGGGAGAGAAAGATGGATGGTTAAATCTTGGTGGAGACCAGTGGGTATATAATAACTCGTTTTATATCAAGTTTGAGAAGAAAGAGTCAGTTAATACGATTGCAGGGAAACGTGTTGTGTCTAAAGCGGACAATCTACGTTTCTATGATTCTCCTTCTTGGCAGGATAAAGATGTTGCTGGTACATTAGATGCAGGCTTAGGATTTGCAATTGATAAAAAAGTAATGGTGAATCGTTTTCCACAATATCGTGTACATAATTCTAAAGGGAAGACATTTTATATTACTGCTAGTGAGAAGTATGTGAGTGTGAAGTAATAGTAAAAGCCGACTCAAATTGATATGAGTCGGCTTTGTTAATTACAACTTTATTCTTTACTGTTTATAGATTCTTTTAGTGTTTCAAGTGTCTACTTTAACCATTCTATAGGTGTTAAATTTAAACAGTGTATTTAATATATGTTTTCATTTAAATGTTCAATTTATTTAATAACTTTTCTATTCTCTTTAATTCATTATTACTCTGTTCTGCAAGGTATTCATCAGGACATTCTTTTAATATTTCAAAAAAGTTTTCTGCTCCTTTTAATAAAGTTAATAATAATTCATCTTTATTAAAACGTGTTTTTTCTCCTGCAATAGATAATAAAATTTGCTCTTGCGAAATAACCTGCATTTTTACCTCTAAAGGTTGGTCTGGAAAATAAAAACTTACATCGTTTTTATTTTCAAACAATTCTTCAATTGCATTTATGAAATATGACCATAACTGATCAATCATATCCCATTCTTTAAATCCTAAAATAGTATTTCCATAATAGTTTATTATTATTGCACCTTCCATATAATCAAAATCAATAACCAGTTCTAAACATTTCGTATTATCAAAATCTATGAAATATTCAAGAAAGTTACTTTCGATATTATCTAATGAAGTTATTATTTTATCATTTTTTATATATGATTTTACACTAATCATATTAACGTCTCCTCGGATTTCTATTTAGGATATAATTGTCCTATTCTGCCATTTTTAAATCCAACAATATATGTTATTCCATCTACTTTCCCCTCAATTTGATACATACCTTTTGTTCCTTTAGAAATAATCGTATCTCTATTCTTACTGATAACTTCTCCTGCTATATTTTGTATATCAGATATCGACAAATCTTTGTTTAAAAATGATTGTTCTTTTTTTACTGAACCATCCCAATAATCTGGATGATGTCTTTCTAAAACATGTTTCATGCCTTTTTTATCAAACATTATGTTGTTTCCATCAACATTCCATTTTTTTGATGTGTAATTATCTAAATCATTAATAATTTTTTCTGGTTTGGCAGCTTTACTTGCCCCTTTACCAACACCAGAAGACGAAGAAGACTCGAATTTTTGAAGACTATCCTTGGCATTTTGAATCGATTTATCCCAAACCAATCCACCATGTACAACAGCACCAACACCAGCAGCTGTAGCAGCTGCATCTAATGGAAGAACAATTGGTGATGCTAACCCACCACTTCCTACTTCTGCGGCGAATGTTAAGAAATTAGCCCCACCTATGACCGAAATACCTTCAAAAATTTCTACAATAGATCCTGCCGTTGATATAACATGTCCAGTAAATCTTCCAGCTTGATAAGTTGCTTCGCTTTCTAATTTATCATTATCAGGTGGTGTTAGTCCAATATAGTCTTCAGCTACTGCACTACCAGCGCCTTGTATAAAGTCCCAGGCACCTTCATAAATATCTTCGACACCATGTTTAAACTTATCTAGTAAAGATTTATCTTTTTTCTCACTATTTAATGGACCACACATTGCTCCTTCTTCAATTGAACTACTATTTAAAAGATCGTCGGCCTGACGCTTCCTATCTTCTTCAATCGCCTGAATGGAAGTCGTCCACTCCATATTCAATTCTTGTGTACTAAACGTGCCACTTGCAGGACTAAAGCCTTTTCCACTTTGGACTTCGGCAAGACCAGTAGCAATACTAACTGCTAGTTGAAGAGCCGTACTATAGTTATTACTGGATGTATATTCAAATTCATGTAAATGCTCTAGTTTTTCTTCAAGTTTTTTTCTCATCGCAACTAAGACTGCAACAATTGCGTCTATTCCAGGCATTGGCATAGCTACATCTACCGCTTCTATACTTGCAATCGATTGATTGATTTCCTGTATTTGTTCTCTTATCTCTTGTTCGATAACATCAGTTGAAGCTACCTGTGATTGAAATTGACTTGGAAAAGCATCATTCTGACGGATTAATTCTTCACATAAATAAATGATTCCTTGCGCTAAAGGACGAAAGGTTTGAACAAAAAATGCTTTTGCACTGCTATATGTTTGCCCTTGTAACACAGTATCAGTTGCAAAAGCATCAATCGACTGAATGGCTTGTTCCATACCTTGAATGGTAGCCGTACATACAGCATTCATGCTTTGAGTTTGGCTTTGTACTTCGCCCAAATACATATTTAAACTCATGCATTGACCTCCCTTGCTAATTGTTGTTGCTGGTAGGATAGGTCGTCTTCTAAATCACTAAGGTCTCGTCTTTCTTTAAGCAATGTTTCTTTTTGATTTTCCAATTCGAATGTAAGTTTTCGTTCGATGTGTTGTGCTTCTTGACGCATATTCATAAAAAAATGAGATAACTCTCTATCGCCGTGCCAAGTTTCTAGAATTCGGTTAAATAAACGATTACTTCGATTTCTCCATTCGTGAAAATCTGCTTCCGCGTGTTCTTGAGTTTGAATTGCAGATTGATTCCGATCCTGTGCTTTGAATACACTTTGTAATTTTTGATTCAATTGATTGATTTGTTTTTCAATATCTTGACTCATCTTTTTCCTCCTACCGTTTTACTTTTACGAAGGTGGTCACATTAGCGAAAAGTGTTGTGAAGTTCGTGATCCATTCTCTCGAACTCTTTAGCTACCAAATGAATGTTATCGACCGCTTGTTGAAAGGCGGCGGAAAATTGTTTCGTCAAATCTAAAAGTTGTTGGTTCGCTTCTTGTGCTTTTGAATTAACAGAAAGTGTAGTACGCGTCGCCTTTTTTATAGAGCGATTTGTTGCACTTTGGATGGTATCCGACGCTGCTCTCATCTGCGTAGCAATTTGTTGTGCCGATTGAAAATTACTTTGAAATTGTCCCATCGTATAAACCCTTTCTATATTTCTATGAACGTATTAAAGAAGGGGAGTGCCTAGTATGTATGTCCATTATCCTATTGTTCTTTATAGGAACTCTCCTGGGAAAATATTGCAGATATAATTATAACAATAAATGGTTAAAATTTCCTCAAAAAATGTGTTTTACAACATATGTGTTTGTTATAGTTCTCAATAGGTAATGTAGTATAACGTAGAGGTAAAACACTAAGGGGAGAGTAATAAATTGATGTTAATATTTTAAATTATAATGATATTTTTCAATGGTAAAAATCGATAATTTAGGTACTTAGTTGAGACTATCCCAATCCTGTTTCATAGTGTGACTAAACAAGTTATAATTAAATTATAGATGAACAGAAGGGGATGGCTCGATGGAGAAAAATAGTGAGTTGTATAAGCATTTAAGCTCAACCGGATATTCAAAAAGAATAATGAAATATCAACTAGAAACCTATTTAAGATTAAATATGGGTATTGTGCGTAAGATACAAAAGAAATATGGGCATAACGATCAAGTAATGATAGCGATAATAGATTACGTATTGTATATTTCTAAAGGAATTCTTTATCTTCGATATATAGAGTATCTTTCTGCTATGATTATTGGCGAAAGAATTGATTCAATGAAAAATTTATTAAAGTACTTATATAACGTGAAACCGTTACAGCAAGAAATAGAATGCAGGTTGGATGTCAAATAAAACTAATATCTGTTTCTAGGCAATGTTACAGTAAATGATGGAACTATATCATTATGGAGGAATAAATAGATGATAAAAGAAATATCCTTATTTGATTTGAATGAAATAATTGATAATAGAAAAGCTGCCTTCCTTTGTGGTAATGGATTTAGTATGAATTTCGATAGTGATTTCGGAAATATATTTAACAGGTTATATGATGCTCATAAAGAAATTATAAAAGGTAATGCAGAATATAAAATTAAAGCGAATTCACTATTTGAAAACAAATGTAAAGGTAATTATGAAAATGTTAAAATGCTGTTAGAGGATGCTTCTAGTGAGAAAATAGTAAAAATATTCAGCGATGCATTGATTTTTGCAGAAAGCATACAACAAAACAATAGATTAATTGATGAGTTATGGAATAGAAATTTAATTAAAAAACTTGTTTTTGGATTAAGTGAACAAGATATTTTAAATCAAATTTGTAAAATAGGACAAGAACTAGGTATAGAACGTATTAATATTGAACACTGGACAATCCTTATTTATTTTTATTTTGCTATCCAGCAAGTAAAGCCATCTTATTATGAATTTCCAGAAAATAATTTATTTTTAAAGGCGATAGATATTGGCGATGAAAATTCGAATGAAGCAAAGGATGATATAACTTCAAGAGTAATCACTAATGGCTTTAGTACATATTATCGTATGCTGTTTTCCATTGTTATTTTTGCAAATGGAAAGAGTGTGGACCATAAATTATTAAATAAAATCAACGAGATTTCGATTTCTGGAATAAACGATTTTCTGCAGAAATTTGAATGCCTGTGCTCTTTGAATTATGATCACATATTAGAGAACATAACGAAACGTAACGTAGAGCACTTTCATGGAGAATTTATTAAAGATGAGAAAGAATATGTGTTTAGTCAAAGTTATGGATTGAGTTATACTGATGGGTATATTAGTTTTTCTGATATTTTGATAGGCGACTATTTTATATTTAAATCGTTATTACCAATAATATCAAACTTTGCCATTAAGAGTAATCCTTATAATAAAAAGACAAAACCATTTTCTAATAGGATGAATGATGTTATTCTAACAAATGCAATTGATACATTTTTTATATTTGGCATGAATATTGAAAATGATCAACATGTAATTAGAAACATTATGGTATGTCTTCATAGTGCAGGTATTCGAAAACCGAAAATAGTGTATTCTTATTTCAACGAAAAAGAAAGAAATGCATTTGTAGAACAATTTGAAGCTGTAATTACTTTTGGGGAAGAACTTAGCAGTTATGCAAAAAATATAGAAGTGAATTATATTAAGACACAAGATATATTAAATGCGTATTTTTATAAAAATGAAATAGTTGAAGAATTATTAAATTAATGTGGTACTCACCAATGATTCTTTATCTCCATTAAAATAGAAAAAAGGCTTAGGATTTGTTCTCCTAAGCCTTTTTTTATGGAAATAATCATGTCAAATAGCAAATTATTATTTAAATAGCGATCACATTTTGGTCACAAAACTGGTCGCAAATCTTAAAAATTCAACCCTTTCGTTAAATTAAACACCTCCACAAACCCTGTAATAAAGCCATTTCTCATTACGTACCCATTAGCAGGGTGTAAAGGGATTGGGTATATGTTGCAGAGGTTGAAAGGGGCTGTTGGGGAAGGGAAGGAACTATAGTAGAAAACTATTCGATGTTGAATCTTTAGAGTTTGTATATTTAGAGCATGCTCCATCTAATATAACAGCTCGACAAAGAACAGATAATAGAATTTTCTTAAAAATTTATCCTCCTACATGTATAAAATATATTTTTGGTTTATAGTATAACAGATTACAAATAATCATTTTACAAAAACTTTTAAAAAGATTTGTTTTCAGTAAGATTAGCTATACTAAAGAGTCAAAACTAGACTAGTAAACAATCCTTTTTATACTTTCAAACATAGAATATGATGAATACTATTGAAGGGAGAGTCATATTCATGGGAAACAATTGTCGTTGTAGACAGTTCCGGGATTGTAATAGATTTTGGGATGATCTAATGTTTGGAAGATGTAGACGTAGAGATTGTGATGATTGTGGTTGTAAACGAAAACGTCATTGTGATTGTGATGATTGCCGTTGCAATCATAAACGTGACGATGATGACGATAAATGCCGAAAGTGGTAATTTTTTTGAAAGAGTACTTATAAGTAAGTACTCTTTTTGTATATCAACCTTTTACATTCCATCCTGAACTAATTTCCTTTCAATTTCCCATGAATCTCGCTTTTTAATTGTAATAGCGATATTAGTTCCAGTATACTCCTTATAAAAAATATATCCATTGTTTGCGTTCACATATGTCAATGGTTCACCTATGCAATCTCGCGAACAAGATGTATTAATTAGCTCGATTAATGATAGTTCGCTCGGATCGGTTTTACTTACATCTATAATAGTATCAACGTCTATTTTACGGTAACCTTGTAAATTCACATGGAAACTTTGTTCAATTTCACCTGTAATGCTAGTATTCATTACTTCAACAGAATTTTTCTTTTCTTGAAGAAATCCGTTTTCATAAAGTAATTTTGTATATCCAAGCCATCCAATTAAAACTAGCATAATAAATATACTAGATATTTTAAGTGTTCGAAGCCGTTTACTAACAATCGTTTCTGAGTATTTCATTTAGTTTAATCCTCCAATGTTTTTAATTAAAAGTATGCCTAGATACATACTTTTAGAAGAAGGATAGAAGTTAATGAGTTCTGGATTCAAAAAAGAAAGCATCCGAAGTTAGATGCTTTCTTTTTTTAGTATTTTTCGCTATCTGTTCGTTACTTGTTTCATAAGTGGCCTAATTTCTTTAACGGGTGGTTTTTTATCATAGGCATCAACGTAAGAGAAATAGTAATTTAAGTTTCTGAGAAGACCTTTTCCTATTTTAGCGCTCAAGAACGGAAATACTTGTCCAGTATAATCATCGAGAGATTTACAGTAATATTTTTCATCTAGATAAATACTGTATTTACATGTTAGTTCTACTAGTGAGTTCCCTTCATCATCAATTACTTCTTTAGAATCAATAATGTCTATTAATGCGAATTTTTCATTCAGATAAACTTTCTTCTTTTTCTCGTGTTTATTTGTGAGGATAAATACGAGACCAATGGCGTTAATCAAAAGATTTCCTCCTATAAAAAACGGATATTAATAAAATATATCGATATACGTTAAATGTAAAGAGGAGAGGTGAAATTTCATTGATAGAAAGTTTTATAAACCGATTTGTTTTTTTAAATCGGCTTATTATTATTGAAACACTTGTGGGAATTGTTTTACGATTGCATTTGTTAGCATATCAGCCATTTCTAATGCTTCTTTTTCAATTTTATCGTATAGTTTTACGCTTGCTTCAAAATCTTTATTTAGGAAGGCAAGCGCTTCTGCTTTCGTAAGTGCTAAATGTTCATAAAACATTTTTCTGAATTCTTCTTTTTCTATATATGGGTTGATGCTAGTAAGAAACGCCACAATTTCATCACCATTAGCGTACCATTTTTTCTCTATAGCGGCAGCTGCATTTTGATCACCTGCTTTTGCGGCTTTAACTAGATCCGCTGCAATGACTAAGTGATCTTTAATTAGTGCACTATATTTTTTTACAGCATCTTCACCATAGAATGGTTCAAGTGACAGTCCCATATGTGTTGCATTTTGAAGAAGTCGCCCAACTGTAACGTTTACGTCTGGTAAATTAAAGACAATGCTAATAATAGCTAATCTCGTCCAAGCGACATGTTGTTCCCATAAAGAACGCATATAACCTTTTAAAAAGTTCTCGTTTTTACTAATTCGGTAATTACGTACGGATGTATCAAAGTGTACATAAGGGTTATGATAGGGGGAGTAATACGATTGCCAATAAGAATACATAAACGGTAACACTCCTTTGAACATGTATAACTCAAAGTATGATGGGAATTTATTTTTAGTTACGTGTCCTAAATTAATTTCAGAAATTGATATGGAAAAAGATGAAGAATTTTATTGCGATATATACAAATAAAATGAATATAAAAATAAACAAGGCTCTGCAAGGGAAGTTGCAGAGCCTCAAAAGGGTATTGCCGAGATGTCGGACTCGACTAAGTAATGTTATCATAAAATTCTATTTAAAAAACCTGGTAAATGTGTCCAAATGAAAGTGGATCTTTAATAAAGTCAAAGAGATCAGCTTCCCGCAGCAGATCCCGTTAACTAGATAATGTTGATGAGCAAAAACTCATCTGGAGTACTTTTATAGTAATAAGTGAAATTCGTTTTGTGTATGGAGAAAAAAAGAATTACTTCAATAAATGTTAAGAACTTATATTTTACATCTCGTTACTATTATCATTTGTTGTGAGTGGAGTATGGTTATAAAATAGAGAAAAGATATACAGGTGTATCTAAAAGTGTACTGAAATATATAATAATCAAAAAAGACCTGCTTTTATAAGCAGGTCAACTTAAGGGGTTTATCCAACAGAATATTTCATATGATAACATCTGTATTATAGTAATTCTATAAGGTATATATTGAGAAAATTATTATGGATAATATATCACATACACATTAACGTTTAAAAAGTTGAGAAAGAAAATGGAAAAGCTTTCTATAAGAAAATAATGGCTGGCATTTATAATACGATTCATATTTCCACGCATCATGATTCGAAAATTGGAGTTGGTTCGGTACTGTTTTCTGCTTGATGGGACTAATATTCTGCTGCTTCATATAGTAACCTCCTGAATTCATATGTATAAGATTAGTAGTATTCAAGGAAGAGTAATAAAATGTACATTTATTTTGCAATTCATTTTATATGCGCTTTATTTTTGTTTTAAAATTTATAAACATAAATAGCCATTAAAACACCGTTGCTAAACAACCTTTAAAACGTAGAAAAGCATAAAAAATGAAAAAGCAAGCTGTTAGTCATGTATTCATCACTTTCATGACGCATAAGTGATGATATAATAGGAATAGATGAAAGATATAGAAAAGCAGGTGACTCTTTTTTGTTTACAAAAGCACAAGAACTTTTAGCGTCTTATTTCGGTTATTCGTCATTCCGAAGAGGACAAGATGAAACAATTAAAAATGTATTAGATGGGAAAGATACGGTTTGTATTATGCCTACGGGTGGTGGTAAGTCAATTTGTTATCAAATTCCCGCATTAGTATTCGAAGGAACGACATTAGTTATTTCACCTTTGATTTCACTTATGAAAGACCAAGTAGATACATTAGTACAAAACGGTATTTCAGCTACTTATATTAATAGTTCTATTTCAATTACAGAAGCGAATCAACGCATTCAATTAGCGAAACAAGGACATTATAAGTTACTTTATGTAGCGCCTGAGCGTCTTGATTCAATGGAGTTTGTTGACCAACTTATCGATATGAAAATCCCAATGATTGCAATTGATGAGGCGCACTGTATTTCGCAGTGGGGACATGATTTCCGTCCAAGTTATTTACATATACATCGTATATTAGATTATCTTCCAGAAAAGCCGCTTGTATTAGCTTTAACTGCGACGGCAACACCACAAGTTCGTGAAGATATTTGCAACACGCTTGGAATTAATCAAGAAAATACGATTATGACAACGTTTGAGCGCGAGAACTTATCATTTTCTGTTATTAAAGGACAAGATCGTAATGCATATTTAGCGGATTATATTCGTCAAAATCAAAAGGAATCTGGGATTATATATGCAGCTACTAGAAAAGTAGTTGATCAGTTGTATGAAGATTTAATGAAAGCGGGAGTTTCGGTATCAAAATACCATGCTGGTATGAGTGATACCGATCGAAATGAGCAGCAAGAACTCTTTTTACGTGATGAAGTGAGTGTAATGATAGCGACATCTGCATTCGGGATGGGGATTGATAAATCGAATATTCGTTACGTTATCCATTATCAACTGCCAAAAAACATGGAAAGTTATTACCAAGAAGCAGGACGTGCTGGACGTGACGGATTAGATAGTGCGTGTATATTGCTATATTCTTCTCAGGATGTGCAAGTACAGCGCTTTTTAATTGATCAATCGACAGGTGAATCTCGATTTTCAAATGAACTTGAAAAACTGCAAAATATGACTGATTATTGTCATACAGAACAATGTTTACAATCATTTATTTTGCAATACTTTGGAGAAGAACCGAAAGAAGATTGTGGCCGCTGCGGAAATTGTACGGACGACCGGGAAAGTATCGATGTGACGAGAGAATCACAAATGGTTCTATCTTGCATGATTAGAACGAACCAACGATTTGGAAAACAAATGATTGCACAAGTTTTAACTGGTTCGAAAAATAAGAAAGTTATTGAATTCAATTTTCATACTTTACCAACATACGGGTTACTATCAAATCGTAGCGTAAAAGAAGTTAGTGAATTTATTGAGTTTCTAATTTCAGATGAGTTAATTGCAGTAGAACATGGTACGTATCCAACATTAAAAGTTACGGAAAAAGGGAAAGAAGTATTATTAGGTAAAGAGAATGTTTTACGTAAAGAACGAGTAGAGACAAGACAAATTGTTCAAGATCATCCTTTATTTGAAGTACTGCGCGAAGTACGTAAAGAAATTGCGCAAGGAGAAGGTGTACCTCCATTCGTTATTTTCTCTGATCAAACGTTGAAGGATATGTGTGCAAAAATGCCACAAAGTGACTCTGAACTTTTAACTGTGAAAGGGATCGGCGAACATAAACTTGTGAAGTATGGTTCTCACTTCTTACAAGCAATTCAGCACTTTATTAAGGACAATCCAAACTATGCTGAAACAGTTAAAACAGAAGTGGTGACAGAGCGGAAAAAGTCAGGGAAAGCTTCAGCAAATTCTCATTTAGAAACGTATGAAATGTATAAACAAGGCATTGATCTAGATGAAATTGCGAAAGAACGTGGCTTATCAAGACAAACAATTGAAAATCATTTAATTCGCTCTTTTGAAGATGGAATGGAAATAGACTGGAACAGTTTTGTTCCTGCAGAATATGAATCACTGATTGAAACTGCCGTGCAAAATGCAGAAGGTGGTCTGAAATCGATTAAGGAACAACTTCCAAATGAAGTGAGTTACTTTATGATTCGTGCATATTTACAATTTAGAAAGTAGAGATATATAAAGGGGATAGGGGAATGCATCACGTTTTCGTGTATGGCACATTAAGAAAAGAGCAAACGAATGCTCATTTTATGCAAGGTGCAATATGCATTGCAGACGGAGCATGGACGTATGGGAAATTATTTGATACAAACGAGGGGTATCCGGCAATGATTTGTTCAAATGAAGACAAAGTATACGGAGAAGTTTATGAAGTAAATGAGGTTATTCTGCAAAAATTAGATGAACTTGAAGAATATACAGGTAATGCAGAAAGTGATTTATATGACCGAATCACCGAAACGATTTATTTAGGAGATAGAATAATACGTGCATTTGTGTATGTCGCTCAAGATAAAGAGATGCTAAAGAAAGTTATCATTTCTGGTGATTGGGTAGAGTATCAACAAGAAAAATAATAGCAGCCATAGAGCAGATAGTGGGATCATTCATTATCTGCTTTTTATATTGTTACTTTAAAAATTCTTATTATTTTGATAAAATTGTAAATATAGAGAATAATAACCTTTTTTCATGGGTGTCAGAAATTTAGTTTCTCACCTGTAGAAGAAAAATCTATTGCAGGAGGAGAATAATAATGAATGAATTAGATGTGAGAGAATTTTACGAAAAACAATTCGAACTATCCAATTACGATATTAATACAGAAAACTGGTTAGAACAGGTTGCGAAAGAAGTTCAAGAACAAATTGGACATCCATTTCAGTCAATGTTAGAACTAGGAGCAGGAAATGGTGGATTTGCAAGGGCGATGTCTAAGTTACAAGTAAAAATGACTACTGTTGAGCTTGTACCAGAGTTAGTTATGTTTGCAAAAGAACATTCTACTAATGATATAGATATTCATTGCGCTGATTTTTATAAAATTAATTTTGAAGAAAAGTTTGATGTTGTTAGTTATTTAGACGGATTTGGTGTAGGATCAGATGATGAGCAATTGATTCTATTAAAACGGATTAAAAACTGGATGAAGGATGATGGATGTGCACTTATTGATATTTATCAACCACTTTATTGGAAAAAGGTAAGTGGACAAGAAATGACCTTAAGTGCAGCTATGCGAAAATACGAATATGATCGTATAAATGAAAGAATGTTAGATCATTGGTGGCATCCTAATAATCCAAATGATATAGTTACACAGTCTTTACGTTGTTATACGGTAGATGAGATTAGCAATCTATGTGCTGAAGCTGGATTAAGTATTGTAGGGTTCTTCCCAGGCGGAGCATATGATTTTGAAAAACGAAAATATAAAGAATTAGCAACTTTAAATGAATGTTTGGCGTACCGAATTAAAATAAAGAAGAGTAGAGATTAATCTCTACTCTTCTTTATTTTAGAAAATTCTTACTAAAACTATTGACTTTATAAATGGATTTTTAATACAATTGTATTTCGACTGAAAAATTAGAACGGACAGGAGGGAATCATCAAATGAACAATATTTTTGAAGAAGAGTTACAAAGGATGAAAGATACATTACGTACGATGGATGATCAATTAGAACAGCTCGAAAACATTCCGGTTTATTATGGAGATGATTTTAAAGAACAAATTCTAGAAAGTATGAGAGAATCTAATAGGCAAAATTTACGTATCGGTGTACAAGAACCATACTTTGGAAGATTAGATTTTCAAGAGGATGGCAAGGAAGGTGTTATGCCGATCTACATCGGTAAAGTAGGTGTTTCACATAAAGACACAATGAAACCAATTGTAATAGATTGGCGGGCACCTGTTGCAAGTATGTTTTATTCATTTACCGGCGGTGATGAATTAGCGTTTTATCAATCTCCAGACGGATTAGTAGAAGGTGATGTGTATTTAAAGCGAAACATCTCTATTCGAAAAAGAGAACTAGAACGTGTTGTTGATACATATGTAAAAGGAAATGAAGATGTCTCACATGCCGATGATTTTCTTCTATATCGATTAGGTGAGAATAAAGATAATAAACTAAAGGATATTGTTTCGACAATACAATCGGAGCAAAACGATATTATTCGTGCGGAAAGAAACTTACCATTATTAATTCAAGGGGTTGCAGGAAGCGGAAAAACAACGATCGCTTTACATCGCCTTGCTTTTTTAATTTATGAATATCGTGAACAATTAGAAGCTGAGAGAATGATTGTATTCGCTCCGAATAGTCTGTTTTTAGACTATATTTCGAGTGTGCTTCCTGAATTAGGGGTAGGGAATATTAGTCAAACAACATTTCCAGATTGGGCATTACGTACGTTAGATGATTCTGTGAAACTAAAGCAAACAGAAGAAAAGTTGAAAGAAGCCTTTTCTATTAATCGTGATGAAGAAAAGGTTATGCTCGGTAAATTGAAAGGCACGCTGGAATTTAAGTCCTTTATTGAAGAGAGAATGGTTCAATTTGAAAAAGAATTAATACCAACAAGTGATTTTGAGGCATGGGACAAAGCTATTATTCCAGTAGAAGACATAAAAAAATGGATGCAAGTTGAATATAAACATTATCCATTAAAGAAAAGAAGAGAAAGATTAGTCGGCCGAATGAAGCGCTGGATTGAAATTGAACTGAAAAAGTATGGAGAAACAAACGAGAAGAAATTATTAAAAAAAGAAGCGACAAAGAGATTGAACACATATATGAAGTTTTGGCCGAAAATGAGCCCACTTTCACTTTATAGTTCAATATTGAAAAGTAAAGAAATACTCGAAGTATTGCCTGAAGAACTTGTGAAAGAAACTGAAAAGAGTTGTCGTAAAAAAGAAGTGTATGTAGAAGATTTACCAGCTTTAATTTACTTACATCACCGCATAACAGGTATTGAAATCGGACAGAAATTCCATCACGTCGTTATTGATGAAGCGCAAGATTTCTCACCATTCCAAGTGTATGTATTAAAAGAAATTACACTAGGTAATTCTTTCACTATATTAGGTGATTTATCTCAAGCAATTTATGATTATCAAGGGATTGAAGATTGGGGTGCTTTTAAGGAAGTATTCCAAGAAACAGGTTATTATGAACTGACGAGAAGTTATCGTTCTACAAAAGAAATTATAGAATTTGCGAACGAAATAATTAAAAACGCAGAGATTCCAGTTGGGCTCGCAACACCAGTTTTTCGCAGTGGTGAAAATGTTAAGGTAATCCATGCAGAAGATCAATTTAATGAGATTATGAAGACGTTAAAACATCTACAAAACGAAGATGTGAAAACAATTGCGGTAATAGGGAGAACAGAAGATGAATGCCGCGATATATATGAGAAATTAACAAAAGCAGGATTGGCCGTAAACGTCATTGAAGCAGATCAAAGTAAATATGAAGGGGGTATTTCAGTAGTACCTGTATATTTGGCAAAAGGGCTAGAATTTGATGCTGTTCTATTAATCGATGTTGATGAAGAACATTATAAAAATACGAAACATGATGCGAAGTTACTATATGTCGGATGTACAAGGTCACTTCATGATTTATGGATTTTCCATAGCGGGGAAGCATCGCCTTTAATTAAAGGAATAAAAAAGATATGAAAAACAAGAGGCGTTTCTAGTAACAAAAAGAAGAACCTCTTGTTTTTCTATATAAAGACATGGAGAGAAAATAACAATGATCACAAAAGTAATAACAAAAAGAAATTGGGAAATCGCAAAGATAAATGGAGAAATTAATGAAACTTCACTAAAAGAAGAAGGATTTATTCATTGTTCATTTTTAAAACAAGCTTTAGAAGTTGCTGAAAAATATTTTAGTCATGAAGAAGATGTTTTATTACTTACAATTGATCCATCATTAATAAAAGCAGAAATAAAATATGAACTTGCTTTTAACGGTCAAGAATATCCGCATGTATACGGAGTAATTCATATTGAATCAGTTGTAAATGTTACCCCATTTATTAAAGAAAAAGGAGAGTTTATATTACAAGAGGTACAAAATTAAAATTGTTATAAGCATTTAAATTAGCCAGAAAAGCACAAAATCTATAGTTTGTGCTTTTTTATTTTCTATTTTTTGTAAATACGTATTGTTTTTATCACATTAATACTGTACGATACATAGTATAAAACACATACTGTATGACATATAGTAATGAAAATGAGGTGAGTGAATGGATGCTTTATTAAATTCGTTAATTACTGAACTAAGAAGAGGTACATTAACATTAGCGGTTTTAAGCCAGTTAAGAACACCACAGTATGGGTATTCACTTGTTCAATTATTGGAGCAATCAGGGATTACAATCGATCAAAGTACGTTATATCCACTACTTCGCCGATTAGAAAAGCAGGAGCTAGTGACGAGTAGTTGGGATAAAACGGAGAGTAGACCGCGTAAGTATTATATTTTAAGTGAATACGGATTAGAGATATTTTTGCAGTTGAAAAAGGAATGGATAAAGGATTCGAAAGAACTTTATAAATTATTAAAGGAGGAGGACAAGAATGAATTTGATTGATATTTACGTCGAGGAAGTAGCGAAGAGATTACCTGAAAAAAATCGTGAAGATATTATTCTTGAACTACGGTCAACAATCGAGGATATGTTACCGACTGATTATAATGAAGATGATGAAAAAAGAGTTCTTGAAAAATTGGGGAGTCCAGTTTCATTGGCAAATGGGTACTTAGATAGGCCGATGTATTTAATTGGACCACGTTATTTTGATGTATATACGACGTTATTAAAAATGATCATACCGATTGCAGCTGTTATCGCACTCATTGCAATGGTTGCAGAAAATTTTGTAGGATATGACGGTGAGCAAGCGGTATTAAATGTTATTTTAAATCTGATAGGTAAAGGAATTGGGGAAATTATCGAAGTAGGCCTCCATGTATTTTTCTGGTTGACACTTGTATTTGCTATTTTAGAAAGAACGGATAAAGACAAAGGTACCGAGCCGTTGACAACAAGTTTAAAAAAGTGGACGCCAGATGATTTGAAAAATATTTCGTATATTCCGAAGAAAAAAGCAATCTCCAAGTTTGAAGTTTTTGGAGGGTTAATGTGGACGGCAATATGGGCTACACTTTACTTTTATGCGAATCATCTCGTTGGCGTATACAGTAGTACGGGAAGTGGATTGAAGTTTGTCGCGCCAACGTTTAATCAAGATGTGTTACTTCAGTATTGGCTAATCGTTGTGATGATAATTGTTTTTGAAATAGCTATATCTCTTTATAAGTTAGTACAGGGACAATGGACGAAAAGATTGGCAATCGGGAATACTATTCTCCAAATAGCTGGAACAATAGTATTCATTATAATTGTAGTAAATCCGCACATATTTACCGATGGATTTATTACGTTTGTGGCAAATGTGTTCACTATTTCTCTGGAAGAACTTAAAAAGTGGCTAATTGGTGGGGGGATTCTCATTTACGTTTTATCTGCTGCATTAAACATTTATGATGGCTTTCGAAAAGCTAGTGTTCGTGTAACAAATAGGTAGTTAAAAAGAGAACGTATATGAAAGGAAGAAAACGATGATAAGGGAAGCAACGGAAAAAGATGTAACATACATTTTAGATATTTATAATGATGCCATACTAAATACAACCGCTGTATATGCATATAAACCTGTAACCCTTGAAAATAGAATAGATTGGTATGAACAGAAAAAGTCTGAGGGTTATCCGATTTTAGTATATGAACTAGATAATAAAGTAGTAGGTTTTGCGACATTCGGTCCGTTTAGAGCTTGGCCTGCCTACAAATATTCAATTGAGCATTCTGTGTATGTTGATAAGGAATATAGAAAATGTGGGATTGGAACTTCTTTGATGAGAGCATTGATCACAATTGCAAAAGAAAGAGAATATATGACTTTAATTGCTGGAATTGATGCGGAAAATGAGAAAAGTATTTCTTTACATGAAAACTATGGATTTGTTCATGCTGGTACAATCAAAAAGGCTGGTTATAAGTTTAATAAATGGCTAGATTTAGCTTTTTATCAATTGGAGCTTAGCGGTCCTAAAACGCCTACGGAAGAATAGATAATTGTATTTTTCCTAGTATTTATTTTAGAAAGGTAGCATGGAGAAATTTCATGCTATCTTTTTCTTATTGTAATAGCCGATTTAATCTGCTAAAAAGGGTTTTTACATTCTATATTGAATTATTGAAGGTGATAAAACGATATGAAATGAGGAATGAAAATGGAAACTGTCATTCGAAAAATGAAAGAGATACAATCTGATCATGTTGGGATAACTATTTATTCTACAAAAAGCAATCGTATAGTTGCTTCATATAATGGTGAATTAAATATTCCGTTAGCATCGGCAGCAAAAGTAGTAATCGGATTTGTAGTAGCGCAAATGGTGAAGGAAAATAAATGTCATTGGAATGATATACTTCAGCATGTTAAATTTAATCCGAAAGAAGATAGTGCGCAGTTATATCCACATTTACAAGGGAGAAGGACTTTAACACTTAGTAAAGCAGTAGAAGTAATGATAGCATGTCATGATAGTTACGTTGCACAGTCAGTTGTAATGTACTGTGGTGGATGGGATGTTGTGAAAATGTATGCCCAAACGTACTTTTCAAAAATTCATATACAAGAGGACGCTAGAGATGAGAAAAATGTTGGAGAATTAAATGAAGTTCTTTCACTGTTAGTACATATTTTTCAGGGGTATAAATCAGAAGCAGAATTATGGGAACCAATTATTAATGGCATGGTAAGGCAGCAAGGAGAATATGAAGGGATACCATATTATCATATAGCTCATATGACAGGTGGATTGCCTACAGCAATAATAAATATTGGTATAATAGGGGTGTTTAACAAATTCCCGGTTCTTTACGTTATTGGGGGGAAAGATTTACCTAATCGAAGTGAAAATAAAGAAATAGATGAAGTTTTTGCAGTATCGTTGAAATACATATATAAAGAATATAGTAAAAGCATGCTAGGGGTGTGCGATTGAAAAGAAACTTAAAAACTTCAACAATTATCATATTAATTTTAACAATTATCGCTATTGAAGTTGGAATCGCGATTTATGATCATAATCTGTCATTGGATACGATTTACTTTGCAGCGATCCTTATTTGTATTGTATTGCTTTTTGGCACACGTGTTTCTGAAGAGAAAGAAAGTACATCGAAACGAGGGCGAAGAAAAATAGCTGTTATATTTTGGCCATCTATTTTATTGTCTATCGCTTGTTTTGCAGTTATAAGTTACATAAGGGTAGGCTATGTCTCTGTACCAGGGATAATTGGCTTTTCATGCTTTGTTACATATGGTGGATTCGTTTTGATTAGTATTTTAAAGGGGAAAAATAAAATGTAGCTTACTAAGTTGAAAGGAAGCAATGTATATGAAACATATAGAGAACGGTACACGTATTGAAGGAGAATACATTAAAAATAAAGTCATTCAATATAATATGTCCATCTTAACAGATGAAGTAAAACAGCCGATGGAAGAAGTAAGTCTCGTAGTAAAAAATGAAGAAGGAAAAATATTTGGTGGTGTAACAGGTACGATGTATTTTTATCATCTTCATATCGACTTTTTATGGGTTGATAAATCAGTTCGTCATGACGGTTATGGTAGTCAACTGTTACATAAAATTGAAGAAATTGCGAAGGAAAAAGGGTGCAGATTAATATTGCTAGATTCATTTAGTTTTCAAGCGCCAGAATTTTATAAAAAGCACGGTTACCGAGAGTATGGTATCGTTGAAGATCATCCGAAAGGTCATAGTCAGCACTTTTTTGAAAAGAGATTATAATAATATTATGTATACTGATTGATGGGAGAAAGCATATGTACACGTATAAATTGCAACAAGAACAACCAATCTGTGCAGAAAAAATAAAGAAGCTTTATGATTCTGTCGGTTGGTGGCCAGAAAGAAAAGAAGTCGATATTGAAAAAATGTTAAAGAATAGTATAGCCATTGGAGTATGGGAAGAAAATGAATTAGTTGGATTTGCTAGAGTCGTTTCTGATGGTGTTTTCGAGCATACATTGAAGATGTTGTCGTACATGAGAATGTAAGAAATAAAGGTATTGGAGAGAAAATGCTTACAATATTACTTCGAGAAATATCTCATATTGATATTGTTAGTCTATTTTGCGGAGAGAAGCTAATAAAGTTTTACGGTGAGCAGCAATTTCAAGCAACGAAGCAAATTGTGATGCATCGTAATCAAACAGGGAAAGAATAAGAGGTGCCAATTAAAATGAATGCAACAAGAGCGTACTGTTTATCGAAAAGAAAAGCGACAGAAGATTCTCCAGGTGGCTGGAGTGCAACATGTATGAGGCTTAATAATAAAATATTTGCGATAGTAAATCATGAAGAAGGCGAAAAAGCTGCGATTACATTGAAGTGTGATCCAGAAGTCGCATTAAGAATAAGAGAAGATTATCCAGAAACAATTATTCCAGGGTATCATATGAATAAAAAACATTGGAATACCGTTTATATTCATAAGGGTATAGAGCAGGAGCAAATTAATAAAATGATTGATTGGTCGTATGATTTAGTACTACAATCATTTTCAAAGAAAAAGCAGCAGGAGTTAATGGATTAATATGTATTAGGAGTGTGTGTAATGAAAGATTCGATTAAAGATACGTATGATAAATTAGCGAGTACATATAAAGAAAATCTAGATTTCGCAAATCCATATAACAGTTATTATGAAAGACCGGCGATGATGGAGCTTATTCCAAAGGAACTAGAAGGAAAAAAGATATTAGATGCTGGATGTGCAGCTGGATGGTATACTTCTCAATTCATAGGAAGAGGAGCAAATGTTACAGCAATTGATGTAAGTCCTGAAATGGTAAAAGCAGCAAAAGAAAATATAGGAGAAGAAGCGACGTTCCTTTGTCATGATCTGCAAGAAACATTGCCATTTGAAGATAATACGTATGATGTGATTGTAAGTTCATTAACTCTTCATTATATAGAAAATTGGAATCAAGTATTTCAAGAATTTCGTCGTGTATTGAAGCCAGGTGGAGAACTTATTTATTCTATTCATCATCCTTTTATGGATTTCACAAAGTTTCCATGTGAAAATTATTTTGAAAAACAGTTATTAATAGATACTTGGGTTAAACCGAATATTACTATTGAAGTCAAGTTTTTTAGAAGATCATTACAAGACATACTAAATGAAACTACAAATTATTTTGTATTAGAAGAGATAGTGGAACCGAAGGCAATTGAAAAAATGAAAGAAGTAAGCGAAAAATCATATCATTATTTAAATATGAATCCACATTTTCTTATCATAAAAGCAATCAATAAATAGCTAGTAAAATAACTTTGTTTTACTAGCTATTTACAGTTTTACATTACATATTAGGAGACTTTAAAATGAATACGAAACGAAATAGAGTAGTATATGCACTATTTACTATAGTTGTTATTATTTTAGGTCTTAGCTCAAGAAAGTTTGCTTTTGTACTACCACATCTATTAAATGATTATTTAGGTGATGCATTATGGGCATTAATGATTTTCACTGGCTTTGGATTTTTGTTTCCTAAAACAGAGACGAAGAAGTTGGCTTTTATTAGTTTAATGTTTTGCTACGGGATTGAAGCGAGCCAATTGTATCATGCGGAATGGATAGATAGCATTCGTGCAACGACTTTGGGCGGACTCGTGTTGGGATACGGTTTTTTGTGGAGTGATGTAGTGGCTTATACAATTGGTGTTGGAGTGGGAATACTGTGTGAGGTTATTTTTCGGAAGAAATAAGAATTGTAAAAGGGGTATTTGTAAATGGAACAAGCACTGGAAATTGCAAAGCTTTGGTTTCGAAATGAACATGTCACAGCTATTGTAATGCAACCAAGAGTAGCGAAGGTTTTATGCAAGAATAAAGAGTACATTTTAAAGAGAACGGGATCGATAAAGCAACTTCTAGTTGAATTCGATGTTTTGAAGCAACTGTATGAAAAGGGAATTAAAGTACAGAGAGTAGTAAAGACAGAAAATGATGAACAATATGTATTATATAAAGAAAAATGTTATTGCTTATATGAGTATGTTGCCGGAAGTGTTTTAGAAATAAAAGATACGAATAAGCTGGAAAGGCTAGCAAGTACAATTGGAGAAGAAATAGCTAATCTGCACAAAGCATTACATTCGGTGAATAGTGACCATGAGTTAATAAAAAGAGATTTATATAAGATGGTATTTGAATGGGCTATACCGATTTTAGAAAAGAATGAGTATGTTCATCGAGAGGTAATTCAAAAGATGGAGCGAATGCACGCAGCTTTCAAGGAAACGGTCCATTCATTACCGAGACAAATTATTCATCGTGATATGCATCTATCAAATGTAATCTTTAAAGATGATAAACTGGAAGGGTTTATAGATTTTGAAATTTTAGAAAATAATGTAAAAATATTTGATTTATGTTATTGCTGTACAAGTATATTAAGCGAGCTATTTAGTGATGAAAGATTAAGAGGGAAATGGTTACATATCGTTAGCAAAGTCTTTGAAGGTTATTATAAACAAAATGATTTAACGAAAGAAGAACTAAAAGCCGTTTGGTATGTTATGCTTTCAATTCAAATTATCTTTATTGCTTATTTTGTCCAGTTACCAGATTTATTAAAGTTAAATGAAGAAATGTTCTTCTGGATTTTTGCTAATAAGGAAGCTATTGAAAAAGTTATAGAAGGTATCGTAAAGGTATGAAAAAAATAATATTAATTGGTTCTGGTGGTTCAGGAAAATCTACATTAGCAAGGCAGTTAGGAAATAAATTAAATATTAAGGTGCATCATCTTGATGCATTATTTTGGAAACCGAATTGGGAAGGTGTTCCGAGAGAAGAACAAATAGCAGTTCAAAATAACTTAATTAAAGATGAGAAGTGGATTATTGATGGGAATTATGGCGGGACGATGGATATCAGACTGAATGCAGCTGATACAATTATCTTCCTTGATATTCATAGAACAATTTGTATTTATCGTGCGTTTAAAAGAATTGTAAAATACCGGAATAAAACAAGACCAGATATGGGCGCGGGATGTGAAGAAAGATTTGATTTGCAATTTTTTAAATGGATATGGAAATATCCTAATGCTAAACGACCTACAATTTTAAAAGGGTTAGAGCAATTGTCCGAAGAGAAAAAGGTTATTGTTTTAAAATCTCCAAATGAGGTTCGGAAATTTTTAGAGCACATATAATAATAGAATGTGACACAACAATTCTTTTTGGATCTTACCGATTAGTTTAATTAAACTAATCGTTTTTTATTATGAAAAATTTAACGCTTTTTGAAAATTGTATTTTGTAATGAGTATATGACTATAAATTCATATAAAATGAACGTTTGGAGGAATAGAAAATGACTAATGATTTAATTCAAACAATCGATTCATTAATGGTAAATATTCCAGCTGGAGAGGTAGTATTAAGAGATGATCGAATAAAAAAAGAATGGCTAGTGCAAATTCAACCATTTCTTCTTGCGAAGTATGCTGTAACAATGGAACTATATGATGCTATTACAAATAGTCCATTAAATAATTTTGATAAAAATCATAAACCAGTTGTCAATATTTCATGGAACGATGCCATTGCGTTTTGTAATGTACTTTCAAAAAAAGCGGGATTAAAAGAATATTATTCTATTAGTGATGGTGGTCAAATTGTGAAATGTAATTTAGATTCAAATGGCTACCGATTACCATCTGAGGCAGAGTGGCAATATGCATGTAAAGCAAGTACAACCGGATATACATACGGGAAACTCCATGATATAGCGTGGTATAATGAAAATTCAAATGGAGAGATTCATGACGTTGGCCAAAAAGAACCGAATGCATGGGGACTTTATGATATGCTAGGGAACGTTTGGGAATGGTGTTATGATTTGTATGATGAAACAGTGTACGGATCATATCGCATTTTTCGTGGTGGTAGTTGGGCTGAAACAGCGAGAGGGTGCGGCGCTACTTGTCGTCGTCGAAGCCATCCTACATTTCATATAGATGATCTCGGTTTTAGACTCGCTAGGTCAATTTAGTAGGAACATGCTACGAACAACTAAGAAAAGAGTATGGAGAAAATCCGTACTCTTGCCAACATAGAAACGATTTAACGTAAGGAGTGTTTATTATGGCGCGTGTTTTATTTATTAACGCTGGATCAGAAGGACATATAAATCCAACTTTACAAGTTGTAGAAGAATTGATTTCTCGTGGTGAAGAGGTCGTTTATTTTTCAATAGAAGCTTTCAGGGATCGGATTGAGAAGACAGGTGCTACTGTACGAACGATTGATGATCAAAAATTTATAAAAGCGTTTCTATCTGGAGGCAGAAATTATTTACAGGAAAGAATAAACGGCCTTCTACATACAGCGGATATTGTAATATCTAGCGTTCTAGAACAAATTGAAGGTGAACATTTTGATTATATGATTCATGATTCTATGTTTGGTTGTGGCCATTTAATTGCTCAAATTCTTAAACTTCCAGCCATAAATTCATGCACATCTTTTGCGCAGGATGAAAAATCCTTTGAGCAAATGTTAGGTCATCTGTCAAAAAATATCCCAGTAGAAATTCATGATAAAATACAGAATGATTTTCAAAACTTAACGAAGGGAATTGCTGAAAAATATGGTGTTGAAATAAAATCATCGTATGAAGTTTTCTGTAATCCTGCACCCCTTACTATTGTGTATACAATTAAGGAGTTCCAGCCTTTTGGTGATACGTTTGATGAAACATATAAATTTGTAGGACCATCTATCTCTGCACAAATGAAAAACAGAGACGTTGATTTTACTTCAATTGAAGAAAAAAGTCCGATTTATATTTCATTAGGTACTGTTTTTAATGAAGCGATTGACTTTTATAAACTGTGTATGAAGGCCTTTGAGAATAGTGAGCATACAATTGTTATGTCTATTGGTAATAAAACAAAAATAAGTGATCTAGGCGAAATCCCTAAAAACTTCATTGTGAAAAACTATGTGTCTCAAACCGAACTGCTTACTTATACGAAACTATTTATTACACACGGCGGGATGAACAGTACGCATGAAGGATTATATAACGGGGTTCCGCTCGTTGTAATACCGCAAAGTGCAGATCAGCCAGCAATCGCAAAGCAAGTGGAGAGTCTTGGAGCAGGAGTTCAATTACATATGAATGAATTAACCGTGGAGAAATTGCGTGAAAGTGTGGAGTTAATTTTAAATAACCCTTCATATAAAGAGGCTGCTTTGAATTTGAAGGAATCATTCCGAACATCGGGTGGATATAAGGAAGCTGTTGATAAAATTTTTACATTTGTAGGTCAGTAATAAATATAAAGTTATACATGAAAAAAGTGTCTATATTAAATGATATAGACACTTTTCTGTTGTAAGAAGAGAAGAATTGTTTAAATGGAAAAAATGAAAATACTAAATGTGAATTTTGAGAACTAAGTCTACAATTTCTGCTGCACACTTTTATTTTATCCCGTATTAACCGACCGTAAAACCCCAACTAATTAAAGTTTTACTTTATGATTTCAGGATGTGGTTTTATATGTTAGTAATAATTTCACTGTTTCTGCACAACTTCTGCACATGCTTAGGCGAGTTCTATGTCATGATATATTCATCAAGTGAAATATTTCACAAGAAATGAAATATATTTTCACTGCGGTGTATGCATAATGAACACATACATCGATACAAGATTGTCTCTTGTTATTCTTTTACATCGAAGCCCACATTACACTACGAAGTATAACAAGAAGGGGACAGGAATATGAATAATCGATTATTAAAACAACTACAAAATATGAAAATGAACAAAAAAAGTCTAGGAGCTGTTGCATTAACAGCTGGAATTATTGGCACGACACTTATTCCTCAAAACGCATACGCGCACGGTTTTGTTGAAAAGCCTAGCAGCCGATCTGCTTTATGTAGTCCAACTTATGGTGCACTAAATGTAAACTGCGGAAGTGTTATGTATGAACCACAAAGTTTGGAAGCTCCAAAAGGGTTCCCGCAAGCTGGCCCAGTTGATGGCCAAATCGCTTCTGCAGGTGGTAAATTTGGTGGTATTTTAGATCAACAAACAGCAAATCGTTGGTTTAAAAATACAATCACAGGCGGGGAAAATACTTTTACTTGGAAGTATACAGCGCCTCACTTAACGAGCAAATGGCATTACTATATTACTAAAAAAGGATGGAATCCAAATAAAGCGCTCACAAGAGCAGATTTAGAACCAATTGGAACTGTACAACATGATGGCTCTGCAGCCTCAAATCATTTAACTCACAAAATTAATGTACCTACTGATAGAAGTGGATATCATGTGATTTTAGCAGTATGGGATGTAGCTGATACAGCAAATGCATTCTATAATGTAATTGATGTTAATCTAATTAATGATGTGAAACCAGATATAGAAGCTCCAAGTAGTCCAAATGGAATTCAGACACAAAAAGTAACAGCGAATAGTATAGAACTAACGTGGAACGCTTCTACGGATAATGTAGGGGTAAAAGGGTATCAAATCTTCCGTAACGGAGAGATGATTGATACAGTACCAGGAACTCATTTTATTGATAAAAAATTACAACCAAGTACAGAATACTCTTATACTGTAAAATCAATTGACTCAGCTGGAAATGTATCGAAAGAAAGTGCAGCGCTTACAGTAAAAACAACAGTTGAGGCGCCTGATACAGAAGTACCAACACAACCAAAAGGATTACATAGTATGGGAACGACAGCGTCAAGTGTGGATCTAATGTGGAGTCCTTCTGACGATAATATTGGTGTAGACCATTACGATATTTATAGAGAAACAGAAGGATCAATGAAAAAGATTGCAACATCCAATGCGACTTCTTATATGGATAAAAATTTACTTCCTAATACTACTTATAAATATGTAGTGAAAGCTGTTGATGTAGCTGGAAATGAATCTGTACAGAGTGATATATTCACAATTACTACAAAAACTGAAAGCGCTTCATATGAAGAGTGGAATTCAAAGAAAGCATATGAAAAGGGAGATAGAGTTCTACACGAGGGAAAAGTATATGAAGCTGTCCAGAGTTATAAAGGAAATGGGGATCCAAACTGGATTTATGCCTTATCATTATGGAAAACAGTATAAGCTTTACTAAGGTATGAACTAAGAGATAATGGGCTTTGATGCAAAAGGACATCTTGAGAATTCATTTTTCTATTAATAAAAAAGGGTAGTATATAAATTCATATACTACCCTTTTTATTATGATAGTACTTTCGTCATAAGAACGTGCGGAATACCATCTTCAATAAATACATCAGAAGAAGTTTGATAATCTAATTTTTTATAAAATCCTTCAGCTTGTGTTTGACCGTGTAGTTTTACTTTTGTAGCTTCTTTGTCACGAGCAATGTCTTCTAGCGCTTTGATTATTACTTTTCCTAATCCGTATTTACGATAGTCTTTTAAAATACAGATGCGTTCTAATTTTCCTGCACCGTCAACAAATCGTATACGACCTGTACCTACAGGAAGATCGTTATAATAAACTAAAATATGTTTGCATTTCTCACCGATTTTATCAAATGTATCGAATTCATCTTCAAGAGGGACATTTTGTTCTTTTACAAATACTTCTTTTCGAATATGAAAGGCAGTTTCTAAATCTGTAAGTTCTGTTATGACTTTAGAGTGCAAATTGTTCAGCCCTTTCTAGTGTGATGTGCTTTTGTTTTCATAGTATATCATAATGATACGCAATACAGAGAAAATATAAAAAGCTGACTGTAAGAGTCAGCTTTCATTATAGTTCCTTTATCCCGTTTTTTGTTCCAATAATCGCCTTACTAGTCATATTAACAAACAATCCTGTTTCAACTACACCTGTAATCATTTTTAATTGAGTGTGTAAATTGGTAGGATTAGTTATGTTATGAGGGAATATACAATCAATAATCATGTTATTGTTATCGGTAATAAACGTTTCATTATTTTTTAAACGTAACGTTGTTTGACAACCTAAAGATTGAATTTTCCTTTCGGTTTGTTTCCAGGAAAAAGGTATTATTTCAATAGGTAATGGGAAAGTACCTAAATGTGTTACAAGTTTCGATTCGTCAGCAATAATAATTAGTTCTTTGGAGGAAGTGGCAACAATTTTCTCGCGAAGTAATGCGCCACCACCACCTTTTATAAGTTGTAAATTAGCATCAATTTCATCCGCTCCATCAATTGTAAGATCAAGGCTTTGTACGTCGTTTAACGAAATTAGAGAGATATTTAGTTGTTTAGCTAATACTTCCGTTTCTTTTGACGTTGGTACAGCTTGAAATGATAAGCCTTCTTTTACACGCTCACCTAATTTTTGTATCAACCAATATACAGTAGAACCTGTGCCAAGTCCAACTTTCATCCCATCTTTTACAAAGTTTGCAGCATATGCACCAGCGAGCTGTTTTAAATTCAGCATATTATTCTGCTGGACGTGGGCCTGCATCTAGACCTGAATTTTCCACTGTAAGTATAGGACGAACGACTATATCTTTATGTACGTGCATTTGGCATGATAAACGTAAGTGATCTTCAATTCCTTTTTCCGTAATTGCATTTTTTTCATTAGAACTTGCTTCACAAAACTCACCTGCTATAATTTCTACTCTACAAGTTGTACAGCGCGCTTTCCCACCGCAGCGATGGAGAATGTGTACACCGTTATCTTCGATCGCTAATACTAACTTTGTGCCTTCTTTTACATCAAAAGTTCCCGCACCTTCAATTGTTAATTTTGGCAAATTTGTTCCTCCTCACGTAAAATTGTACATAACATATTTATGACCGCGAATTATTGAACATAAACATAATATTTTTATATGCCCCGTAACTTTTTTATTTGTTTAATCGTTAATTAAGTAAGCGCTGAAAAGGAGTGGTTATTTTGTGCACAAAAGTAACTCATATTTTAAAGAATCATATCGATATGAATCATTCAAATATAAACTTTTTAATTGAGCAATATGGAGAATTGAAAAGGTACTGTACATTTTTAACGAAAAACAAATGGGACGGCGAAGATCTTGCTCAAGAAACAGTTTGTAAAGTTCTTCAAAAATATAGTAATAAAGATATTTGTATGACGCTTGTATATAAAATAGCTAGAAATCGCTGGATAGACCAGATGAAATCAAAATCAGTTCATGAAAAAATAAAGGAACAAATTATTTTTGATGCCCCACAAGAGAACATTGCAGATTTGCATGAAATGGTAGGGAAAGTATTATCGTCATTAAATGTACAACAATCCACAATTTTATTATTAAAAGATGTTTTTCAATATAGTTTAGCTGATATTGCTAAAGTATGTTCCGTATCGGAAGGGGCAGTAAAAGCTTCTTTGTTTCGTAGTAGAAATAGGCTGAAAACTGTAAGTGAAGAAGGGATAGAGATCGTCGAATTCACAGATGATATGGAAGTTGTAGTAACGTCTATTCGAGAGGAGAGACCGGAATTATTAACGAAACTGCTTCCGACAATAGATTTTACTAAGTTACCATCTAAACAGCCAGTCTTATTATTTAATGTGAAAAAACCTTCTTCCTACAGTTGTGTGCTTTGCGCCGCATAACAATTATTGGAGGGATATAAAATGAATGCAATTCCATATGTTGTAGAACAAACGAAATTAGGAGAACGTTCCTATGATATATATTCAAGGTTATTAAAAGACCGTATTATTATTATCGGTTCAGAAATAAATGATCAAGTAGCGAGTAGTGTCGTAGCTCAATTATTATTTTTAGAAGCGGAAGATGCAGAGAAAGATATATATTTATACATCAATAGCCCAGGTGGTTCAACAACAGCGGGTTTTGCCATATTAGATACGATGAATCTCATTAAACCAGATGTACAAACGCTATGCATGGGATTTGCAGCATCATTTGGTGCATTGTTATTATTATCAGGTGCAAAAGGAAAACGGTTTGCGCTCCCTAACAGTGAAATTATGATTCATCAGCCACTTGGTGGTGCGCAAGGCCAGGCAACAGAAATTGAAATAACAGCGAAAAGAATACTAAAGTTAAAGCGTGATATTAATAAAATGATTGCAGAAAAAACGGGGCAATCGATTGAAAGAGTAGCACATGATACAGAAAGAGACTATTTTATGACTGCTGAAGAAGCGAAAGAATATGGGATTGTAGATGATGTTGTTACGAAAAAATAAGATAAAACAGGCTAGAGGAATAGCATATCCTCTAGCCTGTTTTATTAATCTTTTATCCATTCATCAACTAGCACTTGATTGTTCTTAATCCATTTTCGCGCCGCTTCTTCGGGATCTTTCGTTTTATTTAACTCGACCATTAATGTACCAAGCTGTTCATCGTTCATTTTCCATTTGTCAAAGTATTTTATGATATCCGGATGATCTTTTTCGAAACCTTTACGAACGGAGTAATAAATGTCATCTTTTTCACCATATACTTTCTTAGGGTCTCTTAAATATTTTAAGTCAAATTCTGAAAAGCCCCAATGCGGATTCCAAAGCGTAACAGCGATTGGTTTCTTTTTCGTATATGCTTTCTTTAATTCACTCATCATCGCAGCTTCAGAAGATTGGACAAGTTTTAGTTTTATATTATATTCCTTCATTGCTTTATTCGTTAAATTCATAAGACTACTTCCGGGTTCGATACCGACAATTTTGTTATCTAGTTCATCTTTATGAGCATTTAAATCCTCAATACTGTTTATGTTTTTCATATAAGAAGGTACGACAAGGCCAAGTCCGGTACCTTCATACCATTTTGATTTTAAGACAATATCATCTTTATAACGATCGTTTAGCGGTTTATCCGTAACGGGTAGCCATACTTCTAAATTAGCATCAACATCACCGCGAGCGACACCAGTCCAAATTGCCGCTTTTTCTAAATACATGAGCTCAACTTTATAGCCTTTTTGTTCTAATAGAACTTTCCACATGTTTGCGGTTGCAATGTTTTCTTTCCAACTTGTTACACCAAGTTTAATTTTTCCTTTCGAATTTGCATTTGTTGCATTACATGAAGAGAATATCATAGTAATAAATAATGCAAGGCATATAAGCCGTATTTTCTTTTTCATCGAAACCCTCCTAAAAAATGCTTGCCTTTTTAAATAAATGTATAAGTAAGCATTCTTATTATGAACGGAAACGCGAATTTTAAAGAAATCTTATGAATGTCATTTTTATGTAATATTTCTTTGTAAAATCGCAACACTATATGAATAGATGGGTAGAAAAGGAGTAGTGACATGGATAATACAAAGGTGCGTGTTGAAAACGTAACAAAAGTATTTGGGAAACACCCGCAAAGAGCGCTGTCTTTATTAAAAGAAGGAAAAAGCAAATCGGAAATTTTGAAAGAGACAGGAATGAACGTTGGTGTAAAAAAGGCAACCTTTGAAGTATATACTGGAGAGATTTTCGTTATTATGGGTTTGTCTGGTAGCGGGAAATCTACGTTAGTTCGGATGTTAAACCAATTAATTAAACCAACAGCGGGACATATATACATAGATGGTGAAGATATCGCAACGATGGGAAAAGAAGAGTTGCGAAGAGTGAGAAGAACGAAGATGAGTATGGTATTTCAAAAGTTCGCTTTATTTCCACATCGTACAGTGATACAAAATGTTGCGTACGGGTTAGAAATTCAAGGAGTACCAGTAGAGGAACGAGAGAATAAAGCGTTAGAATCGCTACAGTTAGTAGGACTTGATCATCATAAAGATAATTATCCAAGTCAACTTAGTGGCGGTATGCAGCAACGTGTTGGAATCGCAAGGGCATTAACAAATAATCCAGATGTATTGTTAATGGATGAGTCATTTAGTGCATTAGACCCACTGATTCGAAAAGAAATGCAAGATGAGCTGTTAGAATTACAAGATAAAATGGAGAAAACAATTATTTTTATTACACATGATTTAGATGAAGCTCTTCGAATTGGAGATCGTATCGCATTAATGAAAGATGGAGAGATTGTCCAAATTGGAACACCGGAAGAAATTATGATGAGTCCTGCCAATGAATTTGTAGAGAAATTCGTAGCGGATGTAAATTTAGGGAAAGTAATTACGGCGGAATCTATATTAAAACGACCGGAGACTTTATTAATTGATCGTGGACCGCGTGTAGCACTTCAAATTATGAGGAACGCTGGCGTTTCTACTGTGTATGTTGTTAACAAAAAGTATGAGTTTTTAGGGATATTAACGGCAGATGATGCGAGTAAAGCCGTTCAAAAACAGTGGCCAATTGCTGATTTATTACTTACCGATATCCCGCATGTGTATTTAGATACTTTACTTGAAGAAACGTATGCGAAAATGGCGGAGATGAAATATCCGTTACCAGTAATTGATGAGAAGAAAAGGCTAAGAGGAATTATTAAACGCGAAAGTGTCATTCAAGCTCTTGCAGGTAATATTGAGGAAGAGGTGAAAGACGATGAGTAGTATACCACGTATTCCTTTAGGGGAATGGGTTGATTCATTTGTTGCAAGTTTATATGAGCACCTTGAAGGCTTATTCCGAGGATTCTCTTATATTATTGGTGGATTCGTTGATTTACTCACTAATTTTTTAACAATAATACCGGCCATATTGATGATTATTATTCTTTGTTTCCTCATTTGGTACACAACGAGAAAAGTATCTTTAATTATTTTTACACTGATTGGTTTATTATTTATTTTAAATATTAACTACTGGGCACAGACGATGCAAACATTAGCACTTGTACTTACGTCTGTTATTATTTCAATTATTGTAGGAATCCCAATCGGAATTTTAGCTTCTCAAAATGAACGCTTCTCAAAATTTTTAAAACCGACATTAGACTTTATGCAAACAATGCCGGCTTTCGTATATCTTATTCCTGCGATTACATTTTTTGGAGTAGGTGTAGTGCCTGGGATTATCGCATCCGTAATCTTTGCAATGCCACCGACAATTCGTTTTACTGACTTAGGAATTAGACAAGTTCCAGAAGATTTAATTGAAGCAGCGAATGCGTTTGGCTCTACCGCATCACAAAAATTATTTAAAGTACAATTACCACTCGCAACTGGAACGATCATGGCTGGCGTGAACCAAAGCATTATGCTTTCTTTATCTATGGTAGTAACAGCATCTCTTGTAGGAGCACCAGGTCTTGGAGTTGATGTATACCGCTCTGTAACACAAGTTAATATCGGAATGGGATTTGAAGCCGGACTAGCTATCGTTGTCATTGCGATTATATTAGACCGTATTACACAAGGATTTCATCAAAAAAGAAGATAACAAAAAAACACACTTTATTATACAAAGTGTGTTTTTTGTTTGAATAGATTACATACGAACAATGACAGAACCACCAGGTGGTGCACAAACTTGTTTTTGGTGTTGTTCCATTGATTTATATTTGGATTCCAATGAGGATGCATTTGAATCATTCCTCCTTAAATAACTTACTGATATTTCTTATAGTAAATGCCTATATATATTTAATGGTTACTTGAAATTTTTTCATTATAAAAGGAGTATGCACAGAAAATGGAAAATATTATATGTGAAGTTATAGTGCATTTTTTGGAAATATTCAAGTGAGATAGTGAATATATTAATACATTCAAGTAAATGTATGTTATTTAGGGAGAAATGATGGGAGGAGATGCAATTTTGGCTAAAAATAATAAAAGGAATGATGCCTTGGCAATAGGTGTCGGTATAGGGGTTGTAATCGGTGTGTTTCAAGGGTTCTTTACTAATAATTTAGTAATCGGAATTGTGATTGGAATCGTAATTGGGATTGCGTTTTTGAAGAAATAATAAGGTGCAAATTTATTTCAAAAATTGCCGAATTGAAAGAATGAATTTTCGGAATATAAATCCTTTTTTTATGATATTATTAATAAAAAGGATGGTGCTGGATATGTCAACAAATAATCAAGTAGAACGAAAATGCTTTATTTGCGAGAAACATAAAGGAAATATTACAGTTCCAGGTGGAGCTATTTATGAAGATGAACTCGTTTATGTTGGACATGTCCACTGGGATAGTGAAGAAACATACCTTGGTTATGTAATGATAGATATAAAAAGACATATACCTGGTCTTGCTGAACTAACAGATGAGGAAGCGAAAACGTTCGGACTTATAACAAGTAGAGTAAGTAAAGCGTTAAAAGAAAGCGAAGGTGCAGAGCATATTTACACTTTTGTTTCAGGAAATGGTGTACCACATATGCACATGCACATCATACCGCGTTATCCAAATACACCCAGAGAATTTTGGTCACCAACTGAAGTAGCGAAATGGACTGATGCGCCATATGGTGACGAAGAGAAAATCAAAAAAATATGTGAAAGAATACGAAAGTATATGTTAAATGAGTATGCATACAACAAATAATAGACAATATTCTTGGGTTGGAAATACAGAAATGTGTTTAGGAGAAATTTCAGTTAAACAATATGGTGACGTTGTACTTGGAAAATACGGCGGGAATATAAGCGCCGGAGCAAAAAAGAACGAAGATGGTGCGTTAGTTTGGTCAAATGGTGATTGGGAATTTGCAGCTATTTTAGATGGACATAATAGTGCGGAAAGTGTTGATTTAGTAGTAAATACAGTTGAAAAAGAATATGAAAATATAAAAGTAATGATGAATGAATCGATTGATACAGTATTTCGATCTATTGAAAATCATATACTTACTATCTTTCAATCCCCCTCATTTAAAGAAAAGTGCAAAAGAGTAAAAGGTGAAACAGCGTGCTTAATATGTGTAAGAAAAGAAAACTACATATGGTGGTTATCTATTGGCGATTGTTTAGTTTATGTATTTCATGAAGAGTTACATAAGTTAGGACAATATGCATTAAATCAACGTCACTTTTACGAATGGATTGGAAATGTAAATACCTTTGATTTATCTGTACCTTGCTACTCAACCGGAATTCGTGAATTACGTACTGGGAAGAATCGAATTGTAATGGTTACAGATGGAGTATTAGAATGCGGGGAACGACACTATGAAACACCATTAAATCTATATAATGATATGAACAGAAATAATATAGAACTTGAAGAAAGTGTTTATCATGTATTAGAGCACGTCCATCATCAATTCGGACGAGATAGTGCGACAATTATTAGTTGGGACGTTGAAAACAAAGAGAATGCTACTTATCCGAGTGATCAGCCGGAGAAAAGATAAAGGAGGAGACATCACCGCTTTTAGTTAAAGGAATTTTATTAGTATTATGGATCATATTCTTAGTTGTTTTGGAAAAAGTAGTGAGAAAAAAATTAAATATATCGAAACAAACTGACTGGAATAGTAAATATGTAAACAACGCTCATAAATGGGGGACTAGGGCTCTTATCATTTCTTATATAATTGTTGCGATGATATGTGCTACTTTAAATCCTATTTATATTAGTAATTTACCCATACTATTTTTAATAACTTTATATTGCTTTCAATCATATATGGAGTGGAAACATGATAAAGAATCGAGGGAGTATGTCATTTCTTTAGGCACGGTTCCGCTATTAGTAATAACAGGAATTATTCTTAATCTTTTCTTTTATACCTATTGGATTTAATCATATGTGGAATGAATGGGGAGACAAAATGAAAAATCCTAAATTACGTGCTGAAGCAATGATTTTAAATGAAGATCATTCTAAAGTACTTGTACAATGCGATGAAAATGAATCATTTTATCGTTTTCCAGGTGGCTCTATTGAATTTGGTGAAACGTCAAAAGAAGCAATAATTCGAGAGTTAATAGAAGAATACGATTTGAAAGTTGATGTTCAAGAGTTAGCAATTGTAAATGAACACATTTTTGAGTGGGACAACGAAAAAGGTCATCATTGTACATTGATACATTGGGGGACTGTTGAAAAAATCATTACAAATAAAATAAGGCATAAAGAGCATGAGGATATTATATTAATTTGGAAAAGTCTAGAGGAATTACAGGAGAAGCCGACATATCCTGAAGGCATCATAAGTTATTTAGAAGGGGATAACCGTAATATAGTCCAATTTATTTCAAGTAATTAAATGAAATAATAGGAGGGGTGAAAATGGGAGCTTCTACTTTTTGGATTATAACTATTTTTTTTGTATAGCTGTCTATTTTCTCGATAAGTTTTTAAGAAAAAAATTGAATATGCCCAAGGGTGGTTTTTGGGGATATAAGAAACATGTAAATAGTTTACATAAAAAATTGGAAATAGGACTACTTTTTATTTATTTAATAACTAGCTTTATGTTTATCTTTAAATTTGAAAGTATTAATATTGCTTATGTCATTTTTACTTATTTAGGTGGGACGTTAATCTTAAGAGCATTGATGGAATGGAAGTATGATAGAGAGTCGAAAGAACATATATTTTCGGTAATTGGGGTATTCACGTTTATTTTTATGACTTCGATACTATTTTACTTCTTTCCACCTGCTGTATAATAAAAATTTGATAGTACAAATAATGAAATAACTAATAAACAAGAAACCATTTACTACTAAATGGTTTCTTGTTTATTTAAGCATTTATTTTAGTTAATATAGATGTAATGAAATTAGTTTTATCCTCTGCATACTTATGTTTATCAGTAGGATTAGCTTGTGAAAGTTGAATCTTTAACTGTTCATACTGCATGCGTGCAGTTTTATTGTCTATTAAGTAATCTCTAAATTGTAATTGCTCTATTAAATATGTATTTCCTTGTTCATACATATGAATTTGATGAGTTCGTGGTTCTCCTTTATTAAAATAATATCGTTCAGGTAGTACATCTTTTCTGTATTTATAGTTTAGCAGTTCTAACTTTTTAATACATGTTAAACCGTCCGTATAATCTTTTAGTTCGATTGCAATATCAATAATTGGCTTTGCACTTAAATATGGAATAGAAGTACTACCAATATGGTGTATCGCTAAAATATATTCGCCAATTTGTTCCTCAATGAATTGTTTCTCTTTCATATATTCAATTTCCCATTGTTCAGTCCACGGAACTAAAAATACTTGTCCATATGGTAAACCTAACATTTAATTCGCACCTCTTTCAAAATGGTTTTCAAAAAGTCTATTACATTTTCTTAAAGGTTCTCAAAACAATGTATTCCCACAATCTCCAAGGAAGAATCTTCTTTGCAAAGATCATAAATTTTACACCTTTTCCAATCGGATATCGTAAATTCGTTCGCTTAGATTCAGCGATTTCTACAATTTTATTAGCAACATCTATCGGATTACCAAATGTATCACTGCCGCTATTAATATGTTTTTGTATTTTATTCATATATTCTTTGTAAGGAGAAGTGGTATCAGATTGGTTTGTAGCTAGTTGTTTACCAACTTCCCATATATTTGTGTTATAAGAACCAGGTTCCACTAAAGCAACATCTATTCCGAAAGGTTTTACTTCTAAACGAAGGGATTCACTCCAGCCTTCTAATGCATATTTTGAAGAAACGTAAGGGGATAGACCAGGGAATCCAACTTGACCACTAATGCTGCTTATATTAATGATTTTCCCACTTTTTTGTTCTCTCATATAAGGTAATACAAGTTGAGTAATTGATATAGCTCCAAAAAGGTTCGTTTCAAATTGTTTACGGTATTCCTCTACTGGAATTTCTTCTACAAAGCCCCCATTCGCATATCCTGCGTTATTAATAAGTAGATCTACTCTATTTATTTCTTTTATATATAATTGAAAGTTATGTATAGAGTTTTGATCGGTTACATCTAATTGTTGAACTGTTATGTTTTGCTGTAAGTTGAGTTGAGTAGCTTGAGATATTAAGTTCGCTTGTTTTTCAAGGTTTCGCATTGTAGCGATAATTAAATAATCTTTTTTTGCGAGTTCGAGTGTAGTTAATAGTCCAAATCCACTTGAGGCTCCTGTAATAATTGCGACTTTTTTGTTCATTTTCTGCCAGCTTTCTTTTTCTTTTATCATAACGAGTTATGATAAGAAAATCTATTATTCTACCATTCATTTTGAAAGAAGTACCCATTCATGTTATACGAGCTTTTTTAACGATTTTTAAAAGAGGGAATTATATGGACTTAGCGTATATAGAGAAGTGAGTATGAATACGTTAATGAAATGAGGGAAGAAAAATGGCCCATGTGAAAGATGTATTAGCAGATCAATTATTGGCGAATGCAAACGATCCCAGTTGGTATATTCCATTTTCAGATGCAGTGAAAGATTTATCAGAGAGAGAAGCTTTCTGGAAACTGAATGAAGAGAGTAATAGTATAGCTGAAATTGTACAACACTTACTGTATTGGAACTCAACGTGGCAAACTAGATACAAAGAATCAAATGTGAATGCCGTGCCCGCAATTGGTGATAATAATAAAAGTTTTATGCTTTCAGATAATCAATCTTTCGATGAATTAAGAGAAAAACTACTAGAGAAACTGTTACTATGGCAAAAGCTAATAAATGAAGAAAAGGTTGAAAGTGATGTGGTTGGATTTCCGGTATGTGCAAAGTGGTGGGAAGTGCTAGCAAATGTCACAACTCATAATGCTTATCATATAGGTCAAATTATTTACATCCGGAAGTTACAGAAGAGTTTTGATCATGAATAAAATAATAATTCTCAAATTAGGTGAACAAAAGTGGACAAAACGAGACAGATGTCTCATTTTGTCCACTTTTTTATTTTGAAAGAAAAGAGGAAACCTATTAAATCAAGGATTAGAATTTGGCACAGTAGTTGCAATATAAAAGATGAACAAAAAAATAGGAGGGCTGAACATGTTAAACACAACTGAAAGTAAAGGGAATGAAATTACGAAAGAACAAGCTCGTTGGATGTATGAAAAAATGTTAGAAATTCGTAAGTTTGAAGATAAGGTACATGAATTATTCGCGCAAGGCGTTTTGCCAGGTTTCGTTCATTTATACGCAGGTGAAGAAGCAGTAGCAGTTGGTGTATGTGCCCACTTAACGGATCGTGACAGTATTACAAGTACGCATAGAGGACATGGGCATTGTATCGCAAAAGGCTGTGATTTAAACGGGATGATGGCTGAACTTTTCGGGAAAGCGACAGGGTTATGTAAAGGGAAAGGCGGTTCCATGCATATTGCTGATTTAGATAAAGGAATGCTTGGTGCAAATGGGATTGTAGGCGGAGGTTTTCCACTTGCTTGCGGCTCAGCATTAACTGCTAAATATAAAGGAACGAAAGATGTGAGTGTTTGCTTCTTCGGTGACGGAGCAAATAATGAAGGGACATTTCACGAAGGGGTTAACTTAGCAGCGATTTGGAAGTTACCAGTTATTTTTATCGCCGAAAATAACGGTTACGGTGAAGCAACGACATTTGAATATGCGTCAAGTTGTGATTCCATTGCAGATCGAGCAAAAGCTTACAATATTCCAGGTGTTCAAGTGGATGGAAAAGATTTACTTGCAGTATATAAAGCCGCGGAAGAAGCAGTAGAACGTGCGCGTAATGGTGGTGGTCCAACAATAATTGAATGTATGACATATCGCAATTACGGTCATTTCGAAGGTGAAGCACAAACGTATAAAACTTCAGAAGAAAAAGAAGAACATTTAAATGAAAAAGATGCGATTGTGAATTTCCGTAAGCATTTAATTCATGAAGCACTATTAACTGAATCTGAACTTGTCAATATGGAAAAGGCAGTAGATGAAGCAGTGCAAAGATCAATTGAATTTAGTGAAAATAGTCCATATCCAGAGGATGAAGAATTATTAAAAGATGTATACGTTTCTTACAAATAAGAGGAGGGTGAAAAATAATGACTAGAACAGTAAGTATGTCAACTGCAATTAATGAAGCGATGAAAATATCAATGCGTCGTGATGAAAATGTAATTTTAATCGGAGAAGATGTTGCAGGCGGTGCACAAGTTGACCACTTCCAAGACGATGAAGCATGGGGCGGTGTGCTTGGTGTTACGAAGGGACTTGTACAAGAGTTTGGCCGAAATCGTATTTTAGATACTCCAATTTCAGAAGCAGGTTATATGGGAGCGGCGATGGCAGCTGCGGCAACAGGACTACGTCCGATTGCTGAATTAATGTTTAATGATTTTATCGGTAGTTGTCTTGATCAAGTATTAAACCAAGGCGCAAAGTTCCGCTACATGTTCGGTGGTAAAGCGAAAGTGCCAGTTACAGTACGTACGATGCATGGTGCTGGTTTTAGCGCAGCGGCACAGCATTCACAAAGTTTATATGCGTTATTTACGAGCATTCCAGGTATAAAAGTTGTCGTTCCTTCTACTCCGTATGACGCAAAAGGTTTATTATTAGCAGCAATTGAAGATGACGATCCAGTTATCTTCTTTGAAGATAAAACACTTTACAATATGAAAGGCGAAGTACCAGAAGAATACTATACAATTCCATTAGGGAAAGCAGATATTAAACGTGAAGGTTCTGATGTAACAATCGTCGCAATTGGAAAACAAGTTCATACAGCACTTGCAGCTGCTGAGCAATTATCGAAAAAGGGACTTGAAGTAGAAGTAATTGATCCACGTTCTTTATCACCACTGGATGAGAATACGATTTTAGCATCTGTTGAAAAAACGAATCGCCTAATTGTTATTGACGAAGCAAATCCAAGATGTAGTATCGCAACGGATATTGCAGCAATTGTAGCGGATAAAGGATTCGATTTGTTAGATGCACCTATTAAACGAATTACAGCACCACATACACCAGTTCCGTTCTCTCCACCACTTGAAAAGTTATATTTACCAACGCCGGAAAAAGTAATTGAAACTGTATCAGAAATGATCGGAGACCAATCTTTATTACATGTGTAATGAAACGATGAGAAGGGGGAGAGAAACATGGCTGTAGAAGTTGTAATGCCAAAGTTAGGTATGGCGATGAAAGAAGGTATTATTACGAGCTGGAATATTAAAGCAGGTGATAATGTAGAAAAAGGTGAACTAATTGCTAGCATTAACTCGGAAAAAATCGAAACTGAAATAGAAGCACCGGCTGATGGAACTGTTCTTGATATAGCTGTAAGTGAAGATGAGGGAGTGCCGCCGGGTACTGTAATTTGCTATATCGGTAAACCGAATGAAAAAGTAGAAGAAGTCTATGAAAATACAAATGTTATAGAAGAGAAAACATCGAATCCAGAACCTAAAAATGTACAACATGCAGAACCATATGCGATAGATGTTACGAAGCAAAGAGTCAAAATATCTCCGGTTGCGAAAAAGATTGCAAAAACTGAAAATCTTGATATTAGATCATTAATTGGTACAGGACCTGGTGGAAGAATTATAAAAGTAGATGTATTAAAGGCGCTTGAAGAAAGAGTTGCAATTCCAGAAGTACTTGAACAAGAAGAAAGTAAAGTCATTCCTGTGACTGGTATGCGAAAAGCAATTGCGAACCGTATGCATGCTAGCTTACAAAATAGTGCGCAATTAACATTAACGATGAAAGTAGATGTGACAGATTTAGTAGCTTTACATAAAGAATTAGCGGAAGTTGTACAAAAACGCTATGATAACAAACTAACCATTACGGATTTTGTTTCTCGTGCTGTTGTATTAGCGCTTGGGGAGCATAAAGAAATGAACAGCGCATATATAGATGACGCAATTCATCAATTTGCACATGTTCATTTAGGCATGGCAGTCGCGTTAGAAAAAGGACTAGTCGTTCCAGCTATTCGCTTTGCTAATAATTTATCTTTAGTAGAGTTATCTAAAGAAATTAAAATTGTGGCACAAAAAGCAAGAGAAGGTAGTTTAAGTAGTGACGATATGCAAGGGACAACCTTTACAATTAGTAATTTAGGTAGCTTTGGGATTGAATATTTCACACCAGTATTAAATACACCTGAAACTGGTATTTTAGGTGTTGGTGCAATTGAACATGTTCCTGTATATAAAGGAAAAAAATTAAGAAAAGGAAGTATGCTACCTTTAAGTTTAACATTCGATCATCGTGTATTAGATGGTGCACCAGCAGCTGCATTTTTACGTACAATTAAACGTTATTTAGAAGAACCTGTAACAATTCTTTTATAAAGAGAAGGTGAGAGAATGAGTAAATTAGTCGTTATTGGAGGCGGACCTGCTGGTTATGTAGCAGCAATTACTGCGGCTCAAAATGGGAAAGATGTCACTCTTATTGATGAAGCTGATCTTGGCGGGACTTGTTTAAATGTTGGTTGCATGCCTACAAAATCATTGTTAGAAAGTGCGGAAGTGCATGACATTGTGAGAAAAGCGAATAATTACGGAGTTACGCTTAACAAAGGAAGTATATCAATTGATTGGAAGCAAATACAGGCGAGGAAATCACAGATCGTAACGCAGCTCGTCCAAGGAATTCAATATTTAATGAAGAAAAATAAAATAAAAGTTATACAAGGTAAAGCGAAATTTGAAACGGATCACCGTGTACGAGTTACACACGGTGATAAAGTAGATGTAGTAGATGGAGACCAGTTCATTATAGCAACAGGTTCAGAACCGACTGAATTACCTTTTGCTCCATTTGATGGGAAGTGGATTTTAAATAGTAGCCATGCAATGTCCCTAGAAAATATACCGAAATCATTATTAATCGTTGGCGGTGGTGTAATAGGTTGCGAGTTTGCAAGTATTTATAGTCGTCTTGGAACGAAAGTTATGATTGTTGAAATGGCACCGCAATTATTACCTGGTGAAGATGAAGATATCGCACATATTTTAAGAGAGAAACTAGAAAATGATGGTGTAGAAATATTTACAGAAGCAGCTTTAAAAGGATTAAATAATTATAAGAAGCAAGCTTCATTTGAATATGAAGGAAGTATCCAAGTAGTCAATCCGGAATATGTTCTCGTTTCTGTCGGCCGAAAACCACGTGTACAAAAATTAGATTTAGAAAAAGCAGGTGTTCAATTTTCAAATAAAGGAATTTCTGTGAATGAAAATATGCAAACAAATGTATCACATATTTACGCAGCAGGTGATGTGATTGGTGGAATACAACTTGCTCACGTTGCTTTCCATGAAGGAACGACAGCAGCGTTACACGCGAGTGGAGAAGATGTGAAAGTTAACTATCATACAGTACCTCGATGTATATACACATCCCCAGAAATCGCAAGTGTTGGTTTAAACGAAAAAGATGCAAGAGAACAATATGGTGATATTCTTATCGGAGAATTTCCTTTTACAGCGAACGGAAAAGCGCTTATTATTGGAGAACAAACGGGTAAAGTAAAAGTTATCGTGGAACCTAAATATCAAGAAATTGTTGGGATTTCTATTATCGGTCCTCGTGCAACCGAACTAATTGGACAAGGAACTGTAATGATTCATACAGAAGTTACCGCTGATATTATGAGAGATTATATTGCAGCGCATCCAACTTTATCTGAAGCGATTCATGAAGCGTTATTACAAGCTGTAGGGCATGCTGTGCATGCTTAAATAGAAATATAATAACCCACTATTCTCTACATTAATAAGAAAATAGTGGGTTGGATTTTTTCAATTAGTAAATATACAATTACTATTTAATTTCAATAGCTGAAGTAATGTCGTTCCAATCCGCAGCTAAATTGGCAGTCTTACCGTACCAATCAGCATGTTTAAATAAAACACCTTTTCCATATCCTTGTGTTGAAGTATGCTCCCAAAGTGTCGTTGAATAACTTGCAGAAGGTGAAGCTGTACTTACAGAAGAAATTCTATCATTCCAGCTAGAAGGTAAGTTTTTAAAACCGCTGCTCCAGTAAATATATTGGCCACCTTTATCTTTATGTTCATAAAAATCAGTACTACCAGCACCGCTACCTAAAGGATTAATTTTATTTTTAAGTACTTTTTTATCCTTTTCAATATAAGCATCTAATGTTTCGCGGCTAGTAAAACCGTAAGCTAGCCAATCTCCATTTTCATTTTGCTCTGGTAATACCATAGTAATTTGGATGTCTTTCTTATCCTGATCACTTAATTTTGCAAATGAATTAACATTCTGTTCATCCACTTTTAAATAATCAAAAGACTTAATTGTGTTAGCTTTTTCTTCAGCACTTGCTACGCCTAGTCCGCCAGTTAATGCAAAACCTGCTACTAATGTCCCTGCTACTAATTTCTTCAACATATAACCATCCCTTTTTGTTTAGATTTTTGTACAGGTGAATCTTGTACAACTAAAATGTATTCTAATTTTTTATTTTTGTAAATATTCTGAAGTTTTAGAAATAAAAGGCGGAATATTTATAGTTTTGCATTTTTTCTTTAGAAAAAATAGTTATTGGAATGATATAATAAATAGATGTATTGCTTTTGTGGGATGTTAAAATGTTTTAGGGGTGGTGCGATTGAAGAATTTCACTGGAGATTGGTATAAAGAAATGCAAATTATAGAATTTGTAAGTTTTATAGAGTCTATAAAAGAATGGTCAGAAATGGATATACAAAGTTTAATAGAGGAAATAAAGGAAAACAGATTTATTAAAATTCCTTCCTGAATCCATACACCCATTTATTCATAACACCATAATTAATTCAGAATATCCTTCTAGTGAATTGAAAAAACTTATGAAAGAATGGATAGAGGATTGTGAGAAAAGAAGGGCTCATTTAGATCGATTCTACTTAGAGCAATTCCATTCGATTAAGAAAAAACTCCCAACAAATGTTATTCAGTTACATGATTACTCACTACATGACAGTGTAGTCAAATCAGTAGAGAGAATATCAAAAGATACGCTAATTATTATATTAGATTGCAGTGGTACTTTCAGTGAATTTGATAAACTAGAAGTAACTTTTACAGGCGTAACGAAATGTTCTATTCCGGAAGATTTTGAAGGTGCTTGGTGGTTATGTCATGAAATAGATCTTATTAATGAAGGATTCGAATTGGGTGTTTTATTTGATTGCCCATTTCAAGAAGTGACGATTTGTGCAAAAGACGTATTGCTTGAGATAGGTAATTAGTAAAGTTTATAACTTTACTAATAAAAAACAGTCTTATAGGACTGTTTTTTATTTAGATGCTAAATTATCAAGTTTCCAATATATATATGTTAAAGGGCAGATTTGCTATATATATAATTATTTTGGTGAAGTTTTCAAGTTAAAAAGGATAGAAAGAGGGAGAATACTGTATAAAACGGAATAAATAAGAATTGAAAATATTGTAAAACGGAAGAGACATGCATATAATTAAAATAAGGATGAGATTTCAGAATCTTCAATAACGGCGGTGGGTATATGTTTACTGAAGAGCGTAGAGAGAAAATTTTGGAGTTACTGAAGAAAGATGGAAGGGTAATTGCTAAAAATCTTGCGGAAAGTTTCGATATGTCTATTGATTCGATAAGAAGAGATTTGTCTATTATGGAAAAGGATGGATTATTAAAAAGAACGCACGGAGGTGCAATTGAACTTACGCGAGTGAGAAACTTAGCTGCCGAACCAACGAAACGTTATAGTGATCGTTCTATAAATGAAGAAGCGATTGCAAAAGTTGCTGCATCCTACATACAAGAAGGAGATTCCATTTTTATTGGCGGGGGCTCTATTCATTATGCGATGTTAAAGTATTTACCTGAAACATCATTTACAGTGATTACGAATGCTTTAGAAATTGCTAGTAAGTTAAGGGAATTTAAGAATGTAGAAACGTATTTAATTGGTGGAAAGGTGAAACCATCAGGAAATATGACAGATACACTTGCCTCTGAAATGATAAGTAGATTATCTATTGATCTTTATTTCTCTACAGGTGGTGGCATTTCATTGAACGGTATAAGTACTGCAACTCCAGAAGTTGCTTATTTTGGAAAAAGAGTGAGTAAAATTGCTAGAAGAAATATTTGTTTAGCTCCTCATAAGAAACTTGGAATAGACGGATTTATAAAAGGAGAGTCACTGATAGAAATTGACCTTATAATAACAGATGAAGAGGCTAGTAAAGAAACGATTCAAGAATTTGAGAAACAAGGTAAAGAAATTATAATAGCGTCAATAACCCCCATTTAAAAGGAGTTTGAAATGATTATAAAAGAACAAGAGTTTTATATAAATGGATTAACTTACACAATTCGTTCAGCAGCTGAAACGGATGCTGAGCAATTATCGAAGATTAGAGTTCAGATCGATGGCGAAACTGAAAATATGGATAGAGAAGCTGGAGAGGGATTTATAGATAAGATAGGTTTTCAAAAAATAATAAAAGCAGATAGTGAAGAGATGAAAAATCTCTTTTTAGTTGCAGAAGTGCACAACCAAATCGTAGGATTCTCAAGATGTGAAGGATCAAATTTGAAAAAATTATCCCATAAAGTAGAGTTTGGCGTTTGTATTTTAAGAGAGTTTTGGGGATATGGAATTGGTAAGAGTCTCTTGCAACAATCTATTCAGTGGGCTGATGAAAATGAAGTGAAAAAGATATCATTACAAGTGTTAGAGACAAACGAAGCAGCCATTCAACTTTATAAGAAATTAAGTTTTGAAGTAGAAGGTATTTTGAAACATGATAAAAGACTATCGGATGGGAAGTATTATAATACAGTTGTAATGGGAAGATTCATAAAAGAGGTGTAGTGGGATGTTTTACAGAAGAAAGTATTATATAGTAAAGAATGAATTTGTAGAAACATTTAATGAGCATTTTAATACTACGAACTTCCCCAATCAATTAAAGCATGGTTCCAGGTTAATAGGACGCTGGATGAAAGATAATAATGATGGCACAACAGAAATATTCGCCATATGGGAATATGATAGTTATGACCAGTATAAAGACATTGAATCGAAAATTAGAAATGACAAGATACATGTTAACAGAATACATGATTGGTATGAAAAACATGGCGGAAGAGAATATGTTTTACAGAAGTACATATTAGAGTTGAAAAATGAAGAGTTAGTATGTACTGTAAAGTCATAGAGGAGTGAGGGATAGTGGGAATTAAAACAAAATTATATTTTAGTTTAGCATCCACTACTTTATTTGCAATAGCGTTGATAGTTTTCTTTATAAACGGCAATCCACAAAAGTGGTTTTGGTTATGTATTTTCTTTGCGTCTATTATACAAAATATAGTTTTACTAAAAAAGAATAAAGAATCGCATTGATATATTCATATTATTAACATATTTGTGTCGTCTTTCTAGTTTCATTGAAAACGCTTTTATACAGTTTTATAATAAAAGTATGTTTTTACAGATCTCCAAAACAATGAATAGGGAGATGATACAATGTTAGCTTCACCGTTTTACTTACATACATGGAAAAAGTTTGTTGATGAAGGAGTCCTTGATTCGAACCGTATGAACGAAAGAATTTCAGAGTCATGGCATCGATGTAAACAAGCAAATGTGAATCCTCATATGAATAAAGGTCAGAAAATTTTGTCTTCTAATATTTTTCAGGATCAAAAGAAAAAGAGTGAAATCTTCCTTGATATAGCAATACCTCAAATACAAAATATGAGAAAAACCATTGATGAGCTGCAAATGATGGCATTATTAATCGATCCAGACGGTTACGTTCTATCGTTAAGTGGAAATCAACAAACGTTGAAACGAGCGAAACATATTAACTTCATTGAAGGTGTGAAATGGACGGAAGCAGCTGTTGGTACAAATGCGATAGGAACCGCGTTGCAGATTGAAGAGGCTATTATGATAAGTGGTACAGAGCATTATTCTGTCGCATCTCATAGCTGGAGCTGCGCGGCCGCTCCCATTCATAATGATGATGGGAAATTAATTGGAGTTCTAGATTTCTCCTGTCCAATTGAATTTTCACATCCGTATATGCTCGGGATGGTAACTTCGATTGCACATGCGATTGAACGTGAATGTAGTATTCGAGTGCATCAAAATGAACTACATTTAATCCATCGTTTTTTAGATGTAATTGATAGTGATGAACAAGTTGTTATTTGTAATCATCGTGATGTTATCGTTTCTGCGAGCAAGAAGGTTCGAGAACGAGTTTCGAATTGGTCACGAATGAAACTTGAAGATTTAATACAAAATGGATTGAAACCAAAATTAGAAGTACCAGTATATAGTAATGATAGAATGATTGGGAAATGTATTTATGTAAAGGAAAATAAACGCGGAAATTTATTTTCTACTTCCCCATTTATTAACGGAATTACTTTCCCTGGAGTTATTGGTGCAAGTAATGCATTTCAACATACGTTAGAAGAAATTAAGCTTGTATCTCCAACTGACGCTAGTGTATATGTTTGTGGTGAAACAGGTGTAGGGAAAGAATATGTAGCGAGAGCGATTCATGAAAATAGTCCAAGAAAAAATGGTCCTTTTATAGCTGTTAATTGCGGTTCATTGCCGAAAGAATTAATGGAAAGTGAATTATTCGGTTATGCTGAAGGAGCGTTTACAGGTGCACGACGCCAAGGATATAAAGGGAAATTTGAACAAGCGGACGGAGGTACAATATTTTTAGATGAAATTGGTGAAGTACCGCCAGAGATGCAAGTGGCATTATTGCGTGTTTTACAAGAACGAACAGTAACCCCCATTGGCAGTTCAAAAGAGGTCCCGGTAAATATTCGTATTATTACAGCGACACATAAAGATTTACTGCGATTAGTAGAAGAAGGGAAATTCCGTCAAGATTTATATTATCGGTTACATGTTTATCCGCTATATGTTCCATCGTTAATAGAAAGAAAAGAGGATATTCCGTACTTCATACAACATTTTTGTGAACGAAAGAATTGGAATGTTGTATTTCCAAAGAGTATTTGTAATCAATTTTCACAACATACATGGCCCGGAAATATTCGAGAATTATTAAATGTGTTAGAACGTATTTACATTTTGTCCCAAGGACGGGAAATATGCGAAAAACAAATCTCTTTTTTATTACAAACTATGATGGGAAATCAACGTCAACTTGAATTGCAAGCAGAAAATAAAACGGAGCATACATTAAATTTCCGTGAAAAAATACAGCGTGATAGTATGATTGAAGCGCTAGAAAAGACGAATGGAAATGTTTCGTTAGCTGCAAAACTGTTAGATGTACCTCGAAGTACATTTTATAAACGAATGCAAAAATATAAGTTATAAAGTAGATTTTTGTAATCTACTTTTTCTTTATGGGCTCATGTTCTGTCGGAATGTGCGCTTACCGGGGAAATAATAGATTAGTTAGAAATTAATTTCCGAAAGGGGGACTTATGTGAAGTATATTGAAATTGGAATTGGAAATAGGTGGTTCGTTCGAACAGAAACAGAAAATAAAGATGGAACTGAATTTGAGGAACGAGGAATTATAAAACCTATTTATTTTGAGTCTTTATATGTACGAATTTGGTTTTGGAAAACGTGTTTTATTTTTGATACGAAAGAAGGGTTTAAGAAAGTAAGAAAAAGTAGAGCTGAGTATAAGTTTATTGTTGGAATTGTGAGTAGGTTAACACAATAGAATCAAATAGGGGTTGTTTTTATGATTAGAATTACCACATTTATACTCGCTATTATTGTAATGGGCTATTCTATTTACAGTTGGAATGATGATTCTAAGCAAAATATGCTTATTTTGCAATTATTGTTAGGTTTTATGCTTGCTGGAATGGGGATACAAAATGTTAAGAAGGATGAAAAAGAGAATAAGAATATGGGACTGTTGCTTTTACTTACATCGCTAATTTGTATTATTGTATCGCTAATAAAATATTTAAAATAACCTGGTACTTAATTTGTTGAGTAACAGGTTATTTTTTTGAAGTTTGCTCATTAAAAATTTTAATAGCTGTTTGGTACATCTCTTTATCAATACAAAATCTTTCTGTTATCCAATAGGCAAGTTCAGAAGAGACAAGGCTATGTTCGCTTCTCTTACCTTGGAAATATTGCTAAGGCATTCCCGTTATTAAAAAAAACACTTTTAGCATCACCATAACCAGATAAAATATTTTTATAGACCATACAATAGCACACCTATATAAATGAGTGTGCTATTTATATAGCCCAGTCGTATACATTTCCGTCAATGTATGCACAATTTCTCCTAACTCTAATTCTTTATCATTTTTCACAATTGCCCAAAGAAACATCTCATTCATCGCGAACCAAGCACTAGCTACAATTTCTTTATTTAATTCAGGCTGTACTAATCCACCTTCTTGAGAGTATGTAATATCCTGCGCAATACTGTTTATAAAGCGTTCCCGTATCTCGTCCCATTTTTGACGTATCTCTTTTGATAATCCAATTGCTTCCTGCACAACTTGTAATATAGCTCGTTCTTTTTCTGCTAGTTGTAGGAATGCTCTAACTTGATTTTGAATCATTTTATGTGCTTCTTCTTTCGTTTGAGGGGAAAAGGAGCGCTCAGCAATATCATAAAATTGATTCATGACATCTTCCATTAAAACGATAAGGAGATCATCTTTGTTTTTAAAGTATACATATGCCGTTCCATAACCAGTTTCTGCATGTTTAATAATTTGTGTAATAGTCGTTTTTTGAAATCCGTTATGTATAAAAATAGTGTAACCAGCGTGTAATAGTTTCTTCTTTGTTTCTAAGGAGCGGTGTTTTCTTGATGAAAGAGTATTGTTTTTCAAAGAACCACCTCTTTATACTGAAATATCTGAAAATATAACTGTATTGTAAAAGGAATTCACATATAAAGTCAACTGACATAATATCATTGACGTTATATCAACTAAGGTGATATATTTCAATTAGTTAGAATAAAAAGAAAATTAAAAGAAGGTGACACCATGTATAAAGAACCATTTCAACCGAATTATGAATATGCGCTTGAATGTGATAAACATGATGAACTGAAAGATTTTCAAACTGAATTTTATAAAAAAGAAGGAACGATATATTTAGATGGAAACTCATTAGGGCTACTTTCAAAAAGAGCAGAGAAATCGTTACTTACGTTGCTACATTCATGGAAAGAGTATGGAATTGATGGCTGGACAGAGGGTGAGCATCCGTGGTTTTTCCTTTCGGAGAAATTAGGTGAATTGACAGCGCCTCTTATTGGAGCTTTATCGGAAGAAACTATTGTAACCGGTTCCACTACTACGAATATACACCAAGTTATTGCGACGTTTTATGAGCCGAAAGGAATACGTACAAAAATTCTTGCTGATGAATTAACATTTCCGTCAGATATATATGCACTTCAAAGTCAAATTCGTTTAAAGGGTCTAGATCCAGATGAGCATTTAGTACGAGTGAAGAGCCGAGACGGTAGAACACTTTCTGAAGATGATATTATTCAAGCAATGACAGATGATATCGCGTTAATTTTATTGCCTTCTGTACTATATAGAAGCGGCCAAATTCTTGATATGAAACGTTTAACAGCGGAAGCACATAAGCGTGGTATTCATATCGGATTCGATTTATGTCATTCAATCGGTTCTATTCCGCATTATTTCAAAGAATGGGATGTTGATTTCGCCATTTGGTGTAATTATAAATATTTAAATGCAGGACCTGGTGGAGTTGCGGGTCTTTATGTAAATAAAAAGCATTTTAATAGACTTCCAGGATTATCAGGTTGGTTTAGTTCTAGAAAAGATAAGCAGTTTGATATGGAACATACATTAACAGCTGCTGATCATGCAGGTGCTTATCAAATTGGTACACCGCACGTATTAAGTACTGCACCTTTAATTGGTTCTCTTGAAATATTTAAAGATGCTGGTATAGAACGTTTACGTGAAAAATCGCTACATATTACAAGATACATGCTGGATTTAATTGATTATGAATTAAAAGATTACGGATTTACAATTGGAAATCCATTAGAGGATGAAAAACGAGGCGGGCATATTTATTTAGAGCATACAGAAGCAGCACGCATATGTAAAGCGTTAAAAGCAAATGGAGTTATCCCTGATTTCCGTGCACCTAATGGAGTAAGACTTGCGCCAGTCGCTTTATATAACACATACGAAGAAGTGTGGAAATCTGTACAAATATTAAAGAAAATCATGAGAGATGAAGAGTATAAGCAGTTTGAAAATAAGCGAGAGGTTGTGGCATAAGTATGAAAGCTTCAGTGTGGATTGATATTTCACAACCGCTAAATAATGATATTGCTACTTGGCCAGGTGATACACCGTTCTCGTATGAAGTTTCATGGTCAAAAGAAGAGAGTGGCTCAGTAAATGTCGGAAAGTTAACGATGAGTATTCATACAGGTACTCATATTGACGCACCGTTTCATTTTGATAATGATGGAAAGAAAGTAATAGATTTAGATGTTCAAGTTTATGTCGGTCCAGCGCGGATCATTGATGTTTCTAATCTTGAAAGCATTGGGAAAAAGGAATTAGAAACCTTTCATTTAGAAGGTATAGAACGCTTGTTGTTACGCACATCTTCACATGGTAAAGCGAATGAATTCCCGGATGTAATTCCGCATTTACGTGCTGATATCGCACCATTTCTTTCTGAAAAGGGAATTCGTTTAATTGGGGTAGATGTACCATCAGTAGATCCATTAGACGATAAAGAATTAGCAGCGCATCACCAATTGTTTAAACATGGTATACACATTTTAGAAAATGTCGTACTAGATCATGTAGCAGACGGCGATTATGAATTAATCGCATTACCACTTGCCTTAACAGATGCAGATGGAAGTCCAGTTCGAGCAGTTATTAGACCAATATAAGTAGAATTATATAAAAGGGGCGTTTGGCTAATATGAAAGAAAACGAAAAGGTAATTATGGAAAAAGGAATTCATACGGACTTTAAAGAGAATATGACGTACGGGGAATATTTACAATTAGATAGTTTACTATCTTCTCAAAAGAGATTATCAGATCATCATGATGAAATGTTATTCATCGTGATTCACCAAGCAAGTGAACTTTGGATGAAGCTTATTTTACATGAGTTAAACGCAGCGATTGAATCTATTAAACAAGATAAATTACAACCAGCGTTTAAAATGCTAGCCCGCGTATCAAAAATTCAGTCGCAAATTATTCAATCTTGGGATATTCTTGCGACATTAACACCATCAGAGTACATTGAGTTTCGTGACTCACTCGGTCAAGCTTCAGGTTTTCAATCGTATCAATATCGTATGATTGAGTATGCGCTTGGCTATAAAACTCCGCACGCATTAAAAATTTATGAAAAAGATCCAGAATTACACGCTCGACTTCATACAGCACTACATGCACCAAGTTTGTATGATGTGGCAATTCAAGCTCTTGTAAAAGAAGGATTCCCTATTCATAAAGATGTGTTAAATCGTGATATTACGCAGCCTTATGAAGAAGACGCAACAGTAGAAGCAGCATGGATAGAAGTGTATGCAGATGTGAAGAAGTATTGGGATTTATATCAGCTTGCTGAAAAATTAATCGATATTGAAGACTGGCTACAACAATGGCGTTTCCGTCATATGAAAACGGTAGAACGTATTATTGGTCATAAAATGGGAACAGGTGGATCTTCTGGTGTATCTTATTTGAAAAGGGTACTTGATCAATGTTTCTTCCCAGAGCTTTGGAATGTTCGTACGAAATTATAAAAAACAAACCTGTCAGTTTATTACTGGCAGGTTTGTTTTTTATTTGAACACATTTATGTTTTAATTAAAGCTACAAGATATAATAAATAAGGTAATGATTTAATTGGAGGTAAAGTTTTGGATTTCAAGCAACTAGAAAATAAATTTGAAAAGAAAAAAGTAAATACATTTCTCGTTTATCAAAAAGGTGAGCTAACCAATGAATATTATAAAACGATAGAATGTGCAAGTAATTTATATAAAATAAACTCGATTACAAAAAGCATTGTATCTATATTAATTGGTATTGCAATTGATAAAGGATATATAAATGATATACATACACCGATTATAGAGTGGATTGAAAATGTATCTAATGAAAAGCGGGATTTGACTCTTTATCATTTATTAACGATGACTACAGGTGAGGATTGGAAAGAGTTCGGAAATGGAGTAGTGTTCCCAAATGATTTTGTAGAATCGGAAAACTGGGTGCAATACATATTAGAAAAACCAATAATGGAAGAACCAGCTACAAAAATGAATTATAACTCAGGGTCTTCTCACTTGCTTAGCTATATTGTTCAAGAAGTTACCGGAATGTCGACAGAGCAGTTTGCGAAAAGATATTTATTTGATCCATTAGAAATTACCGAATATGAGTGGCAACAAGATCCGCAAGGCATACATGTCGGCGGTTTCGGTATGAAAATGAAATCTAAAGATTTATTAAAGCTCGGAATATTATGTTTGCAGAATGGATATTGGCAGGGTAATGAAATTGTATCCTCGAAATGGTTAGAAGAATCAAGTACACCTCTATTTGAAACGTATGAACATGTCGGGGCATATGGATATCACTGGTGGGTATTGAATAACGAAAGATTTCACATACCGTATTGTATGTATTTTGCTATGGGATACGGCGGACAATACATCGTTATCATTCCACAGTTAGAACTGGTAGCAGTTATTAGTAGCCATATGCCAAAACGCGGACTCGTTCCATTGAAATTATTTATTGAGCATGTACAAGAGAATGATAAGTTGATATAAGAAGAGGAGAGAATGTATGAGAGGTGTAAAAACATTAGCTTTATTTAGACTATGTTTAAGTCTTCTAGCATGTAGCGCCATTATTACGCAATTTATAATAAGGGCACAAGTGAAACCGTTCAATCCAGTTAACTTTTTTAGTTTCTTTACGATTGAAAGTAACATCTTAGTTGCATGTATTCTCCTTTTAAGTAGCATTGGAACAGCTACATTTGGTCGATCAGAGCAGTTTAGTATACTTCGTGGTGCCGCAACTGTATATATACTTACGACAGGACTCATTTATTTTTTGCTATTAAGAGGATTAGAAGAATCACTTCAAACCGCAATACCATGGGTGAATACGGTGCTACATTATATCATGCCAATTGCCATGCTTTTAGATTGGATTTTAAATCCACCTAGTAAGAAAATCACTTGGAAACAAGCTGCAAGTTGGCTCTTATTCCCGTTTTTTTACGTTGTGTACAGCTTAATTCGTGGTCCAATCGTAAATTGGTATCCATATCCGTTTTTAGATCCGAGAATAGGTGGATATGGTAGAGTACTTATATACAGTATAGGGATAGCAGTTGTAATTGGTGCTATTTGTATATTGGTAAGATTTTTAGGGAACCGAGATTTTAGGAAAGAATTTTAGAAATGAAAACCCCACTGTTAACATTTTAACAGTGGGGTTTTCATTTTATCTACTCGTCTTCTGAAATGTCATCTTTATAAATTTATCTGTCTTCGTTTCAAATTCTACATCAACAAAAACACCATATTCTTTTCCATCTTCACGTAGCCACAATTTAAATTTTTCAACCGTTATTTGAACGGTTTTCGGTTTTCTACCTATATGAAGGTAATCAATAATCTCCGCTTTTGGGTATTGTTCTTTCGTCTTTTCTACAGCAAGTTTCCCCCATTTGGCATACGGAGGCTGCGCATGAACAATTGATGGGACAGTATATATATTTGAACATGTAGTTATGAACAAAATGACGAGTGCGATACGCTTTAACAATTTTTTCATGATGAACTCCTTTTATATTTTTTTATATTGTTTACATATTTTTTCAACGATATGAGTTTGGATTTTTTTGTCTTCTTTACATAAAAGCGAGGCTTTTACAAAACATAACCAAGAAATCATTTCCGTAATTAAGGAGGGAAAATCATGCGTCAAAAAGCTATTTTTAAAATAGCAATTTTACTTGCATTCATAGGACTATCTTTGATGGTAAGTAGTATACAACTAAAAAATGTTGAAGCTTTTTCTAATCAAGTCATTCAAAGAGGAGCATCTGGCGAAGATGTCATTGAACTGCAATCTCGTTTGAAATATAACGGATTTTATACGGGAAAAGTGGATGGTGTTTTCGGATGGGGTACATACTGGGCACTTCGAAATTTTCAAGAGAAATTCGGATTACCTGTTGATGGTTTAGCTGGAGCTAAAACGAAGCAAATGCTAGTAAAAGCAACGAAGTATGACAAGTCAACAGCTAATAAAGGAACGACAACGAATAAAGGAAATAGTGGTGGTACTGCACAAGAAAATAAACCATCTCAAAATAAAGGGACAAATGTTCCAAATGGTTATTCTCAAAATGACATTCAGCTTATGGCAAACGCAGTATATGGAGAATCTCGTGGTGAACCGTACTTAGGGCAAGTTGCAGTAGCTGCGGTTATTTTAAATCGAGTTACAAGTGCCTCATTCCCAAATACCGTTTCGGGTGTAATCTTTGAGCCAAGAGCATTTACAGCGGTAGCAGACGGACAAATATATTTAACGCCAAATGAAACAGCGAAAAAAGCTGTATTAGATGCAGTTAATGGATGGGATCCAACAGGAAATGCATTGTACTATTTCAATCCAGATACCGCAACAAGTAAATGGATTTGGACTCGTCCACAAATTAAAAAGATCGGGAAACATATTTTCTGTAAATAGAGCGGAGGTGGAACTATGTTACGAGGTATTATAATCGTATTATTAACAGTCGGTGTAGTTGGAACAGGATATTGGGGCTACAAAGAACATCAAGAGAAGAATGCAGTATTAATTCGAGCAGAAAATAGCTATCAACGTGCGTTTCATGATTTAGCATATGAGGTTGATTTATTGCACGACAAAATTGGAACAACGCTCGCGATGAATTCACGTGCATCTTTATCACCTGCATTAGCAGACGTATGGAGAATAACATCTGTAGCTCGTTCGGATGTAGGACAACTGCCTTTAACATTAATGCCTTTTAATAAAACGGAAGAATTTTTAGCAAATATCGGTGATTTTAGTTACCGTGCAGCCATTCGTGATTTAGAAAAAGAGCCGTTAAATGATCAAGAATACAAAACGTTGGAAACTTTATATTCAAATGCAGGCAATATACAAGATGAACTAAGAAAAGTACAACATCTTGTTTTGAAAAATAATTTACGCTGGATGGATGTTGAGATGGCACTCGCATCAAATCGTGATCCTGCAGACAATACAATTATTGATGGATTAAAAACAGTAGAGAAAAACGTAACATCGTATTCGTCTACAAACTTCGGACCGACCTTTACTAGTGCGCAAAAAAATAAAAAAGGCGGATTTGAAGCAGAAGGAAAAGCAATTTCTAAGGATGAAGCGGCGAAAATCGCAAAATCATTTTTGAATTTAAAAGGAAATGAAAAAGTAGATGTTGAGAAAAGCGGAAAAGGTGCGAAAGAATCTTTCTATAGTGTGAAAATTAAAGATCCAGCAACGAATAATGAGTTTTATATGGATATTACCGGAAAAGGCGGATATCCAATTTGGGTTATGAATAACCGAGAAATTAAAGAACAGAAAATTAGTTTAAACGATGCAGGAAGTAAAGGTTTGAAATTTTTAAAGGACCACAAGTTTAATAATATGGAGCTTTTTGATAGCTCACAATATGATAACGTTGGTGTATTTACGTATGTAGTAAATGAGAATGGTGTACGAATTTATCCAGAAGCAATTCAAATGAAAATTGCTTTAGATGATGGTTCTATCGTTGGTTTTTCTGCAAAAGAATATTTAGCATCACACCAAAAACGAACAGTTCCCTCAGCAAAGCTAACTGCAGCAGAAGCAAGAAAGAAAATCAATCCAGATGTTAAAGTTATGGAAGAACGTAAAGCCGTAGTTGTAAATGATTTGCATAATGAAGTACTTTGCTATGAATTTGTAGGTACTTTAGGGAAAGATACGTACCAAATTTTCATTAATGCAAATAGCGGTGCAGAGGAAAAAGTGAAGAAAATGCAAGCTGTTGAAAAAATTTATGATTAAACTTTAATAGTAAAGTGGTGAGAATAATGAAGATCTTAATATATATGTTGATGCTTTGCTTTTTTATAACAGGATGCAGTATTGGAAAAAAGGACAATCCAAACGAAAAACCAGAGCAAAAAAATGTTTCGACGAAAAATGTTAATTATACAAACAAACCAAATAAGCCAAATGAAAAAGCGGCGGACCATTTAGCATCTTTAGCCGCAAGTGTGCCAGGTGTGAATGATGCAACAGCGGTAGTTGTAGGAAAATATGCTATTGTAGGTATTGATGTAAAAGCGAAACTCGATCGAACTCGCGTGGAGTCCATTAAATACTCTGTAGCAGAAAGTTTAAAAAACGATCCGGATGGTGCTAATGCAGTCGTTGTAGCGGATGTTGATACGTATGAACGACTGAAACAAATTGGAAAACAAATTAAAAAAGGAAAAACAGGTGAAGGTATACTTGATGAGTTAGCAGCAATTGTTGGCCGAGTAATGCCACAAGTTCCAAATGACATGATTGAAAATCGAGAAACGAATCCAATTAAAGATAATGATAAACAATTACCAAAAGATGAAGAACAAGAACTAAGAAAAGAACAGAATGACCAATCAAATAATCATTTGAATAAATAAAGTTAACCCCGTACTTAATTGTACGGGGATTTTTCAATATAATATTTAATATTCAGTTTATTTTTAAGGAAATATATGGTTTAATTATGGTGGGAGGGACAACTGTTATGATGAAAAAAAGCGCATTAATAGTATGTAGTTTATGCTTAGGTTTCAGTATGACAGCGTGTGAACAGAAGAAAGAAGTAAAAAAACAAACAGCGACTTCTTCTACTGTGTTGGAAAGTGAGAAGAAAGAGTCTATCAATATAAATCATTTCTCGAATATAAATGAAGGAATGACTTATATTGAAGTGAAAGATGTAATTGGTTTTGATGGTAATTTACTTATAGAAGAAGGTGTAGAAGATTCTACACAAATTAAACAAATTTTTTCATGGAAGGGAAGCGATCCAACTTCATTAGTTGAAATTACCTTTTTAGATGGAAAAGTGCATTCAAAAGCGCAGCAAGGTTTAAGTTAATAAGTTGAAAAATGGGAGAGTTTAGCATGAACATACATACAGGGGAAATTCAATTAGTTCCGTTTAAGGAGAAGTATAAAGAAGTTATACAAACATTTACTTTACCAAGTGAACAAGTTCAATTCACATCAGATCCAGGTGAATTATTGGAGAAAGCAAAAAGTGATCGAACAAAAAATGTGATTGTTATTTTAGATTACAATGGGGTACCTGTTGGTCTTTTCGCATTGCAAACAGGGGATAGAGTACAGGAGTTCACAGACAATCAAGATGCTTTACTTTTAACTTCGTTTTCTATAAATCACAATAGGCAAAGGAAAGGATATGCTAAAAAATCATTGGCATTATTACAAGAGTTTGTAAAACGTTATTTCCCGATAAAAAATGAGGTTGTACTTGCTGTGAATGAAAAAAATATTCCTGCACAAAATTTATATGAAAAAGTCGGCTTCCAAGATAAAGGCTTTAGAAGAATGGGACCAATTGGTCAACAAATTATAATGCATTTACCTATCATGAAATAACGAGAAGAAAAACTTACTCTTGCATAACAAAGTAGTAAGTTTTTTTATTTAGTACGATATATAATGTAGATTATATATATAAATGAAATAGAAATGAAGGAAATACAAAATGAATCAAGTTAGAAAATGGAATATTGTTGGAGGAAGGGTGATAAAAACCGGAATAGCAGTTTTTCTTACAGTTCTAGTTTGTGAATTTTTCAATATACCTACTATTTTTGCTGTCATCACGGCTATTGTAACGATTGAGCCAACTGCAACGGATTCTATAAAAAAAGGGCTAGTTCGTTTTCCAGCTTCAACAATTGGATCGGCGTATGCAATGACTTTCACATTTTCCCTAGGTCATCAGGCTCTTTCTTATGCGTTAGCAGCGATGTTTACAATCGTTACATGTCAAAAACTAAAGTTACATGCGGGAACGTTAGTCGCAACATTAACTGCTGTTGCAATGATCCCTATTACGGCAGATCATTATTTCACTGCATTTTTAATTCGATTAGCTACTACATCTACTGGTATTATAGTATCTACTTTAGTGAATTTTTTCATTTTGCCACCACACTACCTTAAAACCATTTCGGGATGTACAGAGGAGCTATTTGTTAAAACTGCAAATATTATGGAGGAATGGCTTAATGCATTAATTGAAGGGAAAGTTATAACGAAAGAGACAACCTATAATCTATCTAATTTGAATTTATCATTACATAAAGCGGTACAATTTGTTCAATATGAGCAAAAAGATTGGAAATATCATCGACATACAAAGAAGGAAATGAGAAGCTTTTTAGCTATGCAGAAGCAACTCCATATATTGCAGCAAATTATTTACCATATAGATAATTTAGCTCGAGCACCAATTGAAGCATGGGACTGGTCACAAAATAAAAAAGAGATATTACAGCGAACGGTTCATTCTGTAATTTCTATATTAAGAAATAATTGTAATGAAATAGATGAAGAACATTTTAAACTGATTGATGAATTAGACAAAAAATTTTGGGATTATAAAAATGATTTAGGACATTGTAAACCAAATCAATATCATCATCACTTTTCAAGCGAATCTATCATTTTGTTTGAGGTATTATCTATACATGATATGTTAGAGGAATTAAAACAAATATCCGAGAAATATGAGAGTGAAAATCAACTCAATTGTTCGGCTCATTTAAATGGGGAGGATTGATATGACAATTTATATTACATTACTAAGAGGAATCAATGTAGGTGGGCATAAGGTAATCAAAATGGCGGATTTAAAACAAATGTTTGAATCAATAGAGTTAAAACAAGTAAAAACATATATTCAAAGCGGTAATATCGTGTTCGAATCTGAAAAAGATGTTGATTTTTTAAATAAACGAATACAATCGGAAATTAAAAACGTTTTTGGTTTTGATGTTCCAGTCATGTTAAGAACACATGAGGAATTTATAAATATGATAAAAAGATGCCCCTATGAAGCCGATTCATTGCTAGAAGGGGAAAGTATACATGTTGCTTTCTTAGCAAACGAACTTTCTGAAAAAGAAAAAGATCAGCTGCTTATGCAAAAAAATAAGACTGAAGATTGCTATATTCATGAAAAAGTTGTGTATTTATTTTTCAAAAATAGCATTCGAAATTCTAAATTAATGAACCAGTTTCAGAAGTTACATACACCAGCTACAGTAAGAAATTGGCGGACTGTGAATAAATTAAAAGCGATAGTTGAGGGGATGTAAAGAAATACGGTAAAGTATATTGGAATACGATTGACAATAGATTAACATCTACAGAAAAGAAAACTCTTAGAGACGTATTACTTAGGGTAGATAAATGTTTAAGAGACTATGGTTATAGTATAAAATAAAACGAATTAAGAGGTAGGTAAGATGGGGAAATTTGTGAAAGACCAAAGGGTAGTTGCATTTACATTAGAGGGGTTAGCACCATGTACAGTTATAAGAGTTGGTTGGATTTTTATCATGGTACAAGTAGAAGAAACGAAGCACCTATACTCAGTTACAAAAGGTAAGATAACGTCTATAGAAGAGGATAAACACTATTTTTTAGAAGAGAGTTTTGATGAAGAAGGGGTTTTTGATATTGGTAGAGTTTTTGGTGCGATTGAAACAACAGACATGGAACTTGCAAAGAAATCATTTGAAGAAAATGAAGATTTCAAGAAATGCGAAGATTTTCACAATCCATCAGAAGGGAAACTGTATGGTGGAGAGTACTATACTACAATCAAAACAGGTAAAGAGTTACTAGAACAATACTTTAATCGAGAAGGAATAGAGTGTAATGGTACAAATTAAATTAGATGTGAAAACAGTTAAAAGTCAAATCTTATTTATGTTAGGTATATAGATTAATAAAAAATTTTTATATTTTATTATTGGGAGGACGAAGTAATGGATTTGGTAAACAAATTTTTAAACGGCTTGAGAGCAGCATTATCAACAGATGATCTCGAAACACTAAATAAAGCGTGCGGTGCTACAAAAGAGGATATTGATACATTAAGGCTAGAATATCCAAATTGTCCAGAATCACTAATCTCTTTTCTTGAAAATATTGATGGTACATATTGGCGGAAATATGGAGAAAACAAAGTTGCGGTATGTATTTTAGGCTCAGATGTTGAAGAGTATCCATATTATTTGCTTTCTACACAGCAGATGCTCGAAAGTTCAAAAGAAGAAGAAGACGTATCCTATCTTTTAGAATACCAAGATGACGAGGATACTGTTGATTCTAAGATAAATCCAAAAGGACTTCTCCCTGGCACTTATATTCATTTTTCAGACTGTATGAACAATGGTGGAACATCAAGACTCTATATTGATTTTAACCCTTCTGATGAAGGTGTATGTGGCCAAATCATTCGTTTTTTGCACGACCCTGATGAATATGAAGTGATTGCAAACAGCTTTGATGAGTATTTACAGAATCTTATTGATGGTGATTTTAATTTTCTAGAAGAAGAATCCCAATAATTTTTTTACAAACTCATTTAAAAGGTTAGAAATTAAACAACTTTAAAGAGCCTTACTACAATATGATTTGTAGCGAGGCTCTTATATTTTTTAATCAAAATTAAATAACATTATTATCACTTTACAAAATCTCATCTTTTTATTTATATTGTTTTGCGACTATAAGTTCGACGATAGGATAAATAAAGAACGAAGAACAAAGTGCGATAAAAAGAGGAAGATTCTTTATTTCATCGAGTATTAGGAATGAAAATCCTTCTGATAATATTACAATAAAAAACATAAGGCATATAAGTGCAAAATAAGCAATTTTAAAGCTTTTATATTTAATTTGTTGTCCCATTTCATCTTTGCTTTCTTCCGATACTCCGTTTGGATCTCCCCAAGTAATTTGATTAATTAAATTACCAAGTATTAACGAAAAAGCGAATATTGTCCCTCCAAAAATCGAACCTTCCGTTACATATTTATATGCGCCATGTATGAGAACTCCGATTAATGATAAAACGATAATTATGAAAATAAATTTTTTATGATTCAATTTAGAAATGACACCTCCTGTGATGTAAAAAACTCTTTACATCCATAGTATAAAATTGGAAAAGTTTAATGTCAAATACTTTTTACATAAATGGTGCAAGAATATGATATTTTGTTTTTACGATTTATAAAAAATTACATTACATTTGAATGTAAAAGAAAGGGCTCGCATATATTTGGAAGGGATGTCAGATTAATTTAGGGGGTAGTTATGTCTATTCTATTAAAAGCTGGTGCTGATGCAGGAAATAACGGTTTGAAGTTAATGGTGAAAGGGCAAGACCCTATTTTTATTCCAAGTATATATTCTTTATATATAGGAGAGCCTACAGGATTGTTAGATGAGAGTGATGTTTCATTATCTGAATTAGAAAATCACATTGATGTGACCATTAGTTCTCCATCGCTAATGTTAAATAACGTGCGGTATATCGTTGGGGAAAAAGTCATTCAAGATCAATTAAAAGGTACTGAGGTTGAGAAGAAATCAAATAAGTCAACTGATGAGTTAATGGTTATTACAATTCTATCTGGTTTAGCAGTAAGTGCTATGCGTCAAAGTCCAACTTCTAGTCATATTAATATTCGTTATGATTTATCTGTTGCTCTTCCTATGCAGCTTATTACACAAGAAATAGCTGCGGAAAATGCGAAACGTTATATGGGCAATCATAAGGTTGTGTTCCATTATCCAAACGGACGTGATGTGACAATTAATATTTCAATCGAATATTGTAAATGCCTACCTGAAGGCGCTTCTGGTACGTGGGGCATTGTATATGATGAAGAAGGAAATGTAGTGAAACATAAAATAGAATGTGAACAAAATCAAGTTTCAGAAATTGATTTTGTTGATAAAACTTTATTGTCTTTTGATATTGGTGCAGGGACGACAGAAGAAGTAGTTTCACTAGGTGTGAACTTTAGACCACAACTAAGTAAGGGCTTATCATACGGTGTGAAAGAAACGTTACTACAAATTATTACAAGATGGAATCGGAAGTATCCAACAAAGACGATTGATAGTATTACAGAGTTTAACCAAATTTATTTAAATGAAAAGCACCCAAGAAATGCGTTACTAGTTGAAGAATCACAACCAGCATTATTAGGTTTAGCAGCGCGTGTCGCAACAGATATCATAAACAAAATTGATGACATGAAAGACGATCCATACGTATTTATTTATGGCGGGGGCGCAGTTATCATTAAAAACAGTTTAAAAATGATTTTAAAACAAAAAGGACGACTAACAAATGTAATCTTTGTAGATAATCCATTATTTACAAATGCACGTGGATTATTAGTCTACACTTGTTCGCCAAAATATAGAGAGCATAAGCAAAAAGAGTTAGGATTTACAAACTTAACGATAAGTTAGTTGGTGGAAGTATGCGATCTAGGCGATATAAACGTGGTGATCGAGTAAAAATCAATATTCATAAATCAGTATCACCTGAAATGATTGCATGGCTGAATAAACAATCAAACCCAACCAATTTCTTTTTCTTTGCAGCGCAGCAACTCTTTAAACAAGTAGGAGATATTGATGTGTCAAAAGCTATACCAAGTAGCCATGTTTTCTCATTATACGTGGAGCCATCATCTTTATTAAAGGTCGAAGTAAATCCCTTTAAAAACGTGCCACTAGAAGCTAATAAATCCACCGATAATATAAAAAAAAAATCATGGGAATCTGTTGATCAATTAGATTGTCCGTTTTTTTAAACATAGAAAAAATAAGTATTGCCCATCACTATACATATGGATACAGTGATGGGCATTTTTACATGTAACGAATAGAAGGGGCACAAATTATGGTGTGCCCCTTCTATTCGTTATTTATCTATATTTTAGATGTATGTTCAATAACTGCATGAATGATGTCTTCCCAGTCATCAGGATGATTTTCATGTCCTGCGCCTTTAAGGGTTAGTAGGACTGAGTTAGGAATTTCATCAATAAGTGCGAGACCATGTTCAAAGGGGAGTGCAGTATCGTCTGTTCCGTGAATAACTAATGTAGGTGCTTGTATGGAGTGAAGCACACCTTCATAAGCATCATCACCTTGAAGTAAAGCGTGATTAAACATACTTAGTAGATTGTTTGCGCGTTCTATTTCTTGTTTTACTTGATTATAGACTCTTTTTTCATCAAATGTTCGTTTGGACCCACATAATAGGCGAGATCCGGAAACTAAATATTTTGCTATAACATTTTTATTTGTCCAATCTAAATGCGTGCCATTTGCGTGATGTGTTAAAATTCTTTCGTCCATCGGAGGTAAATCGCGCGTGTTATCGTCAGAGCCTATCACACTTGTAGCCAGTAATGTTAACGTTAAAATTCTTTCGGGATGTTTTACAGCAGCAATTTGTGCGATCATTCCACCTAATGACATACCGAATAGATGTGCTTTATCAATATGATAAGCATCGAGGACCCCAATTGCATCTTCAGCCATATCTGTAACTGTATAATTGGAAGTTCCAGGCTCATATGTAACAGAGCATCCCACATCACGGTTATCAAAACGAATAACAAATTTCCCCGTGTTAGCTAACTGTTCACAAAACTCTTCATCCCAATAAACCATTGAACACGTAGCACCCATAATTAATAAAATAGCTGGATTTTTAGGGTTCCCAAAGCTTTCTGTACATATATCAATCCCGTTTATTTTAAATTTCTTTTCAGTCATAGAGTTCTCCCCATTTCTTTTGAATGTAATTGAAAATACAGTTTTGAGTGATTCTAAGGTGAGTGTACGTTTTCTTACGGAATTCATAACGCTTCTTACGTAATTACCCCCAAAAATAAGTTTATGATAATTCAAGGCAAAAAATTTTGAGAAATATTTGTATGTTATTAAAATAAATAGCAAGGAGGAATGGACATGAAAGCAATTGTTATAGATCAATATGGTAATGTTGAAGAATTAAAAGAAAGAGAAGTTTTAAAACCAATTGTTAAAGGTAACGAGGTATTGATACGTATTCTCGCGACATCTGTTAATCCTGTTGATTGGAAAATAAGAAAAGGAGACTTACAAGAACAGTTGCGATTTTCATTTCCAATTATTTTAGGGTTGGATGTAGCTGGGGTTATTGAAGAAGTTGGGGAAGAGGTAGAGTGCTTCAAAGTAGGAGATAAAGTATTTACGAAACCTGAAAATATAGGGAAGGGCTCTTATGCTGAATTTATTACAGTAAAATCGGATTTATTATCTTATATGCCTACTAATCTAAGTTTCGAAGAGGCAGCTTCTATTCCTCTTGCAGGACTTACAGCGTGGCAAAGTCTTGTAGATTACGCAAAAATAAAAGAACATGACCGAGTACTCATTCATGCTGGAGCTGGTGGAGTTGGAAGTTTGGCAATCCAAATCGCAAAATCATTTGGAGCTTTTGTTGCGACAACCGCAAGTAGTAAGAATGAAGAGTTTTTAAAGTCTTTAGGAGCAGATCTCGTTATTGATTATAAAAAAGATAAATTTGAAGAGTTACTATCAGATTTCGATATTGTATTAGATACAATAGGTGGCGAAGTACAAGAAAAAAGCTTTCAAATTATAAAATCTGGTGGTGTGTTAGTTTCGATTGTTCATGAGCCAATTCAAAAAGTAAAAGGGATAAAATCAGGATTTTTATGGCTAAAACCAAACGGAAAGCAATTAGAAGCATTATCAAAATTAATTGTACACGGAAAAATAAAACCAATTATAAGTAAAGTTGTGCCGTTTAATGAAGAGGGGGTTAGAGAAGCTCATATTTTGAGTGAAGGTCAACATATTAGAGGTAAAATTGTAATGAAAGTCGGAGGATAATGAAAATAGTGGCTTGTAGAGAAAGTGAAGTTGAACTACAAAAACGCAGAAAAAAATACTATCCAAAAAGTCACATTTTCATTTTGGATAGTATTTCTTATTGGATATGTAATGTTATTTCTATAATATACAGTTTCGTATTGTATCATGTAATTTCTCTAAACCAATCAACATATCTTTTTCATTTAACATCGAGTAGCTAATCCGTAATTGGTTATTACTTATATCTGTATTTAATAGACAAGCTGTTCCTGGTAAAAAAGAGACATCTACTTCATTTGCTTTTTGTAATAAGGTAAAGGGATCTATCGAATCAGGAAGTGTAATCCATAAATTAAAGCCACCATTTGGTATTTCAAATCGTAATTCTTTAAGTGGTGATAACATATCAATAGTTATATCACGTCTAATTTGTAAAGCCGTACGTAATTTTTCTAAATGATTTTTCATACGTTCTGCACGTAAAAAAGGAAGGAGTGCTTTTTGCGTTAATAAAGGACTACCGATATCCATTGAACCTTTTACAGCATATAACCATTCAAAAATAGGCCCATCGGCAATAAGAGATGCGATACGCAATCCTGGTGCTAACGTTTTACTAAATCCTTTTATATATATTACATGACCATTCGTATCAAAATTTTTGATAGGAGAGGAAATAGTAGCACCCTCAAAATATATTTCTCCGAAAGAATCATCTTCAATTATAAAAAACTCATATAGCTCTGCTAGTTCTATAAGTTCCATTCGCCGTTCATTACTCATTACTGTACCTGTCGGGTTCTGGAAAGTTGGATTCGTATACAATAATACGGGATTTTTACTTTGACAAATATCATCGATTAAGTCGGAGCGAACTCCATGATTATCAAGAGAAACTGGTATAATTTTAGCACCTTTATTGATGAAAATATCAAGCGCAGCACTGTAACAAGGACTTTCCACTAATACAATATCACCAGGTTTTAATAATGTTTGAGCAATTAAATCAATTCCTTGTTGTGCTCCGCTTGTAATTAATAATTTAGATGGATCGGTCACTAAATTTTGGTGTTCACTTAAGTAATTTGCTATTTCAACTCGCAGTTCATAATCACCCTGTACTGGCCCATAAGTTGCTAGGATCATCTGGTCTTTATGAAGTATTTTATGCATTTCGTCTGCTAAGAATGGATTTGGCAATAAACGAGGATACAAAATCGCTTGTGAAAAATCGTAATATTTTCGGTGCTGATTCATTGCATATTGAGATCGCATAACATTAATCGTTTTCGTTTGTTGCCATTTGTACGGAATTGGTTTGAAATCTTTCTTTACATGTTTATGTATATAAGCACCTTTTCCTTGCTCAATGCGTATATATTCTTTCTTTTCTAATTGCTTGTATGCTTTACGAACAGTTAATAGGCTAATCTGCAAATCTTCGGCCATAGAGCGTAAAGATGGAAGGAGGTCACCATGCGCAAGCATGCCACTTTGTACTCTTTCAACGATTTGCATATATATTTGTTGGTAATACGGTATGTTGGATTCTTTACGAAGGACAATCTTCATGGTTTCACCTTTTTCATTTTTATTTTATTAAAGCGAAAAATATAAAGAGAATCAACTACAATTTTAAGTAACTGTTATATACATAGATACACTGTTATACACCATACCTTCTATACTCATGTTAAGAGTAAAAAGGAGGAAGAAAAATGGTCATTTTCAATTATATTTTAGTATGTATTATTTTCGGAACAACATTTTTAACGATAAAAATCGGAATTGAAGCAGGAGCGCCCCCATTATTTTCAGCAGGAATTCGTTTCTTTTTAGCAGGCGTAATTCTGATGATTATATTTAAGTTAAAGCGAAAGGAAATTGTGCCACATGTATTTTCAAAACATATTATATATGCTGGTTTTTGCTTAACGTTTATGACATTTGCAACATTGTACTGGGCGGAACAATATATTTCTTCAGGGTTAGCTGCTGTACTTTCTGCTACGGGGCCGATGATGATTTTATTATTACAGGCAAAGAGAAATAAGGAAAAATTACAAAAAGAGCAACTTTTTGCTTTAATTATCGCACTAATAGGTGTTGTTTTTGTTTCTTTACCAGGAACGCACCAAGAAGTAAGTCTCATATGGAGTATCGCTTGTTTTGTTTTAATAATAGGAGAGTTATTTTACGGAATAGGCTCTATTCGCTCAAAAGAAATACTTTCGGATTTACAAAGTGTATCACCATTTCTCATTAATGGTATTCAAATGTTTTACGGAGGGGTTTTATTACTAATCGCATCCGTCATAGTAGAACAACCGAATGTATCTGTATTAGCTTCATGGAGTGTACAGTGGCCTATTTTATATCTTATCTTTATCGGATCAATTGGTGGGCACGGATTATATTATTGGCTCTTATCAAAAACAAATCCTGTATTCCCGTCAACGTGGTTATATGTATCACCGTTAATTGCTATTATTGTAGGATATATCATATTAGGGGAACCTTTAAACCCTACAATGGGAATAGGTGCTTGTTTTATTTTGGTTGGTGTATTTTTAGCTAATCGATCCACACTTCGGAGCTATTTCAAACAAGGGAAATTATTTGAGAAGGAAAGGTAGTAGAATTAAAAACACAGTTGGAAAAATAACCAACTGTGTTTTTTACTTAATTTACTTTTTTTATAAACCCTTTATAATGACGTTTCACAAGCTGACTTTCTAACGTCTTCATTGTTTCAAGTGCTACACCGACGATGATAAGTAAGCTTGTACCACCAATTTGTGCAGAAGGTGGTAATGTAGCAATTTTTGTGAATACGAGCGGTAAAATTGAAATGGCACCTAAGAAAATTGCACCGATAAATGTTAAACGGTATAAAATTTTCGTTACATATTGTTCTGTTGATTTACCAGGACGAATACCAGGCACATAGCCATTTTGCTTTTTCAAATTCTCAGCCATTTGTTCAGGGTTTACTTGAATAAATGCGTAGAAGTATGTGAAAGCAACGATCAGACCGACATAAAGCGTCATTCCAAGTGGATGTGCGAAATCAAGATTTGCAACTAACCATTGCGATACGCTTGAATCTGGGAAGAGCTGCGCAATTGTACGCGGCGTCATTAAAAATGCGGAAGCAAAGATAACTGGAATTACACCAGCACTATTTACTTTAAGAGGTAAATGAGTGTTTTTTGCTCCTTGATATTGATTGTTTCCTGAAACAGCTTTTGCATATTGAATCGGTATTTTACGCACAGCTTGTTGAATGTAAATAACACCAACAACTATCGCTAAAATTACGAGACCAATTAAGATCATCTTTATAATGTGCATGAATAATTGATCGCCTGCATTTTGAAATTGTTGCAAATAAATTTGATTCGCAACATTTGGAATCGCCGCAACAAGTCCTGCGAAGATAATCATCGAAATACCGTTACCAACGCCATTAGCGGTAATTTGTTCACCTAACCAAAGTAAAAATGCAGTACCTGCAGTTAAAACTGTCGCAATAAATAAGTATGTAGTCCAGCTTTGATCTGTAATTAATTGTCCACCTGCTATATTATTAAAACCATAAGACATCCCAATGGCTTGTATGAATGCGAGAATGATTGTAAAGTATCGAGTGAATTGAGCTGATTTCTTTCGGCCCATTTCTCCTTGCTTTGCCCATTCCGAAAATTTAGGTATAACGTCCATTTGTAGTAATTGTACTATGATGGAAGCTGTAATATATGGTGTAATACCTACAGCAAAGATTGAGAAGTGTTGCAGTGCTCCTCCGCCAAATACGTTTAACATACCTAAAACGTTAGCTTGATCTTGTACTTTTAATACCTCTGCGTTAGTATGAGGAACTGGAATAAACGTGCCAATTCGAAAAACAATTAGCATCGCTAGTGTAAAAAGAATTTTGTTTCTTATCTCAGCTACTCTCATGAAATTTGAAATCGTACGAAACATTATGTCGCCTCCTATATTTTTATCAGTTCAAAACTGATGGTTATATCCCGATGAAGTAACCACAAACCTCCTTCCGCATTAAATTCATTTGACAAATGGAATTTTATACACTTTGTAGTTTTCTCGGATATAAAAATATAAGGTGTTTTTTAGCGACCAATATGCTTTTCGTAATCATTCAATACACATAATATATCGAATAAATTAACAAATGTACATACATACGCATGAAAAATGAATGAATAGGGGCATTTTTTACATTTATTTAATGCTAGATTGATAATTAGGAACGTTTTATGTAGTTGTATTGAAAGGATTCGGTGGAAAGTATTATGGTGTAACTGCAGCACATGATAACTTCAAGGAAATCTTCAAGGATGTTGAGAAAACTCATATATTTAGTCGTGAATTAGAGAAACAGTAGTGAAGGAAAATCTTTCTTCTATAGAGAATATTTCTAACGCAGGAATCTAAGTATATAGGTTCTAATGAAAGGAGAATTCACATGAATACATTTGTAAAGGACAAGTTTTATGAAACGAGAAATCAATTATTTGAGGAAATTACTTTGTTAAGTGATACTCAATTTAATAGAAAACCAGATAAGGATAAATGGAGTATAGCACAAGTTTGTCATCACTTAGTTTTATTAGATGAGAGAGTTATAACGGTTATTTTGTCAGGATTAAAAAAGATGGATAGTTTCCAAAATGAGCGTAAAGAAATTCATACTATTGTATTAGATAGATCAATAAAATTTATAGCACCAGAAATGATTGAACCAAGTATAGAACCATTTGAAGTGCTGCAAATGGTTGATTTGTTAACCGACTCTAGAAAAGCATTGATGCGTTTTCTGAGTACAATAGAAGATGAATCTAAATTGGCAAAAAAATCAGTGATGCATCCAGCTCTTGGAGAATTACTTCTTGATCAGTGGATAGAATTAATCTATTTGCATGAACAACGTCATATAGAACAAATCAAAGAGGTAAAATTGCTTTGTGAAGTTGAAAAGTAAAAATTATTATCTATTTATTGAGCGATTTAGGAAAGCATCAAGGGTTCGAGTGATAAAATATAAGTCCTGATAAGCAGAAGAAAATACGAAACTAGCAGATCTTACTCTTGAATAGGAAACGAATATTCGAAAAAAAACTGAATCCGAATTGTTGTATAAGTGGAACCCCGTCTTAAATGAAGAACGGGGTTATTATTTTTGGAAGTGATCTCAGCATTTTCGTTTAGAAGGAAATAAATTAGCAATGAAATCCGAAAATGTAATCAGCATTACACACTATATCTTTAAGTTATAATGATTTCCGGAAATGAGTTATATGTCCATAATTTTGACAGTACATATACATCTACCGTTGGTTTAGCGCTCTTCACACGTTGGAGGAAGAAGTAAATACTATTCTGCTAGGGGGTATATGCATTTTATTCTCTATATTTTCACAGCAGAACCATCTCCAAAATTTTCTTTTGCAGTTGAAGTTTTCCGAATAATAAGTTACATTTTTAAAGTTCAAGCAACTTTATGAAAGTACAAAAAGGGGAGAAATATTGTTATTATGCAAAAAATGAAATGGAAGAACTATTTATGTTATTTTGTTATTTTTATACTTCTTGGAACAGCAGTAACAGTCAAACCATCTATCTCAAAAGCTGAGGAATCTGATGTTAATATTACACTGTTAGGTACTGCCGATATTCATGGTAGATTTATGCCTTGGGATTATGCGCTTGATGGTGCAAATACGAGTGGAAGTTTAACGCAGCTTTATACGGTTATAAAGAAGGTGCGTCAAGAAAATCCCAATACCATATTAGTAGATGCCGGGGATACAATTCAAGGAAATTCAGTAGAGTTATTCAATGATCAGCCACAATCGCCAATGATGGTAGCGATGAATGCAATGGAATATGACGCCTGGGCATTTGGAAATCATGAATTTAACTTTGGATTAGATACATTGAAAAAAGTTAGTGAGCAATATAAGGGCAAGACACTAGCAGGAAATATTTATAAGGAAAATGGAGAGCGTTTTCTTCCTGCATATACAATTGTTGAAAAAGGTGGAATTAAAGTCGGGATTATTGGTATGAATACACCAATGATTAGTGATTTTGAAAAAGGGACAGATCATTTGGATGGTTTAGTTGTGAAAAATCCAGTAGAAGAGACAAAAAAGGCAATTAAAGAATTAGAAGGTAAAGTAGATGTAATGGTAGGCGTTATGCATATGGGACTAGAAAATGAGAATGGAATCCCTGGTACTGGTGTTCAAGATATTGCGAATGCTTGTCCGGAACTAAGTGCTATTTTTGCAGCTCATATGCATAAACTTGTTAAAAAAGAAGTTGTAAATGGTGTCATTATTACAGAACCAGATAAATATGGAACACATATCTCACGTATTGACCTTACTTTTACAAAGCAAGATGGAAAGCTGGTTTTAAAAGATAAAACTGCTACAGCTATACCTGTAAAAAATACTGATGGAACAACAATAGTATCTGATCCTACACTTGAAGACACATTGACACCTTTTCACGAGTATGCGAGGGGAGATGCAAATGTTGTAGTCGCTCAATTAAAGGGTAGAAACCTTGTTCCTGAAAATGAAATAAAAGGTATTCCAAGTGTGCAGATTCAAGAGACACCTTTATCGGATTTCTTTCATGAAGTCATGCTCTACTACAGCAAAGCAGATGTAGTAGCCCATCAAATTGATAACGATAATGCCCGTTTGGATGTAGGTCCTATTAAGAAAAAAGATATTGCGTATAATTATCAATATGCTTTGGGAGAAATTACGGTATATAAGGTAACTGGGAAAGACTTAAAAGACTATATGGAATGGGCGGCAGGGTACTTTAACTCATCTCGTGCCGGAGATGTAACAGTTAGCTTTGATAAAACCCGTCGTGCTTCTAAATACAGTACGAATGATTTCTTTGGAGGCGTAAAATATGAAATTGACTTAACAAAACCATATGGTAGTAGAATTACAAATTTACGCTCTATTCGTACAAATAAACCAATCAAAATGAGTGATGTTATGACGCTAGGAATGAATGCGTATAGAATGGAGGCTCTTCAGGCAAAAGGGGGAGCTTTAGAGGGACGGAAATTTGAACAAACTTGGTCATCTAAACAAGAGAATGCATTCGGAGAAACAGGTGGAACCATTCGTAACCTTGCTATTACATATTTAAAAGAGGTAAAGAACGGTGTATATACGCCAAAAGTTATGCATAATTGGAAAATTACTGGCGTGAATACACATTCTTCAGAGCATAAGGCTGTAGTGGATCTTGTAAATAAAGGGATTTTAGAAATTCCAAAAACTGAAGATGGAAAATATACAAATATAGCATCTATAAATACTAAAGATTCAATTACAAAAGAAGAGATTGTAGCACTCTCACAAAAAGCTAATATTAATCCAAATCAGTTTAATCATGTAAAAAGAAAAGGTGAATTTTACAAAAAACTTAGTAGGATAATTAAATAAATATAAAATAGATAGCTTTCGTGCAAAAAACTATTAAACTTGGACATACCATTATCCTAAAAAAAGTTTGTGATTGGTATGGAAATATAAAGAATCAACGATAAAAAATCCCCTGGATCATTAAACAAATCCGGGGGATTTTTTATTTGAATAATTTTGGTTTTATTTCTTACTATGCATATTTATAATATGCTTTAAAAGAACATACCTTGAGCTAATAACATGCAATAGATGTGTCCTTTACTATATTTAAATGGGAGACAAATTAAAGATATTTTTGACAAAATAAAAAAGCCTGAAACTCATATGAGACTTCAGCTATCTCATGATGTTACAATCCATGCAGCTATATACATAACAACATTATATTAAAAAATCTAAATTGTAGATGCGCTGCCTCACTAAAGTATTTATATACTATATATCATAAAACAATACACGCACTTTCTTTTTCTTGTTTATCAAGGTCATTAGTATTTATTTGATCCATCTTTATCCTAAATCAACTTCATGTCCGAAATATAAGTTTAAATAAGTAATATAAATTATAAGATGTCCTATAATAATTGTTATTTTAATAGCATTAAACCTACTCTTAAAATAGTAAAGAGTGGGTTTTTATGTTGTTATTTAGATGTAAGGGTACTTTGATTAGAATGAATATAGATAATTAACAACTAACCAATTGGATGAGCGCCTAAAAGAGCTCTGTTTTATTGAAATTAATATACATATATGTGTCGTTCTTTATTTATATCATCGACCACATATATGTAATTTTGCATAATGTTACATAAATTGTGTATTTTCTCTTTTTTCCGACAGGAATAGACAGTATACTTTGTACAAGCTTTCTATTTCAAAAATTATACGAGGTGAAAAAATGAAAAACAAAAAGACATTAACTAAGGTAGCATTAACAACAGGCTTAGCTTTAACAGCTGTAGCACCATACGGAGTAGGTCATGCTGAGGAAACAGATCAACTACAAGTTCAAATTCAGGAAGAATCGTTCCGTTCAGGTGAACTTACACAACCGTCACAAAAGGCACCAGAAAATGTAGTAAAAGATGCTCTTAAGGAGAAAACAGAACAAGCTCTTTCTCCAAAGCAAGTCAATGGAGAAACAGGAGTAGATTATAAAGTTCTTCAAAAACGTGGTTCATATGATGGAACTACACTTGTACGTATACAGCAAACATACGAAGGAAAAGAAGTATATGGCCATCAATTAACTGCACACGTAGATAATAACGGTGTTATTAAAAGTGTTTCAGGCGATAGCGCGCAAAATTTAAAACAAGAAGAATTGAAAAAACCTATTAATCTATCAAAAGATGAAGCAAAACAATATATTTATACGAAGTACGGGAACGATATCAATTTTATTTCTGAGCCAGAAGTTAAAGAAGTTATTTTTGTTGATGAAAATAATGGACAAGCTAGCAATGCATACCAGGTTACATTTGAAGCTGCAACACCAAAATATGTTTCCGGAACTTATTTAGTAAATGCACAAAATGGTGATATGTTAAAAAATATGGTACAAGAATCTAACTTAAAAGCAAGTGAAAAACTAGTTGGAGCATTAAAGAAAAGTAAAAAAAGCAATCTTACATCATTAACTGGAACAGGAAAAGATGATTTAGGTATATCACGTACATTTGGAATCTCTCAACAAAGTAATGGCAAATATGCTCTTGCTGATTATACAAGAGGGCAAGGAATCGAAACATATGATGTGAATTATAGAGACATTACTAAAGAAGAAAGCTATTATCCTGGTACATTAGCAACTAGTGCTTCGACAACATTTAACGATCCAAAAGCAGTAAGTGCTCATTACTTAGCAACAAAAGTATTTGATTTTTATAAAGATAAATACAAGCGTAATAGCTTTGATAATAAGGGACAAAAGGTAGTTTCAGTTGTACACGCTTGGGATTCTGGAGATACGAATGATCCGAAAAATTGGCAGAATGCATTAAGTGCGAATAATGGAAGTATGCTTGTATATGGAGATCCTATCGTCAAGGCATACGACGTAGCTGGCCATGAATTTACACATGCAGTTACTTCTAGCGAATCTAATCTTGAATATTACGGTGAATCTGGTGCGATTAATGAGGCGCTATCTGATATTATGGGAACATCTATTGAGAAATACGTAAACAATGGAAGTTTTAACTGGACTATGGGAGAACAAACTGGATCTGTTTTCCGTGATATGGAAAACCCGGCTTCTGTTCCATCTTCACTTGGAGTACCTTATCCAGATGATTACAGTGAATTTAACGATTTTAATGGATGGGATCAAGGTGGCGTTCATTTTAATTCAAGTATTATTAATAAAGTTGCGTATCTCATTGCAAAAGGTGGAACTCATAACGGTGTAACTGTTAAAGGGATTGGTGAAGATAAAATGTTTGATATCTTTTATTATGCAAATACAGATGAGTTAAACATGACTTCTAATTTCAAAGAGTTGAGATCAGCATGTATTCGAGTTGCAACGAATAAATATGGAGCAAATACTGCTGAAGTTCAAGCAGTTCAAAAGGCATTTGATGCAGCAAAAATTAAGTAAGTTAGAAATATAGTTTTCATTCATATATTATTACATTATGAAAAACAGCTACTGTCACTTTAAAGATAGTAGCTGTTTTTTTATACAGCAATGTATGATTGAAAATACACTTAATAAGCAATAATTAGGTTGTCCATCTTTATGAAGTTACGACACATATATAAGGATTAAAGTGTATAAAAACAGAAAATTAATAATATATTGACCTCTTAATAGAAAGTGCTATAAAATGAAAGCGGTAACAAACGATTGCTTTAAAATGATTTCCTTGATCTTTTAGTATTTACAAACATATGAAGACATAAATAAATCTATTTTTTTAAACATTAATGCAAACGTTTTCTTATTGAAAGATCATTGAAATACATATGTGAAAATAGCCAATATGGGGGTGAATTAAAAGAGAGTTCTAGATTAATTTAAGTAGTGTAATTTAGTACGAGCATAATAAATTGTACGTACTATTTAAAGAAAGGGTGTATGTGGTGCAAATGATAAAAAGATTAATTAACAAATCAGTTTTATTACTTACTATAATCGTTATGTTATCATCTGTTTTCTCTTTTCAAAGTGTAAAGGCAGTTTCAAATTCGAAGACAACTGAAGTTATCATTCATTACAAAGAACAGTCTGGAAATACAAAGGATTGGAACCTTTGGTTATGGGGAGAAAATGCGAATGGTAAATCATATGAATTTACTGGTGAAGATGAATTTGGAAAGTACGCTAAGATTAATATAGATGGTGACTATGATCGTGTAGGATTTATCATTCGTACGAATGAGTGGGAAAAAGATGGTGGCGATCGTTGGATTGAAAATATAAAGGACGGTCGTGCTGAAGTATGGATTCTTTCTGGTGATGATAAAGTATATACTTCTAAGCCTTCTTCGGATCTATCAATTCAAAAAGCAACTATTGATAGTTTCAATGAAATTACTGTAACGACTAATGTGCCGTTTCATATTAAGGAACGGAAAATTGAAATTGAAGGCATTAAAATTAAGAATATTAGTCCTTATGATAGAAACAGTGGGAATGTTACGAATAAGTTTAAAATAATTACGGAGCAGAAAATTGATTTAAAACAGACATACAAAGTTAAAATCGAAAACGTAGCTGATACGTATACCGAAATCGGTAAAGTCATTCGTAGTGCGGAGTTTGATCATTCATTTTATTATGGTGGTAACGATTTAGGTAATATATATACACCACAACATACAAAGTTCCGTGTGTGGGCTCCTACTGCGAGTGAAGCGAAGTTAGTTACATATAAAAAATGGAACGATAAAATAGGTAATGAAATAAACATGCAACAAAGTGAAAAAGGCACTTGGAATGCAGAACTTAAAGGGAACCAAAAAGGTCTCTTTTATACGTATAAGGTGAAAATTGGTGATAAGTGGACAGAAGCAGTTGATCCGTATGCGCGTGCAGCTTCTGTAAATGGAGATAAAGGTGCAGTTGTCGATTTAGAAGAAACAAACCCAAAAAAATGGAAAACGAATAAAAAACCAAAATTTAAAAATCCGGAAGATGCAATTATTTATGAATTGCATGTACGTGATCTTTCTATTCAGCCCGAAAGTGGTATAAAACATAAAGGAAAATATTTAGGTGTAACTGAAAAAGGAACAAGAGGGCCTAAAGATGTGAAAACAGGACTTGATCATATGAAAGATCTTGGTGTTACGCACGTGCAGCTTTTACCGATATTTGATTATGCATCAGTAAATGAAGAGAATTTAAACGAACCACAATATAACTGGGGATATGACCCGAAAAACTTCAACGTTCCAGAGGGATCCTATTCTACAAATCCATATGAACCAACTGTTAGAATAACCGAATTAAAGCAAATGATTCAAACAATGCATGATAATAATCTTCGTGTTGTAATGGATGTAGTATATAACCATATGTATAACGCTGCTGAATCTAATTTTCATAAGTTAGTTCCAGGTTATTATTATCGTTACAATGAAGACGGAACATTTGCAAATGGAACCGGAGTAGGAAGTGATACAGCTTCAGAGCGAAAAATGATGAGAAAATTTATGGTGGATTCGGTCACATACTGGGCAAAAGAATACAATTTAGACGGATTCCGTTTTGATTTAATGGGTATTCATGATTATGAAACGATGAATGAAATACGTAAAGCTGTTAATCAAATTGACCCTTCTATTATACTGCATGGGGAAGGTTGGGATTTAAATACACCTCTTGCTGCTGAATTGAAAGCAAATCAAAAAAATGCAGAGAAAATGAAAGGGATTGCTCATTTTAACGATAATATACGAGATGGATTGAAAGGTAGTGTATTTGAGGAGAAAGAAAATGGCTTTGTAAATGGGAAGGAAAACATGGAAGACCGTATTAAAAAAGGGATTACAGCAGGCATTGACTACGATACAAATTCGTCTACGTATAAAGATCCGGAGCAGGTGCTAACTTATGTGGAAGCGCATGATAATCATACATTATGGGACAAACTTGAGTTAACTAATCCAGGTGACAGTGAAGAAGTGCGAAAACAAATGCACAAATTGTCTTCTTCAATTTTATTAACATCACAAGGCATTCCATTCTTACATGCAGGACAAGAGTTTATGCGCACGAAATATGGTGATCATAACAGTTACAAATCTCCTGATTCAATTAACCAAATGGACTGGTTACGCCGTGCAGCATTTAATAATGAGGTAGAATATATGAAGGGTTTAATAGATTTACGGAAGAAGTACGCAGCTTTTCGAATGACAACCGCAGAGCAAATAAAAACACATGTATTATTTATTGATGCCCCGAAAAATACTATAGCTTATACAATAGAGGGGAATAAAAACGAATACTTTACGGTGGTTCACAATGCAAATAGAGAAGCGGTTGAAATAACACTTCCATCGAAAGGTCCTTGGAAGGTACTAGTAGATGGGAAACAGTCGGGAAGTAAACCACTGTATGTTGTCCATGATAATAAAATTAAAGTTCCTGCGTTAAGTTCATTAGTTTTAAAAACAGAGACACCGATTAAATAAATGCAAAAAGTGAAGTGAAGATTGTTTTCACTTCGCTTTTAAAGTTAAAGTAGTATAATTTCACGTACTGTAATTTTATTACAATTTAATAAACAAAAAGAGAAGAACTCACCAAGGTTCTTCTCTTTTTTATGTGTAATTAGCGTTTACATGATTGTAGATATAAGAGGTTTTGAAAATAGCTAAAGGCAAGACGATGAACCTATGTACAAAGTGACAAGAAAATGACAAAACTGTAAGAATGCATGAATGTTTGTAAGAAAGTTCGATGTTTTCCTTTTTCTTTTTTTATTAAAGTGAAAAATAAGAAAGCGATTTCATGAGAGGTTGATATTTTTAGATGAGTACAATAACCAAAGCTATTTATGTAATGAAGGTGTAAGGCAATCAGTAAAACACCTTACTAAAAAAGGAGGGATTTGAAATGTCTTTTTCTCAATTCAATATTGATATTTTTCGAGCAATTAATGATTTAGGTAAACAATATTCATTCCTAAACTCAACCACGGTATTTTTGGCAGAATATATGGTATATATTTTTGCTTTAATTATTTTAGCTTATTGGTTTACCGGGTCCAGAAAAAGTAGAATGATGGTTATGCAAGCGATGGTTGCTTTTGTAATTGCTGAAATCATTGGAAAAATAGCAGGGGAATTTCATTTGAATTATCAACCGTTTGCAGTATTGCCGGATGTGAATAAACTTGTCGACCATACTGTAGATAATTCATTTCCTAGTGACCATACGATACTCTTTTTTTCGATTTGTTTTTCGTTTTGGCTTGTTCATAAAAAAACTGGATGGTTATGGCTTATACTTGCATTTTGTGTAGCGATTTCCCGTATTTGGGTAGGGGTTCATTATCCTTTTGATGTTGCAATAGGGGCTTTAATAGGATGTGTTTCAGCATTGTTTTCTTATTGGTTAGTACCAAAATTTTCTTTTATCACTCAATTGCTTACTCTATATGAAAGAGTAGAGAAACATGTTTTACCATCCAAAAACAAATCAAAGGGATTTTGAGTATAGCCCTTTCTCATCCTTATTATTATTCTACACAAGTTGAATGGGTCGATACATTCAATGCACCTATTTACATCCACGAAGACGAAAAAGAATGGGTAGTACGTCCAAGTAACAAAATAATTTTTTGGTCGGGCGAGTCTTTTGAATTAACAAATGGCATTCTTTAAATCGTATTGGAGGTCATTTTAAAGGAGGAACTGTTTTACACTGGAAAGGTGGAAATCATAAAAAGGTATCACAGTTATCCAAATCTGATTCTACTTCCTGCTAGTAAAGTAAGAGAGATGATGGATAAAGTAAAAGGGCTACCATTCAACCGTATTTATAATGCTTTTCATCGAGTCGTGTCAAAGCATGCGGACCTTGCTGTTCAGAAGTCAGCAGATCGATACATAAAAGCACTGCAGGAAACACTTTTTAATACATGAGATGTTTCAATATTACCTGTAGACATCTTTAAGAAATTAAAATAAATAGAGAAGTTTAGAGCATGTTATTATCATTTTTTAAAACATGCTCTTTGTATTTAAAGTAACACCAACATTACTGGCACGTACAAGTTATCAACAATCTTTATGTTGAAAGAATCTTAGCGTACGAATGTTGGTACTACCCCCTACTTAGTAATCTCACAATTTAAGGCATATCATTGGGGAAGATTTGGGAGTTCAATCGATTCTGAATAAAATGGATAGTATCAGTTGCAATTTTTTTACGTTTAAGGACAATCCCGGCATGCCCACATGTATAAATATATCGCGTAGGTCTTTCCCAGGATTCCCACAAATAGTCCGTATCCTCAGAATGCACATAAAGATCATGATTGCCCGAAATTAATAAAATATTTTCTTTTTTTACTTTTGGTAATGCTTGACTCGGTTCAGTGATTTTCCAATAAGCTATTAAATCATCATAAGTAACACCATGATGTTCCAAGTCTTCTCTAATAAATTTACCTGGATTTGTCTTCCAAATTGAATAAGAGAGTCGATTCGCGTAGAAAATGGATGCTAACACATCAATTTCTAGTTCAACAAGAGATGTTAAGTTAGTAATAACTCCACCTAAACTGATTCCTATTAAAATCAAGGGACCATTTTTATTTGCTTTAATCCATTTGATCAAAGTTCGTAAATCAGCTACCGCTTGTTTAGTTGCTTCTACAGTTCGTTCAACATTGGCACTTACCATGTACTCTCCATTGTATAGGGATTGGTTCGGTTTTCTGTCAAAATGATATGGTAAAGTGAAATAATACATATTCCACTTTAAGTTGGTCATATGATCGTGGAATATTTTTTTTACACGTTCGTTAGAATCCATTCTCCAACCGTGAACAAAGATGACATGAGGTGCATCTTCATTTTTATGTAAAAATAATTCTCCAGTGACAGAATCGTTGCGTGAATCACCAGATTGAACCGAGCTTTTATATTTGAATTGTCCAACCATGTAGTCCTTTTCCTGTTTTAAATGCTTAATGTTAAAATGAATATGAGATGGTTTTACTTTATAAAAAAATTCTATGTCCTTTATATATAGTGAGGTGTTAGAAAGAGAAGTATACTGAAACTTTACACTTCTTTTTTTGTGCAAATCATACAAGGCGTATCGATCAATGAGTTTTGAAAAAATCAAATTAACCTCCTCCAAAATACATATCGTCTAAAAGATGGACAAAATTTATGCTGTAAATTAATTGTAAAATATTCTCTTTTCCTAATAGTAGATGCTTGAATTATAAAACAGGTGGGGAATTTGTATATTATATTATAAAGCTATCAATAAAATAAAACTATAAATATCTTTTACAAAAACCTAAAAAGCAAGTTAATATTCTCATTCATAAAAGAGAACATTAACTTGCTTATTTTCGTATTAAAAGGTACACCTTTTGAAGTGACGTAATTTATATGAAAGACAATGTGTCAATTTGTATATTTAATACAGTGATAGTTATTATAATTTTCGAAGCCTATAGTTAATTAACCTTACAATATACGTCTTTTTGGTATATAAATAGCTATATTCATTAGAGAAAGAGTTTTAATCCTTCATGAGAATCTTTAAAACCTAATTTCTTATAAAAATGTAAAGCTTCTTGTCGTTCTTTATCTGTTGTTAACTGTACTAAATGACATCCCCGTAATTTAGCACGTTGAATAGCCCATTTAATAAGTTTACTTCCTATACCTTTACCACGTTTTGATGAGGCTGTCCGTACACCCTCAATTGTAGCTCTCCACCCCCCTTGACGTACAATGTAAGGCGTAAATGTAATTTGTTGAATACCGACAATCTCCGTCCCATCACACGCTACAATCAACTCGTTATTTGGATCACAATCAATAGCATAAAATGCTCTTATATAACTATCAGGGAGTGGTGTTTCATAGCGCTCTCTTTTATTTCCTAAAACATCATCAGCAAGCATTTTTACAATTGTATCTAAATCATCTGCCGTTGCAATCCTAAATGTTATAGTTTCTGTCACTATCAAAAAACCTCCTTAATGTATGCACTTGTTACTTTTATTTTACTTGTTTAAATACAATAGGTTAAATTATAAAATATTATGAGTCTCTATAACTTTTTCTTATAGATAGCATAAAAGCCTAACTTATAAAATTATAATTTAGGCTTTTTAACACAATATTATTATTAGAAAATCCGACCAACTTCAAAAAAACTCCATATTCTTTAATGAATTTTCATATTTAACAAGCACACATAGAACCATTCAAATAGGGTGGTTTTTATTTGTTGTATAGAAATTACGTAATAAGCATGGATTTGTATGCTCTCATTCAATGCTATCTAAAGCCATAACTTCCTTGCCAATATTCAAAAACGATTACGTTTTTGAATATGTGTTCCGGTCTTTCTTGACCAGGTCAATGAATAACTACACATAAACTCCTTATATCTCTAGATAAACTACCGATTAGCTCCATATAGACTCTAGATAACCTATATAGAATACAAGTTATCAAGGAGGTAAGAAAAAATGAACTTTATGAAACGCGCAATTCTCAGTATGAAAAAAAGGATAGGAACATCATTAATTTTGATGGCAGTATTTCTGATTGTTACAAATTTGGTTCTTTCAGGGTTCACAATCCAAAATGCATCAAAAAAAGCAGCGGATGCTGCAAGAAAAAAACTGGGCGCAGATGTTACTTTAAGTCTTGATTTTGACAAATTAGGTCAACAAGCTAGGGAAACTGGAGAGATGCCTAATCCACCGAAGCTTAATACAAAAGAAGCAGATCAATTAGCGAAGTCAAAGTATGTAAAAGACTATAATTACATAACAAGCACTTTCGGAATTTCTGACGGACTTAAACTAGTAGGAGCTTCAGAAGGAGAAGAAGAAGGAAAAGGTAAGGCGGGAATGGCGGCTGTACGAGGCGGTTCAGGCTCCGGTACAGAAATAGATATGAATTCTTCTTTTATGATTGAGGGAGTTCGCAAAACTGCATTACAAGAAAGCTTTAAGAATGGAAAAAGTAAAATCATTGATGGGAAACCAATTACAGAACAGATGAAAGATCAGAATGTAGCTTTAATGGAAAAACGATTAGCGGAATTAAACAACTTGAAAGTAGGAGACAAAGTTAAAGTGCAATCAGGGGATAAGAAGGAAACCCTGGAGGTTGAAATTATCGGTATTTACGAAACGAATGAGCAAGCAATGGGGCAACAAGCTCCTCCTATAATGGATCCAGCTAATAAACTATATATGCCGCATTCAACTATGAAAAAATTAGAAATAGATCAAGGTATAAGTAGCATTCAAGTCGTGTATTTTTTGAAAGATCCACAAAACATTGAAGCATTTAAAGAAGAAGCAAAAAAATCTGATATTGATTTTAATTATTATAAATTAGATGCACATGATTCGTTGTACAAACAAATGATTGGACCTATCGAAAATATCTCATCTACTTCTCAAATGATTATTTATATTGTATCAATTGCAGGTGCGATTATTTTAGGGTTAATCATTATGTTATCGATTAAAGCACGTCGTAAGGAAATGGGGATTCTATTGTCCATTGGAGAGAAAAAGTGGAAACTGATGGCGCAGTTCGTAGTAGAAGTAGTATGTATCGCTATTTTAGCATTTGGATTATCTATAACAACAGGAGCAAAAATTTCTCAATTCATAGGGAATAATTTACTTTCGAGTGAAATTGCTACAGCAGGAGAAGAAACAAACACCTCACAAAATGGAACTGTAATGGTAGCTGGACCTGGTGGAACTGTACAAAATCAAAAAGAGGATCCAATTGATAAAATTAATGTGAGTGTAACAGGTGAAGATGTAGGAAAAATGGGGGGGATTGGACTAGCTATTGCTATATTAGCAACGCTTCTTCCAGCATTATCTATTCTACGCCTGAATCCAAAACAAATTCTTTTAAAAGATGAATAAGGAGGCTCGATATGGAGACGATTTTACAATTTAAAAACTTAGATTATTATTATGAAAGTAACGAAAAAAAAGTAGCGATACTAGAAAATGTTAACTTTTCTTTTCAAAAAGGACATTTCTACACGATTCTAGGACCATCCGGATCTGGTAAAACCACTACGCTTAGCTTAGGTTGTGGGCTAGATATACCTAAAAATGGTTATGTACTATTTAATGGAAAGGATATTCGAAAAATTGGTTTGGATCGGTACCGTAATCAAAATGTATCGTTAATTTTCCAATCTTATAATTTGATTACCTATATGACTGCTCTTCAAAATGTCTTAACAGCAATGGAAATTACAGGTGTTAAAGTGCAAAATAAAACGGCAAGGGCATTAGAATTATTAGAGAAAGTAGGACTTACAGAAGTAGAAGCGAAACGAAATGTTCTGCAACTAAGTGGCGGGCAACAGCAGCGTGTTGCAATCGCTCGAGCGTTATCTTGTAATGTTGATTTACTGATTGCGGATGAGCCGACAGGAAACCTCGACGAAGAAACGGCAATGGATATAATAGAACTGTTTCAAGAACTTGCACATAAAGAAAATAAATGTATTATTGTTGTGACGCACTCACAGGAAGTTGCTAAAAAATCAGACCGTGCAGTCTATTTAAGTAAGAAGAAGTTGGTAGTAAACGAAATTTAATATAAACACCCTAGTTTTTCAATTCACATAATTTTCGAAATTAGTTGCTTCAAATATTTATATTTGATATACAATATAACCAAGCCATAATTAAAATGGTCTCCCTGTATTGAATGTTAAGATAGTTTGTTATTCCCTTTTTAACAATTTTTGAAAAAGAACTTGTAGTATATTCTACAGGTTCTTTTTGTTATGATCGGTTTACTATATCATTGAAGAATTGCATATAAAAAACGGGACAGTATTTAGGTGTATGATCTAAATACTGTCCCGTTTAATTATTTATCTGTAAAAAGGAACTAGCTTACATCTCATGTGATAGATTTTATAAATAAGAGCGTTTAATTGGCCATGGCTCTAAGCACTAACCATTTGGAATAAAGATGCAATGTATCAGTTATACTATGTAATATTTATTCATTACAAAATATGGTGGTATGTATGACTAAGCAAACAATTACTTTATTTCAAGTTTCTATGATACTCATTGGTAGTATTGGGATAATTAATCATGTCATTATGATTCCTATGTTATTAGATACCTCAGGTAGAGATTCGTGGATCTCTATCATATTAGTAAGCATTATATACTTGATTTGGATTTCATTAATATTTATCATATATAGAAACATAAAAAATGAACACTTGTTTTCGTGGTTAAAAAATAATTTTGGGAAACTCAGTGTATATCCAATCATATTTATAGTTGTGATTTATTTAATAACAATTGGTGTCGTTGCACTAAAAGAAACATTAACCTTTTTCTCTTTTTATTTACCAGAAACACCTCACTTTGTATTAGGAATACTTTTTTCAATGATTTGTCTCTATAATGCTACAAGAGGAATTCAATCTATTGCACTTACAACAGGTGTTTTGTTACCTATTGTATTCCTACTTGGTTTTTTTGTAATGTTTGCAAATGTTCCACATAAAGATTATTCTTTACTTCAGCCAATGATGGAAAATGGAATGAAGCCAGTATTTAAGGGAATGGTTTATCCTGCAGCAGGATTTTTAGAGTTAATTTTTATTCTTTTCTTACAGCATCACATTTGTTCAAAAGTCAAATTATATCAACTGATCGCTTTGGGAATGGTTATTATCGGTATCACAATAGGTCCAGTTATGGCAGCTATTATAGAATTTGGACCTTTCGTAGCAGCAAACCAACGATATCCAGCATTTGAAGAATGGAGACTTGTGTCAATAGGAAGGTATATTGAAAATTTAGACTTTCTCTCTGTGTATCAGTGGCTTGTAGGGATCTTTATTCGTCTATCACTTGTTGTTTTTCTTATACCAGATTTGTTATCAATTACAAATCGAAAAACGAGAAATGGGATTATGTTTGCAATACTTTCATGTATTTTATTAATAAGTATACTACCCATCAGTGACTCTAGTTTCTATTGGTTTGTATCTCAAATTATTTTACCAGTTTCAGCTTTAGGGCTATTTTTGTTTTCTATCTTACTAATATTGTTTGTATGGGTTGCTAAATTTAAGAAAAGCTCTTAAAAGAGTATGGGGATTTTATATAAGGTTGCTGAGTTTGAAGGAGACAACGTAGATGAACAAACGAGTAGAAATAAATGAGAAGATAATACTAGAGTGGTTTGAAGGATGCAACGATGTAAAAGTAATAAAGCGTGAATTGGATGAGACAGAAAAAAGGAATTCAGTATTGTTTATGTATTGTCAAAACTTAATTGACAATACAAAATTAAAACAAGCCACATCATCCCATGTTTGCAAAGAGCTTTCAAGTAATTCAATAGAAGAGTTTAACCTCTCAACATTAATTCCGCAGTTATCAGTAAAGAAATTAGATATGGTAAATTCGAATGAAACTATCTCTCAGATTATATTTGAAGGTAACCTCCTTATTATTTTTGAAGAATCTAAACATGGATATATAGTTGATATTGCCCAAATACCTACCAGATCGGTTGAACAAACAAATACAGAGATGACCATTCGTGGTGGACGTGATGGATTTGTTGAAGAGTTAAACACAAATATAGGATTAATTAGAAAAAGACTAAAAACGAGTTCTCTTAGTTATGAAGAATTTATTATTGGAGAAAGAACACAAACTAAAGTAGCACTCCTGTATTTAAAAGATGTCGCATCCCAAGATATCATTAATCAAGTTCAATTAAAATTAAGACAAATTAAAATAGACGGGGTTGTTTCAAGTGCACAAATTGAAGAGTTAATCACAAACGATCAATTTAGTGTATTTCCTTTAGTTGAATATACAGGGCGCCCTGATTATGCTGTGAATTGTTTGCTATATGGGCGTTTTATTTTACTGGTTGAAGGGTCACCAACAGCGACAATTGCACCAGTTACATTTCCTTTTTTTGTGAATACATCTGAAGATCAAGATCTTTTCTACATATTCGGTAGTTTTGTACGACTTGTAAGTCTTTTGGGGATAGCAATTTCTATATTTCTTCCAGGAATTTGGATAGCACTAATTACATATCATCCAGATCAGATTCCCTATACGTTGCTAGCTACATTAAGCTTATCAAGAGAAGGGATTCCCTTTCCAGCTCCTTTAGAGGGGCTAATTATGATGACATTATTTGAAATTTTGAGACAAGCAGGATTGCGTGTTCCTGCCGTATTCGGTCAAACATTATCTGTTGTAGGGGGATTAATTATTGGACAAGCTGCTATTAGTGCAGGAATTGTTTCAGCATCTATGGTCATTATAATAGCAATCTCGGTTGTTTCGACATTTGCTTTAACTAATCAGTCAGTAACAGGAATAATAAGTATATTGCGGTATGTAGTATTCTTAGTATCTTCTTTATTAGGCATAGTAGGATTTATCTTTTGTGTCCTTGTGATGGTGATACATGTAGTAAATTTACGCTCTTTTGGAGTTCCATTTTTTACACCATATTCACCCCCTGTGTTTAAAAGTATGCTAGCAGCCACATTTAGACTTCCTTTCACGTATATGAAAAAAAGACCTAAAGAATTGCATACGCAAGATAATACAAGGAAAAGAGAGAGTACCGATGAAGAAAAATAAAAGAATAGTTATATTTCTTTTTATGATGTGTACGTTTCTAACAGGGTGTTGGGATCAAAGAGAGTTGCATCACGTTTTGTATATAAATAGTCTAGGTATCGATTTTAAAGATAATAACTATATCATCCGTCCGCAATTTATTAATTTTTCTAACATAGCTAAACAAGAAGGGAGCACTACCCGTAATTATAGCCAGGCCTATATCGGAAAGGGAAAAGGCCCCATTTTAGATGAGGCAGCATTTGATTTTTATAAGGGTGCTCAACAAGAAATCTCATGGGAACATCTCAAAACAATTGTTGTAACAGAGAGATTTCTAAAACATGGTGACTTAAATCAATTTAATGATTTTTTTTCTCGGTTTTTTCAATTTCGAGATACTATGTGGATATTTGGAACTAAGGAGCCTTTAGAAAATATATTAGCGAACAATAATATATTAAATATTTCTCAATTATATACAATCATTAATTTACCAAAAGAGATAACCAAGCAATATACAATAATAGATCCTTTACCTTTATATAAATTCCAAAGAAATTATTATGAACCTGGGATGACAACTCGCATTCCATTCTTAGCTACGACTAAAACATATTGGAAAAAAGGACATACATCATTTCCAATGTTAAAATTTAGTGGTTATGGTTTTATAAACGATAAATCCTATATAAATCATTTAAACAGCCATGATATTGCTGGGGTTCGATGGACGGATGAAAATACCAAACGAGCTCCATTACTATTAAAATTTAACAAGAAAATCATTGGACATATAGTATTAAAAAATCCAAAGATAGATACAAAGCATTTTATTAAAAATGGAAAGTTACGTATGCTTATGAACATCCATTTCGATGCTGATATTTTTCAATTAATAAATTCTATGCCTGTAAATGATATTAAAAAAATTGCAGAGGACCAAGTTGAAAAAGAAATTAAAAAAACGTACCGCAAAGGAATCGAAAAAGGGATTGACACGTATCAGTTATCACATTCCTTATATCGACAGAATTCCGAATTATGGAAACGGTATAAAAAAGAGGGGGAGATATCCCTTCAAAATAAAGAATTAGATTTAAATGTCTCGATTAATATAGCTACAAATGGAAAATCTAAAAATATGCGTAATATGATTGAACATTAGAATGGTTGAAGATGAAAGGAAACGTAAAATATTAACTCTAAATAGGAGATTCGAACTTGAAAGACCACTATGATGTGACGTCGTCTTCTTTAGGAATGGGATGAGAGTTCGATTAGGAGAAGAAGGAGGCTTTTGCCTCCTTCTTTGCCTGAAAACACGCTTACATTTCTTAGCGTTTAGATAAGTACAAGTATTTAAAACTATATGCGCCGTAAAGTAGGAGCAGCTTAAATTCATTACTATAATTTATTTGTTACTTTTAAAGCGTCTAACACTATTTTAGTTGCATTTGCAATAAGTTTATCATCGTATTTCGCATCTTCTTTCGCATGATTAGAAAGTATCGCAAGTACAATTGGATTTTTATTTGGTGGCCAAATAATTGCGATATCATTCCTTGTTCCATAAGACCCAGAGCCAGTCTTATCGGCTACTTCCCATCCTGCTGGAACTCCAGCACGGATTAAGTTGTCTCCCGTAGTATTTCTTTTCATCAAATCTATTAAAAAGCTCCGTTTCTCAATTGGAAGGATATCACTTAGCGCGTAAGTTTGAAGACTAGTAGCTAATGCCATTGCGGTACTAGTATCACGAGTGTCATCTGGCTGCACTTCATTTAATTCTGGTTCAAAACGTTCAGGATTTGTAACAGAATCTCCTATTTCTCTTAGTGATTTTTTGAATTCACTTGGCCCACCTAATTGTTTAAGAATAAGATTTTGTGCAGTATTATCACTATATCGAATGGAAGCATCTGCAAGCTCCTTCAGAGTCATACCTGTTCCTACATATTTTTCTGTAATTGGATTGTAGTTCACAAGATCTTTGCTGGTATACTTAATTTTTTGATCTAAATCTTCTATTGATTTCTTTTGTAACAGTGCTCCAACAGCAAGGACTTTGTGGGTAGATGCGTATGCAAAGCGTTCATCTGAACGATAAGTAACAGTTTGATTCGTACCTGTGTCCAATGCATAAATACCAAGTTTAGCATCAAATTCTTTTTCAAGCTTTACAAAAGAATGCCTACTTATATTTTCTTGTTTGGTTTGTTTCGATGGTTCGGATTGAATATTACTATTGGAACAGCTTATAAGCATTACACATGAAAGTAATACTACAGGTAGCATCTTTTTATATTGTGCAATGTGAAAAACCTTCTTTGAAACTATCATACATTTTCAACCTCTTTCAAGAATATATGGATTTTGTATAAGTATTTTACATACCTATACAATTAACAAATGCACTGGATAGCACTTCTCTTGTATTTCTTGCATTACAAAATGAGAGGACTACCAAGAATACCTTTTTTATACGTAATAGACAATCTAAGTAACACATTTGTTCCATTTATGATTAAGGTTTTTAACATATCTATTAACTTTGTTTTTAAGCATCGCAAACTCCACTTAATAAAGTTGGATGGTAGAAATAAAGAGCTTAAAAAACGAAAAGTCCCCCTTATTGATTCCTAATAAGATTATACTTGCTACAAAAACAAACAAACTCGTCCTACTAAGAGGGGAGTTTGTTTGTTTGTTGTTTAGATAAAGGAATGTTCATGCAAAATTGCACACTATGTTCCATATTTTTTATAGAATACTTTATATTTAGCGTTTCAAGAATTTGTTTAACAATATATAGCCCCAAACCACTTCCGCCAGTATTTCGATTCCTTGATTTTTCAATTCGATAAAATGGTTTGAAAATTTGTTGTATATCTTCATCTTTAATATTGATACCTGTATTTATAATTTGCATTTTAATTTGATCTTGTTTAGAATCCTTACTTAACTTTATATAGACTTTTTCATTATGTGGTGAATACATAACTGCATTATGGATAATATTTTTACATGCTTTTTCAAAAAGTACACGATCTGTATAAACAGAAAGGTCAGAGTCAATTTCTTTTATTATTTGGATGCTTTTTTGAGAAGCGAAAAATTCGAGATCTTTTGTGATTGTACCTATTAACTTTGAAAGATTAACTTCTTCTATTTTTAGTTTAAAAGTGTGTTGTTCTAACTTTGACATACTTAAAATTTCACGAACTAATTGTTCCATACTTTCAATAATTTGATGATTTTTCTTTAAATATTGATCACGATTTTGATAAGGGCCAATATTGTATATCATCCCTTCTAAGTATCCTTTCATTACAGTAAGAGGGGACTTTAATTCATGTGCTACAATCGCAAAAAACTCTCTGCGTTTTGTTTCTATTTCTCTTTCTTTTTCAATATCATTTTTTAATTGTTCATTTGCTTTTTTTAAATCAAACATAGCTTGTTGTAAGTTAATAGACATGTCATTCAAACTATTAGATAATTCTCCTAACTCATCTGTGGAGCGAACCTCAATTTTTTCGGAGAAATCTAAATTTGCCATATTTTGTGCACCCTCGTTAATATAAATAAGTGGCTTTGTAATAAACCTGGAATAGAAATAAGCACTCCCTATACCAATTACGATCACAATGATACTAATATAGGGGAGAAAGCGCACTAATACTTGCGAAGCTTCATCAATCGGTTGAAATGTTGCGAACACTACAAGCGTTAAACTACCATCTTGGAATTGAATTGGTTCCGTAACATTATATGAATTGCTAATGGTACCTGCATTCTCAAATCGTGCTGCTTTAGTAACTACTGTTGTTTGTGTACCACTTTGAATAAAAGAAAATGAAGGCGAGTAAATAATTATTCCTTCTTTATTTTGAAGCGAAAGCATCGCGTTATTTTTTTTTGCGTATTCATCAAAAAGTGGTATCGCATCTTGAAACGTAAGATCTTTGGATTTATCAATTATTTCTTTTATCCCTGTTTGAAGTTGATCTGTTTTGTATTGCTCATAAAACGTAGGGAGAAAGAAATATAAAGTTAAATAAATCAACACTGCAAAGGATAACAAAATGAGAGATGTAGTCATAAAGAGTTTATAAGTAATTTGCTTCATCTTCATGATTTTTACAATTCTATTCATCAATTTTATAACCAATCCCCTTTATTGTTTTAATATAGGGGATAGCTAGTTTTTTACGTAGATTTTTAATATGTGTATCTATTATTCGTGTTTCTCCAAAATAATCGTATCCCCAAACTTTTTCTACGATATTTTCTCTTGTAAGTACTTTTCTTTCATTTTGAAATAGTAGTTGTAGAATTTCGAACTCTTTTGTCGTTAACAAAATTTCAACATCATTTACATATACTCTATATGCATCAACATCAATGCGCACTTCTTTAAATACCAAATAATTATTTACATTTTTATCATAACTTCTTCTAAGTACAGCTTCGACTCGTCTAATCAAAACATGAAACGAAAAGGGTTTTGTTATATAATCATCAATCCCAAGATCGAACCCTTTCATTTGATCTTCCTCTTCTTCTAACGCAGTTAGCATAATAATTGGTATGTTTGACTCACTTCGAATCATTTTAGCAACTTCAAATCCATTAAGATTGGGCATCATTACATCTAGAAGAACTAAATCAAAGGATTGCTTATTAAATTGTGTCATACCCTCTAGTCCATCTGAAGCAACTACCACTGTATACTGTTGTGTCATTAAAAATTGTTTAATTAATTCCTGAATTTCTTGATCGTCCTCAACCACGAGGATATGATAGTTTTTCATAATATCACCTCTGGTAGTCATTATAGCCGTACTATCTGTAGTTTATGTGGAGATACAGTAGGAAACTTCATAGGACGTTTAACGTATTAACTCCATTTTCAAGATTCTGTATTCTCCATAAAAAAGTATTATTACCCATATTCCTTTTTTATGGAGAAATATTTGTGTGCTTGAAAAAACTTATCATATAAAAAGCTGAACGATTAATCTTTACAAAAAACTAATGTATAATAATGTAAAATGTATGTAGTTTTTTTTAGCTGTTTGAAAATATACTTTCGATACTTTACTAGAAAGGGAAAGGGAGATGAATTTAAATATAAAAGAAGCCAGCGAAATTTTAAATCATGTGAGAAAGGTTGTGAAATTATTTGATGGGTTATAAAGCGATGCTGTTTGATTTAGATGATACGTTAATTGATAGGGATAAGGCAGTAGATAACTTGTTTTTATTAGTTTTAGAAAAATGTTATGAGGATGTTAGTGATACAGTCAAAAACAATATGTTACAGAAATTCAAAGAATACGATAAAAGGGAATACGGCATTAGTGATAAAACGATAGTTTTAGAATCATTATTTAATGAATTCGCGCCGAAATATAGATTGCCACACAATTATATCCAAGATTTTTGGAATGAAAATTTACCTAAATGTTTTTCAATAGACCAAAATACTATTCATTTCTTAAATCAAATAAAAAGGCACTTCAAAGTTGGAATTATTACAAATGGCTCAACGCAGAGGCAAACGGCTAAAATAATTAACACGAATTTAAACAATCACTTTGATACAATCATTATTTCTGAAGAAGTGGGAGTTAGTAAACCTGATAAACGTATATTCGAACTAGCATTAAATAAGCTAAATGTACAACCAGAAGATGTATTATTTGTTGGAGATGACTTAGAAAAGGATATTGCTGGTTGTCAAAATGCAAATATAAAAGGAATATGGTTTAACCCTCATAGAATCACAAATAAGACTGAAATAAAACCGTATTCTGAGATAGATACTTTTGATAGTTTATTAAGTTATATTACTCCACAATATTTTTATAATAAGTAAAAATGCTATGGAGTTATAATAAGAAAGATTTCATTTACCGTAATTTAAATAAAAAAGAAAAACAAAGAGGCACTTAAAACTCTTTTATCTGTAATAGTAGTATTTAAAAATTTACTAACAAAGCATGATATGAACATTATAGAGGAGTGATACGATGGAAATAAAGAAAGTAGTAATTGGCGGAATAAATATTGCGATCATAAGAAATGAAAAATTACTAATTTCCGATGTTCAAACGGCATTAGATCTTATGGCAACAGTTCAATATGAGGTAGATGCTAAACATATTATTATCGACAAATCATTAATAACTGAAAGTTTCTTTGACTTAAAAACACGCCTTGCTGGTGATATCCTTCAAAAATTTATAAATTACAGAGTAAAGATTGCTATTATTGGAGATTTCTCTATGTATACGAGTAAAAGCTTAAAGGATTTTATTTATGAATGTAATAAAGGGAAAGACATTTTTTACTTAGCAACTGAACAACAAGCAATTGAAAAACTAAGTACATTGAAGCATTAATAATACCATAGTAAAATCTCCCTCTTTTTCATGTCGCTTATTATTTACAACATATAAGAACTGATGTTTGTGGTAAACTAAGAGATGAATAAAGGGGGAGTTTTCTTGTACAATTTTAATGATACAATCCGAAATTTAAACAATATAATTTACAAACCTAACGAATTAATAATCACGAATCTAAAAGAAGAACAGCAAAACGCAGAATATGCGGGATGTTTATTTCACTTAAATCATAATAGCATTCGTTTTAGAATATCAAAAATTACCCCTAATAAAATTGGGCAATTTGTTTCTTTTTGGGAGAAAGATGACAATATGCATAATCAAGCATTTTCTTATGACGCTGCTCCTGACTTATTAGTTATCACTTGTATAGATGATAATAAACTAGGACAATTTATTTTCCCAAAAGAGATTCTTCTTAAGGAAAAAATCTTGAGAACACAAAACCAAAAAGGCAAGATGGCTATGAGAATTTATCCTATATGGGATAACCCTGTCAGCAACCAAGCTAAAAAGAGCCAAATGTGGCAACTTCAGTATTTTGTTGACTTAAGCGATCATAATAATTTACCTATAGATAAACTATTACATTTGTATTCGTAGCTTCTTATCTTAAGTAATCTTGTTGGTTAGACTTTTTGTACCGGTACAGTTAAACGAAATGTACATTGTTTCAGTACCCCTTTAAATTTACAATCAGCATATACTATTTTAACTTATACATTTTAAGGGGTGCTGACTATGACAAGTCTACAACATAAGCTTTTTACAAGATTGAATCTTGCAAAGCGTACTGAAATGAAGTTTGAAGAATTAAATACAATTCTCTTTGCATTTGCACACACTATACCATTTGAGAATTTAGATGTTATAGCACGTAATACGAATGCAATTACTATGGAAAATTTACAGGATAAAATTTTAACTAGATTCCGCGGTGGACTTTGTTATGAATTAAATACTCTTTTTTACTACTTTTTAAAAGATTGTGGTTATAATGTACAACTCGCATTAGGTACCGTATATAAAAATGATATAAACGCTTGGGCACTCGAGGATGGGCATATAACGATTATTCTAAATTATGATAACGTACGATACGTAATTGATGTAGGTATTGCTTCATTAGTACCTCTAGTCCCTGTACCTTTTACTGGTGAGTCTGTTTCTTCTAAAAATGGTACGTATCGAGTGAGACGAAAAGATACGAGTAAAGGGAATTACGTTCTAGAAAGAAAAGATACGAACGGTGAGTGGAAAGTATGTCATGCTTTTTATAATCGTATCATTGGTGAGGCAGTAGTGAATGATGTTCAAAAAAGAGTAGTAGAAGATGAGAAATCTATTTTCAATAAAGGACCAATTGCAGTCAAATTGACGGAATCTGGCCATGTCTCTTTAACCAATACTAGTTTCACTGAAATAGTTCATGGTGAAAAAACGAAACGTGAAATTACAGAAGATCAATATAGAGAGCTTTTATATACTTTATTTGCTATTGAGTTATGATAAAACAAATAACTAGCCGGTTCTTGTTCAGAACCGGCTATTTTATTAATTTTAATTTAAAACAACTATTAAAGTTTGATTTTCTTAATACATATAATACACTAGAACAGTACGAAAAAGTATGTACAATGAATTTTGAATGTAAAGGAAGATTATTATGTCAGTTATTGATAAATTGAAACTTAATAAGTATACAAATATGGTCGTAATGAATGAACCTAGTGATTATGACATTTTCACAGGAAAAGAAACTGCATTCTCAAAAGAACACGATGCTATCTTTATTTTTGTAGAAACGCTTGATGAAATGGTGAAACAAACGAATTTTATTATTAGTAATGAAGAATTACTAATTGAAAAAGGTTACGTATTCTTCGCATATCCGAAAAAAGGTAATGCTCGTTATAGTACGTTCATTCACCGTGATGAGATGTTTCCGGCATTAAACGTTGGAGAAGATGGTTATGTAGGACAGAGTGATATTAAATTTGCACGAATGGTAAGTATGGATGAAGTCTTTACTGTTGTAGGTTTAAAACGTGAAAAGAAAAAAGAGAAGAAAACGCCTGCTATGAGTCAATGTGTTGCCGATTATGCAGATCGAATTAAAGATGTTGAAGCATTATTAACAAATCACCCGAATGAACTTAAGTTTTATCAAAGTTTAACGCCTGGATATCAGAAAGATTGGGCACGTAATCTTTTTTCTGTAAAACAAGAAAAAACACGTGAAAAACGTCTAGAGAAAATGATAGAAATCCTTTCACAAGGCTATAAAACAATTGAATTATTCCGTAAGAAGAAAAAATAATGATTAAGAAAGTCACAATGCTGCAACAATTAATTGTGATGAGTACATTGAAAAAAGCATTCCTTCCATTATACTAAGGAATGTTCTTATATTTATATAATTAGCAAAAAAGAAAAGGTGTTTGAAATGAAATCGTATATTGTAGTTGGATCTGGAATTTTAGGAGCGTCTACTGCTTATCATCTTGCTAAGGCAGGTGCGAACGTTACTATCGTGGATCGCCAACAATTAGGGCAAGCAACTGATGCAGGAGCAGGTATTGTATGTCCATGGCTATCGCAGCGTCGTAATAAAGCATGGTATAAAATTGTTAAAGGCGGTGCACGTTACTATTCTTCGTTAATTCAGCAATTAGAAGAAGACGGTGAAACTGACACAGGATATAATCGTGTAGGTGCAATTAGTTTACATACTGACGAGAAAAAGTTAGATCAAATGGAAGAGCGAGCTTATAAACGACGTGAAGATGCCCCAGAGATTGGTGAAATCACTCGCTTATCAGCTGAAGAAACAAAAAAAATATTCCCAGCATTATCAGACGAATATAGTTCTGTTCATATTAGTGGTGCTGCACGAGTAAATGGAAGATTATTACGCAATGCATTAATAAGTGCTGCGAAAAAACATGGTGCAACTTTTATAAAAGGCGATGCCATATTAGTCCGTGAAGGAAATCATATTACTGGAGTTACAGTAAACGATGAAACAATTTTAGCAGAAAAGGTTATTGTAACTGCAGGTGCATGGGCGAATGAAATCTTAAACCCATTAGGAATTAATTTCTTAGTTACGTTTCAAAAAGGACAAATTGTTCACTTGCAAATGGAAAATACAGCAACAGAAAATATGCCAGTTGTTATGCCGCCAAATGATCAATACATTTTAACATTTGACAATGGCCATGTCGTAATTGGTGCTACCCATGAAAATGAAACTGGCTTCGATCATCGTGTAACGGCTGGTGGTTTAAATGAAGTATTCCATAAAGCATTAGCAGTTGCACCTGGCTTAGAAAATGCTACTATGCTTGAAACGAGAGTTGGATTCAGACCATTTACGCCAGGGTTCTTACCTGTAATTGGCCCGCTTCCTAACTTTGAAGGTATTCTCGTTGCAAACGGATTAGGTGCCTCAGGTTTAACTGCAGGTCCATATTTAGGATCAGAACTTGCTAAATTAGCGCTGGGACAACCAATTGAATTAGATTTAAATGATTATGACGTTGCTGGTGCAATTGAATAATAAAAAAGATTAGGGTTCACTCCTAATCTTTTTTATTTATAGCTAATTCTTTAACTGCTTTGATAACCTTTTGTTTAATTCCCACAATGCTGTTTTGTTACTATCCCATTTCAAAAGCATTACTGCATCCTCAAAGCATAACCATTTATAATTGGAGTGTTCTTTAGATAATGAAATATTTTTTGTAGAAACTTTAACTCCAAAAGAAAATTCTTTTATTACATAAACACCTTCTCCCCAAAGAAATTCTCCAACTACATCCTCTACAGGTAGTGAAGAAACCGAATCTAATTTTATATAGGGACATTCTTTTATAATACCAGCCTCTTCAAACGCTTCTCGTTTTGCTGATTCAATAGGAGTTTCACCATCTTCTCCACCACCAGCTATTCCTTGCCAATAACCATAATCACTTCGGTTAAAAATAGCGTATTGAATAGAATCTCCAATTATTATATAAGGAAATATTAATACTTGATATGGTGCTCTCATTGCATAACCTCTTCCCGAAAATAAGCTTTAAATAAACATGAATAATTGTTAATTATTATATGGAGTGGGTGTTCTTTTGAATAAAAACACAACTGATAAAATAAAGATTACGGCCTTCAAACTCCCCCAATACGGATAAACAGTATGGTCTGTTAAACTAGCATATTGAAAAATATTCTCTAAACCGAAAATCCCTATCATGACCGCTAAAAGGAATGTAACTGATCCATAAATTCCATTGCGATAGAGGGTAAATAAGTATATTGCACATATAAGTGGTACGATGATTTGTAGTAAGATTGCCATGGATTGTCCCCCTAATTTATATTTTATACTTACATCATACCGAAAAATGTAATAAAAAGGAATGTGATTTAATTGATGCTAAATAGAAAATAGACTTATACGAACAGGGATATCACGCTTTCACGTCTATATTTTTAATACTAATTGAACTACTTTAATCATATTCTTCTATATAAAAAGAATAAAAAGAGGTGTAAAGTTAATTGACAAAAGTTAAGGTTCGTTTACGGCCCATCGTTCATAAAGTAAATTTACCGACTGTATTGAAAACAGCTATACTTCCAGGTGAATCGATCGAAAGACTATTTATCGCAACTCAATTAGGAGAGGTTTTTTACATAGGAGACGGAGCTATAAAGACATTTTTAAATATTCGTCACCGAATTATTAAATTAGGTACATTTGAAGAAGGTGTTTCTAGTAGCGGTTATGATGAACGCGGTTTGCTGGGACTAGCGTTCCATCCACAATTTAATCATAACGGCTTATTTTACCTTCATTATTCAATGGCTGGAACTCAAGGACCAGGTTCGCTTTCAGAACAATTTAAACCGAATCCTTGTGACCCGAAAACTTTAAATTTAAAGTGGACAAATAGAGATACTCAATATGATCATATTGATACAGTTGAAGAATGGGTTTTACAATCAAATGGCCAACCTCAAAAGCGAAGAACATTACTTAATATAAAACGGCCATTTTTTAATCATAACGGCGTAAATAGCTTAAACTTTTCACCTGAGACTGGAAAACTTGTTTTTACTAATGGAGATGGTGGTTCTGGCTATGATCCGTTTAATTTGAGCCAGGATGATTTAGAAATAGCGGGTAAAATAATTGAAATCGATGTAAGTAGAGATACATTCATAACCAATCCTCCAGTAGTTACACGCTTTAATGAACTTCCTGTATCTATACAAGAAACACTTACAGTAATTGCAAAAGGCGTACGTAATATAACAGGTATTTCATTCCAAAGGTTGCATAATCAATATATCAAATATGCCGGTAACGTCGGACAAGATATTGTAGAGTCTATTTTTTCTTTTGTTCTATATAAATCAATACCAGTTACCGAAATCGTTCAAATCCATTTAATGAGAGATACTCCTGATAAATATGGATTTATTAATTTTGGGTGGAGAGGATGGGAAGGGGAATTACCTACTTCTTTTATAAGGAACTGTTCTGAGAATCCAACTTTAGATGAAAGGATAACGGCTTATTATAATGAAACAATAGTAACATCAGTAAATCGTATTCAACCTCTAATAAGTTATTATCATAAAGATTCCAGACCGGATAAATTTGACGGAACTTCACTTACTGGCGTTCAACCGTATATGGGAACTGCAATTCCTGGTCTGACTGGTAGTATCGTGTTTACTGATCTTGCTAAAAAAGAAAAATCGCAGTCTTCAGTAAAAGGTGCGTTAGCTTATTCTAGAGCTGGTACGCATGGTAAACATACTGACTTTCATGTTATTGAAACCCATTATGATTTCGGTGAGCAGGCAGCTTATTTTATGAGTTTAGGAACAAATTTGGATCAAACTAGATTATATTTAGGAGTTTACGGTTCTATGAAAGTAACTGATTTGAACAAAGGTACTATTTTTGAAATCGTTCCTTAATATGATAGACACTCTCGGAATTATTCATTATATAATCGTCCACTGTATAATTAGATATCTTTAGGGGGATTTTGATGAATCAATTTAGAAACTATTGGTATCAACCGATGATCGCGCATGATGCGAATTTTGTTCATAAAAGAAAGATGACGCCAGCAAAGAGGTTAGTCATTACAGCGTTACTCGGTTCACTTGCTGCTATTTTTCAATCTGCCGGGAACCTAATCCCTGGTATAGGCTTATTTATTAGTCCTTTTGCGACACTGCCTATATTTTTTGCTATTTGTTATTCTACTCGCACGGGAATACTTTCTTACATTCTTACTATTCTCCTATTATTTATTATTGAGCCAAGCGAACTAATTGTCTTTCCTTTTACTACAGGTTTATTAGGTATAGCGTTAGGAGTATCCTTTATACAATTCAAGAGAAGGATTTGGATTGTTTCCTTTTCAGCAATATGTCTACTTCTAGGTATTATGATTGTACTTGATATCTTTCGATTTCCTGTATTAGGTCCTACTGTTCATACAACTTTGGATATAAAAATTATTCTATTAATATTTATTCTGAGCTTTCTATACTGCTGGATCTATACAGGCATTTGTAAAATAATGTTGAATAGAGTATATAAAGCATGGTCTTAACAATTTCTCATATATTTTTAAAGATTGGAGATTCAAGTCGTGTATAACGTTAAAATTAGAAGACCAAATTCGGATGATGTAGATGAACTGAATATGTTTTTTCGTCTTGTTATTACTGATACATTTAAAAATGAAGGGTTATCACAATTATTAGATGACATAGAAAATGAAATTAACACGAAAAAACAATATTTGAAAAATGATTTGGAGAGTAATGGAGAAAGTCGTTACTTTTTATTAGCAATTGATACAAGTAACGATAAAATCATTGGAACAATTGAAATTGGCCCAGCGAGTACATTGATTAATAGTTGTACAGGTGGTGTGTTTAAAGATTTATATGAAATAGGAACTGTATTTGTACTACCTGAATATCAACGAAATGGCATAGGTAATTTATTACTACATGCAATGTATATTACGTTACTTAGCAGAGGAATAACAGAATACTGTTTAGATAGTGGATACAAAAAAGCGCAAAGTATATGGACGAAGAAGTTTGGAGAACCTAGTTATGTACTGAAGGAGTATTGGGGAGAATCAAGCGATCATATGATTTGGAAGAAGAGTTTACATGATACTCCTATAATATTTGAATTATAAAATGAAATATGCCTCTGAACGTAGCTTTTCTTACATATGTATGCTATTATTTATCTTTATAATAAAAGAGGACGTGAATGAACTTGATTAAAATTAATATCCCTGAAGCTGATGTTTCAATTACTGAACGTAAACAAGTTATTAAAGGAGACGAGCCAATAATTACTCCAATTAATGGATTTATCGATTTCCACTTGTTCCCTAGAGATAAAGGCGGCATTTTTATGTTTTACAATATTAATGACGAACTTCTTTTCGTAGGTAAAGCTCGTAAAATTAGACAACGTATTAAGAAGCATTTTGAAGACAATGTTTCACCGATTAAAAATCACCGTGATGAAGTATACCGCATTGATGCATGTATCGTAGAAGATCCAACAGAAAGAGAAATTTACGAAACTTACATTATTAATGAATATAAAGCAAAATATAACGTTGATAAAGTATTCTATAAATAAGTAATAAAAAAAACAATCCTAGCGCATATACTGGGATTGTTTTTTATTTAAATTTAGTCCTCATATTTTTCTCCTTTTTTTAAATGATTAGCAACAATAAAACAGCATACACCTATACATATAAGTACAATGCCAATCGATTTATGTTTTCCCTCAAAGAAAGGAATATCAGAAATAACATTTGTCATACATAACCCTATAAACACAAGGATAGGTCCTGCCCACAGTAATACATTACCGAATTTCGTATGTTGCCACATAGTAACCCTCCTTATCTCTTTTTACATATATATCTATAAAATAAAAGTAAATTCATAGAGAAATATAGTTTTTTTCATATCGAAAATTTAACCTTCATATATTGGTACAAGCAAACGAGAAAGGGGGCCATCATGAATTGGTTAGAAGCTTTTATATTAGGGATCATACAAGGTTTAACAGAGTTTTTACCGATAAGTAGTACAGGTCATCTTTATTTAGGGAGGCATTTGTTTCAACTAGATGAAGCGGGATTATTTTTAGATACGATGCTCCATATTGGAACTTTACTTGCAGTGTTTATTTATTACAAAAAAGAATTTATATATTTAATTAAAAATCCATTTTCGAAACTAATGCTACTACTTATTGTCGGGACGATACCCGCAGTTGTAATCGGATTGTTATTTAAAGACTTTTTTGAGGATATTTCAAAAACAGGTATTACGATTGGATGGGAGTTTTTAGTGACAGGATTCTTTCTATATATGGCCGATAAACAAAAGAATGGTCGTAAAAAAATGGACGACATTACATATAAAGATGCATTTATCATTGGTTCATTTCAAGCGGCTGCTATTTTCCCAGCAATTTCTCGTTCTGGTATGACAATTGTTGCTGCATTATGGAGGAAGTTAGACCGCGAAACTGCTGCTTACTTTTCTTTTTTATTATCAACGCCAGCCATTGTCGGAGCTATCATTTTGCAATTAGCAGATGTTTATCAAGGGAAAGCAGAATCTATTTCTAGTACATCTTTAATCGTCGGCACATTATCAGCAGCGTTTTTCGGTTATATAGCCGTTTCATGGATGATTCAATATTTAAAACGTCACTCCTTAAAAGTATTCGCGTATTACGTATGGGGATTAGGCATTTTAATTTTAACGTTGCAATATACTCATGTATTTTAATTATAATGGTAAAGAAGTTAATTAGTTTAAGATCCTGTTTCATTCATAAAAGACAGGATCTCTTTTTATTAAGGGGGAAAATATGTTTAATAAAGCTATCGTTATTGGCGGCAGTATCGCAGGAAAACTCGTAGCAAAAGCATTATCAACTGCTTTTAAAGAAGTAATCATTATAGAAGCCGGTGAAAGATGGGATGGAATATCTTCAAGAAAAAGAGTTCCACAAAGTAATCATCCTCATGTGTTATTAAAAGGTGGAGAAAGAGCTATTGAAGAATTGTTTCCTACTATCACTAATGAACTAATTGAAGCAGGTAGTATCGTAAATAACTTTACTCGTGATTTAAAATGGCATCAATTTGGTTTATGGAAACAACCATTCACAGGAGAAGTACATATGATTCAACAAAGTAGATTTTTGCTTGAATGGCATATTCAAAAACGAATAAATCAGGTTTCTAATATTACTATTAAATATGAGACATTGATTGAAGGGTTATTAATAGACGGAAAACTTAACAAAGTATGTGGAGTAAAAGCAAAATGTTTAGAGACTGACACACAAGAAGAAATTCAAGCAGATATTGTGGTTGATGCAAGTGGATTCGGTTCAAAAAGTATAGCGTGGTTACGTGAATACAATATTGAAGTGCAAGAAGAGAAAGTGCGCATTGATTTGTTTTACGCAACTAGAATGTTTAAACTCAATGAAAATGAGAAATTAGACTGTTGTAATATGCTAATGTCTCCAAGTTTCCCTGACAATCCGTATGGTGTTCTTATTCAAACGATTGAGGATAATCGCTATTTTGTTACTTTCAGCGGATATGCAAATGAGAAAGCACCACAAACAGATGATGAGTTTTATGATTTTGCTGAAAACCTATCAATTTCTAATGTGACAGATTTTCTAAATAAAGCTGAGGCAATTTCACATATCAAAACTTACAAAATTCCTTATCAAGTACGTCGGCGATTTGATTTAGTTAATCATTTACCAGAAGGGTTGTTAGTAGTTGGGGATGCACATTGTCGTTTTGATCCTGTTTTTGGGCAAGGTGTTTCAGTTGCAGCTATGGAAGCTCACCAATTGCAGTTACTTTTGCAAAAGAGACAAAAGCTTGATAAAACATTTACACAGCGATTTTATAAAAAGACCGCTCATATCATACAGACTCCTTGGGAAATGACTACAACGGAAATATCACGTCATCCTCAGCTAAAAAGAGAATTAACGATAAAGCAAAAATTTCAGCTATGGTATACGAAACAAATATATGAACTATCTGCAACTGATTCTGACGTTTATATTCGATTAGTAAGAGTGATGAATTTAATTCGTAGTCCATTGCACCTATTTCATCCCAAAGTGCTATTTGCTGTATTACTGAAGCAAAAGAAATAGAAGGAAATTAATTGATTGAAAAAGAATATATAACAGTTAGTAAATATAGAAGGAGTAATCGAGATGAAAATATACATAGAACAATTAAAGAAACACGATGCTAAAGATTTATTTACGTTTGAACTTACGAATAAATCTTTTTTTGAAAGAATGGTACCAAATCGTGGCTCGCAATATTTCGATTTTGAATATTTCCAAAAACTACTAGACGATTTATTAATAGAACAGGTGGATGGAGATTCTTATTTTTATTTAATTCGTAACGAAGAAAAAGAAATTGTAGGACGAATAAATTTAGTAGATATAGATACAGAAACTCGAAGCAGTTCGCTAGGATATCGAGTCGGAGAAAAGTTTACTAAAAAAGGAGTTGCAACAGCAGCTGTAAAATTAGTTTTAGACGTAGCGAAAAGTAATAAAATTAATGAGATTCATGCTAAAACGACTACTAATAATCTCGCATCACAAATTGTATTAGAAAAAAGCGGGTTTTCTTCTTATCAAGACGAAGCAGATACAAATTCTGTAGAATTAAACGGAGAACATGTGAATTTTGTACATTATATATGGAGAAATACTTCGCGCTTATATTAAGGGGGACTTATACATGAATGATTTACGTTATCCAATTGGCCAATTTACATACAAACGTCCTATTACTGAAGAAATGATTGATACATGGATTCAAGAAATTGAAGATTTACCTAATGAACTAACAAAGGCAATTAAAGATTTAGATCAGAAGCAGTTAGACACACCGTACCGAGTTGGTGGATGGACAGTTCGTCAAGTAGTACATCACGTTGTTGATAGCCATATGAACAGCTACATACGCTTTAAATTAGCACTAACAGAAAAGAATCCAACGATTAAACCATATAAAGAAGAGAAGTGGGCCGAACTACCTGATTCTAAATTACCAGTCGATGTTTCACTAGTAATGTTAGATTCATTACATAAAAGATGGGTTAACCTTTTATATTCTCTAAAACTGGAAGATTTAGAAAAGACATTTAACCATCCAGATACCGGTGAAACAAAACTCGCTGCTGCAATTGGACTATATGCATGGCACGGACGTCATCATACAGCTCATATAACTTCATTAAGAAATCGACTAAATTGGTAACATGGATATTACTTTAGAGAAGGCGACAGAAAATGATGCTGCAGCTGTATTTCAAATGCAAATAGACTCGTTTAACCCTTTATTAAATAAATATAAAGACTATGAAACAAATCCAGCAAATGAATCTATTGAAAAAACGATTTTAAGGATAAATAATCCCAGCAGTAACTATTATAAAATGATAATAGATTCTAACCTTGTTGGAGCGATATGCATTTCCAAAAAAGAAATACCATATAAATTTTGGATTAGTCCAATGTTCATTCATCCAAACTATCAAGGGAAAGGAATCGCTCAGAAGGTACTTAAATTAATTGAAGAGATGTTTTTAGAAGCACGGAGCTTTGAACTTGCTACAATTTTAGAAGAAGAAAGAAATTGTTTTCTATATGAAAAAATGGGGTATAAAAGAACAGAAGTAATAAAGAAATTAAATGATAAAACTACACTTATTTATTACAAAAAAGAAAGGTAAAGTATTTGAAATACGCTTTACCTTTTTCTGTTATTTGAGATTAAATATACAAAAATTATGCATGTTCTTCCGAAATACTCGGGTTAGTAATTTTATAACTGAATAAATATACAAAAAGAATTATTTCGTCGTATATGTTACTAACGCTTTTTGAATGCTTAAAACACTATCGTCACCTTTAAATTCTTTCGTAATTGGTGTACTCAAACTAGATACCCAAATTTTAAGCTCAGCGTCTAAATCAAAATGCCCAGCTGTTTCAATGCTAAATTGTGTAATGCTTTTATAAGGAATAGAATGATACTCTGTTTTTTTACCTGATATCCCTTGTTTATCTACTAAAATAAGACGACGATTTGTAAATACGATTAAATCACGAATTAATTTATAAGCATGTTCAACTTTCTCATCGTCTAACATAATCTTCTCTAAATCACGTTCTACACTTTCTGTACTCGCATTTGATGCATTTCCTAAAATACCGCTAAATAAACCCATAGGAAATTCCTCCTCCATTATTTGTGGAATGTGTTACTTATATTGTACCATGCAACTCGGTGTGAAGTTATGATATTACATTAGCAGTTTCTGGCTATTGTCGTAACCCTTTTATATAATCTCATCTTAATATCTTATGCTAATATATAAGTAAGAAAAAAGAAGCAGAGGGATATACTATGAAAAATATCGGTTTAGTATTAGAAGGTGGAGGAATGAAAGGTTTATATACTGCAGGCGTACTCGAATATTTTATGGAAAAGAACTTATACTTTCCTTATGTAGTTGGCGTATCCGCTGGTGCATGTATGGGCGTAACTTATTTATCACGTCAAAAAGGAAGGAATAAAAAAGTAAATACAGAGTTAGTATCAGATCACCGTTATATATCTTATCGAAATTTGATTCGAAAACGTGAGTTATTTGGAATGGATTTTCTATTTGATGAAGTACCGAATAAAATTGTACCATTTGATTTTCAAACTTTTTTAAACTCAAATGAACAGTTTGTTATAGGAACGACGGATTGTAATTTAGGAAAAGCAGTTTATTACAATAAAATAGAACATGGCAATGATATTTTAAAAATCATTCGTGCATCAAGCTCGGTCCCCTTTATAGCACCTGCTGTAGAATACGATAATCGAAAATTGCTAGATGGAGGGATTATAGATCCTATACCGGTTTTAAAAGCCCAAACTGATGGTTATCAAAAGAACGTCGTGATTATGACAAAGCCAGAAGGATATGAGAAGCAGCGGAATAAATTTTCTGGTCTGGCTAAAATTTTATATAGGAAATATCCGAAAATCGCAGAACATTTAGTAGAACATTATCGTTATTATAATGAAACCGTAACTTATATGAATGGCAACGAACAGAAAGATAATTTTTATGTAATTCAGCCTAGCTCACAAATTCCTATAAGCGGAATAGAAAGAAATAAAGAAAAGCTAGTTATTTTATATAATCTTGGCTATAAAGATGCTCAATATCATTATGAAAAATTATTAAGTTGGATAGAGAAATAAAGGGGAGGAAAGTTGCTATTAGGTAAAATGGTTATTTTTAATGAATTGCAGAAAATGCATAGTCTGCTGCATAAACCGTTTCCGTATCGTGCTACAGGAAAATTGCAACGAGACTTAAAAAGTAAATTTTCAGATGATGACTGTATAAACGCTGATTTTAATCATTATTGGATGCATACAGCAGGTACTTTAAGTTCTGTACTAAATGGAAACGAACAGAACATTACGTTTCAGCAAATAAAGTGGTTAAGGAAATCGTTTTTTGAACGGTTTACGCAATATCGTTCTATAGAAACAGAAATTGTGAAGTATCCCGTTTTGTATAGAGATTTCATTAATTATGAGAAAGCGCGAAAACTATTACTATATTATCTTACTGAATGAAAATTAAAACGGATAAGTTATGCTGCTTGTGCGTTTTTTGTTCATAAAAAAGACAATATTTATACCTTGCTTATATAGGAATTTTAATGTGCAGAAAGAAGTAGTTATAGAATGAAGTAAGAGAGGAGAGGCATTTAGCGATTGTTTTCCTATAATGGATTGTCCAACTCGAATATCGTTTGTTATTTATGATAAAATATTTCGAGTGAAATCAAGTACTTATTATATCCAGTATTAAATAAGTTAAGCCAGGAGGAACAACAGTAAAATGGAAAACGTATCAAATATAGGTAAATCAGAATCAATAACATCTTTACAATCGACTATTCGTAAACTTGAAAATGCACTATCACAAATGACTCAAAAAGGTGCAAATACTACATTAGTGAAAAAACGACTTAAAGCCGTTTGTGTAGGGTTAGCAGTACTAGAAAACGTTTGGAATCAAGAAAGTCACCAGTATAGTCAAGAAGAGTTAGCAGAAGCTCGTAATGTCCTTGCTGGTTTACTTCCATCAATTGAGAGGGCTTATGATAAGTCTAAAGTTGGTAGTCCGCAAAGAACACTTTTAACAAGACGGATAAAAGCATTGGAACTTTCTATTCAGGCAATTGATAAACTTTCTAATAAATAACTCATTAATAAATAACTGATCTAAATACATATCATCCTAATCCTAATTTTTATAAAAGCAATCTAGTGAAAAGAAATACAAAGGAGGAAGATGGGTGACTTCAGTAATTAGTCCTAAGTTAGAGGAGCTTAATAATCAATTAAAGAATGGAAATGAGACAGCTTTTTATACTTTTTTACATGAAATAAAGTCGAATAATACGCCACTAATAGAACAATGTCCTGTAGATAATAAGTATAAGCTTATAACGTATATATGGTTAGGAGACCAAAAAACTGAAAATGTTTATGTATTCGGTAGTTTTCCTGGTTGGGATCTGTCTGTAAATCAATTAAAAAGGTTGTTACAGACAGATATATGGTATGAAACGTTTAGGACGGATAAGAGTTTTATTTCAACTTACTATTTTTCAGTAAACGATTTTTTCGAAAATGATTGGATAAAGCGTAGTGAACAGTACGAACTAGACCGATTTAATGGAAATACATTTGGAGAAGGTGCTAATAAAGCATCAGTGTTAAGTATAGGGATGGAAGTGCAGTATAGCAGTCGTTTTCCTTCAGATCATTATCCATCCGGAAAAATTGAAACATATTCTTTTCATAGTACGATTTTAAATAACACACGTAAAATTCATATTTATACGCCTCATGACTATTCGCACACTTCACATCTTCAAGATCTTCTCATTGTGTTTGATGGAAATTCATTCATTAATAATCTTTCAATCGCAAAAACACTCAATTATTTAATTCACGCAAAAGAAATCTCATCTTGTATTGCTGTTGCTATAGATCCTGTTGATCGGCTAGAATAGCTAACTTATAACGATAAAATGAATACATTTTTAACGGAGGAATTACTTCCGTGGATTCAAGCTAGGTATCACGTATATCAAGAAAAGAATCATACAACAATTGCTGGTTTCAGTCTTGGTGGCTTAGCAACTTTTTATGCAGCGCTTCAAAATCCACATGTTTTCGGAAACGTGTTGTCAATGTCTGGATCCGTGCATTGGAAAAAGGATGGTTATGAAAATCAAATTCCTTGGATTGAAAATCAAATTTCATCTATAGATCTAAATGTGACTCAACCTCATTTTTATATTGCAGCAGGAGAAATTGAAAACAAACCTCTTTTAACGGCTAATAAACGCCTGTATAAAGCTTTAAAAGAAAAGGGATACCAAATTACTTATGAAGAGTTTCAAGGCGGTCATGACAGTGTTTGGTGGCGAGAAAAGTTATTTGATGGGTTGAAAGCATTAAAATCTACAAAAACACTTCTATAAAATATAAAGGGGATAGATTCTATGAATCAAGAAGAACTAGATAAAAAACTAAAAAAGCAAGAGATATTAGTAAAAGATGAGAAAGTTTGGTCTTATACGTATGAGGATCATATTAGTTCTATCGTGAAAGAAGCAGAAAAGAAAGGGTCTTTTGATAATTTACCCGGTAAAGGGAAGCCTCTTAATCTTGATAATGATCTTTCTTACAATCCTGAAAAGCAACTTTATAGAACGTTAAAGAATAATCATGTTTTACCTAGGTGGATTGAGCTTTCAAAGGAAATTGATGATTTAAAAGAAAAGCTAAAAGAAAATACAAATACTACAGAAGCAGCGGATTTAATTCGAACTATTAATAAAAAGGTTTTAGAACATAATCTACTTTGTCCACCAAGTGCGCAAAAAACGAGGGTGAAAACGGATTTTTAACAATTTTCAATGAAGCTATCTTTTGCTATATAATTAAGTACGGCATTTTCAATTCATTATTAAAGGGAGGCAAATGTAATGAAGAATACGTATCAGTTTCAAATTCCGAAAGAACTAGAGCAGTATCGTACTATTTTAGAAGAAAGTGTGAAGCCGTATATTAAAGTGTCTGGAGCGAAAGCAGAGACAACGCTTTTTGAGAGTAAGTTTGGTGGTTATCCGTATTTACCTATCGATCAAGAGCATCCTAAAGATTCAAATGGACAACCTATGATGTTACTTGCGCAGCTAAACTTTGAAGAAATGCCCCATGTTGAATATATGCCTCAAAAGGGTATGCTACAGTTTTTCGTAAGTGCTGAAGATGAACTTTACGGAGCAGATTTTGATCATCCAACAATCCAAAAAGACTTTCGAATTATGTATCATTCGAAAATTATAGAAGATTTAAATAAGGTAATTACTGATTTTAGTTATTTAAACACTTCAGAATTAGAGGACTTTATCATTCCTGAAGCAGCGAAATTAAAGTTTGAATTAGGTTATCAACCAGTAACATCAAGGGATTATCGATTTGAAAAGATGTTTAGTGAGGAAATTGATTGGGAAGAAATTGTTGATGAAGAAAATCATACTGAATTAGGCGAACTGTATGATGATTTATGTAAAGATCAAGGACATAAAATTGGTGGTTATCCATTTTTCACACAGACAGATCCAAGGGAATGGGAAGAAAAATACGAGCAACATGACATGTTATTGTTGCAAATTGATACAGATGATTCATTAAATATTATGTGGGGAGATTCTGGTGTTGCTAATTTCTTTATAAAGAAAGATGATTTAATAAATCTAGATTTTTCCAATGTTATTTACAATTGGGATTGTTATTAAAAATATATAAATGAAGTTCTAGCAAGCTAAAAAATCTTCCTAAAGGTGAGGGAGATTTTTTTATGTTAAAAACAAACGTTATGTTAACTAGAATAAAGAACGGTAAGTACAATAAAAGTCAAGCGTAACTGACAGAAATAACAACAAATAATCTAAAGTTATAAAACGTGTGTAAATAGCAATATAAATTTATTAAGTAAAACATAAAATGAATTTAATAATTTATATTTTGTATAGAAATAATTTTTCTGTATAAAAAATTTCTTGTCGATCAAAAACATTTTTGATTTGATAATTCTTAATGGATTATTGATTTGAATTTGCTGTGATGGATTTATAACAAAAAGAATGATAAAAACTGTAGAAATTCGTTTAGATAAGATTTTATGTAAATCTCACTAAAAATCTCCGTTTCGTCTCATTAACTATAGTTTACTTGGCTTTTGATACCTGATATCGCTTTGTTTCTATAACTGCCTATAATATATATTATGTTAACTAGTAAAAAGTAATAAACTTATTATAAGTTAGTTTTGGTGGTTAGCCTCCCCTTTTTCTTTTAAATCATTCTGTGTGATGAATTGTTTAGTTATTTGTTTTTTTGTTGTTTTATAAGTTGTTGATGATAATGTCTCCAGATAAAAATTATATTTAAGACAATAAAAAACGAAATTCGTTTTAATTGAACACATTAAACGAATTGCATGGATAAATTATTAATAATAAGTTTTTAAAATTAGTTTGCTACAGCAATTGCTTCGATTTCAATTAATAAGTTATCGTTAATTAACTTTCTAACTTCTACAGCTGAACTTGCTGGTGGATTTTTAGTATCAATGTATTCATCTCGTATATCTCTAACAATGGCCATTTGAGAAATATCTGTTAGGAAAAATGTTAATTTTACTACATCATTAAATTGTAATTCCAAAGTTTCTAATGCACTTTTAATGTTTTCGAATACTTGTCGCGTTTGTGTAGCTAAATCACCAACGCCAACTATTTGACCATCAGTGTTAATCGCTACTTGTCCAGATATGTAAATTGTTCGTTTTGCGTTACTAATTTCGACTACATGCGAGTATCCAAAAGTTGGTGGCATCGTTTCTGGATTGATAAATTTCTTTTGCATGGTGTCTCTCTCCTTTTTTAGTAAATTAATTGTAAAATCTATGTATTTATTATGTTCCATAAATAAAACTAAGAATTCTTTAATGATTTCAAATTAAAAACCTTAGTATAGCTATCTTCATACCAATACTAAGGTTTTCTAGAGTTTTATATTTAGTTATCGCTAGTGGAACTTGTCAAATTAATCTCTTCATACTCTCTTTTAAATTGATTATCATTTTTTAACCAACGTTTAAAAGTCGATTCGCTTATTTCTAAATTTGAACAAGTTTTAGCATTGCATTTATTTTTCACATATTCTTTAAGGAAATTTTGTTTTCTTTGTTTAACGGCAGTTTGAGTTTGTTTTAGTTTTCGATCTTGTACTTGGTCTAAACTTAGACTTTCTTTCTGAAACACTTCATATTTTCTATGCAAATAAATATCTTTGTCTTTATAAATCCAATTTGAAAATAGTTGTATTGATTTTCTTCCGGATAAAATGACTCGATAATGTTTGTTTTGATTTAGTAAATCGGCTCGTAAATCGTGATTTTGAAGAATTTGATGTAAAGTGTTCATAAAGTTATATGATCCACCTACGAAACTAACTGTATAAGTTTTATAATTGACGTAACCATCCCCATCAAAATACCCACGAACAAAGTGATGTAAATATTCTTCTGGTACAAAAGGAAATACAATGTTATAAGATTTACATGGCTTAATTCCGTGAATGTTCATTAAATCATCTTTTATTGTTTTGCTATTAATGTTTAGCATATATACGCCTGTTTTTTTATTTTGATATAGTGGCTGGTTGGTGTTTAGTTCTTGTTTTATATCTTCTAAAATGTAATTTTCTTTTTGAGATATACTGACACATTGATTTTCTTTCTGTATAACACCATCTGCTGCTATAAACCCTAAAATATAAGCCATGTTATTTGACCACGTTTTAAAATAATCTTCTGTTATGTCATACTTTCTCTTCCAACTCCCTATAGCGCGTCTTGGAACGTTATTGTCTGTTAAAACCATACGAATATACCTAGCAGACACATTAGCAAGTGTAGCTATTTCTGAGGTACTCTTCCCTTCTACATATAGCTGAGTTATTTCAGATTTTGATAGTTTACATTTTGATTTCTTTTTTCTATCTGCATGCATTTATAAATTCTCCTTCCTTTTATTATTTAGAGATGTATTTACTTCTATAACATACAACGAAACATACGTTCTTCGTTTCGTATAAGAAGGAATTTACTAAATTAAAACATTTTACATTTAATTTATATTAGTTTCATCTGCTGCTGTTTAATTTACATTTTTTATATAAGAATAATGAATTTGACGAATTTATGAAATGTAATGCATTTAAGATGAAAGGTAATATAATTTCGTTTAAACTACAATTAGCTACAATAACAACATACGTATATTGTTAAACGTAAAAAGGAGAACGAATGAAAAAGAAATATAAAAATCAAATTCATACTGATGTAAGTTTTAAACCGAAAGATATAATCGGTTTAATAACTGATTACTTTAAAATGAAAACAAAGCTGCGTCCTGTAAAAAATTTACCTATTGTTTTATCGGATAAAAATAATGAGTCTTTAGAGAGTGTGACATGGTTTGGGCACTCTGCTTCCCTTTTAAAAATAGAGGGTAAAAAATTTTTATTAGACCCGATGTTTGGAGATGCCTCCTCCCCGTTTCCTCTGTTTACTAGTAAACGTTATAGTGGTGCTTTTTCTTTAGAACGTGAAGATCTTCAAGAAATTGATGCGGTTATCATTTCTCATAATCACTATGACCATTTGAATTATAAGAGTATTATGCTGTTAAAAGATCATGCAAAGCACTTTTACGTCCCAACTGGAGTTGCGCAATATTTAATGAAATGGGGTGTTTCACCTAGTAAAATTAGTGAACATAATTGGTGGGAAGAAATTGCGTTTGATAATATAAAGTTAGTTTGTGCACCTGCAAGGCATTTCTCTGGACGGAGTATGACAGATAGAGATTGTTCGTTATGGTGTTCATGGCTTATTCTTGGTCGAGATACTAAAGTTTTCTTTAGTGGTGATAGCGGGTATGCTCCTCACTTTAAGGAAATTGGAAATAAATACGGTCCGTTCGATCTTACTTTAATGGAATGCGGGCAATACGATACAAGATGGTCTGCTATTCATATGTTACCTGAAGAAACGGTTCAAGCTCATATTGACGTGAAGGGAGATCTACTTCTTCCGATTCATTGGGGTGCTTTTACATTGGCATTACATGAATGGAGTGATCCAATTGAACGAGTTACGAAAGAAGCAAAGCGTTTAGGAATTAATATTGCAACTCCACAAATTGGTGAATCTATTACGTTAAAATCTACAGACTATCCTTCATCAGCATGGTGGCGAGAAATTTAATTTTAAATAAAAAAGAGCGAACCTTCTTATAAGTGATTCGCTCTTTTTCCGTATTTAAGTTTATCTCACTATGTTTGCCTTTTTGCTATCTGAAACTCTACTTTGAGGTGAATTCCTTCTTTTTACAATTGAATTACGTTATCTATAGAACTATTCTGCTTAATCAATTCTGCATTCCTATAATCTATTAATTTATGATTAGATAAAACAAAATTGTGCTCTAATATTAATTCATTGTGGAGTAAATTCGGTAAAAATTTAGGTATCATCTCTCCTACGCCGTAATTATAGTCACTTAGAATCCAAGAAATCTCTTTCCAATCTAAAATTCCTTCTGATACTTTTTTGGGAGTGTGATATGTAAATTCATTATGTAGCTCTACTAAATAAACATACATACCACCAGAGTAAGATGAGTCTTCCCACATAATAATGCCTTTAAACTGAATTTGTTCATGCGTAACTTCTATATTAGTCTCTTCTTTTATTTCACGAATCGCATTTTCTAAAGGTGTTTCTCCCTTTTCTATCTTTCCACCTACCCCGTTCCATAATCCTTTTACAGGGTCATATTCTCTATTTAACATAAGTATCTCTTCATTTCTCTTTATAAAACATAAAGTGTGCTTGTACATAATGTGATTCCTTCCCTTGTTATTAATAAGCTCTTACTGGAGATATAAGATGTACTGCAGCAGATGGTGTCCCTGCTTCAATTAATATCGGTCTCATAGAACCGCTGAAGCTTAACGTAACCGTTTCTTCTTTTATCGCCCTTAAAGCATCTATCATAAATCGTCCATCGAAAGATATATTTAATTGTTTTTCACCTTGAATCGCATCTATCTGTTGTGTCTCGGATATTTTTCCAATCTGAGAAGCGTTAGAAGAAATTTTAATTGTGGATTCGTTTATGATTTCTAAGTTGACATTGTTATTTGCCCATTCACTTGCTAATAAGCTTGATCGATCTACACCTTGTAAAATCTTTTTTCTATCTATGTTAATGACTGTTTGAAAGTCATTTGGAATTAAACTAGATATACTAGGATATTTTCCTTCAATTAATCTTGAATATAATGTAGTAGTGCCGAATGTAAAAATAATGTGACTTTCTGAAAGATAGATGTATACGAATTCTGAATTACTATTCATTAATTTTAGCAGTTCACTAATAGTTGCACTTGGTACGATACAACTTGCTTTCACCTCTGTAGAAATTATCGTTTCGCGTATAGCAAGTCTATGTGAATCAGTTGCTACGCAAATTAATTTATTATGATCTAACTCTAAATGAACACCGGTAAGAACAGGTCTAGATTCATTTTTAGCTACTGCAAAGGCTGTTTGTTTAAACACTTCAATCAATTGTTCTGTTTCTGCTTGTATTTTTGCATGATCGTCTATAAGTGGTACATTCGGAAACTCATATGTTGGAAGTCCATTTAAGTTTAATGTGATTTCTTCTGACTGTATCGCAATGATTTGCTCATCCTTACTTTTTATTGATACATCACTTGGCATTTTCTTTATAATTTCAATGAAATATTTTGCAGGTACTACAATAGTTCCTGTTTTTACTATAGTTGTAATTTGGTTGTCTTCGTTGGAACTAGGGATGAACTTTTCAATAAAAATATTTGAATTACTTGCGATTAAAGTAATTCCAGATTGATCTGCAGTTATTTTTATACCAGATAATATAGGGATTATAGCTTTAGTAGATACAGCTTTACTTACTTCTGAAAGTGCTTGAGTTAAACATTTATGATTTACGATAAATTCCATTCTTCCCCCGCCTTACATGAAATGATAATGTTATGAAGATTGATGAACGATTGTTCCGTTAAAAAAGTAAGGTACTGTTTCTTTCCTTTGTAATATATTTAATAAGTGTTCTGGTATACGTAAATGTGGTGCTGCTCTATGTAATTCCATCCAAGTAATCTCTTCAATTTCTTTTGGCCTTGTTATATTTGTCTCCCCGTCAATTATTTCACCTAAAAAATTAAAGAAAATTGCATGGTGTCCTCTCTCTTCGAAAAAAGCTTCGCTAATGTAACAAATGCCGTTTACAGTTATATGGAGTCCGGTTTCTTCTTTCACTTCCCGAATTACTGCCTCTTCTAACGTTTCTCCCAGTTTAACTGCGCCACCTGGTAGCGTGTAATATGAACCATTCTTCCCTTTGTTTTTTACCATTAAGATTTTTTCGTTTGTTTTATCGTATAAAAGTGCATATGTAACATTTACTTTTTTCATACGTACCTCCTCTGTTTTTAATAAAGGGAATTTTCTGTCTGTTTATCATTCTATCATTAACTCGGTTTAATAGTAAGTTCCCGAAGTATTAGAATAAAAATTGATTAAATTAATACTAAATGAAAATGCCAGAATAACTCCTCAATTAGTAAAAACCCCGCTCCTATTTTGAGACGAGGTTAAACTTATATAACAAACGGATTCCAAATTAACGTTTCTTTAGATCAATTTTAAAAGTATACATATGAGACCCGTATTTTTTGTTAATAGCCAAAGATTTTTTACTTCCCAATTTCACAAAGTAATTTTATCTCTTTGATTTGTTCTATATGACGCTGTTCATGCAAATAGATTAGTTCTATCCACTGATCAAGAAGTAATTCTCCAAGAGCTGGATGTATCACTGATTTTTTCGTTAATATAGATTCATCTTCTATTGTACTTAGGAAACGCATTAATTCTTTTCTCGATTTGTTTAACAAATCAACCATTTGCTGCACTTCAAATAGTTCTAAACTTGGTTCAATCATTTCTGGAGCTACAAATTTTATCGCTCTATCTTGTAATATAGAGTGAATTTCTCGACGTTCTTTTAGGGTACTATCAATCTTTTTTAAGCCAGATGAAATAACCTTTATAACCACTTTATCCAATAAAACTAAGTGATGACATACTTGTGCTATACTCCATTTATTCTTATCTGGTTTATTGTTGAATTGCGCATCGTTCAACATCGTAATTTCCTCGAATAGATTTTTTCTTATTTCATAAAAATTGTCATTCACAAATGAATTCATAAGAATTTCCCCCTTTATTTGAATGTCCACATTTAGATTCCTATTTTAAATATATTCGCTATAAAAAATAGTTTCCCATCACTACTATTCTAATCCAATCCAATCTTTTTTGCTTTAGAAGTGCCTCTAAATATGAATTCACTCAAGATTCTCCTTTAAATGCATAATCCAAAAGGATAAATTTGTATTCCAAATACTAACGTTAATTCTATATACACTTTATAAACGTTTTTCTAAATAGTAATGATTATGTCCTTTCGGATGATCTTCACTTACTCCAATCACTTTATATCCATGCTTTTTATAAAACGCAGGTGCCTGAAAGCTAAAAGTATCTAAATTGATTAGCCTGCACTCTTGTTTAATTGCAAATTCTTCAATAAGCTTTAATAACTTGCTTCCGTAGCCTTCGTGTCTATACTCTTCAGAAACCCAAAGGAAATCGACATGTACGTGGTGCCAAAATGTAATTGCAGTTATTCCACCTACAATTTCTTCCTTTTCATTTCTCACTATAAAACTAATTTTTTCTGAAGGCTTTTTCTCTTCATCCGAAATATGTTTTTGGTTATATTCAATTACTTTTTCTCTTATGTAATCACTATCTTCTTGGACCCATTGTTTTACTATTTTCATTTTAAGTAGCACACTCCTTTTAAAGTATCTATTCAATTTAATAATCGTAATATCCTGTCTAACTTAATAGTCGTAGAGCACTGTTTCATTTCACTAAAATAAAGAAAAGCCGTACTACATTTTATCTGTAGTACGGCTTTATTGTCAGCTCCATTAGCTAATGTAATCGAAGCTACTTTAAATATTGAACCAGAAACATTATCAATGACTTCCTTCCTTTTATAAGAACGAAGTGACAATATTCCTTTCACTCCCATATAAATTGGTACGAATCCTAATAATCCGATCCACGAAACAGGAATGAAAAAAGAGCTTAAAGAACCAATGATACTTAGAAAAGTAATCACACTAAATCCTAAATATTGTCCAACAACAATATAAAGTTCTTTCATCTTAGTTTTTTCCCGGACAGCTCTACCTTCTTTCTTAATTACTCTTGTCTTTACTTGTGAAAATAAAACAAGGAGTATAAAAATGTCATCAATATTTGTTGAAGTGAATGCCATAAAAGAAGAAATTATGGTTGTAACCAATATAAGCCAACTACCTTTATAATAAAATACTGGTATATAAATGAATTTCATGTCTAATAAAAAAATTGGTTAATGTAGGTTTAAAATAACATTTCAGTTCCTTTATAAAACCATATGAATATTTTACTAATCTGCTACTTCGTTCGTTGAGAAATAAATCACTTTATTACTTTTCAAATCATTTCATTTTGAATTAAGTAACTCTTTTCTTCCTACACATTTATTAAAAAGGGGAAATCAAATATTTTGTAATATAAAAAGAGCCCTTTATTAGGACTCTTTTCCAGAATTAAGCTATTTTCCGATATAAATGTTTTGTTTCTTTTTTCTTTTCTGTTTTTGGTGGACGAATTAATATTGAAATAACGAAAGAGATAACAGATAGCACACCAATTATAATAAAGGTTGGTTGAAACCCACCAAGTAGTGCTCCGATGAATGCTCCTGCAAGCGCACCAAATCCGAAACCTTGGTAAACAATTCCGTAATTTGTACTATGATTTTTTAAGCCGAAGAAATCTCCGACAATGGCCGGGAATATTGTAATGTTACCACCAAAGCAGAAGGCAACACTGGCTACGCAAGCGAAATAAATGCCGTAATTTAGAGGAATGAAACTTAAAGTAAAGACTGACAATCCAATTATTATAAACGTTGCAGAAACAATTTTCATTCGTCCAATTTTATCTGATAACGTTCCAAGAACGATTCTACCTACCGTATTAAAAATTGCAATCATTGCAACGGCGTTAGCAGCAGTAGCTGCACTAAGTCCAACGAGCTGTACTCCGATATCTTTTACCATACCGATTAAATATAGACCGCCCATACACGATGTGAATAGCATAAAAAACAAAAAATATACTTGTTTCGTTCGCATCATTTCACGAGGCGTATAATCATTGTGTAATGTCTCAGTTACAGTATTACTCACTATTGCTTCACGTAAGAAGAACGATCCGGTTAATACTAAAAGTAAAACGATGATACCCCAATATAAAAATGCTTGTGAAACACCAAGACTATCGATAAGACTTCCGTTTATATATCTAAAGATTAAGCTGCCCATTCCATATGCCGAAACAGATATGCCAGAAATAAGTCCTTTTCGATTTGGAAACCATTTAATTAAATTAGATAGTGATGTAATATAAGCAGTTCCATCTGCATAACCAACAACGACACCAGCTAATAAATATAGTAATGGTAAGGAAGAAACTTGCGAACTAAGTATTAAACCAAGTCCCAGAACAATCCCTGCAGTAGCGATGAGTTTACGAAGTCCTAATTTTTGCTGCAACTTTCCTGCAAATAAGGTTGAGAATGATAATGAAAAACTTGTTATGGAGAAAGTTATCGCTACTGAATTGAGGTTCCATCCAAACTTACTAACAAGGGGTTGATTAAATAAACTCCATGTATAAATTGTTCCAAGGCCAATTTGAACAATAATTGTACCTAGAACAATTAGTAACGGATTTATAGAAGTTTGTTTCATACTAACTGTCCCCTTCTTTTATCTTGACATGAATTTTCACAGTTAGTATAACCATCATAAAAAGCAAGATACTGTGTGGAAAATGGAAATTAAGTTCATATACACAAAAAGACACTTCATTTTGAAGTGTCTTTTTGCAGGTTATATTAGATTTACTTAAAGAAAGCTTTGTTAAGATAAGACATTTTCAAATGCTTATGTATATATGATATCAAAAGACTTCTGTCATGTGATGGGACTTAAGATGTATTTTTCATTCGTCATATAGTCGGATGGATAAAAATTAATATTCGATTTCATCAAAATCCTTCGGCTGCGGTACCGTTTGCATATTAGCAGCATCTTTAGGATCGCTATAAATTGCATTTTGTTCTGTATTCACATCTTTTATATTTTGTTTTTTGTTTTTATTCATTTTATCTTTCATTTTTTTCACTCCTTTTTCATTATAGGAGTAATTATGCCCTATTACCGTTACGAAATGTATCAGCGACTAAATTGCTAAATTCACGTAAATAATATAAATAATTATCACCGCCGTAGTTATATCTTTTATTATACATTTTCGCAACAACTACATTATATTCAGGTATTACTAATATAGTCGGTCCGGTAATTCCTAATATTTGATACGATCCTTTTGGAACGCGTTCACCAAGCTCGCTTAAAAGCGCAAGTTCATTTTGAACGAACCAAAATACCCCGTTTTGTGGTAGTTCATTGTTTGTAAATGTTGGACTCTGTAAACTTGTCGCAATTTCTATCACTTTTTTTGGAACAATTTGTTTCCCGTTTAATACACCTTGATTTAAATGAAGATTTCCCCAATAAGCAAATTCTCTAGCTGAAACAAACAGATTTTTTTCCGTACCGTCATCTACTGTACCAATTGCGCTAATTGCATCTTCATTTGGATCATTAACAACTTCAACTAAATTTTCATCTTGCTGAATTCTCCAACCTGTTTCTTTAAAGTTAGCTAGATCAAATACACGCTCCTTTAACAATTCGGGAAAACTTTTGTTATATAGCTTATAAATCAGATGTGTCATCATTCTTACATTAATATCTCTATACGCCCAAGCTTGTCCCGGTTCAAATTCACGAAAAATTGTCCCGTCATTCGTTTCTTCTAATCCGTGCGAATGTGTTACTAAATGTCTTATCGTTGTTTTACCAAGCAATACAGGATCAAAGTCTCTAAAATATTTTATTGCTGCATCATCAATAGATTTTATTTTCCCTTCGTAAAGTGCATATGCTACCATTAAACCTAAATAACTTTTTCTCGCAGAAGCAACGTTGAATTGTGAAGATGCTGTTACTCTCTTGTTTGTAGATATATTTGAGTGATAACCACTATAATGCTCTAGTACGATTTTATTATCTTTTATAATACAAAGTGCTGCTGCAGAACTATGATTTTTTTCTTTTATATTCTCTACCCAAGAAATCAACTTATCATATGTATACAAATAACTCCCCCTTAATACACATCGAAATTACAGCATGAAAGAAAAGTGCAAAACAATTTTCACACCTTTCTTTCATGTAAAATAGTTTTGATTTTCTATACCTAAATAATCCACCAGTTCCAGCAATTAAAGCAACCGAAACATCCTGCACACCCTACACATCCGCCGCAACGACCTGCACAACCACCACATCTGCCGCCACATCCGCCACAGCGTCCACCACAACCTCCGCATCCACCGCAACGACGTGCATCGTCTTGAATGTAATAGTATGGATATTGATTTTGTACTTGATCCCAATAAACAACATTACCAGTTTGATAATCATTAAGGTTTAATGATTGTAGTTCTTGTTGAAACTGATTCATTATAAAACCCTCCATTTATTAATGTAAATTCCGTCCAAATATTAAAGGTAATAAATTTTTGTAATTAAAGTAGAAACAAGGCTATAGACTAAATGCGTACATCAACAAAATATGAACTTACACTAGGTGATGTACCTTGTTTTTTAGCCTATTTTCTTTATATTCATTCGATGGACGTATTTACTATAAATAAAGTGATTTAAAAATTACTAATCCAACAATTTAGTAGTTCATCACTTAACTTTCTTTTTAGTAATTCCTTCACTAAAGGCATTGGCATGATTTCATAATGATTTAAGGCTTCTTTATTATAATGTATCCAGTGAAATGCTAAATGGGACTCACTAGATTTCGGTGTTAAGTCTATATGTAAATCTTGTGACTCTACTTCAAAAATGTGGTTGATTTCATGATGAAGCACTTCTTTATCTTGCCATTGATTTTCTATGACTCCTAAAAATTGTTGTATACTACAGTTTACTCCAAGTTCTTCTCTTAACTCTCTTATTAATGCATTCTCTGCTGATTCTCCGATTTCAATATGGCCCCCTGGCAAGAAATAATGATGGCCAATATATTCAGCAACTAATAATTTTTCATCTTTTATCATGACTGCTCGTACAATATGATGAAATTTACTTTTCAATCGATATTCCTCCTAATTATTCAATTTATAGTTGCTCAAAATATTCATTTAGTATAGGTATAATATAAATCATAGGTGTTTCATACGGATGAATTTCATTAATAACTTCAAGTGCATCTTTTACAAGTTCTCGTTTACACTTTATTTCAACTTTACATTCTTGTCCTTCGCATATTTGACCAATTTCTCCATTAAAAGGAGATGCCTCGTCTAACGGTCTCCAATATCCTTTCACTGAACTATAAGAAAGACAATGGTCATATTCGCCCGTTTTACATGCTCCAATTTTATTTAATTCACCCCTTAATGTTTCAATATATTCTTCAGGAATAAACACTTCAATTTTCACTTCATTAAATTGCATATTTCATTTCACGCCTTTACTTCATAATAGTTAAACGAATAAACGATATACTTGCTCACCATCATACTCCTGTTCTAATGATTGGAAACCATATCGTTCATATAATTTCTTTGCAGAGATATTATCTTTATGTACGGTTAATCTAATTTCTTTACACGATTTAAAAGTATTTTTTATTATATCAATACTTTCTTGTAATGCTGCTTTTCCATAACCATTTCCTTGCTGCGATTGATCAATAATAAATCCGTTAATCCAATACATATCCGATGTCTCTCTTACAATAGCATGCATAATAAAGCCAACTATAAGTTCACCATCATATATAGCAAATGGTATGTATTCTACATTGTCACCATCCGGTTTTATATATACTTTAGCAAGTGAAACCGCTACAGATGGAACAAATTTCAATTGATTCCCTTTAACTTGTAGCTTTAATGCTTCTTCCCAATTTTCTCTCGTAACAACCTTTAACTGGACATTCAATATTGTAAGCTCCTTTATATAGAGGATGTATGTTTATATTCAACGTAGTGAAATAATTCCCTTTTTCGACAACAACTTATAACATAATTTTTATAAAATCTTGAATGAATTTTTGTTCATCTATTTCTAATGCTATACGGGCTCCTTCAGACATAGAGCTAAGGCGAAAATCAGCAAATGTTTGTCCTTTCGTTTCTCCGTATGTATCTACATGTACGGTACGATGCACAAATTCAAAAAAACTTGGATTTACTAATCCACTTATTGCAACCACATCATGTAGCAAAGGCCCTTCGATAGATGGATTAAGTTTTTGGTATGCAGATAAATAGTAATCATACATTGGTTTCATTATCATATGAAATGGATTCTTTGTATTAGCTTGAATATAGTTAAATACATTTGGTGTTAATACAGCTTTGTTTGTTACATTTAAAGGGAATATTAATAAATTCTTTGCTTGATGGAAAACAATTTTACTTGCTATTGGATCACCATACACGTTTGCCTCCGCTAATGGTGTTACATTTCCTACTTCTAAAAAGACGCCACCCATGAAATAGATACCTTTTATATTTAGCATCAGGTCACTCCATAAATTAAAAGCAATTGCTAACGAGGTAGATCTCCCTACATCGACAATCGTTAAATCTTTTCCGTACTTTATAAGAATCGAAGCGATACTACCAAAATTGTATATTGGAATAGATAATACGCTTTCTGGAACATGGATGGGCCCTAATCCTTCTGAACCATGAATTTCAGGGTAGTACGTAGTAATTTCTTCTGTAAGTGGTTTTGTTGCACCACTAATGACAGGAATGTCTTGTCTATTTGCTAACTGTAAAATATACGCTGCATTATGTGCAGCATGTATATGCTCAACATTTCCGTATCCAGTTACAATACCGACGATTTCAATTTCGGGATGCAGTAAACCATACATAATGGCAAATGAGTCATCAATACCTGGGTCTCCGAAAAATAATACTTTTTCCAAGAAATACTCTCCCCTCAAAAAAATAGATTCATCAATAACTATGTATATGAAAAAAGCAAGTATATCTATGCAAAGTTTAAAATGGATAGTGTTTTACAAGTTATAAAAAAGGAACTAGCATATGCTAATTCCTTGTCCTAAGTAACTATTCTCAAATTTGATTATTTATCGTATCCTTCATACATTTCATCATTTATTATATTTTGTGTTTTTTTATCATCAGGTACAGGCTTCCACCAATTTCCTGTAATAAATAACATAGTTAATAAATTATAACTATCACTAAAATAGCTTTCTCTCTTATTCTTCATCCAATCCCAACCGCTATTTACCCACTTTTGATTATTACTACTTGTTATACTTGCTGCAATAAACGGTGAAACAAATACAGCAGTTGGATAACTACCAATATTGGATCCGTTTAATTGATAACCATCCACAATTTTAGAAGGATTTCCATTCGTTTTATTTTGAATCCATGAGGAGACTTTATCAGAAATGACTTTACTTCTTTTCTCGCCATACATCGCATAGTCCATTACAATTCTCAATGGTACCCGACTAGCATTGTAATAATATGCATTTGTATATTCTGACTCATCTAAGAAGTCTTTAGGTGCGGGTTGTGGTGGGTTTTTTACAACAAAATCTGAAATAAGTCCTGTATTTTGAGAGTACTTATTACTAAATTGCGTATAAACATCGTACAAATTATTAATAACAGTAAGCCAAGTTTTATCACCTGTAAATTCATAAAATGCTCTAAGGTGTGACATCATCCAATCAGATGGTCTCGTATCAAGTGAACTTTTAGAGTCCCAATCTCCTAAATTTAGTCGATTATTATTTGTAACATTACTAGCTTTAATACCTTTTGTAATCATGTCTTGTGCTTCTTTCAAATAATTAACCGTTCCATTTGATCCCCACTGCTTATGAGCAAGAAGAAGAGAATACGCAATATCTAAATCCCCATCAGTAGCAGAATCAAAATGGCCTTGTGCTTTTTTACTATCTGCGACAACCCATCCCATTAAATTAGGATTTTGAGAGCTTTTAAAAGTTCTTGCTGTTTTAAATAAACCGTCATAGATTTTTTGAGCATTCGAATCATAACCAGCCATTAATACTGTAATTATCATCCCATACCCTTGACCTTCTGAAGTTCCAAGTGGCTTAAACCCATCAGCATCACCCGTAATCTCTCCTTTTACGTAATAACCACCAGGTAAAGAAGATAAATCATTTTTCAAATATTTATTTTTCCAATTATCGTAGTAACTTCTTACAGAAGCATTTAAACTTTCCTGTGTAACATGATTCGGTTTTATAACACCTGCATAATTAACTTGCTGGGGAAATGGTTTCATTTCTTTTACAGCAGCTACTTGTTGATTAACTATGGGAATAGAAGTTTGTACTGAATTGTCCGTTCCATTTGCTGCGAAACTAGAATTAGAAAAACTAGCTAGTCCGATTCCTATAATAGAAATACATGTGAAAATTTTTCTTTTTCCATTCATTATGTTGTCATCTCCTTTTAAAATGCTTACTACATAAAATGTAACATACAATATTTAACTGAAATACAAAATATTATATTTATCAACAAAAGAAAGTATAATAAAGTGGTTATGGAATGAGTTTATATTGATTTATTATTTACTAGAGTTGTATATTTTTCTTTTTTTGATAGTGCTATATGAGTAATTAAAACTCCAAGTATAGTAATTCCCCCGCCAATTATTGAAACAAAAGTCGGTACTTCACCTAACCATAACCAAGCAATAAAACATGCAGTTACTGGAGTTAAATATAGAGAACTTGTTGCCTCAGCAGCACCAGAATGAGATATGATATACGCCAATGCGATATATGGGAGTACTGTTGGAAATAAACCTAAATATATAACACTCATATTCACTTCAAGAGGAGCTGCTAGTATTTCTGTATACACTCCCGGCGAGAAAATAAGCATACATACAGTGCTAGATAAAATTGTATATATAGTAAATGGCAAGAAGCCATACTTTTTCAAGTAAGAAGTTTGGAAAACAAAAAATAAGCTTTCTGAAATCGCTGCTAATAAAATAAATAATCCTCCACTATTCAATTGAATAGCATCTCCTTGACTAAATGATATGAAAGCAATTCCTATAAAACTAATTACACCACCGATCCAACCATTTAATTTCATTTTTTCATTCAAAAAAACAGATGCAAAAATAGCCGTTACTATAGGTGTGACTGAAACAATTAAACTTGCAGATCCAGCATTTACTGTTTTTTCGCCGTAGTTTAATGCAATGTGATAAACAGTAAATCCTAAAGCACCAAATATAAAAATTGCTGGGATATCCTTTAAGTCCGGCAGTCGTAACTTGTATATAAAAGAAAACAACAGAAGAATAAATGAAGCAATTAATAAACGTAGTAAAGTAAGGTGCTCAGGTGTATAAGATTCGAGCCCCATGCGAATTGCTGGAAAGGCAGTCCCCCATATTAAAATCGTAAAAGCATGAGCATAAATAATCCGAAAGTCCCATTTTTTATAATTCATGTTTTTTCTCCCCCTTCAAACCAACCACTTTATAATTACCAATTATTTCTTTTCATCATATTTAATAGTTGTTACAATGTCTTCAACCAGTTATTTATCGTAAAAACCAACCACTTGGCATTTGTAAAGTGAACGAGGGAGTTTTTTTATGACAACTAATAAAAAACTGCCTAAGTATCGGCAGATAGTAAACTTTATGAAAGAAAAAATTGAAAATGGAGAATGGCCTATTGGAAGTAAGATTCCTAGTCAACGGCAGTTAGCCAAATTATTTCATGTAAATCGAAGTACTGTAATAACTGCGCTAGATGAACTTATGGCAGATGGATTGATTCAAGGGAAAATTGGAGCAGGAACAATTGTAACAAATAATACATGGTCATTATTAGCGACGAATCCCCCGCCTGATTGGAGTGACTATGTAAAAGCTGGTATTCACAAACCTAGCAAGTTAATGGTACGAGAAATCAATGAAGCAGAAGCAAATAAAGAACTTATCCATCTTAGTAAAGGTGAACTTGCGCCTCAAATTTTCCCGCTAGAAACTATGCAGTCTATTATGAAAAGCGTAAGTGACGAAATAGATTATTTTGGATACGAAGAACAAAAAGGTTTTTTGCCGTTACGTGAAGCAATTAGTAAATACGTCAAATCATTCGGAATACATACTTCAGCCAGTTCTATATTAATTGTCTCTGGTGCATTACAAGCACTCCAATTAATATCAATTGGTCTTTTACATCGAGAATCAACCGTTTTACTTGAACAACCTTCTTACTTATATTCACTTCATGTATTTCAATCAGCAAATATAAATCTATCTGGTATATGTATGGATAATCACGGTATTTTACCTAACGAATTATTAAAACGTATTAAATACAGTCAAAAGAAAAACATTTTATACTCTATCCCTAGTTTTCAAAACCCAACAGGGGCATTAATGTCTCAAGAACGAAGAAAAGAAATAATAAAAATATGTGAAAAGGAACAGTTACCTATAATTGAAGATGATATTTACCGCGAGTTATGGATTGATGAACCACCTCCAGTTCCTTTAAAGTCAATAGATAAACATGGACATGTATTATATGTTGGTAGTCTTTCTAAAACACTTAGCCCAGGACTTAGAATTGGATGGATCATTGGACCCGAACCAGTTATTGATAGATTGTCAGATATAAAAATGCAAACAGACTATGGATCGAGCTCTTTATCTCAAAGAGTTGCTGCTGAATGGATAAAAAAAGGTTTTTATGAAGAACATGTAGCAAACGTAAGAATTCAATTAAAAGAACGAAGACAAATCATGATACAAGCTTTAAATAAGTATTGTTCAGATGTTGCGGCGTGGGATATTCCTACTGGTGGATTTTTTATATGGCTAAAGATTGTACCTAACATTCCGATGAAGAAATTATTTTCAGAGGCGCTATCAAAAGGAATTCTTTTAAACCCAGGACGTATTTATGAAGAAGAATCAAATCAATACATTCGTTTATCATATGGATATGCTTCTCCAGAGCAAATGACTAGCGGGATTAAATTACTAAGTGAATTAATTCGTAAGCTCATGGCATAACAAAAACTCCTCTTTTATCTATAGAGGAGTTTTTGTGTATCTTATTTACCACAATCTCATTTCCTGCCCTAACAAAATAAGTTCCTCATAAGGATCTCCGTCAATATTTAATATTTGAGCAAAAGCAGGTTCTGTTTTTAAACCGTTCTCTTTTAAGCGAAGAATTTCTTCCCTTATATGGGGATGCTGCATTAATAGCATATGCTCTACTATCATATGTCTATATGCATTTTGATTACGCACTGGCTTAGGCTGAGCAAATAATTCAAATTCAAAACCTTCAAATTTAAAATTTACCTTTATCGATTCAATATTTTTCATTTTTTTCTTTTTTATTTTGAACCCTTCATAAGAACCATATAAAGATCTCATTTCTTGTTCAAAAACATCAAAGTTATGTACTTCCATTACTATATCTAAGTCAGATTGAAGAGTATCAATTCTTATAGGGATTGTCCCACAAAGAACGGGACTATACAAAGCTAAATCCTCCATAATATTTAGTTTGTTCAAAACATCATATACCTTTTGTTGCTTGTCATTCCCTGATTGTAAATATGTAATAGATGTAAACATGAAAGTCTCTCCTTCATTTCACGTAATACGTGTCTCACTAAATTCAAGAAAAATTTGTCCGATTAAACTTGTTCTAGAAGCATCTTTATTTCACTATATTAAGGCGAATAAACAATATGTTTCAACTTTTCTCCTATACTGCAATACTATAAAAATAAAAAAGGAGGAATTATTATGAGCATTTTCAACGTTCTTTTAACCATCCACATATTATTTGGAACAATATGTTTAATCACCGGTATTGTAGCGATGGTGGCTCAGAAGAAGAAAGGAAAACATACGGAATGGGGTGAAATATATCATGCATCCTATGTTGTGATCACCGTTACCGCAATTATATTATCCATTATAAACTGGGATAAAATCGCATATTTATTTTATGTAGCAATTTTCTCTTATTCATTTGCGATATATGGATACCTCGCACGAAAAAAACGTTGGAAAAATTGGCTCCATCACCATATTAGAGGTATGTTAGGTTCTTATATTGGTGCCGTTACCGCACTTTTAGTAAACGTTGGTATTCATATTCCCATAATTAATTTATTACCGCCTATATGGTTTTGGTTTTTACCTACATTAATCGGTATTCCTCTCGTAGTCAGTGTATCAAAAAAATATAAAAAGCGTAGTTAAAATTCATTACAATTTCGTTACTTTCTAATGGTAATTACAAAAAATCATACTCAATGTAATATTTTATTAACAAATTCAAATTACTTTAAGTTCGTCACTTGGAGCTAAATAAAAAGAATCCAATAAAAATATTGGATTCTTTTTCGGATTTCATTTCAATATCGACTCTATGTATTCAATGATGTTACCATTTGGACCACAAACTATCTTTGTATACTTGTGGGTACTTGTTGTATTGATTCAGTGATAATTACACCATTATAATTCAAGATTGTAATAACGAATGTAAACGATCCGGGTAATTCGTAAACATCCCGTCAACTCCCCATAGAAGTAACTTTTTCATATCTTTTTCATTATCTACAGTAAATGGATGAACTTCTAATCCGTGTTTCTTTATTCTCTTTACATAAGCTGAATCAATATATTTATAGTTCATCCCAATACCGATACAGTATGTTTTATACTTTTTTATCTCTAATTCAGTTAATTGAACTGCCTTTTTGTAAGGTAGTAATTGTACTAGAGGTATATGAACATCTAAACTATGAATTTTTTGCAAACTTACTTTACTAAATGATTGAATAATAACTTTATCACTTATTTCGTAGTGCTGTATAATTTCTAATAACTTTTCTTCCATACCGGGATATTCATCTGGCGATTTTGTTTCAATGTAATAATTAGTACTATTCCTGAACGTTTCAATAATTTCCTCTAGTGTTGGAACTGTAGCATCCTCAAATTCTTTCTTTGCTAAAGCTGGATGCTTTTCATTGAAAAAAGAACCTACATTTAGTTGCTTTATTTCTTCTAATGTATGTTCCTTAACTAGCCCCTTACCATTTGTAGTGCGGTTTACTGTTTCATCATGCATAGCTACTAAATGTCCATCTTTTGTCATTTGAAGATCAATTTCTATATAATCTCCTTTTAATTGTTGTCCTAGTTTATAAGCTTGTATTGTATGTTCCGGCGCATACGCAGAAGCTCCTCTATGTGCAATGTTTTTTATACGATTTGATTGATTAATAGCTTTTGTGTACTTAAGTTCATTTACTTTATGAAAAGAAAAAGTGACTATTACTATAAAGGTGAAAATGATTGTAACGATATATATTTTTTTCATAATGATGTATTAACTCCTACATGAAAGCAATTTAGATTGAATAATTTATTCAATTAAACGTCTATTTTCAAATACAGTCATTTGTCCAACAGATTGAAAACCAGCCTTTTTATAAATATTAATCCCATCAGGTGAAGCTTGTAATACGCATTGAGAAACGTTTAATTCCTTTGCTTCTTGTAGCAAGTAATTAAACATAGTAGAGCCAAATCCTTGCCCTCTCATTTCTTCTTTCGTTGCTATATCATAAATACCAATACTATCTTTTGTACATACTAATGAACCAACAGATACGACTTCATTTTTAAAAATCCCTAAATATAGTTTCATATTCTCACTATTCCATAAATCGAAAGAAGCAGTTTCATTGTAGAATGCTTGTACATGTGTACCTTCCTCTGAAGTACCAAATAGATTAGCTAACGTTTCTCCAAACTTTTTGATGTGTCCTGAAGAAGATGCTTTTTGTATCGTAAAACCTTTTGTCATGTTTATTAATGGATGAATTGTTTTTAAGTCTGCTATCATCGCGATATTTTGTTCTGCTTTTTTTAAGCCAAGTTTTATTAATTCGCTTTTTATAGTCTGCTCATGCCTATCATCCCAAAACCAAACACTCATTGGAAATTTCTTTTGATTATAGTTGTTTACCACTTTATATAGTTTCTCAATACCTTCCGTTAAATTATTGTTTAGTATAGTAATGATATTAAATGTATCTGCCGGTAAACCACAGTCGACAGCAATGTAATCCTTCGTTTCTTTTACATTCATTCCATGTATCTGCCGCGCAATATATGAGGTTTTATATGTGAAGTTATCTATTAGTAACTGTTTATAATTCATTCATTTTGCTCCTTTCATAAAAATTCGTTTTCGAATTCTTCAGTATTAAATATAACACATAAGAAATGTATCTATTTCTATAAAAATATCTCTATACATCACTCTTTTTGCCCTAAAAGAATTAAAAATGATATAACGTTGTCGGAATGAAAAAAGTGGTATATAATAAATAGTAACATTACTAGTAATTATTTTAGGTATTCCTAGAATAAAGGAGCGATACATATGAAAATTACTATTTATTTCGGAAGTCATGAAGATCAAGATGTTCGTACTATGGACTGTCATTTAGATGTAGAAGATGCAGAAGAGATCGTTTCTGTATCATAATATAAATTGTTGGAATGAACCCTCTTCCCTACAGCGTTTAAGGCACCTTTTATAGGTGTCTTTTTTGTTGTTTTTTTCGTCAAAAACCCTTTACTTTAGAGCGTTTTAATAGTACAATATAAATATACGAACAAACGTTCTTTTTATTTTAATTGTACATGAAGGGATGATTTTTACAATGGCTCAAGCAAAGCGCAGAGGAAGAAAAAAGCAAACACCTATCATTTCAAATACAGGCTTTATCGGCTCTGTCTTTATTGATACATTGGAGTTACAAAAGAAATCCTATTATTTCGCTCGTAAAAAACTTCAAATTGTTCATCACGTACTTGATGGCCTCTCTGGAGCAACAAGTTCTCTATTTAAAGAACATAACATTTCAGCATACATGTCATGTGTGTATTTACATAAACAAAAGAAAATCGGCTTTGTTCTTTCAACGAAACCATTTGAACAAAGTGACGGTGTTGCTTACTTTATAAATTATTTAATCGAAAAGAATTTTTACGGTAATGACGAAGATGTAGAATATCAAGAAGTATTTAATACAGGTTTTATCGGTGTAGTATTCGCTGATTTATGTAGCATAGATCGCTTTAATTTCGAGTTTGAAATGGGTATGTTAACGAAATTAATGAAAGATATGATTATTCCGGTTAAAGAACTCTTTTTACGCCATAATGTACCGGCCTACATCTCCACTTCTCATTTAGAGGAACAAAACAAATTAGGTTTCGTTCTATCTGTAAAACCATATGATGAACGTGCAGAAGCAGATTTATATTTTGAGGCGTATTTAAAAGAACGCGGGTTATTTAATGGTGATGAAGAAGATGATATTGATAAGATTGTTATTAGAAAAACAGCTGAATTACGATAGAAAAGCGCAGGATGATGATCCTGCGCTTTTTATAATTTATGAAACTGATTTACTAAATAAACGGTATTAGTTTTTTTGTTTTCTGTTTATACACTGTAAATTGTTCACCGTACTTATTCTGTAAGTAATCATCAGATTGCGGAATATAGTCAAAAACAAATACAAAGAATAGGCCTATAGGAATTCACAAACTATAAATTTCGTTTTATAGTATTTGCTTTTCTTAGCTTGAAAGAGGTAGCAGTATCCATTCTATACATAATCTAAGAATCTACTAAGCACTATAATCTTTCGAATGAACCTCTAATATGAAACGATTTGATGAAACTTTAATTACTATTAAATATAAGAATCCCCCTACAATTGGAATGGTGTACGCTGGGATATAATTTAATAATAGACCAGATAGTGCCATTGCTATAGGGAGCATCATTTTACCTATACTTAATCCAATGCTGAGAACCCTTCCCCTGTATTCATCGGGAATCTCATTTTGCATGAAATAAATTAAAGGAATATCAATTAGCGCTATAATAAACCCTAAAAAGATCATAACAACACAATACGTAATAACGAATACTAAATCATTCACTTCAAAACTTTTGAATAAAACTGGAATTCCTAAAATAATCATAAAAACTGACAACATAGAACTTAGTTTTTTCAAAAGATAAGAGTAAGAAAAACGATCAGTTATCTTTTTTACTACAATTGCACCAATTATCATCCCTACTGGAAAAGTCCCTTGAATGATACCAAATTGCTTAGAACCAAGATTGAGTACTGTGTTAATAATGTATGGCAATGGAACAGTTACAGCAAAGCCTAAGAAGAAATTAAACGAAATTAAAATATGAAACGTATTCTTTAAGCTTTCCTTTTCAAGTAAGTAAGAAACCCCCTCTTTTATATCTTTAATAAAATTAACTCTTCTTTTTGCATTTTCCTCATTTATATTACACTCGAACAGTTTAAAGTGAATAAATAGTAATGCTATCCCGGAAAGAATAAATGAAATACCGTTTATAATGATAAAAGTTTTAATATCAAATACTGAAAAAACGATACCACCTAACATAGGGCCAAGAATTAAAGATACAGAATCGATAATTTTACTTATAGAATTAATACTCATAAGCCTCTCTTTAGAGACGATATTCGGTTTCGCAGCTTCTAACCCTATTCCAAAAAAGGTTGTAAATACCGTCATAAGAAATGTAGTAGTATAAATGATGAATAAATTTAATCCATAGTGGCTGCTTACTATATAAACAGCTATTAATAAGCAGCCACTAAGTAGATCCATACAAACGACGAGTTTCTTTTTATCAACTTTATCAGCAATTACACCAGCAAATGGATTCATAACAATCATTGGAATCGTTCCTAATATGAGCGTAATTGCGAAATTTAACGCAGATCCAGTTATTTGTAAAACATATAATCCTAATGCGAAACTATACATAGCGGTACCAAATATTGATACTGTTTTTGCAATTGAATATAAACAAATATTTCTTAGTTCTTGGTTTCTTTTATTATTTTCTATATGTAATCGTAAACTTCCCATCACTTTTCCCCCTGCCTAATTTTGTGTTACGTACATTGTAAGTTCTTGGGTCAACCCAATCGCAATATGTACTATTTGAAAAGTTTTCAGGGAAAATAAATAAAAGATGGGGTTAACCCCATCTTTTTCCGAAAAATGAATATGTATAAATTTCTTCTCCTTGAACAAAGAAATCCTCGTACTTTCCTCCTCGTTTCAAATAATTTGAAGTACTTTCATCGATGGATTGAAAGTGTAGATTTTGGATTTCTTTCGTTACTTTTGAAAGTGTAAAATTTTCTCGAAAGTTATTTTTAATTTGGCTATTTGAGCTGAAATTTTTAAATAAAATAAATAAACTTACTAAATAACAATCCGTTTTAAAAAGTGGATTTAATTCGCGAAGTAAAAAATCCTCATGCTCAAAACTATAATTGCTCGTACCAGAATGATCAATTACAATATCAACTGACTGATTCTGAATAGGGATATTCAAAAAATCAGCACAGATAAAGAGAATGTTTCTTTTCGGATTTCTTCTCGCTAATACATCTTTTAAAAATAAAAGTTTATTTAAATCTCGATCCACTGCAATGTATAGGCAATCTTCGGGCAGTTCTTCATAAATGTTTCTCAAAAAGAATCCAAGTCCCGATCCTAAATCCAGTATTAATTTGTTATTTAAATTTAAATGTATTAGTTTCTTTTTCGCCCATTCCCCTTCTCTATGCATATTTTCCAAATAAGCATTATCAGTTTCATGAATATAATCCGAAATAGTATCTTCAAGTGACGTTTGCTCATTTAATTTAAATGATTTACCAGCAGTTATAATTCCTGAAGTAATAATGTATTCTTCACCACAATTACAAAGTAACCTCCCCTCAGTAATTTGATTGTTATTAATAATTCCATCTTGAAGAATTAGTTTTTTACTACACTTAGAACATGTAAGCAAATGCAGTACGCTTAAATCTATCCCTATAATTGAATTTGAAGTTTCATTTGTTAATAATAAATCATGTAACACTTTCTTTAATTTATCCCGCCTCTTCACCAAAATTTCTATTTCCTGTTCCATCTTGTCATATTTCAATTTAAATAAAGATTGATAAAAAGGATCATTTTCGTAATTCATAGATTTCGCTAATTTTTTATAAAAAAATAGTTCTTTAATTTCATTCAAGCTAAATCCTAGATCTTTGTAATGTAATATAAGTTCTAAATCTGTTTGACAATACTCATCAAAAAAATAATGCGATCCCTTTCTTTCAGGAATAATGAGGCTGAGATCCATATAATGTCTAATTGTATCAATACTTATGTTATTTACTTCTCCAAACTTACCAATTTTCATAATACCCCTACCATTTTTATATATTTTTATATAGATTTCTATTTTTATATTTAAAAACCCTTTAAACTTTCGAAACAACATTATTTACATTATGTATGGGGTATTTGAATGCCACATATTTTATAAGGTGTATAATCCTTTTATTTAATTAAATTTCCATCGCATAGAATATACAGGAATTTACAACTTAATATAGAAAATAAAAAGGAGGAGTTTATATTCTAAATAAGGGGACATACATACGGAATGAGGGATTGAAAAATGAAAGTTGCAATAGTCTGTTTCGATAACTTTACTGATATAGATGTTTTTCTACCATGGGATTTATTAAATCGTGTACGTTTAGTTGGCGGTATTTCTGATTGGAACGTTCAACTATTAGGAACGGGAAAAACTCATATATCCATGTCTGGCTTACGTATTCCCATGACAGGAAGCATATCTCATATTCCTACCGCTGACGCAGTAATATTTGCAAGTGGTAAAGGTGTACAAGATTTATATAAAAATCAAGAGTATCTTAATAGCATTCATGTAGATCCTCAAAGACAATTAATAGGATCTATGTGTTCTGGTTCATTACTACTAGGTGCTAAGAAATTGCTAACAGGTAAAAAAGCCACTACATATCCATCCGCAGTAGAACAGCTTAAGGAATTTGATGTGGACGTTATTGAACAAAGTTTCGTGAACGAAGGAAATATCTCGACTGCTGCAGGTTGTTTTGCTGCTCAAGATCTTTCAGCTTGGATTATAAGAACCTTAATCAATGAAAAAATGGTCGATACTGTGCTAGAAACTGTTCAGCCAGTAGGCAAAGGTCTATATTTTTAATTTCAAATCAAGTTGAGGGATTGGTTGCTCCCAAAACCGATAAAATGAGCTTTTTTGCTTGATGGCGACGTAATATACCTCCGATTCCAATTTAATTAAATAAAAAAACCCGCGAATCATTCACGGGTTTTCTGCTTAATAACTAATTGCTATTGTACCTTCACCTGCATGAACCGCAAATGAAATTGGTAATGGGTATAATTTGAAATCCATTTCAGGGAATGCTTGTCTAATATCTGCAATCCATTCTTCAGCTCCATCTTTATCGTTAGCATGGAACATATGAAGTACTTTTGGTAATTCTTTTTCAAGTTCATTTTTAATATATTCTCGACATTTTTGGATTTTACGAACTTTCTTTTCAAGTAAAAGCTCTCCACCTTTTACTTCTAATATTAAGTTGACACTTAATAAACTTCCAAGTAAAAATTGAACTCCCTTTACACGTCCACTTGCGTAAAGGCCTTTTAAACTTTTCGGGAATACGTGGAAAGGTCTTCTTTTTTCATCTACTAATGTTTTGTGTATATCTTGTAACGTCATACCATCATTGTATAACGATTTCGCTTTTCTAATTAGTTCATCCATTGGATAACTTGTTGTTTCACTATCCAATACCGTTAATGGGAAACCTGCCATGTCTGCAGCTAACTTCATGTTTTGATAAGTTCCACTTACTTTTCCGCTAATAGCAACTGCAAATCCCTCTTCATATTCTTCTTTGCATTTCGAAAATAAATCTACCATTTCCCCTATGTTAGGCTGTGATGTAGTGACAGTTTTACTTTCGTTCAAAGCATTATAAACGCGCTCACGCACACCTTCTTCACAATCTTTGTACGACACACCATCAATAATAACTTCAATTGGGATAACAAAGTTATCTCCTTCTGTTTTAAAACTCGCAGTTGTACTATCAGTAATCCAAGCAACACGCTTCATGTTGTTCCTCCCTTAATTCAACTCCTCTTTTCTGACTTTTCTATATATTTATGTTACGAAAAGAGAATATCCCTGTAATAGTAACAGGACTTTATTGTTTTGGCTATAGTAGATGAATATTAAATGTGAATATTTTTTGTCATTTTGGCCAAAAAAAGAAGAAAATCGGAGTTTTTCCCAATTTTCTCTTATCATACATTATTTAAAAGTTTCATTATCTAAAATTACTACATAATCATTGGTCAATCGACCAGCTTCCTTCGTATAACTAACAAGTCTTTGCACGTTATCACAGCAAAGTTTCGCTCCCCATACGAGTAACGGTACGCCGATGAAGTCGATGTGAAATCTTCTAGAAAACAGACCACCGAAAGTCATTGGTAAAGGCACTGTTGGTGATGTATTAGAAAAAATAATCTTTTCATGACTTTGATAATGTTTTTGCAAAATCTCTCCTAAATGTTTCATCGCAGGTACAACAACTTTTGATGCGCCGCATCCAATTGTATATACTGGATTACCATTTTCGTCTATTCCATGAAAAATAATTTTCCCCATATCTTCTGTTTTCAATTTATTAAAGTAATCTACATTCAAAATTTCTTCTTTCGTTAACTTACGATCCGTTGGTAATTTATTTAAATGATAAGCTGCAGCAAGTGAAGTTGAATGCGTTCCGCCGAAATCTGTGTAAATGAATATCATATTATCATCCCTTGTTATAAATGTTCAATGTTATTTAGTATTACCGTTCACGGCGCTGTTAAACAATGGATGAATACTTTCATGTTTTTTGTATTAATTCATTATATTTTTTCCAAATATAATATCGTTTACTAATTACAGTACCTAATGTGATACATAAAAAGGTATTTGTTACAACCATTAATGTATAGTGAGTACTGCTAGAAAACATACTTTGTTTAATCAAAACCTTCGTACCTAGAATGGCAAGTAGAATAATTGTACTTAACCAATTTCCTTTTCGTAATACATGACCTGTTTCACTATCTAATCGAAATGTTAAAACTTTTCCCCTAATCATTCCAAGGCCCAATCCAATCCCCAGCATTACAACGAATAGTAATACTTTCAATATAGTTAATTGTCCCATATGAATAATAGACTGGATTGTCGCAAAGCACAGCAAAGTCGGAATGAACCAAATACGATTAATATTCACTTTATATTCTTTACCTTGCATTAATATCATTATAAAAACAACAAGTAGAATAACAAATAGAATATCCATTTAGAGTCCTCCTATTTACTTGTTTACATTTGAAAATTATATTCGCTTCTTTTCATTCCATACTTTAAATAAACTAGCTAATAAAAATTATAAAATATAGAATGTGATTTCCCATCAGTTTTAAGCATTGTTTATGCAAAAAAGACGTACAAATAAATAGTACGTCTTTTTTACATTTATTAATGCGTTCATAAACTCTTTTAACCTTATGAAAAAGAGTTTTCTAATTCTTTCATTATCTTTTCAGGACCCGCTCCTTTATTTGATGGAATAACTACTGTAATTCCTAAGTCTGGATATACGGCCGAGCGAAAGCTAACGCCTGGATCATATCCCATTACATGATATTTGAATATCTTGTTTTCTCTCGTTTCAATCCATATTCCATATCCGTAAGACTGATTTTTATTTACTTGAATGTGTGGGGTTAAAAGTATGTTTGTATATTCCCGGCTTACAATTTCATAGTTAAACAACGCTTCCCAAAACTTCAGCATGTCTGGCGCAGTAATAAAAGCTCCACCATCAGATCCTCCTATTATTGGTATAGAGTAGATGTTTGTCCTCCAATTTTGGTTAATTTCACCTTTTATATATCCAAGAGCTGTGTATCTTGGTAATCTATCTAAAGAAAAATAGCCAGAATCGTTCATACCAATTGGATTAAATATGTTTTTTTCTATATACTCCGTAAATTTAAGTCCTGTCTGTTCTTCGATTATTAATCCAAGTATGATAAACCCAGCATTGTTGTAGTGAAACTTACTTCCTGTTGCAAACATCATATTTCTGTTTTGGAATAATGGTAAGAAGTCTTTTAAATTTTTTAATAGATACATAGGAGTTTGTTCCCAAAGATCTTCGAAGTTATCCATAATACTTTCATCAAAATAATCCGGAATACCCGAACTATGCGTCAAAAGGTGATGTATTGTAATATCTTCATTGAAGTTTGGAAAGTTTATACGTAAACACTCTTTTAACTTTGTATGAAAAGTGATTACACCTTTTTCAACAAGTTGACAGATACCGATAGCAGTGAATATTTTACAACCGGAGGCAATTCCAAACCTTGTTTGTAGCGTATTATTTATACATTCATTGCGATTTGCGTAACCAAACGCCTCTTCATAGACTAAGCCTTTTTCTTCTTTTACTAAAATTACCCCAGAGAAATCTATATGCTGATGCATTTCTTTTACAATACTGTCTATTTGATTTTTTGTTTTCATTACAAAAACCACCCTCGTTTATCAATATTGTTCACCCTTCTTATATTTCCATATATAGGAGGGTAAACCCTCCTATTGAATACCGTAAATCAAAACCAAGATTACTATTTTGAATTGATTGACTCAGAGGAATGCACTTTAGACTGTGATGGCAATAAAGTAAACACACACAATATGATAGTTATAAGGAACATGATTGATGATCCTATAATAACTACAAGTTGTATAGAAATAAATTGGGTTACAACTCCGAATAGAATCGTAATCGAAATGGTCATGAACGCAATAACAAGCCCATATATACTCCCAATCCGTCCCATCATATAGACAGGGACATTATTTTGATAAAAGGTGTTAAATCCTGTATTTGCATATGCCATAGAGAAAGATAAAATAAAGAATCCGATAGTAGCTATTAAAAACTCATTTGAAAAAGCATAAATTAAATAACCGATTGCGATGAATAATGATCCTATTCCAATTAAAAATGAAGGTGTTAATTTTTTTGATAAAACTGTATTTGTTATAGCTCCTAAAATAAATCCAGCTCCGCCGGTACTAACTAAAAAGCCATACTCACTATCTGATAACAGTAAAATTTTTTTAGCAAATGACAATTCAAGTGAATCATTTGCGGCAGCTAAAACCATCATCCCTTGAAACAAGAAGTACATAAAAACGATATATAAAGATTTTTTACTAAATTTTAAAACGATGTTCCAATCTTTTTTTAGTACAGCTAGAGATAACTTGTCATTTGATGTATGAATATCGGATTTTTTATCAAGATTAGGTAACAGTAATGTAATTACTCCTGATATGAGAAATGCTATAGCATTTATATATATAGCAAACTCTGGTGTACTTGCTATTAACAATACTCCCGCTATCGCTGGCCCAATTAAAAATGCACCAGATCCTATTAAACTACGTAATGAGTTAAAACGTTGTCTTTGCTCAACTGGAATTAATTTCGTCATATACGTCATAGCAGTTGGCTCATAAATTGCACTAGCCATACTAATAAAGAATACGAACACATAAACAATCCAAAGTGATGGAAGTAAAGGTAAAATAGCGATAAATACCGCACGATATATATCGAGGTGAATCATTAACTTCCGTTTATTTAAACGATCAATCATACTTCCTGACCATGCGTTTGTAAATAAAGCGGCTAATGGTTTAATTACATATAAAGTAGCAACAGCTAAGGCTGAGCCTCCCATATTATAGACAAGTACATTCAGTGCTATTAAGTAAATCCATGCCCCTAAATTCGCAATACCAACTCCAGACAGTAATAATAAAGGATATTTCCAACCTTTAAGTAAGTTTTTCATTTTAGGCCCCCGCTTTCCAAATCGTATTTAAACAATAATAAAATCCCACCCCCAAGACTTTTTGTCTTAGGGACGAGATTTATCATCGCGGTGCCACCCTAGTTTGTTAATATGTCGCCATATTAACCTTATTAGGTACTGCATTGTAAATCATGCTTATACCATAGCTCTATAACGGGAGCTCCCGTCACACCACCCCCTAATAAAAGGTTCCGATGTGCCGCTCAGAGGCTTGGTTCAATAAAGAATTTTTACTCCTTTTCAGCTAAATGGAGCTCTCTGTGAAAAATTCATTTTATTTACTCTTCTCTTCACTGCATTTGATTTTTTCCATATTATCACAGAAATATTTAACTGTAAATAAAAAATAATCAGATATTTAATAACATGTTTCTGTTAATTCTTTTATTTATTATTTTTTCTAAAAATTACGGTGCGTGAAATTACTTAAATCTGTAAAATAAAGAGCCTATTGTATATAGACCCTTCACTTTGTCCGAATTAGTTTGTATTCGCCTCTGCTAGCGGTTGTAAAGGTGGTTCTAAGTTTAGTTCTAATGCATCGCCTTCTTGTATATCTTGTCCCTTTTCAATGCTCTGACTCGTTACATAGCCCGTACCTGTAGTTTTTAAATCTAATTTTAATAATTTAGAGAAATACATAACATCACGCATTGACCAACCTTGTAAATTTGGCATTATTGCGTTCTTCCCTAATAAAAATATACGATCCCCTTCACTCATTACTTCACCAGATTGCGGATATTGTTTTATTATTTTTCCTTCGCCTAAAATTATCGGTTGGAGCTTCTCTTTTTTCACACTATTCTCTACTGTATCCATTGCTTGATTGACATAGTTTTGTACTTTTAATTGGGATCGTTTCGTTGCATCTGCCATTTGTTTTTCTGTATATGGTTTCACTTTTAAATATTCAAGGCTATTTTTCATAACTGGTTTAAATATTTCAGCGAGCGGCTGAGCTCCATACTCATCTCCCTTTAACTTTGGCTGCTTAATAGCTAAGTATACAATTAACTCTGGGTCATCAATCGGAGCCATTCCTAAAAATGAAAAAATATAGTTTTCTTTTCCTTCCATATATCGTCCATTTTCAGGATTCGGAATTTGCGCTGTTCCCGTCTTACCTCCTATTGGATAACCATCCACTTTATACATTGTACCAGTACCTTTTGAAGACGTAATAACACGCTCCATTAAGTCTCTTACCTTGTCCGCTGTCTCTTTTTTTATTGGATTCCCAATTTCTTTCGGTTGATTTTCCATAATAACTTGTTTATTTATTGGATTTACAACTTTGTCAACGATATATGGTTGCATCATTTTCCCGTCATTTGCTATAGCAGTAGCTGCTTGGATTAATTGAATGGGAGTTACTGTAGAACCTTGTCCGAAAGAAGTTGTGACTTGTTGAATTTGTGTATTTAATAATAATGTGTTTTTACTTTCGCCAGGTAAATCTATTCCGGTTTTTTGGTTGAATCCAAATTTATTCATATATTGCTTAAATTTATCCGGTTTCAATAACTGATCTTCTAAAATAGAAAAAGCTACGTTGGATGATCTTTCAAAGCCTTCATCAAATGTAATAGATCCCCATCCAAACCCACCGTTATGATCTTTTATATCAGATGAACCAACTGAATATTTTCCAGATTGGAAATATTCTTTCCCGTTATATACCCCTTCATTTATTGCAGCAGCTAACGTAAATACTTTCATAGTTGAACCTGGTTCAAATGCATATGCGATTGGGTCATTTAAAAAGTATTCGATATCTCCTTTATTAGGATTAAAACTAGGTTTACTAGACATTGCTAAAACTTTCCCTGTCTTTGGATCCGCTATGATTCCTACTAGCATAGAAGGATCATAGTGCTCTTGCGCCTTATTCATCGCTTCTTCTAAAAAACTATTAATTTGTTTATCTAGCGTAAGGTATACGTTATTCCCATTTTTAGCGGGTTCTATTTTCCCTATATCATTTGTAAGTGGGACCCCTCTTGGTGCTCCCACGTATTCTATATTTCCGTTTGTCGAGCGCAAATATTTATCCAGACTCTTTTCCAGTCCAAATTTCCCTTCTGTATTCCCTTTATCGTCAGGTCTCGCAAAACCAAGAATATAAGATGCAAAATCTTCATTTGGATATACTCTTGCTTTTTCTGACATAAAAGATACACCCGGGATTTTCAATTGCTTTATTTGTTCCTTTACTTCTCTAGATAAATTCCGGCCAACTTTTCCAATCTCAACTTGCGTGCGTCCCTCATGAAAATTTTTTAATACGTCCTCTTTATCAATTTCAAGTGCATCAGCTAATCGCTCTGCGGTTTCCTCTTTATTTTTCACTTTATTTGTTCCTTTCAAATTCACAACAACACGATACGTTGTGGAATCTTGGACTAGCACCTTTCCAGTTTGATCATATATTGTGCCACGATTTGCTTCCAAAACACCATTTTTATTATGTTGTTCAGTTGCAAGATCCTTGACGTTCACATTATGCACGACCCCTACTGCTTGAATATAGAAAAAACGCAAAAGCATAATAAGAAACAAAACAATAAAAGCAATCATAAAATACCGCGCGCCTTTATTCGTTTGAAGTTTATGCATATTGATCTCCTTTCTTTCACAATTAATTGCGGCAAAGGTGTGCTACAAATTATGTAGTTTTTGATTTCAATACTATATGTTTCGAACTTTTCTTTTTAATTCCTTTAAAACGTTCTGAAAGTAGCTGTTGTTTCTGCTTTTATTTTTCTATTTACAGTACGGTGCGTGAAATTTACGAATATTCCGTTATAAGATGGTTAACTTATACAAATTTAATAGGAACTTATGATGCTAATTCCGTTGTTCTTTCTCCACTCTTTTATTACGCATACCCTTATCTTGTGCATAATAAAAAAGTTCGCCTCTGGATTTCCAAAGGCGAACTCTTAAACAAACTTACAAATAGTTATTTATAAAAATTAAGCTATATGATTATATTTCGCTAGAAAAGGAATTCGTTTCGCTACCAATGCGTACATTTTGAATACAAATCTCGCTATCGGTTCAAGCATACGTGTACTTTGTATTACTAAACTACTCGTAATAAATGTTAAGAACGCAGCACCTAGTATATCTAGAGGATAATGAACTCCTACGTACATACGTGATACACCAACTAATACTGCCCAAATAAGAGCGACATATTTAAGTTTTTCTCCTCTAAGTAAAAATACAAATGCGATGGAAAATACAAGTACAGAATGATCACTAACAAATGATGAGTCTGCTGCATGTGGTACTAATTGATGTACATCATGTGATACAAACGGACGTGGATGGTAATATACTGCATGTATCACCACATTTACTAGTAATGCGATAATGACTGAAAGTGTCGTATATAACACTGTGTATTGTTTTTTAATGGCATTGACTTTCTTTCCATTATTAAACCATAAGACAAACATAAACAAAATCGCTACATATACAGCACTATTTGTAATAGCAATCATTAGCGTATCTAATAGTTTGGACGATCCTGCAAAATTATTAAACCATTGAAATACTGTGTAATTCATAATACTCTCTCCTTACATAAAAGCGTTCGTGATTTACACAGTATACAACATCTATATGAAAATGGACTTAAACTTTTCTCATCTAATTCTCATTTTACTAGTAGTTATTTGACAATATTAAGACTATTTATAATGGCTAATTTTGTATAAAGCTGAAAAACCTTTAAAACAATACGAATCATATGCTTTTTATATATAGAATACATAACATAGTCATTTGAATATACTAGTTGCAAAATCATATTTGTATTACATCCGAAGTGCAATGTTACCAAATTGTTCTCCCTGTTCCATACGTTTTAATGCTTGAATCGCTTCTTCTAACGAATAAACTTTATCCATAATTGGTTTAATTTTATATTTCTCTATAAACTTAACCATTTCATTAAATTCCTCACGGCTACCCATAGATGTTCCCATTATATCGATTTGATTATAAAATAATGCTCGTAATGATAATTCAACTTTATCTCCTGAGCTTGCACCAAAATTAACAATTCTTCCATTAGGTTTTAATACATCAAAGTATTTTAAGAATGTTGCTGGACCTATACTATCGATTATTAAATCTACCTTCTCTCCGCATAAACTCTCTTCCCAATTTCCAGAACTATTAAAAGAAAAGTCTGCGCCATATGTTTCGGCAAACTTTCTTTTGTTCTCTACCCTTGAAGTAACACTTACTTTTGCGCCAATTGCTTTTGCAAATAACATGGCAAATGTCGCTACACCGCCGCCTATTCCAGGAATTAAAACATGTTCTCCACTCTTTAATCTACCCTTTGTAAAAAGCGCTCTATATGCAGTTAGTGCCGATAAAGATAAGACGCCAGACTCTTCCCAAGTAAGATATGACGGTTTTTCCACTACATTTTCAGCGGGCACAATCACATATTCAGCAAACGTTCCATCTTTCGGTCCACCTAACACCTCTGGTAACTCGGGTATTTCAGCAATATGATCCCATCCAATACTAGGATTAATAATGATCTCGGTTTGTAATAAATCACCTGAAACACCTTCTCCAATTTCCGTAACAATACCTGCACCATCTGATCCTAGAACTAATGGTAATTGCATTTCTTTTCTGTTATTCATTATAAATAAATCTCGGTGATTTAAACCGGCTGATTTTAATTTCACTTTCACTTCTCCAGCATTAGGTGTTATCTCTGGTAATACTTTATATTCTACCCCTTCAAATCCAGATTTATATTGTTGTACGATAGCTTTCATTATTATTCCCCCTTCATGATTCTAATGTACTAGAAAGTTCGAAATAAACAAAATAATTTGACCGTAAAAAAGAAGGAATGCACAAAAACATCCCTTCTTTCTAAATTATTAAAGTGAAACGGTAGGCAGTGTAATCGTAACGATTGTTCCTTCGCCTTCTTTACTCTCTATTTGAATTGTTCCGTTGTATTTCTCTATAAGTCGTTTTGCAATAGACAAACCTAGACCGTTTCCACCCTGTTTTCGACTTCTTGCTTTGTCCACTCGATAAAAGCGGTTAAGAACAAAAGGTAAATCAGCTTCGGGTATTCCCGCTCCACGATCTATGATACGAATTTTAACTTTCCTTGATTGCACACTAGATTCAATACAAATATATTTATTAACTTCTTTTGTATACTTCACAGCGTTATCCATTACGATAATAATAATTTGTTCTAAGTAAGATGAGGGTATTGAGACATATGCCGTATCTCCATCCAGTTTCATTTCAAATTGAAATCCAGTTTGAAGTACGCCAAAGTTTTGTGTAACGTGTTTTAATATACTATTTACATGGACTGGCTCAGCTGCGATTGGATGCATCTGTTCTGATTCGGCTCTTGATAGTTCTAACAATTCTAAAACTAACTTATTTAAACGATCGACTTCCTTTAAACTGGATTGAAGCGATTTATCTAAAACTGCCGGGTCATTTTTCCCCCACCGATTTAACATAGATAAGTGTCCTTGAATAATTGTTAGTGGTGTTCTCAGTTCATGGGATGCGTCTTCAACAAACTGTTTCTGTTGTGTAAAAGAAGTTTCTACCTCATCCATCATTTCGTTAAAAAGAAACGATAATTTTGCAAGTTCATCATTATTTTCACGTACTGGAACTCGTTCATTCAATCCATTTTTCTTAATGCGTTTCATCGTATCCGTTATATTTTGAACGCTTGATAATAGTTTTTTCGTGATTAGTAGCCCACCTAAAAAACTAAAGATTAGTCCACATATTCCAGCAATAACCATTACCACTACAATAATTTTTAATAAATGATCGAAAGCCTCTAAGTTTTTCGTAAGCTCAATAGTACCAGTGAACTCTTTTGTTTGGATTGGTATACGCTTAACTAATATGCGATCTTCTACATGTCTTTTTATAAATAATTCCTCTTGTGTAACTTGTTTTGGCTTTATCCATGTTTCATTAAAATCTCGCGAAACAGTAACAATTGTTTTCCCATCCATACCAATAATACGAATCATTTGATGTTTATCAATCATATTGTTTAAGAAATCTTTACTGTTTTCAAACGTTTTTCTCGAAAGGGTATCATTTTTATCTTGGAAATAGGCCGCTATTTCTGTCACTTGTCTATTTATTTGTTTTTGTTCATAGTCTATAGTCCACTTGTTAATTACAATAAACTGCAGAGTGCTATATAAAATGAATAAAATAAATACTAGAGTAGTGGACCAAAGTGTTAATTTCCACTTTATAGGTAGATTTCGAATTCGATGCACAATATTTTTAATCATTTCATTATATATCCAGCACCGCGGACCGTTTGGATATATTCCTCCTTATCTACACTATGTAACTTGTTACGTAAATAACGAACGTATACATCAACGATATTTGTCTCAACCATCGCGTCATATCCCCATACTTGATCCAATAAAACATCACGGGTAAGTACTCTATTAATATTTTTCATAAACATCAGTAATAGTTCAAATTCTTTATTTGTAAGTTCGATTTCTTCATTACCTTTTGTAATAGTTCGCGATTCAATCTGGAGCTGTAAATCTTTAAACGTAAGAGATGATACATGTTTGTTTTCTATATGTTTTTCTCGTCTAAATATAACTCTCATTCGCGCTAATAGCTCTTCAATTGCAAATGGTTTCGGAAGATAATCATCGGCACCGCTATCTAACCCTGTCACGCGGTCCATAATACTATCGCGTGCAGTCAGCATAATAATAGGTGTATTTTTAGTTGCCCTTAATCTACGACACACTTCTAGTCCATTTAACCCTGGTAGCATTAAGTCAAGTAAAATAAGATCATAATTTATTTCAAGTGCGGCCTCTAATCCCTTCCTTCCATCAAACTGTATGTCTACCTTATATCCTTCATACTTTAATTCTAATTCTAAAAAATCAGCTAAACTTTCCTCATCCTCAATAATTAATATATGTTGCAACCCTAATTCCTCCTATATAGTTAAATGAATGAGTAATCCTATCCCAAATATAATTGCAATGATTTGATGTGCTTTTCTATACAATATCAAGTTTGTTTTTTTATTATGTTTCTGTAAGAAAAATCCGACGACTCCTAGTATGATTAAAATGAAAAGAGAGAATATACCACTATAAAATATAAGTATATGCCGACTTCCTTTTAATAAAAAATAAACGCCATGAGTAAATGATACAGCTAATACAGTATATCCAATTAATACGTGAAATTTTTTTATAAAAAGATATATATCCTTTATCAATTTAAACCCAATTATATTTTTCTTTTTTAAAAATAACCATACATGACGTAAAATCCATAACGATGCAGCTAAAATTGCCCCGTATTCACCGAAAGAACCTAATTTCTTATTTAACCATTTCACATTTAATGCGTTGCCGTATATTACATTAATAACTAACAATGCTATACTACAAAAAATTATAGTAATGCCTGTAATTTTAACATACAAATGAAAATATTTATTTCTTAGTAGCTTCTCCAATTTATTCAAGCTCCTTCCTTATAAACCTTCTGTAACAAGCAGAATATCAAATTAAAAAGAAAGGAACATGAGAGAAAGATTAAAATAAAATGAGAATTTGAAGATCACTTGAATTTTCTAGTGATCTTTTTTAGCTAATTTTATTATATTTTGAATAAACGGTGCTTTTGCACTTGTATATGAAACACGATCAAAAGGATATGTAGTTGCAAGTTTCTCTTTTAATTCTCTATATTCTTTACGTGCCCATTCATGTTTTATTAGAAAGTCTCGAAATAAAAGATTGTTTTTCCACTCCTCACTATTATAAATATAAACATGTAAATGATGAGTACCAGCTCTCCATTTTCCCTTTCTAAAAAAACGTCGATTAGGTGTTTCTTTTGGAACATACTCATACCCAATTTTTGATAGCGCTTCAATCCACTTTTCAGTAATTTGTAAATCCGTTACGCCAATCATCATATCAATTAGAGGTTTCGCTCCTAATCCTTGTACAGATGTGCTCCCTATGTGCTCAATAGCAATACATTCTCCTTCAAATAATGAAATAAATTTCTCTTTTTCTATTACATACTCTTCATACCAATCTTTTTGATATGGTTTAATAACGATTTGTTGTTCCATATTGTTCACCCTCTTATAAGTGTTTATTATTATATTTATAAAATTTCATGTGATTAACATAGGATTTTTACAAAATATGTCGAATACTGAAATATACAACTTAATTATAATAAATGTGAGGTATATTATGAAAGATATTCCAGTTGAAATTCAATTAAATCAAGTAACATTTAAATTAAAAGAACATCATAATTTTGATTGGCTATTGAAATTAGGAACCGTATTTGCGGTTTTTGACCAGCAAGATTCAGGAAATCTATCTTTTGGTGTAGAAAAAGATGGTCATAAGAAATTTATTAAATATGCAGGGGCACATACAATTGCATATAACGGAAAGACCAGCGATGCAATTGATAGATTAAAAAATTCAGTTTCCTTATATGAAGAATTAAAGCATGAGTCACTAATACAATTAATTGAACATTTTCCCGTTCAATCTGGATATGTCTTAATTTTTGATTGGTTTGATGGCGAATGTCTTCATTCACATTGGAGTTTCCCGCCTCCTGAGAAATATAAAAATCCAAACTCTCCTTATTATAAATATAAGCATTTATCTGTTTTGGAGCGAATTCAGTCCTTAAATTCTATGTTTTCTTTCCATACATATGTCGAAAAGGAAAACTATGTAGCAATAGATTTTTATGACGGTAGTATTTTATATAATTTCCATACAAATGAGACGAAGATTTGTGATATTGATTTATATTCTAAAAAACCATACGTGAATAAAATGGGTAGATTATGGGGTTCCTCGCGTTTTATGTCTCCTGAAGAATTTGAGCTAAACGCTATGATTGATGCAAGAACAAATGTATTTAATATGGGGGCGATGGCTTTCGAAATTTTAGGAGGTGGAAAAGATCGTTCCTTTACAAAATGGGAAGCAAGTAGGGACTTATATGAAATAGTGCATCGTGCTGTAAATGAAAGCCGAGCTGAACGATATGAATCAGTTAAAGTATTTTATGAAGAGTGGATAAACGTGGCAAATGCTGAAAAGATATAACCTATATTATTAAAAACATAAAGTTTCTACTATAATCATGTATAATACATATAAAATGGAAATTCAAAATAACGAGGAAAATATTATGAACTTTGTTTATATTAATCAAAACGTATTAAATAATCTTCTTTACATTTTAAGTAGTATATTTATTTTTTATTTTATATATGATAGCGGACGCTATTTAAAGAAATATAAAAAATTACTTATTATCCTTTGTACGAGTATCCCTCTTATTTTATGTATGCGCTATCCAATCTATATGGATGAAAATTGTATTCATGATTTAAGACAAATACCAGTTATAATAGGCACACTTTATGGTGGCTTCCCTGTTGGTATCATTTTGTTTGCTATTTTATTAATTACAAGATTTTCATTTTATGGATTTAGTATGTTAACAATACTAGTTTATGGAACAATGTTTATCGTTACAGCATTCGCATCCGCAAAATTTAATAAGTATAATAGAAAAATTAAAGTAGCTTATGGAATGTTTTTAACATTTTTTCTAGCAATATTTACAACTGTAATTGTATTAACTTTATCAGATTTTGAAGTAAATAATTTGTACATTATTTATTTCATAATATTACCAACCATTTTGATGTTGTTTGGCATTTATTTTAATGAAGTTTTAAAAGATGCAGTATGTATGCGATCGAAGATGATTAAAATGGAGAAAATGGAGATTGTTAGCCAACTTGCTGCTAGTATATCGCACGAAGTAAGAAACCCCTTAACTGTCGTAAAAGGATTTACTCAACTTTTAAAAACACCTAATTTAACTCCAGAATCAAGAGATGAGTATATTGAACATATACTTGAAGAGTTACATCGTGCACAAGGAATTATTGATGATTATTTAACGTTTGCCAAACCTGCTTCAGAAAAATTAGATCATATTTCAGTAGAACAAGAGTTGAACCGAGTTATTAATATGATCTTACCATTATGCAATATGAATACAATACATATTACAAAAGATTTTTCTACGGCAACAATTGTAGGCAATAAACAGCACTTTCAACAATGTTTTTTAAACTTAATAAAAAATGGGATTGAAGCAATGCCTAATGGTGGTACTTTACATATCTCCTCATCTATTAGTAATAATAAAGTTATTATTCGAATTGAGGATAGCGGAATTGGTATGTCACAAGAGCAAGTAAATCGATTTGGTGAACCATATTTTAGTACAAAAACAAAAGGTACAGGTTTAGGTACAATGGTTGCTGTTAAGATCATTGAAACGATGCAAGGTAGTTTGAAAATCCGAAGCGTTATTAATAAAGGTACAACTTTGACAATTACATTGCCGAGATGTAATATGAATTCATCTGAAAACAAATAAAAAAGGAGCATAATTGCTCCTTTTTTATTTGTTTCGATACATAAGTATCTTCTATGTTTTTTAAGTTTACATTTGTGGAGACTAATTAGAAATTAGTACCCTCCGCCCCAGCAGCTGCATCCAACGATAATTAATAAAATAAATAACACAACTAATAACGCGAAACCTCCACCAAAACCACAAGAACCACCGTAACTCATATTTTCTCCTCCTTTTGGTTTGAAAACTAATAGGTAGTTGATCATTTTAACTGGTTCGTATTATACATTATGTAAATATCCCTTTTTTGAGCATGTCCACATAAAAATAAGTAAAAGCACTCATTTGAGAGTGCTTTAAAATGGATACCAAAAGTTTTGAAATACATGTAACTTTAAATACACTGCAACAATTAAAATAAAAACACCTACAAATAAAGCAATGAAATCCCCGCTTTTCGCTTTATTTGTATAAAACCAAGTTCGTGTATTCTTCTTTCCAAATCCTCTTAAATCCATTGCATTTGAAACTGTATCGATTCTATCTAGTGAATGAATAATTAAAGGCCAAAAAATTAAGACACGGTTTTTCATACGAATCCATAAACTTGCTTCTCCTTTTTCAAAAGCTACTCCTCTCGCCTCTTGTGCATGTTTAATAACTTTATATTCGGACTGAATATCAGGTATATAACGTAATGCAATATTTATTGCATATGTAATCTTATAATGAATTCGAAATTTACTTAAGCTACTCACAAATTTGCTTGGATCAGTCGTATATATATAAATAAGTGTAAATGGTAATAACGTAAAATATTTTAATGAAAGTGTAGCTGCATAAAATAATGTTTCATATGTGATTGTTGCATATCCGATATGTAAAAACGAAGTATATGATTCGGTTAATTCGGATCCATGAGTTGGTGTAATAAATAAAATCATGACAGAATTTAATAAACTAAATGTAAATATAACAGTAAAAACAATGCAAATTTTACGAAATGGAATTTTAGCAATAAACAGTCCGATACATCCAATCATAAATACAAATAGCAATATACGAAAATCAAAAAACAAAAAAGTAAGTGTCATACAAAAGATAAATAACAACGATTTCACTGCTCCATCCATGCGATGAAAATATGTACTATACACCTTCCTCCCTCCTAATATCCTCAAAATAATATTCCATAAACCTTTCAGGATATGAAATTCCACTAAATTTAACTAGTTTGAATAAAGAACTTTCCCTTAGGTTCGCCCTTTGTAACGTTTCTGTATCTCCTAATACAACGCACGCGGAATTATTCGCAATAATTTCCCCTTCATCTAGAACAATCGCTCTGTCTGCATATTCTAAAGCGAGATTCATATCATGTGTGATAAAAATAAAAGATATTCCCTTTACAGCTAGTTTTCTAATAAACGACATAAACTGTTTATAATGATAATAATCTTGTCCCGCTGTCGGTTCATCTAATATGATAAGTTTCGGATTTGCTATTAGTACAGATGCAATCGTTACTCTCTTCTTTTGTCCATAACTTAATGCCTGAATTGGCCAATTTCGAAATGGATACAAACCACAAAGTTTTAATGTTTCTTCCGCTCTAAGCTTAATTTCTTCCTTTGAAAACTTTTTTAATTTTAATGAAAATGAAACCTCTTCTATAACAGTAGGTTGTGTAATCATATGATTTGGATTTTGCATCACATAACATATAACCTCACCACGTTTACGAATAGACCAAGAATTGATATTTACTTCATCAAATACAATCCTATCATTTTTTGTTTTGTTTATGCCTATAAGACTATGAGCTAATGTTGATTTCCCGGCTCCATTATGGCCCAAAAGTGCTACAATTTCACCTTCATATATGGAGAAATTTACATTGTCCAATACTTTTTGTTTATTAGGATAGGAGAATGATAAATTCTCTACTTTCAATAATTCTTTTTTTGTAGGAGTACCTTTACAAGAAACTTGCTTCTCCATCCACTCATTTATTACGCTACGAACACTTTCCCTTTGAAGATTTTCAAGTGGGTAGTATATTACGTCACTATTACGATCAAACTGTAATTTCTTTAATACTTCTACGTACATAGGCTCTCTTAAGCCGATAGATGGTAATATATTTGACGCTAAAATCTCTTCTGGTGTCCCTATCGCAACAATTTCCCCTTCATTCATTAAAATGATTTTATCTAAATCCAGGTTTAACATTTCTTCTATTCGATGTTCAATAATTACAATTGTTTTATTATATTGTTTATGTATGCCTTTAATAAGTTCTATTGTATGTAAACTACTTGCTGAATCTAAATTTGCTAACGGTTCATCGAACAATAATATATCAGCATTTGTTGTTAACAAACCTGCTAAAGAAACAGTTTGTTTTTGCCCTCCTGATAATTCATGTGGACTTTGTTTATGAAAAGCATGCATCTTTACCTTTTTTAATGAGTTCGAAACAATCTTTTTCATATCATCTTGATTTACACATTCATTTTCTAAATAAAAAGCTACATCCTCTTCTACTGTAAGACCAATAAATTGAGCATCTTGATCTTGCAAAATTGTGCCTACCTGTTTACTCAGTTCAAAAACACTCTCTTTCCTCGGGTCTTCTCCGGCAATTAAAATATTACCAGTACTAATCCCTTCATAAGAAAAGGGGATTAGCCCATTTATACAATGAGCTAACGTTGACTTCCCTGAACCACTTCGTCCAGCGATTAGTACTTTTTCTCCAGGGTATATATGAAATGTAATGTCTTTTACAGTAGGCTGCGCAGCATGTTCATATTGAAAACTGAATTGTTCAAAAGAAATGATTGGTTGCATGTTAACATCCCTACTTTTCAATTTTTAAATGTGTATGTTTCTTATTAGATTTAGCTAGACCTATTGTAATTGGCAATCCAAGAACTAAAAATACAATAACATCCGCAATTGTCGCTCCTAATACTTGTATAACAATTTTGTCAAATGGTTCTCCCATGACAATAACATCGAATGCCCCAGCAAATATAATAGCAATGACAATACCAATTAACCCAGTAATGGCTAAATAAGAAATATCCCGCTTATTATACGTCCCGTTTTTCACACTAAAGCTAACTCTTTTTTGAATGAGTCCCATTGCAAAGCCGATAATGCCTGAACTAATAACCCACCCCCACCAAATACCCCATCCAGCGATTGTATCTGTTACGGTATGACCGATAAGTCCTATTAACAGTCCTGCCACTGGACCAAATAACGCTCCAAAAACGGTTAAAATAGCTAATGCAGGTTTAATAAATGTATTTGGTGCAATAGAAAATCCCCAAAGCCCTAATATCCCGTATAATGCTGCTCCAATTCCGATTGCTACTACTAACTTTGTTGATAATTTGTTCATTACAATTCCCCTCCCGTATTAGTCAACTTTTATTACTCTATATTTATTTTGAAAATGAATTATGCATCGACACTCCCTTTCTATACAACAAAAAATGACCCCTTACATAAGAGGTCATTTTCTTCACGTTCAAGAATCCTCTTATCTTCCAAAAAACACGTCGTGTCCTCTGCGGAATTAGCACCTTCCTATAAAGTTATATAGGGGTTGCTGAGGTTTCATAGGGCCGTTCCCTCCACCTCTCTGGATAAGTATTAATTTGTAATTTGTATTATGGCATTAATAAGTGTAAATTTCAACACTTTTCTAATTATTTTTTATTTTTCGTTTAACGGTACATTTAAATCATTGTATTCTTATCGGAATTATGAAATAATGAATTCAAAATAGTAACGGGAGGAATGTACGATGAAAGTAATCGGTTTAATTGGTGGACTAAGTTGGGAAGCTACATCGTTATACTATAAACATATTAATACACTTACACTCTCTCAATACGATCAAAATGCGAAGCTTGTTTTATATAGCATGGACTTTGGTGAAGTAACTACTTTATTACAAAATCATCAATACGAAGAAGTGAAAAACGAATTAGTCACAGTTGCAAAAAAGGTTGAAAAGTCCGGGGCTGAATGTTTATTAATGTGTTCCAATACGGTACATTTATTTGCTGAAGAAGTAGAACAGGCAATATCTATTCCACTTCTTCATATTGGTGATGTAAGTGCTAAAGAAATGGTAGAGCAGAATATAAAACGGATCGGACTATTAGGTACGAAACAAACGATGGAACAAGACTTCTATAAATCACGTCTAGCGAACTATAACATTGAGACAATTATTCCAAATAAAGAGGAAAGAAATTTTATTCATCATGTTATTTTAAATGAATTAAGTAAAGGAATTATTTCAGAAACATCAAAAGAAAAGCTATTACAAATTACAAACTCATTAATTCAAAATGGCGCAGAAGGTATATTGCTAGGCTGCACTGAAATACCATTGCTCATTTCCCAAAACGACCTTACTGTACCTGTTTTTGATACCGCTTTTTTACATGCAAATACTGCTGTGCAGTTTGCAGTATAATAATATAAAAGCATAAAGGTAGTGCCTCTATGCTTTTATATTGTCTAAACTATTTATTTAAAAGAGATGTAATCACTGCAATTGCTTCTTTAGTACCACCACATTCTAAAAAACTATCATTCAGTTTTCGTATACCATGTTTATATTTTTCATTTGAAAGAACGTCTGTTACCGCTTCATTTAAAGTTTGCACATTAACATTCTCTTTCAATAACCGATGTGCGGCTTCAAGTTCAGTTAATCTTTGCGCTATCATTGGCTGGTCTTTATCGTGTGGAATTATAACAAATGGGACATTAAAATAAATGGCATCGTGTACGCTATTCATACCACCATGTGTAATGAAAACATCTGCTTCACTTAATATTTCTGATTGGGGTACGTATGAAGCAATTATAAAATTGTCTGGCGCTTTCTTAATTTTTGAACGATCATTTCTATCACCAATTGCCATTACAACTATTCCATCAAAATCTGAGAAAGTATCAATGCAAGTATTAAAGAATGGTTCAAGTCCTTCAAGCAGTGTCCCCATTGAAATATAAATAACTTTCTTATCTTTAAGTAATTCAAATGGAAACTGTACATTTGTTTTACGCTTTAAAATACTCGGTCCAATAAAAATGTTATTTCTTCCAAATAAATCGCTATTAGGTTGAAAATAGCGACTTGTGTACACAAGAGTAATATCTCCCTTGTTATGCATAAATTGAAGATTATTTTTAGGTGTTACTCCAAATTCATGTTCCATTTGATATAGTAACTGTTCAGAAATTTTATCAGGTTGGTATGGTATTTCTGCATTTGGATGAAAAGGTAATGTTTCCAAAAAATTTGGAGGAATTAAAAATATAGGAGAAGAAACTATGCCTGGAATTTGTAAATACTCCTTTACTAACTCTCCAGCGCCAAATATATCATAAATTACGAAATCAAAATGTATGTTTTCACATAATTGTTTCGTAATTTCTAATATATATAAAGAAGTTTGAACATGTACACGAAAGAAAGAATTCAGCCCATCTGGAGTTTCAGAATCAATAGAAATCTCCTTTAATAAATCTGGATGTGTATATACAGTAGCTCCCAAATCTTCAATTCTGCCTTTAAATTGTTCTGTCGTAATATAATGTACGTGATCACCTCGTTCAGTATAGGCTTTGACTAAACTTAATGTAGGATTTACATGTCCCTCTGCTGGAAAATTAATCACTAAAATATTTAGCACTTATTTCTCACTCCTTACATTTCAATTCGCTTATTAAGCATACTGTAATTATTACCGTCAATCTTCACCTAATAGTCCTAATATGCTTGCTACTTTAGGTTGATAAATAATTGTTAGTGATTAAATTAAAAAAGGCATCTACATAAGTAGATGCCAAACCGTGATAAGGAGTGTTCTGTGAGGTTAGAATAAGCTTTTCAGCTTGTCCTATGCTATCAATATATGATTTATTTTATAAAATGTGAATAATTGATAGAATGATTTTACCTTTCTATCACCCATTTTGAACCTATTTCTAAATAAGTCGACTCTAGTTTCTGTACTATTTCATATGTTTTTAACCTTCTTGAGAGCTATCTATTTTTATAGTTTCTCCAGTCAATCTCTTATTTTTCAGTTCAAAATAAGCATCTAAAACTTCTTTTCCAATATCAGAGTTAATACCAGATTTATCATTAATAACCCACGGCACAACTACAGAGAATGCTACTTCAGGATTATCATACGGCGCATATCCTGCTAACGTTAAATTATAACATTCTCTTCGCTCACCTTTTTCATTTCTTCCAATATCACTTTCTCCACCGTATACTGTCTGTGCTGTCCCTGTTTTACCTGCTGGCTTATAAGATGCTTTTTGGAACGCCCTTACTCCTGTTCCATCACCTTCTTGGAATACCTTTCTAAATCCTTCTTTTACTTGATTTATATATTCCTCTTTCATATCTATCTTATTTAAAACAATTGGTTCTACTGCATGCACCACTTTACCAATCTCATCTTTTTGCGACGTTTGCTCTCTTACCTCTTGAACAATTTGTGGCTTCATTCGATATCCACCGTTTGCGATTGTTGAAATATACTGTACAAGTTGAAGTGGCGTATAGGTGTCATACTGGCCAATTGAGTAGTCTAGTAAGAAACCAGGTTGATTATCTTTTTTACCAATTTGTCCAGCTGTTTCATTTGGTAAATCAATACCCGTTGGAACACCTAATCCAAATTGCCTGAAATAATACCTCATTTTATCAAAGTACTCCTGTTTAATATTTAATGAACTATTTTTCACATAATCTACACCTGCAATTTTTAATGCTGTATGAAACATATAAACGTTTGAAGAGACTTGTAACGCTCTTAAATCATCAATATTTCCAAACTCTTTCCAAGACTTTTTTTCCTTTGTTCCTTTAAACTTCATAGGTGCATCATAAAAATAAGTACCTGGTGTTATAGCTTTCGTTTCAAATCCAGTTAAAACTGTCGCACCTTTCACTGTTGATCCAAGCTCATAAGAACTAGTCATTGTGCCTAATGCATAGTCTTCAACTTCTGTTTTTCCGTCTTTTTCTACAAGTCTTTTCCCGGCCATGGATAATACTTGTCCGTTTTTCGGATTTATCATCACAACGAAAGCACGGTCCAACATGGATTCTGACCCTTTATATGTCTTTAATATTTTTTCAATACTTTCTTCTGTAATTCCATATCTATTGTTAAAGTTAAATTCTTACCGCTCTTTCCCTCAGAAACGATTTCCGTTCTAATTGTATTACCTTGTTTATCTGCAACGCTTCTTACTTCTTTTTTTGTACCATGAAGTACATCTTCGTATTGCTGCTCGATATAACTTTTTCCAACCCTATCATTTCGGCTATAATCACGTACCAAGTAGTAATCTAATCGTTCACTTGGTAATCCTTCATCAGAATTAGAAACATTTCCAAGAACAGATCGGAATAATCCATCATTTACATACACTCTCTCCCAATCAACCGATACGTCTACACCTGGGAGATTCGCTAAACTTTCACTAATTATAGTAAATTCCTTTTCACTAACATCTTTTTTAATAATTTGAGGAGCCATTTGATAACCAGAAGTCATCTTACTTTTAATAGCTAACACTTTTATATCTTTCTCTGTTAATTCCTGAAGATTTTTATCTGTAACCCGTTTTCTTTTTAACTCTTCTATTTTTTTATCTAGCTTCTTGCCGCTAATATCTTTTTCTCTAAATGTATCTATTTCTTTTTTCGATACTAGATTTTCAGCCAGTTTCGGATTTAATTGCATCCAAAAATCTTTCTTATCTGTCTCAGTTAACTTAGCTATATCTTCTTGCGGCATTTCAATTATGTCTGCAAGTTGTCTTGCAGTTTTTAATATATCTTCTGATTTTACACCTTTCATCTTTGTGTACGTGATCGTACGCAAAGATGTATTATCAACTACTGGATTCCCTTCTCTATCAAATATTTTTCCACGTGGGACAGATAGGCTCACAGTTGCATTTTCTCTCTTTTCTACTTCATTTTTATAAGTCTCTCCATCGAAAATTTGCACTTTACCTAACTGTATAATCATTGCAGAAAATAATAAAAATACACAAAGAAATAAAATATTTAACCGCGTCGGTATTGCTCTACCACTTTTTTTCTCATGCTTTTTCACCTTGTCATAATCTCCTCCTTATCAAATTCCTACTTATAATTGAATCTATATATTAAAAGTAATGCACATTTTCTATACAGTACTTTGCACAAATATTAATATACTGATAAAAACTTAATAGAAATTAAAACAAAGGTTAAGAAAAGGTAAAGTTTACTAAATTAAATATAAAAATCCCCAATAACCAAAAGTTAAGCTTTTGGTTATTGGGGATTTGGTAATTTAAGAGTTAATAATTGGACGTATTGATTCGAATCTATCATCATAATTTGATAGAGATTTTTCGCTCTGAGCTTTCGGCAAGTAAATCGTTACTGTTGTCCCGACTCCAACTTCACTCATAATACTTATATTTCCTTGATGACTTTCAATGATTTTATAACTTAACATTAATCCGATACCGGTACCTTTTTCTTTCGTGCTATAAAAAGGCTCACCTAATCTCTTAATTCTATCTTCAGGTATCCCTATTCCTTCATCAATTACATGAATAATGACACCTTCATCGTTTATCTCTTTAATATGAATTGTAATTTTCCCGCCATCTGGCATAGCTTCGATTGAATTTTGCAAAATATTAATAAACACTTGTTTCAATTGATTTTCTGAGCATTCAATGCTTATGTCTTTGTTGTCTGCATATAGTTCCACTTGAATATTCGTCATAATTGCTTTTGTATTCATTAACGATACGACATTATTATAAATTTGATAAATATTTTTTTGTTCTGTATTTATCTCATCTGTTTTAGCAATTGATAAAAACTCTTGAAGTATCGCTTCTATTCTTTCAATTTCAGAAAGCATTAAATCAAAATATTTTTCTTGATCTTCTTTATTAATTTGAAATAACTGTATAAACCCTTTAATGACAGTTAATGGGTTCCTCACTTCATGAGCCACACCAGCTGCTAATTGACCAATCGCTGCAAGTGTATCTGATTTATTTAGCAATTCTTCTGTCTTTTTCCGTTCTGTAATATCGCGTACAATGATCATAATTTTATCATGTAATAATGGTAAGCATCTAGCTTCAAAGAAATCGACACTCCCATTAATTGTAAGTGGATACTCAACAATTACATTCGTCCCTTTTTCCTTCACTTGATGAATTGCTTCCTGAAACTGCTGTGCTACTGGAGATGGTAATACTTCGAAAAACTTTTTTCCCATAAAAGCTTGTGCCGGTACGTAAAATTTCGAAGGGGATCCTGCTTTATAATCTATAATTGTGCCATCAGCTTCTGTTAAGAAACATAAATCTGGTAAAGCCTTAAAAATTAATTCCAATTCAGACGTTTGTTGTTTTAACTGGTCTTCTATCGCTTTTAAATGTGTAATATCTACTCCGACAGCCCAGTAGCTATATCCTGTTACAGGAAACTGTTCTGATATATTGGACCACATGATTGTTTTGATTTCACCATTTTTACATGTTAAGTGCATTTCCCAATCCCTGAAATTTTTTCCACAAGTTAAAAATTTCGTTTGTATTTGGTGACGATAATTATGATCTGGGTACAATAATTGTAGGGCATTTGGATTCCCTATTATTTCTTCAGCTGTATAACCTGTTACAATTTCACACTCCCGATTCCACAAAACAAAATCTCCATTATAATCAAGCGCATCAACCATAACAGGCATGTTTTGTAAAATCGTATGCAGTTCCTCCTCTTTTCGAGAAAGCAACGTTGTATTTTTACTTTGAAATACCTTTGTTGCTCCATCTATAATTAGATTTGAAAGCATTTCAAAGTATTTTTGACAATTGAAAATGTCACTTTTGTTTGACCATACTACAAAAGATCCTAAATGTTGATTGTATAAAAAAATGGGGATTTCAATTTTGGGAAGTTTACATATTTTCATTTCATTTATTCCAAAAGAAAATATACATTCTTTTTCAGCATCAAGAAGTTGATGTGATATGTTGGTTAATTTATAAAACTGTTCTGCCATGGTTTCTATTGTACTCACATCAATAAGTTCCATTAGCCGCGCATTCATTCCTTTTTCACCTCAATATGTAAAATTAATACAAATTCAAATTTTATACTTCTCCATTATACGTAGAATGTGCCTTTAGGTATATAGCTGCAGAATAATTATTCGAATAAATTTTATTTTTCAATTAAAATAGAGAAGAATTTGCGTATAAAATGAATCCTTAATCAGTACGTATTTTGTTCATCACATATTAATTCTGAATGTACGACCAACCTAAAACGGGTACTCATGCAGAAACCGGATTTTAATATCAGAGTCATACACATCGATTTTAGTAGTATAAAGATACAAAAAATATAAAGTTCATAAAATTTTCACAATTAGTATGAAAAATATAAACATTTATTCCAATATATTCTATATAATAAAAAGTAATAAGGCTTCTATGAATCTCATAGAATACCTTACCCCTAATAAAAAGAAAAAAAGAATCCATTTGGATTCTTTTTTTCTTTTTATATTACATTACATAATTATATAAAGCATGTGCAACACCGTGTTCTTCATTTGATAAAGTTTCGTATTTACACATTGCTTTTATTTCTTCGACTGCGTTCCCCATTGCAATTGATATGTTTGCTTTTTCCATCATGGATACATCGTTTAGCCCATCACCTATCGCTACAGTATTTTCAACTGGAATATTTAGATGTTCTGCTAAAGTATATAATCCATTTCCTTTTTGAGCATCTCGATGATTAATTTCTAAATTATGCCAATATGAAGATGTAATTGCTAAATCAGTATTATGCAGAAACGCTGCTTTTAACTTTTGTAATTTTTCTATGTTATAAGAAAATGGTAAAAGCTTCTGCACATGTATATCAGTTTCTACAATCGGTTTACAACTTTCTGCACTATGAAACGCTGTATGCTCAAGGTATAAAGCTGCGATCGTTTCTAATTCTTTCAAGTCGAAATTTTCTTTTGAATTCTTCACATACTCAATTTCATTACGTACACTCTCTACTCCATAATCCGGTACATACACACCTTTATCAGTATAAAGCTGATAATATAAGCCATTCTCTTCAAGATATTCTACAATCTCAAGTGCTTGCATATTTTGAATTGGATATCTCTTCATCATTTTTTTATCTTTATATATAAGCGCACCGTTTTCCGCAATAATTGGACACTCTAAATTAACTTCTAACAACAATCTTTCAATGTCGACGATAGAACGTCCTGTACAAATTGCTACAACATGACCCGCTTCCTGACATTTTCGAATTGCTTCTGCATTCTCTTTACTAATCATTTTATTCCCTGAAAGAAGAGTTCCATCTAAATCAATTGCGATTAATTTCATTATTTCTTCACCACTTTCTATAAATACACGAGTTCATTATAAACAAAAGGTATCGTTTTCATACTGATCTCGTGAAGTACCCCTTATTTATAATTTATGAAAAGCGTTTCAGGTCAAGAAATAATTAATAATAAAATCAAAAACTTTTCTTTTTAAAGAAAAGTTTTTGATTTTATACTATGAACTATAACTAATATATTTCGTCTCACACATGTACACATTCTTTTCTTCAGTTGGGACATATACTTTAAACTTTTCTAAACGTTTACCGTAAATATGAATAGTGATAACGCTTTCATTTTTAGCTATTTCAAGAATATGACAATCAGCTGGTGGAATGACTTTATCTGTTTCTCCTTCTCCCAAATAAAGATTTCCTGTATGTGTTAAATAAACAAGTGAATTTTCAAACTGCTTCGTTTGTATAAAGTTTTGCACCATTATCCTCCCTGTAAAAACGCCTTCTACTCCCCATGTACCATCATGATCATGTAAAGGTGTAGATTGTCCATCTTTCCATACAAGAGCTAATACTTCAAAACGATTAAAAGGATCTTCATATAACAAATGTCGTGCGTATTGAGCCGAATTCGCCTTCTGTTTTTCTAAAGGAAGCCATGTTTTCTTTTCTAAAAGTTCTTCTAGTAATTTTTCAATCGCACAAACAATTTGATCTTCTAATAAATTACTATCCATTAAATCCGTTACAGCTTTAATGAACGTTTGAAACGTTTTACTTCCATTACACGTTAACATAAGCGTCCTCCTCCATTCTTTTTCACACATCTCCATACTAAATAATCAACTAAAAATTTACAATTGAGAAATAAAAAAACAAGGTACAGTAAATTTGTACCTTGCTGATCAATTTACCTATTATTCAAAAGAATAGGTAAGTAATTTAACGTTTGTTCATTTTCCAATAGACATTTTTCTAAATTGAACAATGGAGATAACTCTATTTTTTCAAAAGCATTTATGAAAGTTCTTAATGCAATCTCAGCTTCTAAACGTGCAAGTGGTGCTCCTAAGCAAAAGTGAGCACCTTTACCAAATGTTAAATGCTTTTCATTTCCTATTCGGTGTATATTAAATTTAGAGGCTTGTGAAAACTTTTTCTCATCTAAATTTGCTGCACTTACCCACGCAACAATCATTTGATCCTTTTTCATAAAAGGCCCAAATATATTTGTATCCTCTGTAATCCTCCTAGCTAATGTAACGGGAAATCGATAGCGTAATACTTCCTCAATTGCCTTTGAAATTAATTTAGGTTCTTCTCTTAATTCTTTATATGTTCCAGGTGAATCCACTAAAAAGCAATAAAAGCTATTAATAATTAAATTAGTAGTTATTTCATTGCCAGCCGCTAATAAACCTAAAGAAAAAGTAACTATTTCTTCATCAGTTAATCTTTCGCCTTCATATTCAGCTCGTATTAAATCTGAAATAATATCGTCGGTTAAATGATATCTTTTCTCTTGAACAATTGGAAGCAGGTACGTTTTAAATTCATTTAACGCAATTCCTTTTTCTACATCCAAATCGTTAAATTTTTCTTTACTATATGGCATAAATAAAATATCAGACCATTCTTTAATTTTTTTACGGTCAGTTGTTGGCACTCGTAATAAATCGGATATGACGGTAACAGGTAAAGGTGCAGCAAACTCTTCAACGATATTAACCTCACTATATTTCCCGATATGTTGTACAAGTTTATTTGCGATAGACTGATATGTAAATATAATAAAAAACGAATGATTAATAGAAATATTCTAAGCCACTCGTTTTTTATCGGACTTCTTTTTACTGTACTTTTATTTTCTTTATGAGTTATTAGAAAAATAATTGTCTATATAAGTCTTTATTTTTTCAAAATCCTTTTCCATAAATAAGATTGCTGGTACTTCAATTATTGGAAGATTA